>NZ_CYIG01000008.1 GCF_001298675.1 Paenacidovorax caeni
GGGAACCCCATCGCGCCCATTTCCGGCAATGTGCGCAGCCCGCCACCACGCCAGGGCAGCGCACCCGGCTGGATCAGGCGCACCAGCCCGGCCAGGTGCTGGCCACCAGCGCAGCGGCACGGCGGAAGCGAACCGCCCAAGCAGCCCAGCAACCCAAGGTTGCGCACCGCCCGCCACCAGCCAGGGCAGCGCACCCGGCTGGATCGAGCGCACAGCCCGGCCAAGTGCTGGCCACCAGCACAGCGGCACAGCGGCACTGCGGCACTGCGGCACTGCGGCACGCGCAGCAACGCACCGCCCAAGCAGCTCGGCAACCCAAGGTTGCGCACCGCCCCGCCACCAGCCGGGGCAGCGCACCTGGCTGGATCGAGCGCACCAGCGAAGCGGTACTGCGGCACGGCGGCACGCGCAGCAACGCACCGCCCAAGCAGCTCGGCAACCCAAGGTTGCGCACCGCCCCGCCACCAGCCGGGGCAGCGCACCTGGCTGGATCGAGCGCACCAGCGAAGCGGTACTGCGGCACGGCGGCAGCGAACCGCCCAAGCAGCCCAGCAACCCAAGGTTGCGCATCGCCTGGCTACCAGCCAGGGCAGCGCACCCGGCTGGATCGAGCGCACAGCCCGGCCAGGTGCTGGCCACCAGCGCAGCGGCACGCGCAGCAGCAAGGCCCAAGCAGCCCAGCAACCCAAGATTGCGCACCGCCCCGCCACCAGCCAGGGCAGCGCACCTGGCTGGATCGAGCGCACCAGCGAAGCGGTACTGCGGCACGGCGGCAGCGAACCGCCCAAGCAGCCCAGCAACCCAAGGTTGCGCATCGCCTGGCTACCAGCCAGGGCAGCGCACCGGGCTGGATCGAGCGCACAGCCCGGCAAGGTGCTGGCCACCAGCGCAGCGGCACTGCGGCACGCGCAGCAGCAGCAAGGCCCAAGCAGCACGGCAACCCCGGGTTGCGCACCGCCCCGCCACCAGCCGGGGCAGCGCACCGGGCTGGACCGGGCGCGCACAGCCCGGCCAAGTGCTGGCCACCAGCGCAGCGGCACTGCGGCACGCGCAGCAGCGCACCGCCCAAGCAGCTCGGCAACCCAAGGTTGCGCACCACCTGGCCACCAGCCAGGGCAGCGCACCCGGCTGGATCGAGCGCGCACAGCCCGGCCAAGTGCTGGCCACCAGCACACCAGGCAAGGGGGGAAAAGCACCAGCGAAACAGGAAGAAAAAGGGGGCGCTTAATAAGAAATGAATGAAAAATTTCACTATCTAATAAATTTCTTATTTGTCCCCGCTTTGTCCCCGCTTTGTCCCCGCTTTGTCCCCGGCACTTTTCCGGCTCAAACCCTTGTTACGCCTTGTTTTTTGAATTTGTCCCCGGTGTCCCCGGCATTTTTTGATTCTTTGGGCGAAGGGTTTGCACGCTGGCACAAAAAAACCGCCCGGCCTGGGGATGGCGGGGCGGCTGGCGTGGGGGGGGTGGCTGGTGGCGCTTCAGGCGGCTGGCCTGGGCGGCTCAATCTCTTTCCCGGCGCGGCGGGCGTCCAAGTAATCGGCCCATGCTTGCATCATGGTGCGGCGTTGCTCTAGGTGCTCGGTGCGGTTGTAGCTGCGCCCGTTGGCGTCTTTCACGGCGTGGGCAAGCTGGGCATCAATCAGGTTCGGCTCAAAGCCCATGCGCTCATCCAAAACGGTGCGGGCTGTGGCGCGGAATCCGTGGATTGTTTGCACCTCGCTGGAGTAGCCCAAGGTTTGCAGCGCAGCCCGTAGGGTGTTGTCGCTGATGGGGCGGTTTTTGCCCCGCATCCCTGGGAACACCAGCGCGCCCCCGCCCGTCAGTGGGTGCAGCTCACGCAAAAGGGCCACGGCTTGCCGGGGCAGCGGCACGCGGTGCGGCTCGCCGTGCTTTTTTTCATGCACCCGGCGCTTCATGCGGGTGGCTGGAATGATCCACAGGGCGGCATCTAAATCGACCTCCTCCCATGCCATGGCGCGCAGCTCGGTGGGGCGCTGCAGCAGCATGGGGGCAAGGTTCAAGGCGGTGCGCACCACGGGGTGGCCCATGTAACCGTGCATGGCGCGCAAAAGCTCGCCTAGCGCGGCGGGGTCAGTGATGGCTGCGAACGGTTTGGAGTGGTGGGGCGTGAGAGCGGTTTTCAGGTCTAGCGCTGGGTTGCGTTGCGCGGCACCAGTGGCCACGGCGTAGGACAGCACGCCACGCGCCGTCACCAGCACCCGGTGCGCCACGTCGATAGCGCCCCGGGCCTCTACGCGGCGCAGCGTTGCCAGCAGTTCGGGCGGCTCTATCTCGTTGACGTTGCGCGCCCCAAGCCATGGAATCAGGTCTTTTTCCAGGTTGCGCAGCTCCCTGATTTGGTGGTGGCTACTCCATCCGGGAGAGCGCATGGCGTACCACGCACGGGCAACCGAATCAAAGGTGGTTTCCTGGCTGCCAGCGGCTTGTAGCCTACCCGCCTGGCGCGCTTGCACGGGGTCGAACCCGCCATCTTTCACGCCCTTGGCTTCGTCCCTGGCTTTGCGGGCGGCAGCCAGCGACACATCGGGATAGCGCCCCAAGGCCATGCGGCCCTCTTTGCCCTGCTTGCGGTACTTCCAAAACCAGCGCTTGGAACCGTTGGGCGCTATCTCCAGATACAGGCCCCCAGAATCGGCCAAGCGTTCGCGCTTCTTGTCTGGTGGGCAGGTGGCTTTTTTGCAGGCTACGTCGGTCAGCATGGGCAGTTCCTCCAGGGTGGGGAACAGGCAAAACCGGCGTTTTCAGAGGGGATGGGGGAACAGCATCGCCCCGCTTGCGCATCCTGCGCTTTCGTTCCCCCGTTTGTTCCCCCGTTTTAGGGTGGCTTGCAGTGTACTTCCGCGCACTTTGGCGGAACTCAAAACAGGGGGCGCCCAATGAAAAACCGCCAGTGTCGGATGGTTACGAACACTGGCGGTCTATGTAATGGTCGGAGCGGCGGGATTCGAACTCGCGACCCTCTGCTCCCAAAGCAGATGCGCTACCAGGCTGCGCTACGCTCCGACAGCTAGGATTCTAACCTGCCACAGACTCTTTTTGTGGCTTGCAGCGCAAATTTGCGCGCTGCAACCTGCGAAATACTCAGCGAGAAGAAGGAGCGGGGCCACGGCCGGCCAAGTGACGGAAAGTGATGCGGCCCTTGGTAAGGTCGTAGGGCGACATTTCCAACGACACCTTGTCACCCGCCAAGATACGGATGTGGTGCTTGCGCATCTTGCCGCCGGTGTAGGCGATCAGTTGGTGGCCGTTATCCAGGGTCACGCGAAAACGCGAATCAGGCAGCACTTCAGTCACGCTGCCCTGCATTTCAATCAGTTCTTCTTTGGCCATTTCATCAATCTCTCAAGACAAATACCTTATGTGTACAGCACTGACGCTGCGGCATGTCCGCCACGGCGGGTGCCGTCCTGAACCAGGACTCGAAAGCACGGTGCGTGCATGCGGGCGGAGGGAGTCGCTGCACCCGGGGCGCAGATAGAACGATGGCCGGGGGAAGACGGCTTCAGTGGACAGGCAAGGCGCTGTGCGTAAAGCCCTTTGATTGTAGCGTGTTATGGTAGGGATTGCTTACTTGGCAGCCTGTACCGCCTTGGCCAGGGCACGCACCAAATCCGTCTGGGTGATGATCCCGACCAGACGCTGGCCCTCATCGACGATCGGAATGTGGTGATGCCCCCCTTGCGAGAACAGGGGAACAAGGTCCATCACGTGCTGTGCCGCACCAGCGACCTGCACGGCGCGCGTCATGATGCCCTGCACCTGGGTCGGTTGCTGGCCACGCCCCATTACCAGGGCACGCAGGCGCTGGCCCAGCCCCTCGTGTAGATCCAAGTTCACGAGCCGCATGAAATCAGCCACCGTGACGATGCCTACCACCTGCCGCTGGCCATCCACCACGGGCAGCGCCTTGATTTGCTCTCGGCGCAGCAATGCCCAGGCTTCCTTCAGAGAAACGCCCTGCTCCACCGCAAACGGCGGGCTGGACATGATGTCAGCGCAGCGCAACTCACCCAGGGTCCGCTGGAACGCGGCGCGACCCACTTGGTGCAAAAGCCCTTCCAAGTCGGCCCGGCTGATGTCGAGCACCTGGTTGTAGTGCGCCAGCGCGACGTCCACATCGGCCACGGTGAATCCACCGGCGGGCACGGCCTGCCGTGCCGGGCGCTGGGGATGCGGATAGCTGCGTCCGGTCAGGGTGTTGTAGACCACCGCCACCACCAACAGGGCCACCACATTAAACAGCACCGGGAAGACGGCCAAGTGCACGCCACCGCCATGGTTGAGCACGACAAACAGGGCCAGTGCCCCACCCGGCGGGTGCAGGCAGCGCAACTGCACCATAAGCGCCAGGGCCAGCCCCACTGCAAGCGCACCGCTACAGGCAACATCCGGCACCAGCAGCGCACACAACGCCCCCACCAGGGCCGACAGCGTGCTGCCCGCGAGCACGGGCCAGGGCTGCGCCAGCGGACTGGAGGGCAGGCCGAACACCAGTACCGCGCTGGCGCCAACCGAAGCAACCATCCACGGTGCCTCGATTCCCCATACATTCGCCCACCAACGGGCCAGCAGCGCTGACAGGAGCACGCCCAGGGCTGCACCGCAAGCCATGCGCAGGTGCTCGCGCCGGTCGATGCCCAACGGCGCAGGCCAGAAATTGCCCAGCCAGCGGCGCAGCGCGGCCGATCGCGGCGGTGGTTCGGAAGGGTCGGTCAACGGCATGGTGCTATGAGAGGGGCGGCATTTTGCCGCGCCAAGCATGCCCCCGTCCCGCACACGGTTGGCGAAGGGCCGCCGATAGAATGACGCGCCCAACACTCACCTCACGCCACTGTGTCCGACCGCCTCGCCGTTCTACCGCAATACCTCCTGCCCAAGCAGGCCCTCACCACCCTCATGGGCCGGCTGGCCGGCCTGCGCGGAGGGCGTTGGACCACCGCCGTGATCCGCCGCTTCATCGCGCGCTACGGCGTGGACATGAGCGAAGCCGCCAACTCCGACCCCGCGGCCTACGCCACCTTCAACGAATTCTTCACCCGTGCCCTGCGCCACGGCGCCCGCCCACTGGCCGCAGCCGACCTGATCTGCCCCGTAGATGGCGCGGTGAGCCAATTCGGCGCCATCGAGCGGGACCAGATCTTCCAGGCCAAGGGCCACCACTACAGCACCAGCGCCCTGCTCGGGGGCGATGCGGCCCTGGCGGCGCAGTTCCAAGACGGGCACTTCGCCACCATCTACCTCAGCCCACGCGACTACCACCGCATCCACATGCCCTGCACGGGGCGGCTTCTGCGCATGGTGCACGTACCGGGGGAGCTGTTCTCGGTGAACCCGACCACGGCCCGTGGTGTGCCCGGCCTGTTCGCGCGCAACGAGCGCGTGGTATGCGTATTCGACTCCGCACAGGGGCCGTTCGTGCTGGTGCTGGTAGGCGCCACCATCGTCGGCAGCATGGCCACCGTGTGGCATGGTGTGGTCAACCCGCCGCGCACAGGGGAGCTGCGCAGCTGGGACTACGCGGACCAGTCCATCGTTTTGGAGCAAGGCGACGAGATGGGCCGCTTTCTGCTCGGCTCCACAGTCGTGCTGCTGTTTCCCCAAGGACCGCTGCGCTTCAACGAAGCCTGGGCCCCCGCGCACGCCGTGCGTCTGGGCCAAAGCATGGCGATGCGCGCTGCGCCCATGCTGCAGGCGTAAGAACGTTCTGAGCGCTCTTCAGGTCATCAGGGGCTCGGGCCGCCGCGCGGTGCTGAACAGCGTGGGCTCCAGCTCCAGCTGATCGGGCCGCACGGCACCGTCGCGCCCCACAAGGTGCACGGCCAGCAACTGCTTGCGCACGACGATATGACTCACGACCTCGTCGCGCCCCGCCAGGCGCACCTTGGTGCCGGGGTGGAACAAAGGCATGCGAAAGCAGTGGCTTTGCGCGCCACTCTGCGCCGGCACGTCGGCCGGCGTTTCACTGCTCGAATGCATTTCAGTCATAGGCCGAATGCTAGCGCAAGCCACGCCCGGTTGCACGAGGGCGTGGCCTGCACAGGGTTTCACCCCCGGCGCTGGCCCGCCAGGCGCCGTACCACGGCCACGAGTTGGTCAATTTCCTCGAAGGTGTTGTAGAACGCCAGCGAGGGCCGCACCGCGGTTTCCACGCCAAAGCGGCGCAGGATGGGCTGAGCGCAGTGGTGGCCCGTGCGCACGGCAATGCCCTCCTCGTTCAGCGCCTGGCCTACTTCGTCGGTGGTGTAGCCGGCAAGCACGAACGAAAGCACGCTGGCTTTGCCGGGTACGGTACCGATCAGGCGCAGGCCAGGAATGGTGGCAAGCTGCTGCATGCCGTAATCGACCAGTGCGTGCTCGTACTGGCTGATGGCATGGATGCCGATGCGCTCCACGTACTCCAGCGCCGCACCCAGCCCCACGGCGTCGGCAATGTTGCCGGTGCCCGCCTCGAAGGTGTTGGGCAGGCCCTGGTAGCGGGTTTTCTCGAAAGTCACGTCGGCAATCATGTTGCCGCCGCCTTGCCACGGCGGCATGGCTTCGAGCACCTCGCGGCGGCCCCAGAGCACGCCGATGCCCGTGGGGGCAAAAATCTTGTGGCCCGAAAAAACGAAGAAGTCCGCGCCGATGTCCTGCACATCCACGGGCGTGTGGGCGATGGACTGGGCGCCGTCCACCAGCGTCGTGATGCCGCGCGTCCTCGCCCTTGCCACCACCTCCTTGACCGGCACCACGGTGCCGAGCACGTTGGAGACGTGGCCGATGGCGACGATCTTCGTGCGCTCGTTCAACAGTTTGTCGTATTCGTCGAGGCGAATCTGCCCCTGGTCGTCGACCGGAATCACGCGCAGCGTCGCCCCCTTGGCCTGTGCGAGCTGCTGCCAGGGCACGATGTTGGCGTGGTGCTCCAGATGGCTGACGATGATTTCGTCGCCCTCACCCACGTTCTGGCCGCCCCAGCTTTTAGCGACGAGGTTGATGGCCTCGGTGGTGCCGCGCACAAAAATCACCTCCTGCGCCTCGGGCGCGTGGATGAAGCGGCGCACCACTTCGCGTGCGTGTTCGTAGGCATCGGTGGCGCGCGCCGCCAGCGCATGGGCAGCGCGGTGGATGTTGGAGTTCTCGTGCGCGTAGAAATGCGCGATGCGCTCGATCACCTGCCTGGGCTTGTGCGTGGTGGCAGCGTTGTCCAGCCACACCAGGCGCTTGCCGCTGATGCGCTCGGAGAGGATGGGAAAGTCGCGCCGCACGGCGTGCACGTCGAAGGCCGGGTGGCGGTCCTGCTGGGCCGCCAGCGCGCCCTGCGGGTGCGGGTGCGGCTTGGCCGGGGTGACGTAGCCGCTGGGCAGGCGTACTGCATCGACGAAGTAAAACTGCGGCGCGGCGCCACCCACACCGGGCTGTGGCACGGCAAGCGTGGCAGGAATGGCAAGTGCCGCACCACGCGGCACCTCGGCGAACACCGGCGCACCCACGCCAGCGGTCAGGACGTCCACGGCCTGCTGGCTCAGGGCGTCCAGGCTGTCGCCAGGCACGGCAGGGAGCGAAGGCGCGGAGGGAGCGGGCGCATGGTGCGGTGCCACGCCATCGGTCAAGCTGGCCAGGCGCGGCTCGTAGCCGGGCAGCGCGCCGAAGGCGTTGTCGGGCACGCCGTTGCCCGCCTGCGCATGCGGCAGCGCCACTGCGGCGCGGTTGAGCAGCGCCAGCGGCGTACCGGGGCTGGACGGCAGCAGGTTGCTGCCCGGTACCTGGCCCAGCGGGATGGGCGTGCCCGGTACGTTGGGCGAAACGCCCGAGGGCGCGGCCAGCGGCGAGCCGCCCGGCGCCCAGTTGGCGGGCGGCTGCGCGCCGGGCACCGGCACGGCGGGTGCGCCGCCGGGCAGGCTGCGCAGCAGGCTGGTGGCCCACTGCGCCAGCGTGGCCGGGTCGATGGGCGCGGCGCTCTGCGGCACAGGGATTGCGGGGGTGGTACTCAAGAGCATCTCCTTGACCGCTGGTCAGCTTCCAAAAGAATAGCTGCCAGCGCTTGCTACATAAGCGTTTGAATCGATTTTTACTTGTAAGTATCGAGCGCCGCGTAGTCGTGGTAACGGTCGATGCGCACATCGTCGAGCACGGCCAGCGCGTCCGGCGTGAGCACGGCCAGCGAGCAGTACAGCGAGATCAGGTACGAGCTGATGGCCTGGTCGTTGATGCCCATGAAGCGCACCGACAGCCCCGGGCTTTGCTCGCCCGGCAGCCCCGGCTGGAACAGGCCCACCACGCCCTGGCGCCGGTCACCCACGCGCAGCAGCAGGATGCTGCTCTTGCCATCGGCCACCGGAATCTTGTCCGAAGGCACCAGCGGCACGCCGCGCCAGGTGATGAACTGCGAGCCGAACAGGCTCACCGTGGGCGGCGGCGTGCCGCGGCGCGTGGCCTCGCGGCCGAAGGCGGCAATGGTCAGCGGGTGCGCCAGGAAGAAGGCCGGCTCCTTCCACACCTTGGTGAGCAGTTCGTCCAGGTCGTCGGGCGTGGGCGCGCCACCGTCGTTCAAGGGGAAGATGCGCTGCTCGTCCGCCACCTGCGCCAGCAGGCCGTAGGAGGCGTTGTTGATGAGCTCGCTCTCCTGGTTCTCCTTGATGGTCTCGATGGTCAAGCGCAGCTGCTCCTTGATCTGGTCGTGCGGGCTGCTGTAGAGGTCGGAGATGCGCGTGTGCACGTCCAGCACCGTGGAAACGGCGTTCAGGAAGTACTCGCGCGGCGCTTCGTCGTAATCGACGAAGGTACGCGGCAACTGGTTCTCGAACTGCTTGCTGGTGCAGGTCACCTTGATGTCCTGCGGGTTCTTCACCTGGTTGACGCGGTAGATGCCCGCCTCCACCGGCACCCACTGCAGCAGGTGCGTGAGCCAGCGCGGCGTGATAGTGGCGAGCTGGGGCGCGGTCTTGGTGGCGTTGGCCAACTGGCGGGCGGCATTGTCGCCCAGGGTGTGGTGGATCGTGGTCATGGACTGTCGTACTACGGAGGGTGGAAGAAAACGGGAAACGGTGAGGGAAAAACTCAGGCCGCCACGGGCAGCGGGCCGGCGTCGGGCGGCGTGGCGATGGCCTGGCGCACGCTGGCCTGAGTGACGTGGGCCAGCGGCGGCACGTCCTCCGTCACCCAGACGTTGCCGCCGATGACGGCGCCCCGGCCGATGGTCACGCGCCCGAGGATGGTGGCGCCGGCGTAGATCACCACGTCGTCCTGCACGATGGGGTGGCGCGGCCAGCCCTTTTGCAGGTGGCCCTGGGCGTCGCGCGGAAAGCGCTTGGCGCCCAGCGTCACGGCCTGGTAAATGCGCACGTTGCGGCCGATCACCGCCGTCTCGCCCACCACCACGCCGGTGCCGTGGTCGATGAAGCAGCCCGCGCCGATGCGCGCGCCGGGGTGGATGTCGATGCCCGTCTGCCCGTGCGCGAGTTCAGCCACCATGCGTGCCAGCAGCGGCAGCTCCAGCAGGTACAGCACATGCGCAATGCGGTGGTGAATCAGCGCCAGCACGCCGGGGTAGGAGAGCACCACCTCGTCCACGCTGTGCGCGGCCGGGTCGCCGTGGAAGGCGGCCAGCACATCCGCGTCCAGCCACTGGCGCAGCCGGGGCAGCGACTGGGCGAACTCGCGCACCACCTGGGTGGCGCGCCGCGCCAGCGCCTCGCCTTCGAGCGCCTCGCCGTCGTGGCGCGCACGGTAGCCCAGCTCAATGGCGGCCTGCGTGCGCAGCGCCTGCAGCGCGCTGTCGAGCGTGTGGGCAATGTAGAAATCCTCGCCCGCCTGGCGCAGCTCGGGCGGCCCCAGGCGCAGCGGGTAGAGCACGCCCTTGAGCGCATCGACGGCGCGCGCCACGGCGTCGCGCGAGGGGAATTCGCGCTGCGCCGTATCGGTGCGGCCCTGCTGGCCGCGCCACTGGGCGCGCACGTGGCGCAGCTCGGCCACGATTTCGGGAATGGGAAAGTCGCTCATGGTGGTGTGCCTTTTTTTGAACGAAACAAGCCCCCAGCGCTTGCGGGGCAAGCGCTTCCAGCTATCAATTCAGGAGTTAACGGAGGGGCGCCGTCAGTCTTGCAGCCAGGGCAGGCCGTGGAAGCGCCAGCCGTCGGCATGGCCGCGCTGCTGGGCGGCGTCAAGCTCGCCCTCGAAGCCCTCGCTCACGTTGAACACGCAGGCCAGTCCGGCCTTGGCGGCCTCCTGCGCGGCCAGGGCCGAGCGCTTGCCGCTGCGGCACAGCAGCAGCGCGATGGCGGGCTGCGGCTGCTTGGCCAGCAGCGCCGCCAGCTCGCGCACAAAACGCGGGTTGCGCGCCAGCGCCGTGCCCGTGGCCCAGGGCACGTGCGCGCTGCCGGGCACGTGGCCAACAAACTTGCGTTCCTCGGCCGTGCGCACGTCCACCAGCAGCGCCAGCCCTTGGCTGACGAGCTGCCAGGCCTGGCGCGGCGTCACCGAGCCGGCGTAGGGCAGGCCCTCGGCGGCAGCGCGGGTTGCGGCTTCTTGCAAGGCGGGAAGATTGGAGATGTCCGTCATGGTAGGTTCACTGCGTCGGTAGCGATGTGCCACATGGTGCCCCGGCGGCAGCGTCTAGAGAACGAATGGAAAACGCCTTGCTTATGCGCAAAACGCGCAAGCAATGCCTGGCGCTCAAGGGGCTACAGCGCCCCCTTCCCCCTCCCCTTTGGAATCGCCCTGTGCCAGCGCGCGCAGCACCTCTTCGCGCGTGAGCGTGGGCACGAAGGTCTCGATGAAGCGAAAGGCGTAGCCGCGCAGCCAGCCGCCGCGGCGCAGGCCCAGGCGCGTGAGGTTGACCTCGAACAGATGGCGCGCGTCGATGGCGCGCAGGTGGCGGTCACGCTCGGCATCGAAGGCGATCGAGGCCACGATGCCCACGCCCATGCCCAGCTCCACATAGGTTTTGATGACGTCGGCGTCCATGGCGGTGAGCACCACGTCGGGCGCCAGCGCCGCCTGGGCGAACGACTCGTCGATGTGCGAGCGCCCGGTGTAGCCCGCCTCGTAGGTGATGATGGGGTAGCTGGCCAGCGCCTGCAGCGTCACGGCCTGCGGCTCCAGCGCCAGCAGCGGGTGGCCCGGCGGCACGATGATGCTGTGCGACCAGCGGTAGCACGGCAGCGTGACCAGCTGCTCGTACCCCGCCAGCGCCTCGGTGGCCACGCCGATGTCGGCCTCGCCCGAGAGCAGCATCTCAGCCACCTGGCGCGGCGAGCCCTGGCGCAGGTGCAGCGACACGCGCGGGAAATGCTGGCGGAAGTCGCGCACCACCGCGGGCAGCGCGTAGCGCGCCTGCGAGTGCGTGGCGGCCACCACCAGGCCGCCACGGTCGGCGGCGACGAAGTCGTCGCCCGCGCGGCGCAGGTTCTCCGACTCCAGCAGCAGGCGCTCGACGATGGGCAGCAGCGACGCGCCGGGCGGCGTCAGCCCCGTGAGGCGCTTGCCCGCGCGCACGAAGATGTCCACGCCCAGCTCCTCCTCCAGCTCGCGGATCTGGCGGCTCACGCCGGGCTGCGAGGTGTAGAGCCGCGCGGCCACCTCGGTCAGGTTGTAGCCGCAGCGCACGGCCTCGCGCACCGAGCGCAATTGCTGGAAGTTCATGGTTTTTTGCTATCTTTCAGTGAGCTGCCAGCGCTTGTCCCGCAAGGGCTGGCGCCCTTTTTTCTTCAAATCCGGCGCCGCGTCACAGCTTGGCGATGGAGACTTCGGTGGACTTGACCAGCGCCACCACGTCGGAGCCCACCACCAGCTTCAGTTCGTCCACCGAGCGCGTGGTGATGACCGAGGTGACGATGCCCCAGGGCGTCTCCACATCGACCTCGGAAACGACGTCGCCGCGGATGATTTCGCGCACCTTGCCCTTGAACTGGTTGCGCACGTTGATGGCTTGAATGGACATGGGTTTTCTCCTGGGTTGCAAAGTAAGTGGTTCAGAAAAGGAATTCAGATGGCCCAGCGCAGGCCGTGGGCAGGCACGCCGGGCCAGCTGCCGGGGTCCGCCGCCGGCTCGGCGCCGGGCTTTTGCAGCACGCGGTCGAGGATGCGTTTTTCCAGCGCCGCGAAGGCCGCGTCGCCGTGCACGCGCGGGCGCGGCAGGTCGATGCGCTGGTCCAGCGCGATCTGCCCGTCCTCGATGAGGACCACACGGTCGGCCAGGGCCACGGCTTCCTGCACGTCGTGCGTGACCAGCAGCGCGGTGAAGCCGCTGGCGCGCCACAGCCCCTCGATGAGGCGGTGCATCTCGATGCGCGTGAGCGCGTCCAGCGCACCCAGCGGCTCATCCAATAGCAGCAGGCGCGGCCCATGCACCAGGGCCCGCGCCAGGGCCACGCGCTGGCGCTGGCCGCCCGACAGGCGTGCCGGCCACTCGGCCAGCCGGTCGCCCAGGCCCACGCGGGCCAGCACCTCGGCCGCTGCGCCGCGCTGGCCGGGCGGCAGGCCCAGAGCCACGTTGTCGGCCACGCGCTTCCAGGGCAGCAGGCGCGCGTCCTGGAACATGATGCGCGTGCCCGCGCCCAGGCCCCACACGTCCTGCCCGTCGATGCGGATGCTGCCGCCCGTGGCGGACTCCAGCCCCGCCACCAGCCGCAGCAGCGTGCTCTTGCCGCAGCCGCTGCGGCCCACGATGGCGACGAATTCGCCGGGCTCGATGTCCAGGCTGGCATGGCGCAGCACGTGGCGCGCGCCGTAGTGCTTGTCCACGCCGCGCACCTGCAGGCGTACACCGCCGGACGATGGGGAAGATGAAATAGAGGTCAAAACAGGCTCCAGCCCTTATGCAGCAAGCGCAAGCAGCTACGTTATTGAGAGTGAATCAGGCCTGGTAGCCCGGATGCCAGCGCAGCCACCAGCGCTCCAGCACCTTGGCGAACACGTCGGCCAGCTTGCCCAGCAGCGCGTACAGCAGGATGCCCACCAGCACGATGTCGGTCTGCAGGAACTCGCGGGCGTTCATGGTCAGGTAGCCGATGCCGGACTGCGCCGAGATGGTCTCGGCCACGATCAGGATCACCCACATCAGGCCAAGCGAGAAGCGCAGCCCCACCAGGATGGAGGAGAGCGCGCCGGGCAGGATGATGTCGCGGTACAGCTGCCAGCGCGTGAGGCCGTAGGTGCGCCCCATCTCGACCAGGCCGGGATCGACGTTGCGGATGCCGTGGTAGGTGTTGAGGTAGATGGGGAAGAACACCGACACGGCGATGAGGAACAGCTTGGCCGATTCGTCGATGCCGAACCACAGGATGACCAGCGGGATCAGCGCCAGCGCCGGGATGTTGCGCACCATCTGGATGGTGGAGTCGAGCAGCGTCTCGGCCCAGCGCAGCGAGCCCGTGAGCAGCCCCAGCAGCAGGCCGAGCCCGCCGCCGATGGCCAGGCCGCTGAGCGCGCGCGCGGCGCTCACCTTCACGTGCGTCCACAGCTCGCCGGATTCGGCCAGCGTCCACGCGGCCTGCAGCACGTCGAGCGGCGCGGGCAGCACGCGGGTGGAGAGCCAGCCACGCGCCGACGCTGCCTGCCACACGGCCACCAGCAGCAGCGGCACCAGCCACGGCAGCAGGCGCTGGCCGGCCTGCGCAGCCAGGCGCCGCACGGCGGCGGGTGCGCCGGGGCGCTCAGGGGCCACGGCCAGGGTGGCGCAGGCCTGGAGTTTGCGCACGGCTTCGGTCATGGCGCGCTCCGGGCGGGTGCGGGGTGCTGCGGCGGCAGGCCCCAGGCGCGCTCGGTCACGCGCAGTACGCGGCGCAGGCGCCGCACCAGGGGCTGGCGCTGGGGGACGAAGGCAGGGCGGGCAGGCGTGGCGGGCATGGCGTCCTCACAGATCCACCGGGGCGGCGTGCAGCAGGTTGAGCTTCTTGGGGATGAGCTTGAGCGCATGGAAGGTGTCGGCGATCTCCTGCTGCTCGGCCAGGATGTCGCGCGTGACCGGCGCGGTGCCGAAGCGCACGCGCTCCACGTACAGGGTGGTGATTTCCTTGTCCAGCCCCAGCACGCCGGCCAGTTCGGCAGCAGCCGCCGCCTTGTTGTGCGACACCCAGGTGTCGATGCGGTTGATCTCCTCGATGGCGATGCGCAGCACGTCGGGGTTGCGCGTGGCGTAGTCGCGCGAGCTGAAGTAGTAGTAGCGGTTGTTGGCCACGCCATTGGCGTCGGCAAGCACCCGCGCCTGCAGGGCTTTTTGCGCCGCCGCGAGGAACGGGTCCCAGATCAGCCAGGCATCGACCGCGCCCTTTTCAAAGGCCGCGCGCGCATCGGCCGGCGCCAGAAAGATGGACTGCACGTCGCCGTAGCTCAGGCCGTGCTTTTGCAGCAGCTTGACCAGCAGGTACTGCACGTTCGAGCCCTTGTTGTAGGCCACGCGCTTGCCCTTGAGGTCGGCCACGCTGCGGATGGGCGAATCCTTGGGCACCAGCAGCGCCTCCAGTTCGGGGCGCGGCACCGAGGCACCGGCGTACACCAGCGGCGCGCCGGCGGCCTGGGCGAAGATCGGCGGCGCCTCGCCCACGTCGCCGAAGTCGATGGAGCCGACATTCAGCGCCTCCAGCTGCACCGGCCCGGCGTTGAATTCGGTCCACGTGACCTTCACGCCCAGCGGCGCCAGGCGCTTTTCCAGCGTGCCGCGCGCCTTGAGCAGCGACAGCCAGCCCTTTTGGTGGCCTACGCGCAGCACGCGGGCCGGGGCTTGTGCCCAGGCACTGCCCACGCTCCAGGCGCCAGCCAGGCCGAGTGCGCAAGCCAGCACGCGGCGGCGCGGCAAGCGGGAGGCGGCGGCTGCAGGGTACGCAGCGGTGTTCGTCGGTTTATTCATGTCAGTGTGTCCTTGGGCGGGTGCGCCGGGGCGGGGTGCAGGCAAGGCTGCGCCCTCGCCGCCCTGGCGGCGTTTCGGTCGATGGAGGAGAGGTCAGGAAATCCCGGACGGGCTCACACGCTGCAGCGCACCTTCGTGAAAGGCACCGGCGCAAAGCGCCCCGTGGCTGCGGCCGACGTGGCCGGAACGTGCAGCACTTCGCTGACCAGCTGGTGCACGGCCTCGTCGATGCGCTGGCCGATCTCGGGCGCCACGGCATAGGCGCCCTCGGGGGGCAGGGCCACTTGCCCATCGGTGGCATAGATGCCAGGCAGGATGTGCTTGGCCCCGAGCGACTGCAGCACCGGCCGCAGCGCGTAGTCCAGCGCCAGCATGTGGTGCGGGCTGCCGCCCGTGGCCAGGGGCAGCACGGTCTTGCCCTGCAGCGCCGACTGCGGCAGCAGGTCAAGGAACACCTTGAGCACCCCGCTGTAGGCCGCCTTGTAGACCGGCGTGGCGACCACGAGCAGGTTGGCATCTTCCACCTGCTTGACCGCCTGCACGATGCTGTGGTGGCCCGTGTCGGCCAGCAGCAGCGCCTGCGGGTTCAGGTTGCGGATGTGCAAGTGCTCCGCGCGCACGCCGCGCACCGCCAGGCGCAGCGCCACGGCGTCGAGCAGCGCGGCCGAGCGTGAGCGCTCCGAGGGGCTTCCGGCCAGCAGCAAGGTGGACATGGTGGATTCCTATGTGCTCATGTTTCGATAGCTTCGCGCGCTTGCCCTGCAAGCGCGCAAGCCGCTTTTTGCTGCAGTGCTCAGCGCTTGGTGTAGATCTGGTCGAAGGTGCCGCCGTCGGCAAAGTGCGTCTTGCCCGCGGCAGGCCAGCCGCCGAACGCCTGGTCGATGGTGAACAGCGTCAGCTTGGGGAACTGCGCCGCGTACTTGGCACGCGCCTTTTCGCTGCTCGGGCGGTAGTAGTTCTTGCCCGCGATGTCCTGGCCTTCGTCGGAGTACAGGTACTGCAGGTAGGCCTCGGCCACCTTGCGCGTGCCCTTCTTGTCCACGTTCTTGTCCACCACGGCCACCGTGGGTTCGGCCAGGATGCTGGCCGAGGGCACGACGATCTCGAACTTGTCCTTGCCAAACTCCTTGAGCACCAGAAAGGCCTCGTTCTCCCAGGCGATCAGCACGTCGCCCACGGCGCGCTGGGCAAAGGTGATGGTGGATCCGCGCGCGCCCGTGTCGAGCACTGGCACGTTGCCGTAGAGCTTGCCCACGAACTCCTTGGCGCCCGCCTCGCTGCCGCTCTTGCGCTTGCCGTATTCCCAGGCCGCCAAGTAGTTCCACTGCGCACCTGCCGAAGTCTTGGGATTGGGCGTGATCACGGACACACCGGGCTTCACGAGGTCATCCCAGTCCTTGATGCCCTTGGGGTTGCCCTTTTTCACCAGGAAGATGATGGTCGAGGTATAGGGCGCGGAGTTGTGCGGCAGGCGCTTTTGCCAGTCCGGCGCCACCAGGCCGCCGTTCTTCACCAGCGCATCCACGTCGGGCGCCAGGCCCAAGGTCACCACGTCGGCATCAAGGCCGTCGATCACCGAGCGCGCCTGCTTGCCCGAGCCACCGTGCGACTGCTTCACGGTCACGTCCTGCCCCGCCTGGGCCTTCCAGTGCTTGGCGAAGGCCGTGTTGAACTCCGCGTACAGCTCGCGCGTCGGGTCGTAAGAAACATTGAGCAGCGTCACCGGCTGCTGCGCCAGGGCGGGCAGCGAAAAGCCCCACCCGAGCGTGGCCACCAAGGCGGCTGCAAGGGGAAACTTGATAAAGTGGCGGCGATTTTTCATGGGTGCTTCCGTAGCGGTGAATGTCGATGCAACGCATTCTGGAAGCCGCCCATCAAAACTGGAACCAATAAGATTTCAGTTCGTTATTCGAAAATCAACTAAGAACCCCCCGACTACAAAGGAATTGCCCCATGGCACGTACCGTTCAATGCATCAAGCTCGGCCAGGAAGCCGAAGGCCTCGACTTCCCACCCTACCCCGGCGAACTGGGCAAGCGCATCTATGAAAACGTCAGCAAGCAGGCCTGGGCCGATTGGATCCGTCACCAGACCATGCTGGTGAACGAGAACCGCCTGAACCTGGCCGACGCACGCGCACGCCAGTACCTGGCACGGCAAATGGAGAACCATTTCTTTGGCGGCGGCGCAGACGCCGCGGCGGGCTACGTGCCGCCCAGCGCATAAAAAGACGTGCTGCCTTCGGCTTCGTTGCTGGATTCGTTCCAGGCGTCCCAGCTCAGTACCCTGTTGGTGGTCTACCTCGTGGCCATCACCGCCGAGGCCATGTCGGGTGCGCTGGCCGCGGGCCGGCGCAACATGGACATCTTCGGCGTGGCCGTGATCGCCTTCGTCACCGCCCTGGGCGGCGGCACCCTGCGCGACATGGTGCTGGGCCACTATCCCATCGGCTGGACCCAGCACCCCGAGTATGTTTATCTGGTCATCTCGGCCGGGCTGCTGACCACGCTGGTGGCGCGCTACATGCACCGGCTCAAGCACGTGTTCCTGGTGCTGGACGCCATGGGCTTGATCGCCTTCTCGATCATCGGCTGCAACGTGGCGCTGGAGTTGGGCTACCCGCCCGTGGTGGTGGTGATGGCGGGCATGCTCACCGGCATCAGTGGGGGCATTCTGCGCGACGTGCTGTGCAACCAGGTGCCGGTGGTGTTTCGGCGCGAGCTGTATGCCAGCGTGTCACTGGCCGTGTGCCTGCTGTTCCTGGCGCTGCAATCGCTTGACGTGGGCTCTGACCTCAACATCGGGCTCTGCTTCGCCATCGGGCTGGCGCTGCGGCTGCTCGCCATACGGTTCGAATGGCGCCTGCCGGTTTTTTCCTACCAGCAGCGCTGGGAGTAAGCGCCGGCCTGGCGGGGCGCGAAAGCCCTTGCTGACCCGGCGCAACAACCCTTCTCGCGCATCCCTGCCCGGGGCGTGTGGTGCGAGGACAATCGCACCCCATGCCCGAACCCATCGACTGGCTCCCCGATGGAGCCCCCTTCAGCCCGCGCTTCGGCGACCGTTACCACAGCAGCGCCAACCACGGCGTAGACCAGGCGCGTGACGCCTTTCTCGGCGGCTGCGGCCTGCCCGCCGCCTGGGCCGGACAGGCGCAGTGGCGCATTCTGGAAACCGGCTTTGGCCTGGGGCTGAACTTCCTCGTGACCTGGGCCGCCTGGCGCGCCGACCCGGCGCGCCCGCGCGTGCTGCATTTCGTGTCGTGCGAGGCCTGGCCCGTGGCCGCTGCCGACCTGCTGCGCGCCGCGCCGCAGGCGCCAGAACTGCTGCCGCTGGCCCAGCAACTGGCCGCCCAGTTCTGGGGCCTGCTGCCGGGGGTGCACCGCCTCGCGTTCGAAGGCGGGCAGGTGCTGCTCACGCTCTACATTGGCGATGCCCAGACCATGCTGCGCCAGCAGCAGCCCGTGGCCGATACGGTGTACCTGGACGGCTTCAGCCCGCAGTGCAACCCCGAAATGTGGAGCGAGGGCCTGCTCAAGGCCGTGGCGCGCTGCTGCCGCCGTGGCACACGCCTGGCCACCTGGAGCGTGGCCAGCGCCGTGCGCGCTGGACTGGCGCAGTGCGGCTTCGACGTGCGCAAGGTGCCCGGCGTGCCGCCCAAGCGCGACAACCTGCAGGCCACCTTCGACCCGCCCTGGCAGCCCCGGGGCGCTGCTGACGCTCCCACGTCACTTTTCAGCGCGCCCTCACGCTGCGTCGTCATCGGTGCAGGCCTGGCGGGCGCGGGGGCCGCAGCCAGCCTGGCGCGGCGTGGCTGGCAGGTCCAGGTGCTGGACCAGGGGGCGGTGCCCGCGGCCGGGGCCTCGGGCCTGCCGGCCGGGGTGTTCGGCCTGCACGTCTCGCCGGACGACGCCCCGCAATCGCGCCTGAGCCGCGCCGGCCTGCGCCTGACACGCCAGACGGCGCAGGATCTGCTGGCCGAAGGCGTGGACTGGGCCCCCAGCGGTGTGCTGGAGCACTGCGTGGACGGCAAGCGCGGCCTGCCAGCTGCCTGGAGCGAAGAGGCCACCCACCCAGGAAGCGAATGGAGCCGCTATGCCGACGCGGCGCAACTGGCCGCCGCAGGCCTGCCCGCCGACGCGGTGGGCCACTGGCACACCCGCGGCGGCTGGATACGGCCCGCGCGACTGATCGCGGCACTGCTGGCGCAGCCCGGCATCACCTGGCACGGCGGTGCAGCGGTGGCGCGCATCACACGCGCCCACGATGGCGCATGGCAGCTGTTCAATGCGCAGGGCACGCTGCTGGCCGAGGCGCCGCTGGTCGTCATCGCTACCGGTGCGGGCAGCATCAACCTATGCGCCGATTACTGGCCTGCCGCATCGCTGCGCCCGCTGCGCGGACAGGTGAGCTGGGGCCGCTGCAGCGACGCGCCCGCCCTGCCCCCCTTCCCCGTGAACGGCCACGGCAACCTGGTGCCGCGCGCGCCCGATGCGGACGGCCCCATCTGGGTGCTGGGTTCGACCTTCGAGCGCGGCCAGACCACGCTGCCCAAGACGGCCGACGAACTGGCTGCTGGCCACGCCTACAACCTGGAGCGCCTGCGCGGCCTGCTGCCGGGCTTGCGGGAGCCGATGGCCCAACGCTTTCAGGCCCCTGGCATGGTGCACGACTGGTCCGCCGTGCGCTGCGCCGCGCCCGACCGCCGCCCCGTGGTCGGCCCCATCGACCCGCAAGCGCTGCCCGGCCTGTGCATCAGCACCGCGCTGGGCGCGCGGGGGTTGACCAACGCCCTGCTGTGCGGCGAACTGCTGGCGGCGCAGTTGCACGCCGAGCCCCTGCCGCTGGAGGCCAAAGTGGCACAGGCGCTGGCTGCGCAACGGCTGCGCGCGTGAGGGCAGGCCTATCCTCGTTTTCCTTATAAGGTAATTTGAATATATGCAAGACTAAAAAGTAGTTTGTTTTGATATAAGAAACTTCTACATTCGCGTCCATGCATGATTTCGCGTTCATCCTTGCGGGCTTTGGTGTGGGCCTGATCGTCGGCCTGACCGGCGTGGGCGGCGGCTCGTTGATGACGCCAGCGCTCATTTTTTTCTTCGGCATCAAGCCGCACCTGGCCATCGGCACCGACTTGCTGTTCGCCGCATTCACCAAGATGGGCGGCACCGTGAGCCTGGCGCGCCAGCGCCTGGTGCCGTGGCGTGTGGTGGGCCTGCTGTGCGCCGGCAGCATTCCGGCCGCGCTGCTGGGCCTGTGGGCGCTGCGCCATCTCGGGCCCGACAGTGCCCAGGCGCAGCGCGTGATGACAACGACGCTGGGCGCGGCGCTGCTGCTGACAGCGGCGGCCACGCTGTACAAGGCCCTGGTTTTTTCGCCCGAGCGCGCTGCCGCCGCTGCCGCCACACGCAGCAGCCGCGCCGCCGACGCCACGCAGCCGCGCCACTGGAGCCTGCCGGTGCTGCTGGGGGCGGTCATTGGCCTGCTGGTGACCTTTACCTCGGTGGGCGCCGGGGCCATCGGTGTGTCGGTGCTGCTGCTGGTGTTCCCGCACCTGCCGCTGCCGCGCATCATCGCCGCCGACATCGCCTACGCCGTGCCGCTCACGCTGGTGGCGGGCCTGGGCCATGCCTCGCTCGGCTCGGTGGACTGGCCGCTGCTGGGCCTGCTGCTCACGGGCTCGCTGCCGGGCATCTGGCTGGGCTCGCGCCTGGTCTCGCACACGCCCGAGCGGCTGATCCGTTCCATTCTCTCCGCGCTGCTCGCCTGGGCTGGCGCCAAACTGGTTTTGCTCTGACCCCACCATGTACCAATACACAGAATTCGACCGCCAATTCGTCCACCTGCGCGCCCAGCAGTTCCGCGACCAGCTCGAGCGCTGGCAGCGCGGCGAGCTGACCGACGAGCAGATGCTGCCGCTGCGCCTGCAAAACGGCTGGTACATCCAGCGCTACGCGCCCATGGCGCGCATTGCCGTGCCCTACGGGGAGATCAGCAGCACCCAGTTGCGCATGCTGGCACACATCGCACGCGAGTACGACAAGCCCACGCCCGAGCTGCTGGCGCACGCCCAGGCCACGCAAGACGCACTGCAGGCCGCCCAGCCCGGCCTGACGCTGGCCGCCGCGCCGCTGAAGTACGGCTACGGCCACTTCACCACGCGCACCAACGTGCAGTTCAACTGGATTCCCATCACCAAGGCCGCTGACGTGATGGACCTGCTGGCCAGCGTGCACATGCACGGCATCCAGACCAGCGGCAACACCATCCGCAACATCAACTGCGAGGCTTACGAAGGCATCGCCGAGGACGGCATCGTCGATGCCCGTCCGTTCAGCGAAATCCTGCGCCAGTGGAGCACGCTGCACCCCGAGTTCGCCTTCCTGCCGCGCAAGTTCAAGATCTCCTTCAACGGCGCCGCCGAGGACCGCGCCGCCACGGGCTGGTACGACATCGGCCTGCAGGCGCTGCGCAACGAGGCGGGCGAGACGGGCTTCACCGTCAAGGTCGGCGGCGGCATGGGCCGCACGCCCGTCATCGGCACCGTGGTGCGCGAGTTCCTGCCCTGGCACCAGCTGCTCAACTACATCGAGGCCGTGATCCGCGTCTACAACGGCTACGGCCGCCGCGACAACAAGTGGAAGGCGCGCATCAAGATCCTGGTCAAGGCCGAAGGCCAGAAGTTCATCGACGCGGTGGAGGCCGAATACCAAGCCATCGTCGCGCAGGACGGCGCGCCGCACACCATCACCCAGGCCGAGCTCGACCGCGTGGCCGCCAACTTCGTGGTGCCCGCGCTCAAGCCCGCCAACCTGCCGTCGAGCGTCAACACCAGCGGCCAGCTCTACCAGCGCTGGCTGCAGCAGAACGTGCGCGGCCACCGCCTGCCGGGCATGCGCGCCGTCACGCTGTCGTTCAAGCGCGTGGGCTTCGCGCCCGGCGACGCCGACGCCGACACCATCGACGCGCTGGCGCAGCTGGCCGAGCAGTTCTCGGCCTCCGAGGCGCGCCTGACGCACGAGCAGAACCTGATGCTGCCCTGGGTGTTCGAAAGCGACCTGCCCGCGCTGTACGAGGCCGCGCGCAAGCTCGGCCTGGCGCAGCCCAACATCGGCCTGCTCACCGACATGATCGCCTGCCCCGGTGGCGACTTCTGCGCGCTGGCCAATGCGCGCTCGCTGCCGATTGCCGCCGCCATTACCGAGCGCTACCAGGACCTGGACGAGGTGTTCGACCTCGGCCCGATCGACCTGCACATGAGCGGCTGCATCAACTCCTGCGGCCACCACCACAGCGGGCACATCGGCATCCTCGGCGTCGACAAGGACGGCAAGGAGTGGTACCAGATCACGCTGGGCGGCTCCGACGGCACGCGCCTGTCCGGCCCGGCCCTGGCGGGCAAGGTGGTTGGCCCGTCGTTCTCTGCCGCCGAGGTGCCCGACGTGATCGAGGCCATCCTGGACACCTACCGCGCCCAGCGCAAGGGCGGCGAGCTCTTCATCGACACGCTGCGCCGTGTGGGGCACGACCCGTTCAAGGCCGCCGCCAATGCCGCACGCCACCCCCGCCAGGCCGAAGAGGCCGTTGCCGAATGAGCGTGGACACCGTAAAGCCCCTGACGAACCCAATGACTATGAAAATAATAGCTTCCAGCGCAGTCCCCACGGGCGCTGAGACCGAAAAAGTGCTTCAAATCGCCAACGATGCCGAACTGGCCGACATTGCCGCCAGCGGCGCCTTGCAGGGCGTGGCGCGCGTCGAGTTGAACTTCCCAAAGTTCACCGATGGCCGCGCCTTCAGCCAGGCCGTGCTGCTGCGCCGCCGCTACGGCTTTGCCGGCGACATCCGCGCCACGGGTGACGTGCTGATCGACCAGCTGGTGCAAATGCACCGCAGCGGCTTTACCAGCGCCGTACTGGCCGAAGGCCAGAACCCCGAGGTGGCCGAGCGCCAGTTCGCGCGCTACAGCGCCTTCTACCAGGGCGATGCGCTGCAGCCGCGCCCGCTGTTTGCCCGGGAGGGCGCATGATGAGCCCGCTCGACCTCGCCCGCATCAACGCCGAGATGGGCCACGACGCGCAGGCGCTCACGCGCTGGGCGCTAGGCCTGGGCCAGCGCGCCATCGTCACCACCAACTTTCGCCCGTTTGAGGCCGTGATCTTGCACCTCGTCACGCAGGTGCAGCCCGATGTGCCGGTGGTGTGGATGGACAACGGCTACAACACCGAAGCCACCTACCGCTACGCCGACGAAGTGACCAAGCAGCTGGGCCTGAACCTGAAAATCTACCTGCCGCTGCGCTCACGCGCGCACCGCGAGGCGGTGGACGGCCCCACTCCGGCGCTGGATGACCCACGCCACGCCGCCTTCACGCAGGAAGTCAAGCTCGAACCCTTTGCCCGGGCGCTGCGCGAAACCGCGCCGCAGGTGTGGTTCACGGCGCTGCGCGCCACCGACAGCGCCGTGCGCGCGCAAATGGAGCCCGTCAGCATCAACCCCGACGGGCTGATCAAAGTGGCGCCGCTGCTGCATTGGTCGTCCAAGCAGCTGCACGAATACTGCGTGCAGCACGGCCTGCCCAACAACTTCGACTACGTGGACCCCACCAAGGGCGAAGACCAGCGCGAATGCGGCCTGCATCTGGCACACTGAGGCCTGCGCTCTATCAAAACAATAGCTACTCGCGCTTGCTGCATAAGCCCTAGAGCCCGATTTGACTGGAAAAACCATGAACGCCCGTGTTGACCCCCAAGTGCTGAACCAGCTCAGCAACCGCCACCTCGATGCGCTGGAAGAAGAAACCATCTTCATCCTGCGCGAAGTGGCCGCCGCCTTTGAGCGCCCCGCCCTGCTGTTTTCGGGCGGCAAAGACTCGCTGGTGATGCTCAAGTGCGCCGAAAAAGCCTTTGGCATTGGCCGCATCCCCTACCCGCTGTTGATGATCGACACCGGCCACAACTTCCCTGAAGTCACCGACTTCCGCGACTTTCGCGCCAAGGAACTCGGCGCCGAGCTGATCGTGCGCAGCGTCGAAGACTCGATGGCGCGCGGCACCGTGCGCTTGGCGCACCCTGGCGAAAGCCGCAACGTGCACCAGTCGGTCACGCTGCTCGAAGCCATTGAAGAGTTCCGCTTTGATGCCCTGATTGGCGGTGCACGCCGCGACGAGGAAAAGGCCCGCGCCAAAGAGCGCATCTTCAGCCACCGCGACAGCTTTGGCCAATGGCAGCCCAAGGCCCAGCGCCCCGAGCTGTGGACGCTGTTCAACACCCGGCTGGCCCCGGGCGAGCACTTTCGCGTGTTCCCCATCAGCAACTGGACCGAGCTGGACGTGTGGCAGTACATCGAGCGCGAGCACATCGCCCTGCCCTCGCTGTACTACGCCCACCAGCGCCAGATCGTCGAGCGCAAAGGCCTGCTGGTGCCCGTCACGCCGCTGACGCCGCCCAAAGACGGCGAGACCGTGCAAACGCGCACCGTGCGCTTTCGCACCGTGGGCGACATCACCTGCACCTGCCCAGTCGAAAGCCCCGCCGCCACGGCCGGCGAGGTCGTGATTGAAACGCTGGCCGCCGAGGTCAGCGAACGCGGCGCCACCCGCATGGACGACAAGACCAGCGACGCCTCGATGGAAAAGCGCAAGAAGGACGGGTATTTCTGATGACCACCACTCTCAATTCCATAGCTGCCAGCGCTCAACCAGCAAGCGCTGAAGGCCAAAATGACCATATTTCCGCCCTGCGCTTCATCACCTGCGGCAGCGTGGACGATGGCAAAAGCACGCTGATTGGCCGCCTGCTGGTCGACAGCCGCGCCGTGCTGCAAGACCACCTGGCGGGCGTGCAGCGCGGCGGTGAAACCGACCTGGCGCTGCTCACTGACGGCCTCTCGGCCGAGCGCGAGCAAGGCATCACCATCGACGTGGCCTACCGCTACTTCGCCACCGAAACGCGCAAGTTCATCATTGGTGATGCGCCCGGCCACGAGCAGTACACGCGCAACATGGTCACCGCCGCTTCGCAGGCCGACGCCGCCGTGGTGCTGGTGGATGCCACCAAGCTCGACTGGCAAAACCCGCAGCTGACGCTGCTGCCGCAAACGCGCCGCCACAGCCTGCTGGTACACCTGCTGCGCGTGCATTCGCTGGTGTTTGCTGTCAACAAGCTCGACGCCGTGGCCGACCCGCAACTGGCCTACCGCCACATTCGCGCCGCGCTGGAGCAATTCGCCCAGCACGCGGGCATTGCCGTGGCGGGCGTGGTGCCCGTCTCGGCGCTCAAGGGCTGGAACGTGGTGGATGCCCAGCCCCACTGGTGCGGCTACGAAGGCCCCAGCCTGCTGCAGATTCTGGAGCTGCTGCCCAACACCCCGCCCGATACCGCCCTGCCGCTGGCCTTTCCGGTGCAGTGGGTCGAAAAATTCTCGTCGTCGTCGGACACCTCGCAGGGTCGGCGCGTGTTCTGGGGCCGCGTGGGTGCGGGCCAGGTGCAACCCGGCACGCCCGTGCAAATCTTCCCCAGCGGCCAGCTGGCCACGGTGGCGCAGGTGCTGGACCACGCGCGCCGCCCCACCGACGTGGGTGCAGGCAAAAGTGCCGGGGTCATCCTCGACCGCGAGGTCGATGTCTCGCGCGGCGACTGGATCGTGGCTGCGCCTGTGCCCGCCACCCCCGCCGAGGACGACTTTGACACGCCTGCCGCCGTGCCCGCCTGGCCCGGCCAGCGCGAGTTGCGCGCCACCGTCGCCTGGATGGACGACGAACCCCTGGTGGCAGGGCGCGTGTACTGGGCGCTGCACGGCCACCGCTGGGTGAAGGCCAAGGTGCGCCGCGTGGTGCATCGCCTGAACATCCACACCCTGGCGGAAGAAGAAGCGCAGCAGCTGGAGCCCAATGCCATCGGCCACGTCGAGCTGCTGCTGCAAGAGCCCCTGCCCGCAGCACCCTTCGCCCAGGCACGCCTGCTGGGCTCGCTGATCCTGGTCGATACCGCCAGCCACCGCACGGCGGGTGCCATCCTGGTGAACTGACGCCGGTCAACGAAGCCCTTACCGCCACGGGGCCGGCTGCGGCCCGCCCCCGTGGAACCGCCTAAAATTGAGGGTTACCCCCTGATTCCAACCACACCATGACCCACGTCGTTTCCGAAAACTGCATCAAGTGCAAATACACCGATTGCGTGGACGTATGCCCCGTTGACTGCTTCGTCGAGGGCCCGAACATGCTGGTCATCAACCCGGACGAGTGCATTGACTGCGCCGTCTGTGTGCCCGAGTGCCCGGCCAACGCCATCTTTGCCGAGGAGGACCTGCCCTCCGCCGAGCTCGCCTTCATCAAGATCAACGCTGACCTGACCAACGCCCCCGGCTGGAAGCCCATCACCAAGCGCAAGGCCGCCCTGCCCGACGCCGACGAGTGGAACGGCCAGCCCGGCAAGGTGAAGGATCTGATCCGCTGATACCGCCAGGCATGCACAGCACCGACGCCCTGGTCATCGGCGCCGGGCCGGTGGGCCTGTTCCAGGTATTCCAGCTCGGCCTGCAGGGGCTGCAGGCCCATGTGATCGACGCGCTGCCCCACCTGGGCGGCCAGTGCGTCGCGCTGTACGGCGACAAGCCGATCTACGACATCCCTGCCCTGCCCGCCTGCACCGGCCACGAGCTGGTGCAGCGCCTGCATGCGCAGACCACGCCTTTTGCCCCCGTCTTTCACCTCGGCCAGCAAGTCAATGCCCTGCAGGCGCTGCCCGAGGGCGGCTTTCACGCCAGCACGGCGCAAGGCGGCACATGGCACGCACGCGCCGTCTTCCTTGCCACGGGCGTGGGTGCGTTTGTGCCACGCACGCTCAAGCTGCCAGGGCTGGAGGCCTTCGAGGGCAGCCAATTGCGCTACCGCCTGGACGACAACGCCTGCCTGGCCGGGCAACGGGTGGTGGTGCATGGCGGCGACGAAGCCGCCGTGCAGCAGGCCATTGCCTGCGCTACCGCGCCCGAGGCACTGCGCCCCGCACGCACGACGCTGCAGCACCGCCGCGACGTGTTCGACGCCCCGCCCGCACTGCTGGCCGAGCTGCAGGCGCTGCGCGCGGCAGGCCGCATCGACGTCGCCATTGGTGTGCCCAGCGGCATCACCCAGGCCGCGGGGCGCCTGGCCGCCCTGGCGCTGACGGCCCCGGACGGCCAGCCGCTGCACCTGCCGCTGGACCTGCTGCTGGTGCGCCTGGGCCTGGTGCCGCGCCTGGGCCCCATCGCCGACTGGGGTCTGGCACTCGAACGCAAGCAGCTCGTGGTGGACACTGCCACCTTTGCCACCAGCGTGCCCGGCATCCATGCCGTGGGCGACGCCATCACCTACCCGGGCAAGCGCAAGCTCATTGCCAGCGGCTTTCATGAGGCCACGCTCGCCGCTTTCGGCGCCGCCGAATGGCTGGCCGGGCACAAGCTGCCGCTGGAATACACCACCAGCAGCGAACGGCTGCAGCAGCGCCTGGGCGTGGCCCCATCCCTCTAAAACCAGGCAAAAAAACAAGCCTTTTCGGGCTCCAGGCCTTGCCAGGCTTGCGCGAGCAGCTATCAAAAAAAACGCTGCGCCTGAAACCGGCGCGCCCCAGGCGAGGGCAGCCGCGCAAGGGCCGCCCCGCCGCGCTGGCTGCGTCCCCCTCCCGGAGCGCGCAGCGCGAACGAGAGAGGGGGAAGGCGCCGAAGGCAACTCAGGGGGTGCCCCCCATCCTCCAGCGCAGCAACGCCCACAGCACGGGCTTTTCGCCGGGCTGCAGCGCCTGCTGCGCCGACAGGTACAGCGCCCACTCGCGGCTGGGCGATTCCAGGGCGTGGGCCAGCGATAGCGTCCAGCCCGGCGCCTGCGCCTGCGTGTTGGCCTCATCGGCGAAGCGCCCGCCGCGGTACACCATGCCCAGCACCGTGTAGCCGCGCCCCGAGTGCCGCCAGGTGCTGCCCAGCACGGCGGTATGGCGCGGCACGCCGGGCAGGCGCAGCCCCTCGTAGCCCGCGCCCAGGTTGCGTGCGTCGGCCCAGGTGTAGCTCGCCAGCAGGCTCCAGCGCGGCGCCAGCACCTGGTTGAGCGCCGCGCCCGCCTGGCGCAGCCGCCCGTGGCCGAAGCGCGGCGTGCCCTGGTAGGGGTCGATCTGCGTCTGCGCCGACATCTGCGCGGGCGCCAGCGTGCCCACGTAGTCGAACAGCGCGCCCATGGCCTGGCCGTACAGCCGCCCGTCGGCCATGCGCGGGTTGCGGATTTCCTGCTGCGACAGGCTGGCCGTGATGAAGCTGCGCGGCCCCAGCTCCCAGTCCAGTTGCACGGCGTGCTTGCGCGCCTGGCTGCCGGGCAACTGGTACTGGTAGTCGATGGGGATGGCCCCGGTCGCCACCGGCGCCAGGGTGTGCGTGCCGGGGGCGTGCAGGCTCTCCTGCCAGGCCCAGTGCAGCGCGCGCCCCGGCCCCCAGCGGTAGCTCGCGCCCAGGCGCGGGCGCAGCTGGCGCGCCAGGCGGGTGCCCTGGCTTTCGGGCTCCAGCAGGTCCTCGCCGGTCAGGCTGTCGCGGTAGGCGTTGTCCTCCTGGAAGCGCAGGCGCGGCCAGGTGGCGGCGGCGTGCAGGCTCCATGGGCCGTGCGCCCATTCCAGCGCGGCCCAGGGCATGTCGTAGCGCTCCAGGTTGGTGCGCGGCGAGGCCACGAAGTCGTCGCGGATCTCGCTGCCCGCGCTGCGGCGCACGCTCTCCCAGCCCAGGCTCCAGCGCAGCGCCCCGGTCTGCGCCGTGTGGCGCAGGTACAGGCCGTATTCCTGGCTGCGGTAGGTGTAGGCCTGCGGGCCCCACTGCGCATCGTCGAGCAGCAGGCCGATGTCGTCGCTGACGCGGTGCAGCTTGAACCAGGTCTGCTCGGTGGCCGACCAGCGCCAGGAGCCGCCGAAATCGCCGCGCCGCGTGGCGTAGCGCGCGGCGTCGCTGAAGGTGATGCCGTTGCCGAAGTCCAGCCCCCAGGGAAAGCGGTAGCGCATGCGCCCTTCGGTAACCATCGCGAACAGGCCCAGGCGGTCGGTAGGGCGCGCGCCCAGCGCCAGCTGCACCTGGGGCGCGTGCATGCGGTACAGGCTGCCAGGCGGGCCGTCGCGCGGCTGCATGGCCACGCCGTCGGCGCGCAGCAGCCAGGCCAGCGGCAGCGGCGCGGCGCTGAAGCCGCGCAGGCCCGCGTCGGCGGCGGCGGTGTTGCGCAGCGCCTCGCGCGTGCCGCTCAGGCCCAGGCTGGCCTCGTGCAGCTCGGTCAGGAACACGCCGGGGCGCTTTTCGCTGGCGCCGAACACCGTGGGGTCGCTCAGGTAGCCCTGGTACAGCTCGGACATGCGGGCGTATTCGCTCTCGTAGCGGTTGGCCAGAAAGAAATGGCTGCCCGCCCACAGCGGGTAGTAGGACTGCTGCACGTAGGCGCGCGCCCAGTGCTCCAGGCCGAAGTCGGCCAGCGCCTTGCCCAGGCTGGCCGAGCCCTGGCTGTCGCTCGCCAGGGGGTTGAGCGATTTCAGGTAGGGCAGGCGCACCAGGGCCTCGCGCGCGGCGGCCACGGCCTGCTCGGGCTCGCCCGCGTCGTTGTGCAGCACCGCGGCGATCTGCCAGGGCAGCGGGTCGCGCGGGTCGGCCTGGCGCGCGCGCTCCAGGGCGTCGAAGGCCGCGCCCGCCTGGCCCAGCCGGTATTCGGCCACGGCCAGCCACACCTGGGCCTGGGCGTAGCGCGGCTCGATCACCAGGGCCTTGAGCAGCAGTTCGCGCGCGGCCGCGCTCTGGCCGTGCTGCAGCGCCAGCAGGCCCGCGCCTGCCAGGGCCACGTAGTCGTCGCCCGCCTGCGCCAGCGCCTGGCCGAAGCCCTCCGCGGCGGCGGCGAAGCGCAGCGCCTGCGCGTCGGCGGTGGCGGCCTGGGCCAGGGTGTCGGCGTCGTGCGGCTGGCGCTGCACGGCCCGGGCCAGGGCGGCGCGCGCGGCGGCAAGGTCGCCACGCTCGCGCAGCGCACGGCCCAGGCCGACCAGGGCCGCGCCCTCCTCGGGCGCGCCGCGCACCTGCGCGGCGGCCTGGCGGTACAGGGCCAGGGCGCCGTCAGCATCGCCATCGAGGCGGCGGGCGTCGGCGTCGGCCAGCAGCAACGCCACGGCCTGCGGGGCCTGGGCGCGCGCCTGGGCGATGAAGGCGCGCGCCGCATCGCCCTGCTCCAGCGCCAGCAGCAGCGCGGCGCGGCGCGCAGCGGCGGCGGTGTCGCCCGCCGTGTGCCAGACGTCCAGCAGGCGCTGCTGCGCAGCGTCGAGCTGGCCTTCGGCCACCTCGGTTTCGGCGCGCAGGCGCTGGGCCAGGGGGTCGGCGGGCTGAGCGCGCAGGCGCGCGTCCACCTGCTCGCGCAGCGCGGCCAGGCGGCCCGCGCGCAACGCCTGCAAGGCCAGGGCGCGCCAGGCGGCATCGGGCGCCATGGCGTCGGCCAGTTCGGGCCAGCCCGGGGGCGTGAGCGCGGGCGCCATGACCCACTGCACGCGCTCGCGCGGGCGCACCAGCAGGCGCTTGACCGGGGCCTGGCCGGGCTCGGCCACGGCCTGCTCGGCCGGCCCGAGCACCACCGCGCCCTGGGCGTTGGACACGTCGATGCGCCCGGACAGCACGGTGAGCGTGGTGCGCCCCTGGGCATCGACCTCCACGTCCCAATCGGTGCCGCGCACCGCCGCCAGCACCGCCGGGGTGCGCAGCTCCACGTTCACGCCCTGGCCCTTGGCGCGCGCCCACAGGCGGCCCACGGCCAGCTCCAGCCGGGTCTGCGCCGGGCGCGCGTCGCACAGCCGCACCTGGGCCTGCGCGGCCAAGCGGATCTGAGTGCGGTCGGCCAGCAGCAAGGCGGCGGAGGACAGCGCCAGGGTGCGCACTTCGCCCCCCGGCGGCAGGCGCTGCGCCAGCGCGGCGGCGGCCCAGGGCGCGGCGCCGTCGGCGCGCGCCTGGCCCTGGCCACTCAGGGCAACGATCTCGGCGGCTGCGCCGTCGGCCCCGGGCGGCGCCTGGCAGCCGCCGCCCTGGGCGAACGCATTGGATAGGGTCAGAAGCCATGGGGCGAACCCCAGAAGATGCTGGCGCATACGCTGTCTCCTTTCATTTCTCCAAGGGCCGGGCAAAGGCCACGGGCGGCGCGCCCTGCGCCGCCAGGGCCCGCAGGCGCTCGCCCAGGCCCAGGCGGTGGGCCGGCCAGCCCGCGCCCACGGCCTCGGCGTGCTGCGGCAGCGCGGCCCAGCAGGCCAGCGCGCCGGCCCAGTCGCCCGCCTGCACGCACGCGCGCAGGGCCATGGCGGCCTGCACGGCCGCAGTATCGGCACAGGGCGTGAAAACATCCAGCCCCGCGCCGCGCCCGGCCAGCACCACGCTGTCGAGCCACAGGCAGGCGGCGCCGGGCACGCGCGCGTGCAGCGCCCCGGACAGCAGCACGCGCGTGCCGAAGGCCTTGTTCGCGCCTTCGAGCCGCGCGGCGGTGTTGACCGCGTCGCCCACTGCCGTGTAGGTGAAGCGCTCGGCCGAGCCCAGGTGGCCCACGGCGGCCACGCCGCTGTGCAGGCCGATGCGCAGGTGCGTGGCGGCGAAGGGCGTGCCCTGCCAGGCCTGGTGCAGCCCGCCCATGGCCTGCTGCATGGCCTGGGCACAGGCCAGGGCCTGCGCGGCATGGCCGGGCTGGGGCAGCGGCGCGTTCCAGAAGGCCATGACGGCGTCGCCGATGAACTTGTCCAGCGTGCCGCCGTGCGCATGGACGGTGCGCGCCATGGCGCTGAAGTAGCGGTTCAGCGCCTGGGCCACGGCCTCGGGCGGCATGTGCTCGCTGGCGCGGGTGAAGCCGGCCAGGTCGGCGAACAGCAGCGACAGCTCGCGCCGCTCGCCCCGGGTGGACGGCGCGACATCCGCGCGCGCCAGCGCGTCGGCCACGGCGCGGGGCACGTAGCGGCCGAAGTCGCGCCGCAGCCGTTCGCGCCGCGCGCGCTCGCGCCAGTAGGCCTGCGCCGCGCCCACGTTCAGGTGCAGGGCCAGCGCGGCCAGCGTGGGCAGCGCGGGCCACCACCAGCCCGCCAGATGGCTGCCCGCGCTGGCAGCCACGGCCAGGGCGCCCAGCGCGGCGCTCACGGCCAGCGCCCGGCTGCCATGCCAGCGCCGCAGCCCCCACGCCGCCAGGGCCACGGCCAGCGCCGCCTGCGCCCAGGGCACCCAGGGCGCCACGGGCCGCACCCAGTCGCCCGCCAGCGCGTTGATGAGGGCCGTGGCGTGCAGGAACACGCCGGACTGCGTGCCCGTGCCCAGCAGGCGCAGCGCGGTGGCGTGCTGGTCCTGCCCGCCCACGGGGGTGTGCTGGCCCAGCAGCACCAGCCGGCCGCGCAGCGCGCCGGGGGGCAGTTGCCGCGCGGCGTCCAGCGCCTGGGTGTAGTGGGCGTAGGGCAAGGGCTGCTCGGGCGCGTAGGGGCGCAGCAGCGCGCCGGGCGGCGGCGCGGTGTAGGGGCGGCCCGCCGCGTCGGCCACGGCGCGCCAGAGGGCCTGCGGCGCGGCGGGGGCACGGCGCACCACGCCGTCTTCGTCGGCGTCGATCTGCACCAGGCCCTGGCGCGCGCCGGCAAAGACCGGGGCCAGGCGCTGGCGGTAGTCCTGCACCTGCGAGCTGGGCACCGGCACCTCGGCGGCCGCCAGCACCACGGGCAGCGGGCCGGCCAGGGCCTGGGCCAGCGCCGCGTCGTCGCGCGCATCCGGCGCGGGCTGGGTGAAGAGCAGATCCATGCCCAGCGCCGCCGCACCGCCCTGGCGCAGGCTGCCGATCAGGCGCGCATGCAGGGCGCGCGGCAGCGGCGGCGCCAGCGCCAGTTGCGCCAGCGAGGGCTCGTCGATGCCCACCACCAGCACGCCCACGGCGGGCGGCGGCCCGGCGCCGTAGGCCGCAAGCAGATCGTGCTCCAGCCGCGCCAGCGCATCCCACGCGGGCAGCCAGGCCAGCAGCCCGCACAAGGCCAGCGCCAGCGCCACCCGCTGCATCCAGGCCCGTGCCACATCCGCCATGTCACCTCCTCCAGGCCGCGAGGCGGCCTGCAAAGCCCGGAAAGAACGTGCTCACGATCTAAAATTCAACCATAACATTTTGAAACCTTCCGGATGCATCTTTCCGCCAATGAAACCACCATGCCCCGGCTGCACCTGATCGGCACCGTGGGCCTGCTCCTGGTGGTCACGCTGGCCATGGCCGTTTTTTACTCCTGGCGCAACGAGCGCGAGCAGCGTACGGCGTTCGCGCGCATCGAGCAGGTCATCACGCAGCAGCAGCACGAGCGCCTGACCACCGAAATGCAGTCGGCCGTGAGCTATCTGGAGTTCCAGCGCCGCCGCACCGAAGACGTAATGCGCCGCAGCATCGTCGAGCAGGTGGATGCGGCCATGCAAATCGCCCAGGCCATCTATGACCGCGAGGCGCCGCACCGCCCGCCCGCCCAGGTGCAAAAACTCATCACCGAAGCGCTGCGACCGGCGCGCTTTTTCGAGGGCCGGGGCTACTTTTTCATCGACGACATGCAAGGCCGCTTCGTGCTGCTGCCCACCGCACCGCAGTACGAGGGGCGCGCGGGCATCGACAACCGCGACGACACGGGCAACTACATCATGCGCGGGCTCATCAACGCCGCCTACCTGCCGCAGGGCACGGGGTTCTTCCGCTACCGCTGGTACCGCCCGGACACGCCCAAGCTGATGGCCGACAAGCTGGCCTACGTGCGCCACTTCGCGCCCTACGACTGGCTTATCGGCACGGGCGACTACCTGTACGAGTGGGAAGCGCTGCAAAAACGTGAGGCCATGCAGCGCCTGCGCGGGCTGCGCTTTGGCGCCAGTGGCTCGGTCGGCCTGATCGACGCCGAGGGGCGCTCGCTGCTCAGCCCCAACAACCCCGCGCTGGAAGGCCTTCTGCCCGCGCAGATGCCGGAGCTGGAGCAGCGCGCCCTGCAAAAGCTGCGTGACGTGGCCCAGGCCGGGGGTGGCTTCGTCGAATACGAATGGCCCCGCCCCGGCGCGCGCGAAGGTGAGCCCCTGGGCCGCAAGACCGCGCTGGTCACCACTTACGCCCCCTGGGGCTGGGTGCTGGTCACGTCAATGTTCAACGACGAACTCCACTCCAGACTGCGTGCCGAGACCCGCGCCCACGAGGCAGGCAACATCCAGCAGCGGGTGGAGCTGGCGCTGATGGTGCTGGGTGCGCTGGCGCTGGGCGTGGCCGGCTCGTTCGGCTTCTCGCGCTGGTCGCGCCGCCTGTTTGCCAACTACCACAGCGAGCTGCAGCAAGCCCAGGAAAACCTGCGCATCGCCGCCATTGCCTTCGAGTCGCAAGAGGGCATCTTCGTCACCGACACGCGCGGCGTGATCCTGCGCGTGAACCGCTCGTTCACCGAGATCACAGGCTACAGCGCCGAGGAGGCCATCGGCCAGACCCCGGCGCTGATGAAGTCCGGGCGCCACGGGCCCGACTTCTACGCCGCAATGCAGGAAGCGATCACCACTACCGGCGCTTGGTCGGGCGAGATCTGGAACCGGCGCAAGAGCGGTGCCATCTTCCCCGAATGGCTGACCATCACCGCCGTGAAGACCGAGGCGGGCGAGGTCACGCACTACGTCAGCACGCTCACCGACATCACCCAGCGCAAGGCGGCCGAGGAGGAAATCCGTCACCTGGCGTACTACGACCCGCTGACCCGCCTGCCCAACCGCCGCCTGCTGCTCGACCGCCTGCAGCAGGCGCTGCGCAGCTGCCAGCGCATGCAGCGCCAGGGCGCGCTGATGTTCATCGACTTGGACAACTTCAAGCTGGTCAACGACAGCCTGGGGCACGAGCAGGGCGACCTGCTGCTGCAGGAAATGGGGCGGCGCCTGGTGGCCTCGGTGCGCGAGGACGACACCGTGGCACGCCTGGGCGGCGACGAGTTCGTGGTGGTGCTCGAGGGCCTGAGCGCGCAACCATGGCGGGCGGCCCAGGAGGCCGAGACCGTCGCCGAGAAAATGCTGTGCGCCCTGGCGGCGCCAGTGACGCTGGACGGCCACGAAGTGCGCGGTACCTGCAGCATCGGCGTGGTGCTGTTCGCCAACGACCAGGCGCGCACCGAGGACCTGATGAAGCACGCCGACCTGGCGATGTACCAGGCCAAGGAGTCGGGGCGCAACACCGTGCGCTTCTTCGACCCGGAAATGCACGCGGCCGTGGTGCAGCGTGTGGCCCTGGAGCAGGACCTGCGCACCGCCCTGCAGGAAGGCCAACTGCGCCTGTTCTACCAGCCCCAGGTGGACGCGCAGGGCCGCATCGTCGGCGCCGAAGCCCTGGTGCGCTGGAGCCACCCACGGCGTGGCCTGGTCTCGCCGTCCGCGTTCATCCCCCTGGCCGAGGACACCGGGCTGATCCTGCCGCTGGGCCAGTGGGTGCTGCAAACCGCCTGCACGCAGCTCGCGCGCTGGGCCACGGAGCCCGGGCGCGAGCAGCTCACGCTGGCAGTGAACATCAGCGGCCGGCAACTGCGCCAGACCGACTTCGTGGCGCAGGTGCTGCAGGCCCTGCAGCAGACCGGCGCGCCCGCGCACCGCCTCAAGCTGGAGCTGACCGAAAGCCTGCTGCTGGACGACCCCGAGGACGCCATCACCAAGATGAGCGCCTTGAAAGCGCACGGCGTGGGCTTCTCGCTCGACGACTTCGGCACCGGCTACTCGTCGCTGGCCTATCTGCGCCAGTTGCCCCTGAGCCAGCTCAAGATTGACCAGAGCTTCGTGCACAACCTCGTCACCGACCCCCGCGCCACCGCCATCGTGCGCACCATCGTGACGCTGGCCGACAGCCTGGGGCTGAACGTGATCGCCGAGGGCGTGGAAACCCAGGAGCAGCGCGAGCACCTGGCCCGCAACGGCTGCCACACCTGCCAGGGCTACCTGTACGGCAGGCCCGGGCCGGTGGAGGAGCTCATGCGCTGAGGCCGCCCCGGTGGCCGTAGGCGCCTGCGCGGGCCAATTCGCTCTGATTTTGAGAGCATGCAGCGATTGCCCCATGGACGCTGGAGCCCATTTTCCTGCAAAACCTGCGAGCCCGGCCCCGGCCCGGCAAGTCCCCCGGCAAACGCCTACAATCGCGCCGTGCCCCCGCTCCCGGGTGGCACGACCGCTAGGGGTGTCGCCAGGGTCCGAACCGGGCCCGGCGGCTGAGAGAGTCCCTTCGAACCTGATTGAGATCTGCCTCAAGCCAGTCTAAGTAGAATCGCCGCTCCACTGTGCATCGGGAAGGCGATCACATGCGAGAACGGGTTTACAGCTACCTGCGGTTTTCTGACGCCAAGCAGGCGGACGGCTACAGCACTGAGCGCCAGACGGCATACGCTGAGGCCTGGGCCAAGGAACACGGCCTGCAGCTCGATGCCGAGCTGAGCATGCGCGATGAGGGCCTGTCGGCATACCACCAGACACACGTGAAGCGCGGTGCACTGGGCGTGTTCCTGGCAGCCGTGGAGATTGGCCAGGTGCCAAAGGGCTCGGTTCTGGTGGTCGAGGGTCTGGACAGGCTATCGCGCGCCGAGCCGATCCTCGCCCAGGCGCAACTCGCATCCATCATCAATGCCGGCATCACCGTGGTGACCGCCAGCGACAACAAGGTCTATAGCCGGGAGCGCCTGAAGGCCAACCCCATGGATCTGGTCTACAGCCTGCTGGTGATGATCCGCGCCCACGAGGAGAGCGACACCAAGAGCAAGCGCGTGCGCGATGCCATTCGGCGGCAGTGCACCGGGTGGCAGGCGGGCAAGGCCCTCATGCCCAATGCCTTTAGCAGCGAGGTCAAGGGCTACCTGCGCCTGGATGACAAGAACGACAGCCCCACCGACAAGCCCCTGCGCAAGCTCATCGGCAAGGCTATGGAGCAGCAGGGCATCAAGCCCACGTTGGTGGCCAACCCGCACAAGGAAGGCGAGCTGGTGGCGGTCACCCAATCCGCCGGTGGCACCGTGGTGCGCACGTCTGCAAAAAGCGTCGGCCTGCTGACCGCGTGAAGGGACCACAACATGATTGGCGACCTCCCACATGCGGCCATCTCCGGCATCATCAGCGCTGTCTCCCACGAAGGCCTGAGCATTCTTGTCAACGGCAAGCCAGCCCGCCTGGCGATCATTGATGAGGCAGGCCAGGTGGTGGCCGCCGGCGACGAAGTAGCGAAAGAGGCAGAGGCTGTCGCGGTCAACAGCTACCGCAACTTTCTCAAGGGCCAGGGCTTCCTGCGCGTGCTGAGCAAGCCGATCGCATAACCCCACACCACACCAAACAAATCCAGTGCAGGCTTTCTTCGCCTCGCTAGAGTGCGCACGCACCGCCCCACCCACCAGGCGGCGAGAATTGCTGAGGGTGTCCTGCGCTATGTAGCGCGATGCCGAGATCACACCCCTTAAACCTGAAATGCCTGTTCTTCTCACGCCCGAGATAGATTCAGCACCAAGGTTGCGCTCTTTTGATTGGATGCCAAGTCCATACCCGTGCCGGCGAAAGCAAGCAGCTTCTTTCGTCAGGGGCGAATTAAGTCGCCAAGAATCTCAGCGATCGGCCAAGAGCCGCCGTCTGCAGTAAAAGAATGCATTCCACCAATAGGTGCTGAGCCACGAAGACGGAGGGCGCTGCAGGAGTGCCTGCTGGTAGTAGCTTCCGCACAAGCGATCGCGTAAAAATTCCTGCCCCAGATGAGTATATCACCGGGGCGTCTTATTTCCCAATATGGCGCCTGATCGCTTTTTCGTTGGTTCGCGCCCAGTTTTGGAATGCATGTACATATTGGATATGATTCATTTCAACGCATTCAGCCTTCTTGTAGTTGTCGCGAGCTGCCTCCACACTCGATGCAGGAGCTCTGTTTTTTATATTGAAATTCAACTGATCTCTATAAGATCGAGTTGCATAAGAATAATTCGTATTATAAGATATTTGCATTTTTGCAGACAAACCATTACTCGTTACCGCATTTAATTGAATGAAATAGGTATTAATAAAATCCGGTTTCAATGCGTGAAAAAATCCTTCCAATCGCTCTGTAAATCCATCAATCCCCACCGAACGGCATGGACCACCAAAAGCCTCTACAATCCAACCACTAGGCCCAGCCGATGAAGATCTAGACGGCTTAAAATCAAACCCATCTGCCGTTCCAACAAAATCAGCATCATCCACTCTCGTGTTGGATGGTTTGGGTTGGTGTAATTGATTTTTCTCGACCGATTTTTCTGTTTGCAATTGAGGTTTAGGCAAGCCAAGCAATCCAGCAGCTATAAATCTAGCCTCCTCGATTGAGACATGATTTTGTGGACTCATGCCTGTAGGCCCCCAAATCCCTGAACTGCCATTTGTTATGCGCTGGGCCACAGATTCCAACGAGCTGGCAGCAATAGAGCGGTACTTCATTCCAATCGATTGAAATGTTGGTCCACCAACTATTGTCCCATTGTGGCAACTCAAACAATTTTTTGATCTAAGAAGTTCCTCATTCGCATAAGATATACCGCTAAATGAGCAGAAAAAAATGCCAATGAACAAGGTATTTATTATTATAGTTGTGATCTTGGATTTTGTTATTGTATTTTTAAAAAAAGAAAATTCACGGTTCTTGAAAATTTCATAAATACAAAACACAGCTCTCTCCTTCTTACAAAAATATTTATGACACTCTAACAATCATGAAATTGATGCTAACAGCAGTAGATGACATGATGAATCTCCCTGGGTTTCGTGAAGGCTGATTGGTTTAAGCTAAGCCCCCACCTAAGCGCTCTGACTGGTGACTTACCAACAATAGTTGGTCTCAACTGGCGGCGTGAACCGGATCAACCCTAACAACCTGTGATGCTTGAACCAAGACGGACTCCGCGCGCTGCCCGTTAACTAGAATTTGGCTAAATCGCTGGGTGTGTCCTGCAAAAAATCCTTGCTGGAAAACCCTTCGAACCTGTTGCCTGCTTCGTTTTACTTTGCAGGCTTGAGACCATCCTCGCGCAGGGAAGCCCGTCCGCCATGCCACGCCAGCACCGCGCGTGGCCGGAACCTTCCTTGTGCCGCACCGCCAAGGAGTCCGCATGAGCACCCCCACCCCGTCCGCCAACGAGGCGTTGACCCCTGTCGCCAGCGACCAGCGCGTCTTCCGCTGGCACGACCATGCCTCGCTGTGGTTCAGCCTGGGCGTGGGCCTGCTGGTGATGCAGGTGGGCGCCTACCTCATGCCCGCGCTGGGCACGCAGGAGGCCGTGCTCGCCATCGTGGCGGGCTCCCTCCTCGGCGCCGGGCTGCTGGGCTGGGTGGCAAAAATTGGCTGCGACAGCGGGCTGGCCAGCGCGGGGCTGATGCACGCGGTGTATGGCCGCACGTTCGCGCGGCTGCCCATAGCTCTGAACATCGTCCAGCTCATCGGCTGGGGCACCTTCGAGCTGGTGGTGATGCGCGACGCCAGCGTGGCCATCGGGCGGCAAGCGGGCGCCATGCAGGCCGGCTGGTGGCCGGTGGCAGCCACCCTGCTGTGGGGCGGTGTGGTCGTCCTGCTCATCAGCGGCTCCATGGTGCAACTGGTGCGCCGCATCATCGCGCGCGTGGCACTGCCACTGGTGGTGCTGTCGCTGCTGTGGCTGTACTGGCAGTTCATTGGGCTGGCCCAGGCCCAAGGACTGGCTGCACTGTGGCAGCGCCAGGGCGAAGGCGGCATGGGCGTGATGCCTGCGCTCGACCTGGTGATCGCCATGCCCATTTCTTGGCTGCCGCTGGTGGCCGACTACGCGCGCCACGGCCGCAGTGGCGTCGGCGCGCTGCGCGGTGCCTGGGCGGGCTATGCAGTGGCCAACATCTGGTGCTACACGCTGGGCGTGCTGGTGGCGCTGACGCTGCCCAGCCAGGACCTGGTGACCGCGCTGCTGCTGGCGCAGGGCGGGCTCATTGCGCTGTCGCTCATTCTCATTGACGAAGTGGACAACGCCTACGGCGACGTGTACTCCGGCGCGGTCTCCAGCCACAGCCTGTGGCCGCGCTGGGGCGTGCGCCAGTGGGGCCTGGGGGTTGCCGTGGCGTGCACACTCGGGGCACTGGTGCTGCCCATGCACAGCCTGGAGCCCTTTTTGCTGCTGCTCAGCTCAGTGTTCGTGCCGCTGTTTGGCGTCATCCTGGGGCGCCTGGCGTGGGGCGCCAACGCCGCCGCACTGCTGGCCCGCGCGCGCCGGGCGCATGCCGTGCCGATCGCCATCTGGCTGGCGGGCATCGCCTGCTACCACCTGCTGCCCCGCTTGGCCCCGGCCCTGGGCTCGGCCCTGCCCACCCTGGTGCTGAGCTTTGCCCTGGCCTGGGCCACGCGCCCCAGCACCCGGTAGAAACACGTTTGCCCGCCTGGAACGCCAGCACCAGGCGCTGCAGGCAGCGTTCATGTCCCATTCAGTTGCGCTGGGTACAGTGCCTTGGCATGACCCCACACACAATGAGACACCACACGCCCGCCTGGCTGCTCACCATGGCATTCCTTGCTGGGGCCAGCCCCGTAGCCTGGGCCAGCGCCCCCCAAGAAAAGGTGTTTTGCACCGATGCCCCCCGCACGCAATGGATCCCGGAAGCCGAAGCACGCGAACGGTTTGGGGCATCGCGGTATGTCCTGGTGAAGTACAAGGTATCGAAGGGCAACTGCCACGAGTTTTACGCTGTGGATGCGCAGGGCACAGTGGTCGAGACTTACATGCACCCGGTCACAGGAGAAACAGTGCGGACCACGCGCATTCCCGCTTCCGCGTCCCCAGCCACGCCGCCGCGTGCCCCGCAATAAGCACCAGCGCCATCCTGCGCATCGCCAAAAGCTGGCGCGCTTTATCTTTGAAACCACGGGTTTACCCTTACTCCGTGTGTGAGAATCACCTGCAGAGTTGATGCGCTTGGCATGCGCCAAGCGGCAGGTTCCCACACACGCCACACCACGTGGTTCTTCAAGGAGAAAGCATGGGCTTCAAACCACTTCCCACCGCCATCGCGGTGGCCCTGGGGCTGATCATCGGCTTCGTGATTCCGGTGCCCGCGGGCGTCACGCCCGATGCCTGGCATCTTCTGGGACTGTTCGTGGGCACCATCGCCGCCATCATCGGCAAGGCGCTGCCCATTGGGGCGCTGTCCATCATCGCCATTGCGCTGGTGGCCGTGACGGGCGTGACCAACGACAAAGCCGCTGGCGCCATCAACGATGCCCTGAGCAGCTTTTCCAACTCGCTGATCTGGCTGATCGGTGTGTCGATCATGATTTCTCGCGGCATTATCAAAACCGGGCTGGGCGCGCGCATCGGCTACCTGTTTATTGCCGTATGGGGCAAGAAGACCATCGGCATTGCCTATTCACTGGCGCTGTCGGAGCTGATCCTGGCGCCGGTCACGCCCAGCAACACGGCGCGCGGCGGCGGCATCATCCACCCCATCATGCGAGCCATCGCAGGCAGCTACGGCTCCGACCCTGAAAAGGGCACGCAGGGGCGCATGGGCCGCTACCTGGCACTGACCAACTACCACGCCAACCCGATCACCTCGGCCATGTTCATCACCGCCACCGCGCCCAACCCGCTGGTGGTCAAACTGATTGCCGACGTGACGGGCGCGCAAATCAGCCTGAGCTGGGGCACCTGGGCACTGGCCATGCTGTTGCCAGGGCTGGTCGCACTGGCGGTGATGCCGCTCATCATCTACATGCTGCACCCGCCAGAAATCAAAAGCACGCCCAACGCCATGCAGTTCGCGCGCGAGAAGCTCAAGGAGCTGGGCCCGATCAGCCGTGGCGAGATCACGATGTTCGGTGTTTTCGCGGTGCTGCTGGTGCTGTGGGCCGGCGTTCCGACCTTTCTCTTCGGCCCCAGCGCGGCAGTGGACCCAACCACGACAGCCTTCATTGGCCTGTCACTGTGCCTGGTCACCGGGGTGCTGACCTGGGAAGACGTCATCAAGGAAAAGAGCGCCTGGGACACCATCGTCTGGTTCGGCGCGCTGGTGATGATGGCCACCTTTCTCAACAAGCTCGGCCTGATTACCTGGTTTGCCAAGAGCATCGAAACCGGTATTGGCCACATGGGCCTGAGCTGGGTGACCGCCAGCGCGCTGCTGATGCTGACCTACCTGTACGCGCACTACATGTTCGCCAGCACCACCGCCCACATCACCGCCATGTTCGCTGCGTTCTACGGCGCCGGCCTGGCCCTGGGCGCCCCCCCGCTGCCTTTCGCGCTGATGATGGCCGCGGCCTCCAACATCATGATGACGCTGACCCACTACGCCACGGGCACCTCACCCGTCATCTTTGGTTCCGGCTACACCACACTGGGCGAATGGTGGAAGACCGGCTTCATCATGAGCCTGGCGCTCCTGGCCATCTGGCTGGTGGTGGGGGGCGTGTGGTGGAAGGTGCTGGGTTATTGGTGAGTTGGTGGCGGCCGGTGCGCCCAATCGCGTGATTCTCACTCCATCCAACAGGGGCACAGCGAGGGCTGCCCCTGTTGCTTGCACCTACTCATTGATACTTTCATGCCGATGCCCGACGCATCACAGAGGCATGCTATTGATTCTTCTCGTAAACCTATCTCTTACCCTAGAAATGGGAAGCTCGAATCTATAGAAAACAACCGAAGAAACCGCATAGACAACAAAAAGCCAGAAGAATACAAAAAACCAAACCTCTACCACACCAGAGCGAGTGTCAATGTTGAAAAAATGCCGGATTAAGAACAACAATGGCATATGAGATAGATAAATCGTATAAGAATAAAGGCTTATTTTTTCAACGAATTTCCCGAAATAATTTTCCACAAATGCATGCACCGGCATTTTCGTCAACCATGGCAAGATCATGGCTGTACCAACGGAAAGCAAAGTAATAGAAATGCAATTGACAACCCTGGAAAAAAGACCCTGCCCCCAGGCTCCAGGATCCAGCAAAATCCACAAAAAATACATTCCAAGCAGCGTTGCAGCAACTCCCAGAATAGCGAGCAACCTAGAATATTTATCCCAAAAATCCTTGTACCAATTGTTCACTATCGCAGCAAGAACCCCCCAGCCTGTTGCGTCCAAATGGTAAAGCGTAACGCGGCGAATCTCCAGATCCCACTCCCACACATCAAGCACGGGCGGATAAATAAAACGTGCGCAGGCTGGCAAGACGATCAAAACACCGGCCGTCAGCAAAAAGCAATGCCTATTCTCCATCTTCTTTGCCAAAAAGAACAAACCAATAATTATTGGCATAAGAAAATAAAACCACTCATCGAGCGCAAGCGACCATGACTCGCCAAAAAAATTATCCGAGACATCGCCACTAAAAAGGTTCTGAGAAAATACTAAAAACTCCCATGTAAACCAGCCCTTCTCAATCCCAAAGGCCACTAGAAGCCAATTAACCACCAAAAATAAATAATATGACGGCAACGTTCTAAACCAGCGCCGCATCCAGAAATCTTTACTACATTGCCACCATGAATCGCTTTTTGAAAAGCTCCTGATCATGATGGTACCAATCAGGAAACCACTCAAAACAAAAAGCCATTCAATCGATATGACAGACTGCAGGCTAATCTTCGCAAGGACGCCCTCCCACGCAGAGGTCTCGGTGTAAATAAAGAAATTAATGAATGCATGATTCGCCAGGACGATAAAAATCGCCATGGTCCGCAAATAATCAAGCCCAGCATTTCTCGCAACCCTGCCCGCCTTGGATTCTTTAATTTGATTCATATCCCCGCATGCTTCAACAATCACACCCGGCATTCATGCTTCACAAAAAACAGAACGCATAACCAAGAAGCAACATGTCTCCATGTTCATAGCTTCTAGCGTTTCCACAGAAAGCGCCGGAAGCCCAAAACACCTCACACCGATAAAACCACCTGCGCCACCGGCGCATAGCCATGGTTGAGCGGCCCATGCCCGTGCCCCGTGCGCACGGCGGCGCCAGCCTCGATGGCCCCCAGAATGTAGGCGCGCGCGCGCGCCACGGCCTCGGGCAGCGCGTGGCCCAGCGCCAGGTGCGCAGCAATGGCCGACGACAACGTGCAGCCGGTGCCATGCCCGTTGTGCGTGGCGATACGCGCCGACCCAAAGCGGGTGAGGCGGCCATCGGGCAAGGCCAGTACGTCCACCACCTCGTCCCCCGGCAAGTGCCCCCCCTTGAGCAGTGCGGCGCGTGCGCCCAGCGCCAGCAGGCCACGCGCCGCATCATCCAGCGCCGCGATACCGCCAATGGGCTGGCCCAGCAGCAGTGCCGCCTCGTCCAGGTTGGGCGTGACCACCTCGGCCAGCGGGAACAGATCGCGCACCAGCACGGCCACGGTTTCCTGGGCAATCAGGCGGTCACCGCTGGTGGCCACCATCACCGGGTCGAGCACCACGTGCGGCAGTTGGTGGCGGCGGATGGCGTCGGCCACCACCTGCACCACTTCGGGCGAGGCCAGCATGCCGATCTTCACGGCGTCAACACCGATGTCCTCAACCACGGCGTCGATCTGCGCACGCAGCATGTCGGGCGGTATGCCGTGGATGCCGCGCACACCCTGCGTGTTCTGCGCCGTGATGGCCGTAATCGCGGTCATGCCGTAGCAGCCCAGCGCGCTGAAGGTCTTGAGATCGGCCTGGATGCCGGCGCCGCCACCGCTGTCGGAGCCGGCGATGGAAAGCACGCGCGCATAGCGCGGCAGCGAAGTCGGTTTTTCTTGCGTCATGGCAAAAATTATCGACGGTAAGGACTCTCGCGCCGTGCTGTAATTTGCGCCACGGACGAAACAGGGGTGTCCCGGCTGCACAGGCTGGCGACTGAGAAAGACCCTCGGCACCCGATCCAGGTCATGCTGGCGTGGGGAGTTTTCACCAGTACAGCGCTGCCATGGCACGCCCGCGTTTTGTCCCTTTGCCTGACTCTTCGGACTGCGGACACCAACGCCATGCATACCCTCGCTGCCTCCTCCTCCATCACCCTCCTCGGCGCCGGCCTGCTGGGCCGCCTGCTGGCCACCAGCCTGGCACGCCAGGGCCACCGCGTGCAAATTTTTGAAGCCGGCGGCCCCGAAGGCGTGGGCTCCGCCGCGTACGTGGCGGCCGCCATGCTGGCACCCCTGGCCGAATCGGCCGTGACCGAGCCTGGCGTGGTGCGCATGGGCCAGCACGCGCTGGAACGCTGGCCCGCGTTGCTCGCCCAGTTGCCTGCGCCGGTGTACTTCCAGCGCAACGGCACGCTGATCGTCTGGCACCGCCAGGACACGCCCGACGCGCTGCGCCTGCGCGGCCTGCTGGAGCGCACCCAGACCCTGCTCCCCACCCTGCCCCACATGCAGACGCTCGACGCCGAGGGCCTGGCACAGGCCGAACCCGCGCTGGCGCACCGCTTCGGCCAGGGCCTGCTGCTGCCCGGCGAAGGCCAGCTCGACAACCGCCAGCTGCTGGCCGCGCTGGAGCAGGACATGCAGCAACTGGGCGTGCAGGTGCACTGGCACAGCCCGCGCGAGGTGAGCGACTTTCGCCCTGGCGAGGCCGGCCAGCCCGACTGGGTGCTGGACTGCCGCGGTCTGGGTGCGCGCACGCAGTGGAGTGCCCTGCGCGGCGTGCGGGGCGAGGTGCTGCGCATCCATGCGCCCGAGGTCACGCTGGTACGCCCCACGCGCCTGGTGCACCCGCGCTATTCGATCTACATTGCGCCCAAAGAAAACCACCTGTTTGTCATCGGTGCCACCGAGATCGAGTCTGACGACCGCTCGCCCATGAGCGTGCGCTCGGCGCTGGAGCTGCTCAGCGCCGTCTACACCGTGCACAGTGGCTTCGCCGAGGGGCGCATCCTGGAAATGAACACACAATGCCGCCCCACCCTGCCGGACAACCTGCCTGCCATCCGCATGCCGCAGCCACGGGTCATGGAAATCAACGGCATGTACCGCCACGGCTTCATGATCGCCCCGGCACTGCACGACGTGGCACTGGAGCTGCTGGAGCAGGGACAATCGGCCCTCGCCCCGCAATTCGACCTGTCTCTGCAATACACCGCATGAACGTCATCATCAACCAGCAAGCCACCACGCTGCCCGCACACGCCACGGTGCAGGATGCGCTCGCCACCCTCTCCGCACGCCCGCCCTTCGCGGTCGCCGTGAACACACGCTTCGTACCCAACACGCAGTACGCCAGCCACACGCTGCACGAGGGCGACCGCATGGAAGTGATCGCCCCCGTGACCGGCGGCTGAAATTTCAAGTCAAATTGGCCTCCAGCGCTTACCAGGAAAGCGCTAGCAGCTATCAAAACCATAGAAAGCCATGAACCCGCTCACCCCGCCAACCGACCCGCTGATCCTCTACGGGCACACCTTCACCAGCCGCCTGCTGCTGGGCACTGCCCGCTATCCCTCGCCCGCCGTGCTTGAAGCCGCCGTGCAGTGCGCACGCCCGGCCATGGTCACGGCCTCGCTGCGCCGCCAGGGCATCAACGCCACGAACGCTGGCGAGAGCTTCTGGGAGCTGCTCAAGCGCCTGAACGTGCCCGTGCTGCCCAACACCGCAGGCTGCCACAGCGTGCAAGAGGCCGTGACCACGGCGCAAATGGCGCGTGAGGTGTTCGGCACGCCCTGGATCAAGCTCGAGGTCATCGGCGACGACTACACCCTGCAGCCCGACACGCTGAATCTGGTGGAGGCTGCCTCGCTGCTCATCAAGGACGGCTTCCTGGTGCTGCCCTACACCACCGACGACCTGGTGCTGTGCCAGCGCCTGGTGGACGTGGGCTGCCAGGCCGTCATGCCCTGGGCCGCCCCCATTGGTACCGGCCGCGGCCCACAAAACCCCTACGCGCTGCAAACGCTGCGCGAGCGCCTGCCGGTGCCGCTGCTGGTCGATGCCGGCCTGGGCCTGCCCTCGCACGCCTGCCAAGTGATGGAGTGGGGCTTCGATGGGGTACTGCTCAACACTGCCGTGGCCTTGTCGCAAGACCCCGTGGCCATGGCCAGCGCCTTTGCCAACGCCGTGGCCGCCGGCCGCGCCGCACACCGCGCCGGTGCCATGGCGCCGCAGCAAGCCGCGCAGCCCAGCACCCCGGTGCTCGGCACGCCCTTCTGGCACCACGACAAGGCATGAGCAGCATGCCCTCTCTCTCCGACTGGCGTGCCGGCGCGCAGGCCATCACCGCCGCGCATGGCGCGCGCTTTGCCGATTTCCCCGCACAGCCTGCGCCTGCGCCCACAAGCGATGACCCGGTGTACCGCGCTGCCCTGGCGGCTTGCAGCCAACTGGGCTTCATCGGCATCGACGCCGAATGCCTGGCACAGGCCTGGATGCGCCAAAGCCAGCGCCTGGGCGCTTTCGATGCCACGCTGTGGCCCTGCAACCCGCAAGACTTTGGCGTACAGGCGCGTGCCGAGCGCGCGGGCTTTCCTGCCTGCCCGCAGCGGCTGGGCCTGTATGCCGTGCTGCCCGACGCGGCGTGGGTCGGTCGCATGGCGCGTGCGGGCGTACCCACGGTGCAACTGCGCTTCAAGCATGAGGATCCGGCCGCCATTGCCCGGGAGGTGCGCGCTGCCGTGGCAGCCGTGCAGGGCACGCAGGCACTGCTGTTCATCAATGACCACTGGCGCGATGCCATGGCCGCAGGCGCCTACGGCGTGCACCTCGGGCAGGAAGACCTGGACGCCCTGGCGCCTGAGGAACTGGCACAGCTGCGCGCTTCGGGACTGCGCCTGGGCGTGAGCACGCATGGCTACGCCGAGATGCTGCGCGCTGATGCCGTGGCGCCGAGCTACATCGCGCTGGGCGCCGTGTTCCCCACCACGCTGAAGAAAATGGCCACGGTGCCTCAAGGCGTAGCCCGTCTGGGCGGTTATGTGCAATTGATGCAGGGCTATCCGCTGGTGGCCATCGGCGGCATCGGTGCCGCGCAGTTTCCCGAAATCCTGGCCACCGGCGTGGGCTCAATCGCAGTGGTGCGTGCCCTGGTGCAGGCGCCCCACCCAGAGCAGGCCGCCGCAGCGCTGCTGCAGCACATGCAAGGCTGAGCCAGCCCGCTGCCGTTACGGTTTCGGCGGCCGCTCTTCGAGCTCGAAGCGCAGCTCGTACTTGTCGTCAAAGCCAAAACCCACCGCTTGCCCGGGCGCGGGCGGCGGCGTCACCGGCAACGCCGGCTGCCCAGCCCCTGCGTCGATCGTGGGTGGTTCGGTCAGATCGAGGTCCAGCAGCGACTCGGGCGGTGACGGTTCGGCCGGCGCCACGTCACGCGGCGCCAGGGTCAGGTCGTCGATCATGAAATCCAGCGGATCCAGCGCCAGCTTCTCCGGCGGCTGGGTCGACACGCGCCCCCAGTCGGGCTCCGCAGGCTGGACTTCGGGCAACACCGGCGCTGCGGGCGAACCCAGCGGCGTGGTGCGCTTGCGCGGCGGCGGCTCGCCTCGGGCGCTGGCCGGGGTGGTCTGCGCAATAGCGAGCAGCAACAGCAAATCGTCATAGGCCGCCAGGTCGAAGCGCGCTGCCGTGCCCGCACCGCCGCCTTCCTTCAGGAACAGGTAGCCTTCCAGCAGTGCCAGCACCGAAGGCGAAGTCCATTGCGCCTCAATCTCGGCCAGTTCGTCGGTGTAGAACTCCAGCCCCTTGCCCTGTGTGCGGAACTGCGAGAACGCCGGCAGGTCGGCGTTGAAATGGCGCATGAATTGCGTGCGCAGCTGTGCAAAATCGTCTGCTCGGCCCAACTGGTGGTACAGGCGCAGCAACTCCAGGTAACTGAACGGCGACGTCTCGCCACGGTCGGCGATATGCTGCTTCAGCACCTCGATGGCCTGGTCGTGCTCGCCCACGGAGACGAAAAACTCGGCCTGCTGCAGGATGTCGAACAACTCCTCGGGGTTGACGATCTGCAGCCCCTGCAGCGCGCTGGCCGGGGCCACAGCAGGCACGGGCTCCGGGGCAGGCTCGAAGGCGTATGCCTCGGCGGTGGCGGGCTCCAACGGCAGCGTGGAGGGCGCGAGCTGCTCCGTCACTGGCATGCTGTGCACTTCGTCCTTCTCCAGCCAGGGGCTTGGAGGCTCGGGAGTGGCAGGCCGCGTCGGCACCGGGGCCTTATCGAGCGCCACCACATGGGCTACCGAGTCGTGCCAGGAACGCACGGCGTCACTTTCCTGGCGACGTATACGCACCCAGAGCCAGCCCAGCAACCCGGACAGCAGCGCCAGCGCGCTACCCAGGCCGTACACCACGGTGGCGGAATAGCGGCCGCTTTCCTCCTGCGCCAGGCGCTCGCGCAGGAGGGCGGCATCCTGGCGCTCGCGCGCTGCCTGTGCCTTCATGCTGGCGATTTCTGCCTCCAGCGCGCGCACACGCTCCTGCCACGGTGCATCAGCCCCCTCTGCCTGCTGTGGGTCGGCACTGAGCGCCTTCCACAGCGCTGCGGCCTTGGCACGCTCTTCGTCCGTCGTCGGAGGCAACGCCGTGATCTCAGGGGTCAGCCGCAATGCGGCGGCCGGCGACTCGGCCAACAGCTGTTCCAGCGACTCCATCACCAGACGCGGACGCGGGGCGGGCTGCGAAGGCACCACCGCCGGCTTAGGCTGAACCTTGGGCTGGGGCTGGGGCTTGGGCTTGGGCTTAGGTTTAGCCGGGGCTGGCTGCACCTGCTGCAATGCACTTGACTCCGGTGCCTTGCGCGCCACAGGCTCCACCTCGGGCCGCACCGCAGGAAGTACCTGCGGCGCTACGGGGCGCGGTGCCACGGCGGCACGGTTGGCCGGAGCCGCTGCCAGACGCCCAATATCCACGGGATCACCGCCCCTGGGCGACGTGTTGGGCAGCTCGGCCAGAAATGTGTAGGTGCGCGAAACACGCCCCATGCAGCCTGCCGTGATGGTGGCCGTGAGCACCGGCTCGCGGGCAATGGTGAACGCCTGCACGCGCACAGCCGAGGAATGCCCCGCGACTTCGGGCAACGGCACGACGCGCACCTGGGAAGGACTGATCGGAACGTCCCCCGACACCAGCTGCGCAGAAATGCAGGAAGAGGCCAGATCCACACCCGGGTCGGGCTGCACCTCGAAGGTCAAGTCAATGGGAGAGCCCAGCACCACAACGCTGCGGCTGTTGCCAAGCGAAAGCGCTGCAGCGCTCAGCGCAACTGCATACAGGCTGGCCCCAATGATGACGTCACTTTTTTTCACAGCGGTTGCATTTATTGAAATCTGATTCTGGCATACAAAGCCAGGGGCTGCTGCCGGATAACACGGCGGGGGCAACGCCTTTTCGCCCTTTCACCCGCCACGGACGCGCACACCTGGGTGCACCAGACACGCACGCGACTCCACGCCCTCGTCCCTGACGCGACAATCCAGCGGCACTGTAGTCACCCAAAAGACAGACCATGGACGACCCCATTCTTACCATCGAAGAACGAGAGGCGATCAACTCCGGTCGCTGGTTTTCAACCCTTTCCCCATCGCTGCGGCACGACATTCTCCGATGCGCTTACGTCAAACGCTTCAAGGACGGCACACTGATCTGTGCACGTGGCGATCCACCCGAGGAGTGGATCGCCTGTGCCAAGGGCGCCGTGCGCGTGAGCTCAACCTCGATTTCGGGCAAGCAGATCACGCTGACCTACGTGGAGCCGGGCATCTGGTTCGGCGACGTGGCGATGTTCGACGGCGACCGGCGCACGCACGATGGCTATGCCCACGGCGACACCACGGTGCTGTGCGTGTCCAAAGCCGACTTCCACAAAATCCTGGCCCAGCACGTGGAGCTGTACGAAGCGCTGCTGCGCCTGCATGCGCGTCGCATCCGCCAGCTCTACGGCCTGGTGGAAGACCTCAACACCCTGCCGCTGCGCGCGCGCCTGGCCAAGCAACTGCTGCACCTGGTGCGCAGTTACGGCGTCCCCAGCCTGGCGAACTACGGCGAGGTGCGCATTGGCCTGCAACTGGCGCAGGAAGAGCTGGCGCAGTTGCTGGGCGCATCGCGCCAGCGTGTGAACCAGGAACTCAAGTCCATGGAGCGCGAGGAAGCCATCCGCATCGAGACCGGCGGCCTGGTCGTGCGCAAGCGCGACGCGCTGATGCGCATCGCCGAGTCCGACACCTAACCCCTTTTTATTCCCAGTGAACCCTGCATGAGCAACTTCGACCATTTCGTGGGCACGCGCCCCGTTTCCGAACAGCACGCCTTCGACGCGGGGGCGCTGAGCGCCTGGCTGCAGCAGCACCTGCCCGGCTTCACCGGCCCGCTCACCGTGGAGATGTTCAAGGGCGGCCAGTCCAACCCCACCTACAAACTGGTCACACCGGGGCAAAGCTACGTCATGCGCGCCAAGCCCGGCCCGGTGGCCAAGCTGCTGCCCTCGGCGCACGCCATCGAGCGCGAGTACGCCGTGATGCGCGGCCTGGCTGGCACCGACGTGCCCGTGCCGCGCATGCTGGCGCTGTGCGAGGACGAATCGGTCATTGGCCGCGCGTTCTACATCATGGAGTTCATGCAGGGCCGCGTACTCTGGGACCAGAGCCTGCCCGGCATGACGCCGGCCGAGCGCGCCGCCATCTACGACGAGATGAACCGCGTCATTGCGGCGCTGCACAGCGTGAAGTTCGCCGAACGCGGCCTGGCAGGCTACGGCAAGCCCGGCAACTACTTCGAGCGCCAGATCGGCCGCTGGAGCAAGCAGTACCAAGCCTCCATCACCCAGCCCATCCCCGAGATGGACCAGCTGATGCAATGGCTGCCCGCCCACATGCCCGCCAGCGCCAAGGACGAGAGCCGCGTGGCCATCGTGCACGGCGACTACCGGCTCGACAACCTGATGTTCCACCCCACCGAGCCGCGCGTCATCGCTGTGCTCGACTGGGAGCTGTCCACACTGGGCCACCCGCTGGCCGACTTTGCTTACCACTGCATGAGCTGGCACATCCCGGCCGCGCTGGGCCGCGGCATCGCCGGGCTGGACCTGGTGGCGCTGGGCATCCCCTCGGAGCAGGACTACATCCAGCGCTATTGCGAGCACACCGGCACCGCGGACGTGGCCGCGCTGCACGCCGACTGGAACTTTTACATGGCCTACAACATGTTCCGCATCGCGGCCATCCTGCAGGGCATCGCCAAGCGCGTGGAAGACGGCACCGCCGCCAGCGCCCAGGCCAAGGCGGCGGGCGCCACGGCCCGCCCCATGGCCGAACTGGCCTGGTCCTTCGCGCAGCGCTGAGCATCCACCCACCCCTAGTTTCTGACCTCTGAAGGGAATCCCCATGGACTTCGACTACTCGCCCAAAACCAAGGAACTGCAGGCCAAGCTGACGCAGTTCATGGAAGACTACATCTACCCTGCCGAGAAGGATTACGCTGCCGAAATGGCCGCCAACACGGCGGCTGGCAAGCGCTGGACGCCGCTGCAGACCATTGAGCAGCTCAAGCCCAAGGCCCAGGCCGCCGGGCTGTGGAACCTGTTTCTGCCGGTGGACACGGCCGAGGCCTCGGGCTATCACGGTGCGGGCCTGACCAACGCCGAATATGCGCCGCTGGCCGAGATCATGGGCCGTGTCGTATGGGCTAGCGAGGTGTTCAACTGCTCCGCGCCCGACACCGGCAACATGGAGACCATTGCACGCTACGGCTCCGAACCCATCAAGGCACGTTGGCTGCGCCCGCTGCTGGACGGCCAGATCCGTTCAGCCTTCGCCATGACCGAGCCTGAGGTGGCTTCAAGCGACGCCACCAACATCGCCACGCGCATCGAGCGCCAGGGCGACCACTACATCATCAACGGCCGCAAGTGGTGGACCAGCGGCGCCAACGATCCGCGCTGCAAGGTGTTCATCACCATGGGCAAGACCGACCCCGAGGCGGCCAAGCACTCGCAGCAAAGCATGGTCGTGGTGCCTGCCGAGACCCCTGGCATCACCGTGCTGCGCGCACTCAATGTGTTCGGCTACGACGACGCCCCGCACGGCCACGCCGAGGTGCTGTTCGAAAACGTCAAGGTGCCTGTGGACAACATCCTGCTGGGCGAAGGCCGCGGCTTCGAGATCGCCCAGGGCCGCCTTGGCCCCGGGCGCATCCACCACTGCATGCGCCTCATCGGCCAGGCAGAGCGTGCGCTTGAACTCATGTGCAAACGCGCCAGCAGCCGCACAGCCTTCGGCAAGCTGATCGCCCAGCAAACCGTGACGCAAGAGCGCATCGCCGAAGCGCGCTGCAAGATCGACATGGCGCGCCTGCTCACCCTCAAGGCCGCATGGATGATGGACACCGTGGGCAACAAGGTTGCCAAGGCCGAGATCGCCATGATCAAGGTCGTCGCGCCGAGCATGGCCTGCCAGGTGATCGACTGGGCCATGCAGGTGCATGGCGGCGCTGGCATCAGCGACGACTTCCCGCTCGCCTACGCCTACGCCAATGCGCGCACCCTGCGCTTTGCTGACGGCCCGGACGAAGTGCACCGCAACGCCATTGCCAAGTGGGAGCTGGGCAAGTGGGCGCCGCACGGCAGCAACGCGCCCGTTCCGGTCACCCGCGGCTGCTGATTCAAACGCTATTAAAAAAATAGCTCCTGGCGCTTGCTAGATAAGCGCCAGGAGCTTTTTTTATGCCTATTTTTGTGCCTATTGCACCATCACGCCCGCGTCAGACACGGTGAACGCCAGCGCGGGTGCGCTGTCGTCACTGAAAGCCACGCCCAGCGCCACCTGGCCGGCACCGTGCAGCAGACAGGTGTCACGGCGCAGCAGCACCGGCTCAAAGCCCTCAAACCGCACCCAGGTGCCGAAGCGGCTCAGGTCGGTCAGCACGAAGGCGCCGTTGCGCCAGTCAATGCGCGCATGCTCACGCGAAACACGCGGGTCCGGCACGCACACCTGCGCCTGCGGCGCACGCCCGAGCAGCAGCGGCATGTCCTGCGCTGAGTACACATGCCCTTCGCCGTGCCAGTGCACCTGCAGCTGCATGGGGCCGCTGTGCAGTGTGCCCAGGGTGCTGGGCAGATTGGTCAGCATGGTCTGGGAATCGGGGTCTTCGTCCTGGCGCCACTCCAGTCCATACACCGTGATCGGCTCGGCCTTGCCCCGGATGGGCAGGGAACCCAGGCGCACGAAGCGGGTGCCCGGTGCACTCGCGCTGCCCTGGGCGGCCTCGGCATCCTTCACCGTGCTGGCGCTGAGCCAGACTTCGCCCGGCCGCGCACGCTCGCACAGGCGCGCTGCCAGGTTCACGGCGTCGCCGTAGCAATCGCCATCGACCTCCACGACCTCTCCGCCCGCCACGCCCACGCGCACCTGCAGACACATCTCGCTCGGCCATTCGCGCAGGTGCTGCTGGTGGTCGCGCATCAGCGCCGCCATGGCCTGCACGGCACGCGGCGCGGTATCGAAGGTGGCTAGCACGCCGTCCCCCAGGGTCTTGACCACGCGCCCGCCCTGGCTTTCAACCGACTGGCCGAGCCAATGCACCACATGGGTCACGGCTTCGGTGGCGCGCGCATTGCCCAAGACCTCATACAGGGCCGTACTTCCCGCGATATCAGCAAACACGATCACTGACGTGCCGCTCATGGTTTTCTACTCCCGCAATCCATGCAGTAAGTGTATGGGGAGCACCCGGCGCCGCATACCCGTGTACATCATCGTTAACGATTACCTCAGCCTCATAAATTATAGGGTTTACCCTATATTCAAAAAAGTGCAACCTTGCGATATTTACCCACCCCAAAAGGTTGCACCTTTTTTACCCTTGCCCTTCGGATCCGTTATGTCCACCACCATTGGCATCAAAGTCGACGACACGCTGCGCGAGCGCATTCGCAACGCCGCCCATAACATGGGCCGCACACCGCACTGGCTGATCAAACAGGCGGTGCTGCAGTACGTCGATGCGCTGGAGCGCGGCGCCACCACCATCCGCCTCACCGGCCTGGGTGAGCCACCGCAGGACGACGGTGCAGAAGACGCGCCCCCGCCCCCACCGATGGAAACAGCGCAGCCCTTCCTGGTGTTCGCCCAGTCCATCCTGCCACAGACGCCGCTGCGCGCCGCCATCACCGCGGCCTGGCACCGCCCCGAGACGGAATGCCTACCCGCGCTGCTGCCGCTGGCGCGCGCCCAGGATGCCGAGCAGTCCGGCAAGGTGCGCGAACTGGCCACACGCCTGGTACAAGGCCTGCGCGATGCGCCCGCGGGCAGTGGCGTGGCCGCGTTGGTGCAGGAGTTTTCTCTCTCCAGCCAGGAAGGCGTGGCGCTGATGTGCCTGGCCGAAGCGCTGCTGCGCATTCCTGATCGCGCTACGCGCGACGCCCTGATCCGCGACAAGATCAGCAAGGGCGACTGGAAGTCGCACGTTGGCCGCTCGCCGTCGCTGTTCGTCAACGCCGCCGCCTGGGGCCTGGTGCTGACCGGCAAGCTGACCTCCACCAGCAGCGAAAAGAGCCTGTCGGCCGCGCTCTCCCGCGTGATCGGCAAGGGGGGCGAGCCGCTGATCCGCCAGGGTGTGCACCGCGCCATGAAGCTGATGGGCGAGCAGTTCGTCACCGGCCAGAACATTGCTGAAGCCCTGGCCAACAGCCGCACCTACGAAAAGCAAGGCTTTCGCTACAGCTACGACATGCTGGGCGAGGCCGCTGCCACCGACGCCGACGCGCAGCGCTACCTGCAGGCGTATGAGCAGGCCATCCACGCCATCGGCGCGGCGTCCAACGGACGCGGCATCTTCGAAGGCCCCGGCATCTCCATCAAGCTCTCGGCCCTGCACCCGCGCTACAGCCGCGCCCAGTACGACCGCGTGATGGCCGAGCTGCTGCCCCGCGTGCTGCGCCTGGCCGAGCTGGCCAAGCAGTACGACATCGGCATGAACATCGACGCCGAAGAAGCCGACCGCCTGGAGCTGTCGCTGGACCTGATGGAAGCGCTGTGCGCTGCGCCCTCGCTCAAGGGCTGGAGCGGCATCGGCTTCGTGGTGCAGGCCTACCAAAAGCGCTGCCCGCACGTCATCGACTATCTGGTGGACCTGGCCCGGCGCAGCCGCCGCCGCCTGATGGTGCGCCTGGTCAAGGGCGCCTACTGGGACAGCGAGATCAAGCGCGCCCAGCTCGACGGCCTGGCCGGCTACCCCGTGTACACACGCAAGGTCTACACCGACGTGAGCTACCTGGCCTGTGCACGCAAGCTGCTGGAGGCGCCCGACGCCATCTACCCCCAGTTCGCCACGCACAACGCCCAGACCCTGGCCAGCATCTACCACCTGGCACAAAGCGTGGGCGGCAGCTACTACAGCGGGCAGTACGAATTCCAGTGCCTGCACGGCATGGGCGAGCCGCTGTACGCCCAGGTCACCGGCACCGCCGCCGATGGCAAGCTGGCGCGCCCCTGCCGCATTTACGCCCCCGTGGGCAGCCACGAAACGCTGCTGGCCTACCTGGTGCGCCGCCTGCTGGAAAACGGCGCCAACACCTCGTTCGTCAACCGCATCGGCGACGCCAGCGTGCCCATCGCCGAGCTGGTCACCGACCCGGTGGAGGACGCACTGCGCATTGCCAACCAGGAGGGCCGCCTGGGCGCGCCACACCCGCGCATTGCGCTGCCTGCCGACCTGTTTGCCGATCTGGGGGCGCAGTCGCGCCCCAACTCACACGGCCTGAACCTGGCACATGAACAGCAGCTCGCCTCGCTCGCCGCCGCACTGCTCTACAGCACCCGCCAGACCTACCTGGCGGCGCCCCCCGGCGTGCCACTGCCCGCCGACCCGTCACGCACCCCCGGCTGGCAGCCGCTGCGCAACCCGGCCGAGCTCAGCGACACCGTGGGCTGGGTGTACGAGGCCGCGGCGCACGACGTGCAGGCTGCCTGCGAGCGCGCCGCCCAGGCCGCGCCCATCTGGGCTGGCACCCCGCCCGCCACGCGCGCCGACGCGCTGCAGCGTGCCGCCGACCTGCTGGAGCAGCGCAGCCAGCCGCTGATGGGCCTGATCATGCGCGAGGCCGGTAAGACCCTGCCCAACGCCGTGGCCGAAATCCGCGAGGCCGTGGACTTCCTGCGCTACTACGGCGCCCAGGTGGCCACGCAATTCGACAACGCCGCGCAGCGCCCGCTGGGCGTGGTGCTGGCCATCAGTCCGTGGAACTTCCCGCTCGCCATCTTCTGCGGCCAGGTGGCCGCCGCCCTGGCCGCCGGCAACACCGTGCTGGCCAAACCTGCCGAGCAGACACCGCTCACGGCCGCCGCCATGGTCGCCCTCCTGCACGAAGCCGGCGTGCCGCGCGATGCGCTGCAACTGGTGCCCGGCCAGGGCGAGAGCGTGGGCGCGGCCCTGGTGGCACACCCGCAGGTGGCCGGCGTGATGTTCACCGGCTCCACCGAAGTGGCGCGCCTGATCGCACGGCAGCTCAGCACCCGCCTGTCGCCCACCGGCCAGGCCATTCCCCTGGTGGCCGAGACCGGCGGCCAGAACGCCATGGTGGTCGATTCGTCGGCCCTGGCCGAACAGGTGGTGGCCGACGTGCTGGCCTCGGCCTTCGACTCGGCGGGCCAGCGCTGCTCGGCCCTGCGCCTGCTGTGCCTGCAGGACGACGTGGCCGACCGCACCCTGACCATGCTGCGCGACGCACTGCAGGAATGGACGCTGGGCAACCCCGACCGCCTGCACACCGACGTGGGCCCGGTGATCGACGCCGAGGCGCGTGCACAGATCGAGGCGCACATCGCCCGCATGGCCGACGCCGGCCAGACAGTGACGCGCGTGGAACGCACGGACGGCGCACTCAACGGCCACTTCGTCGCCCCCGCCATCATCGAAATTGATAGCACCTCGCGCTTGACCCGCGAGGTTTTTGGCCCGGTTTTGCACGTCATTCGCTACCCACGCGAGCAGCTCGACGCGCTGCTCGACGGCATCAACGCCACGGGCTACGGCCTGACGTTTGGCGTGCACAGCCGCATTGACGAAACCATCCAGCACCTGAGCGAGCGCATCCACGCCGGCAACCTCTACGTCAACCGCAACGTCATCGGCGCCGTGGTGGGCGTGCAGCCCTTCGGCGGCATGGGCCTGTCGGGCACCGGCCCCAAGGCGGGCGGGCCGCTGTACCTGCACCGCCTGGTACATGGCCCGGCCAACACCGCGCTGGCCCTGCTGCCCCCCACGCCCAGCCTGTCGGAGCACCCGGCGCTGCTGCTGCTGCGCCGCCTGCGCCAGACCACGCTGCCGCTGCCCGCGCCCGAACAGGCCCAGGCCCACACGACCTGCGAGGCGGCGCTGACCACCTCGCGCCTGGGCGCCAGCCTGCTGCTGCCCGGCCCCACGGGCGAATCCAACCGCTACCGCCTGCTGCCGCGGGGCCCGGTGTGGGCACTGCCGCGCACGCCGCTGGGCCTGGTGGCCCAGGTGGCCGCCGCGCTGGCCAGCGGCAACCCCTGCCACATGGTGCTGCCACAAGACGACAACGGCTGCGCCGCCGTCTGGCAGGCACTGCGCGCCGCGGCTGGCGACGCTGGCGTGGCCTGGCTGCACAGCGCCGAGGGCGCGGCACTGGCCGACGGCGCCATCCCGGTGGCGGCCCTGCTGTTTGAGGGTGACGGCGACGCGCTGCTGCAAGCCTGCCGCGCCGTGGCCGCCCGCCCCGGCCCGCTGGTGCGCGTGGAAAGCCTGGGCAGCGACGAACTGCAGGCCGGCCAGGGCTACGACCTGGCGGCGCTGTGCCACGAGCAGTCGATCAGCACCAACACGGCCGCCGCCGGGGGCAACGCCCAGCTCATGACCATGGCCTGAGGGCCCGGCCGTGGACCCAGGCCAGGTGGGGCACGCCCCGCCTGGCCTTCAAAAAAGATAGCTGCCAGCGCTTGCCCAGCAAGCGCAAACCCCGAAAAATGCTTGAAAAGGCTACAAGAACTTCTGTAGCCGCTCCTCGTCCAGCCCGGCCAGGGTCTGCTGGCCCAGCGTCGTCAGCGTCTGCGCTGCTTGCTTGGTGGCAACGTCAATGCCCAGCCCTGCCTGCGCTGGCCACGGCGCGTCCAGGCGCATGTAGCGGTCGGCCAGGCGATCCTCCATGATGGCCTGCACATGCTGCTGCTGCACCGAGATCATGGTCAGGATCAGGCGCCCGTCCGTCAGCCAGCCCACGGCGCCCACGTCGGCCTCGGGCTTTTCCATGGGCTGGTAGCCCATGGTGGCCGTACCGACGGAAAGCATGCGCACCTTGGAAGGCTTGGCGCCCATGAACAGCTCGGCTTCGTGCAGCGCCACCTGGTCCGGCGCCACAGCAAACAAGCCGCCATCGGCATAAAGCTTGTCACCCACTTTGACGCATGGGAAAAACGCCGGTGCGGCGCAGGTGGCCATGGTGACGTCCACCGCGCTCAGCCCCGCGTCGCCGAGCGAGGCCTGGGCGTGCGGCGTCTTGAACACCTTGGTGACGCTGCGCGTCACGTCCACGGCAGGCACCACAACGGCGTGCAACGCATCGCCCAGCGTGCGCTGGCCAAAATGGCGCGTCAGCTCCTTGCGCAGCGCCTCGCCGGTGTACTTGGGGCCCATGACGGAGCGCGACAGGTCGAGCAGCCGCGTCACCGCGCCCGTGGGCAGGCGGCGCGAGGAAAACACCTCCTCGCCACGCTCCAGGAACAGTTTGACCAGCTCGGCCATGGGAACCTCGAAGGCCAGCGCCATCGACAGCAGGCCGCCCACCGAGGTGCCGGCGATCAGGTCAAAGCGCCGCCCCAGCGGCTCGCCCACGCGCGCCTCCAGCTCGGCCAGCACCACGGCCGCGTACAGCCCCAGATACCCGCCGCCGCTAAGCGCGAGGATGCGAAATTCGGACGAGGAACCCCTGGTAGCCATGTAAATTTTGGTACGTTGGTTGCAAAAGTCCAGTATCACAGGAAACCGGACAGCAACCAGGGGCTTGGGCGCAAGTTAGAGCCTGTTCACGATCTTTTCATAGTGCCCGTTGCCCCGCAAAAGTGGCAGATGCAAGGCGCAAAGCGCAGCCGGGCTGGTGGCCCGGCGAGCATTTGCAACGCCGCAGATGTCACTTTTGCGGGGCAACCCTTCGGGCAAGGCAGCAAAAAGCCGCACTCGTCGTTGCACACCTTGGCCAGGCCGCCAGCATGGCCTGCGGCGCGCGCCTAGATTGCGGCTTTTTGCTGCCTTGCGGGCACTATGAAAAGATCGTGAACAGGCTCTTAAAAGGAGCTCTCAGCCAGGGTTTTCCTGGGAGGGCGTGGGCAGAGGCGCCCAGCCGTCAATGCGCGTGGCCCCAGTAGAGGAGCGCATCGCGCCCCTCGACCGACAGCGACACCCGCGCGCCCACGGGCAGCAGCACCTTGGTGGGCACATGGCCGAACGGCAGGTTGGTGAGCACGGGGGCCGCAATCTGCGTGCGCAGCCAATCGACCACGCTCTGCAGCTTGAAGCCCTTGTCGTGCGCGGCCAGCTGGTAGCCGTTGAACTGCCCCAGCACCACCGCTTTTTGCCGCGCCAGCACGCCGGCGTACAGCAACTGGGCGAGCATGCGCTCGACGCGGTAGGGGTGCTCGCTCACGTCCTCCAGGAACAGGATGCCCTCGTCCACCACCGGCAGGTAAGGCGTACCCACCAGGTTCGCCACCATGGCCAGGTTGCCGCCCCACAGCGTGGCCGATTCGATGTAAACGTCCGGCACGGCCGCTTGGCCGTCGGCACGCGGCTTTTCCTTCGGCATGCGCCAGCCGGCGCCCTCGCCATGGCCCGAGAGCAGGTCGTCCAGGCACGCCAGCATGATGTCGTCCACCTCACCGGCCACGCCCAGATCGGCCGTGAGCGCGGGCCCGGCCCAGGTGGTGGCGCCCGTGCGCGCCAGCACGGCGCACTGGAAGGCGGTGAAGTCGCTCAGGCCCACAAAGTGCATGCCTGCGCCAATGGCCTGGGCCACCTTGGCGTAGTCGATGCCTGGCAGGATGCGTGTCAGGCCGTAGCCGCCGCGCGAGATCAGTGCGACATCGGCGCCGCTGGCCGCCGCGCGGTGGATGGCGGCCAGCCGCGTAGCATCGTCGCCGGCAAAGCGCGTGTGGATGGCCAGGGCGTCGGGATCCACCTCGACCTCATGGCCCAGCGCCTGCAGGCGCGCTATGCCGCGCCGAAAGGCAGGCTTGTCGCGCACCGCGCTGGAGGGCGAATAGATGTAAATGTGCTTGGGGCCGTGGTCGTGGCCGCAGTCGGCATGGTCGGGGTGGTGGTGGGCGGACAAAACGGGCAGGCCTTCACTAAGCGGGGGAATCAGGGGCGGAAGTATTCCACAGCGCGCCTTGCCAGCACCTGTAGCGTGGGCGTATCGCCCAGCGGCTCGACGCGCCCTAGCACCGCCGCCGCGGGGCCCTGCACCAGCGGGCGCGGGCCGCTCCAGCCGGTCTGCCAGAAGCGGCGCAGCGCTTCGTCGGGCGGTGCCTCTTCAGCCTGCGCTTGCAGCCGGGCCAGGGCCCGGGGCCCCGCGCGGTGGCCGGCATCGGGAAACGGCGCCTCCCAGGCGGCGCCGCGCAGCACGGGCGCAGGCAGCACCAGCAGCCCGGCAAAGCGCGCGGGCGACTGCAGCGGCAGCGCCCAGGCCCAGGGCGCGCCCTGGGCCACCAGCACCACCTGGCGCGCCGCCAGGCGCTCCAGCAACTCCAGCAGCACCTGGCCGTGCCAGGCCAGGCTGTGGGCGCTTTCCTTCTTGGGCTTGTCGCTGCGGCCAAAGCCGATCAGGTCGGGCGCCAGCACCCGGTCGCCGGCGTCGCGCAGTGCCGACGCCAGCGCTTGAAACTGGTGGCTCCAGCCCTGCGGGCCGTGCACCAGCAGCCAGGTGCGCGGCGCGTCGGGCGGGCCTTCGTCGCGGTAGCTCAGGCGCAGGCCGGCCAGCGCCGGCAGGTCATTCACCATCCGCGGCGTGGCGTCCAGGCCTTGCAGGCCGGCAAAGCGCTCCGCGGGGGTGCGCAGCGCGTCATCGCGCAGCGGCTGGGCCTGCGCGCGCTGGGCGCGGCGGCGCTGGCTGAAAAAATGCTGCAGCAGCGCGGCGCACTCGTCCGCCAGCACCCCACCTTCGATGCACGTGTGGTGGTTGAGCCGGGGCTCGGCGAACAGGTCGAGCACCGAGCCGGCCACGCCGGTCTTGGGGTCCTGCGCGCCGAACACCACGCGCGCCAGGCGCGCGTGCAGCATGGCGCCGCTGCACATGGCGCAGGGCTCGAGCGTGACGTAAAGCGTGCAGCCGTCGAGCCGGTAGTTGCCCAGGTGGCGCGCGGCCTCGCGCAGGGCCACCACTTCGGCGTGGGCCGTGGGGTCGTGGCCGGCCACCGGGGCGTTGCGACCACGCCCGATGATGGCGCCGTCCTTGACCACGACCGCGCCCACCGGCACCTCGCCCGCCTGGGCGGCCTCGTGCGCCAGCGCCAATGCGGCGCGCATCCAGGCAGCGTCGTTATCGCTCTGCATTTGATAGCTGCTTGCGCTTTCCTGCAAAGGGCTAGCGCGTGTTTTTACTTGGATTCATCGTCGGGCAGCGAGCGGGGCTTCTGCATCAGCCCTTCCATCTGCTGCTGCACCTGCTGCTGGATCTGCTGGCTCTGCGCGCGCACGCTGCCCGTGGGGGCAGCCGCGCCGGGGGCCTGCAGCGCCGGTACGGGCGCCTGGGTGGTGGCGAGCTGCTTCTTCACCAGCACGCCAATGATGGCCAGCACCACGAGCAGGCTGGCGAGACTGATCAGCGCACGCATGGGCACCCTCCGGACTTCAAGGCAATAAGTGATGGCATGGTGGACACGACTTTAGCGGCAATTGCCCACCCGGCGGGTGGAAGCTGGAAGCCACCGCTGCGCGGGCGCGGCCGGCCGTGGGCTGGCCCGGCGCGGCAATGCCGTACGCGCCCGCGTGAAAAGCCATGACGGGGATAATCCGCACCCTATGTCCCTCCTGCCCCACCAGCTTGAACTGCTCTCCCCTGCGCGCGACGCCGACATCGGCATCGAGGCCGTGAACCACGGCGCCGATGCCGTCTACATCGGCGGCCCGGCCTTTGGCGCGCGGGCCACGGCAGGCAATGCGCTGCGCGACCTGGAGCGGCTCATCACTCACGCCCACCGCTTCAACAGCCGCATCTTCGTCACGCTCAACACCATCCTGCGCGACGACGAGCTGGAGGACGCCCGCCGCATGGCCTGGCAGGTGTACGAGGCCGGGGCCGACGCGCTCATCATCCAGGACATGGGCCTGCTGGAGCTGGACCTGCCACCGATCCAGCTGCACGCGAGCACGCAGACCGACATCCGCACGCCGGAAAAAGCGCGCTTCCTGCAAGACGCGGGCCTGTCGCAGATCGTCATCGCGCGCGAGCTGGATTTGGCGCAGATCGCCGCCATCCGTGCCGCCACCGACCCGGCACGCACCACCATCGAATTCTTCGTGCACGGCGCCCTGTGCGTGGCCTATTCGGGCCAGTGCTTCATCAGCCACGCGCACACCGGCCGCAGTGCCAACCGGGGCGACTGCAACCAGGCCTGCCGCCTGCCCTACGAGGTGCTGGACGGCCAGGGCCGCATCATCGCGCACGAAAAGCACGTGCTGTCGATGAAGGACAACAACCAATCGGACAACCTGCGCGCCCTCATCACGGCAGGGGTGCGCAGCTTCAAGATCGAGGGCCGCTACAAGGACATGGGCTACGTGAAGAACATCACGGCGCACTACCGCAAGCTGCTCGACGAAATCATCGAGGAAGGCGAACTCACGCGCTCCTCCTCGGGCCGCACCACATTCACCTTCGCGCCCGACCCGGACCAGAACTTCAACCGCGAGTTCACCGACTACTTCGTCAACGGCCGCAAGGATGACATCGGCGCCTTTGACACGCCCAAGACGCCGGGCCGCGCGATCGGCTGGGTCACGCAAATCGGTGACAAGTGGTTCGAGCTGGAGACTTCGGACAAAGCCACCGTGCTGCACAACGGCGACGGCCTGTGCTATTACGACCTGCAGAAGGAACTGGTGGGCGTGCACATCAACCGTGCCGAGTCCGTGCATGCCAAGAAAGGCATCTGGCGCGTCTTCCCCAAGGACCCGATCGACTGCTTCAAGGACCTGCGCAAGGGCCTGGAAATCAACCGCAACCGCGACATGGACTGGGTGCGCACGCTGGACAAAAAGTCCAGCGACCGGCGCATCGGCCTGTGGGCGCAGTTCGCGCAAACGCCCGATGGCTTTGCACTCACGCTGACCGACGAGGACGGCTTCGTCGGCCATGCCGCCATCGTGCAGGAACACCAAAGCGCCACCGACGCGGTGAAGGCTGAGGCCACGCTGCGCGAGCAGCTGGGCCGCTTCGGCGCAACCATCTTTGCCGTGCACGACATCGCCCTGCAGCTCAGCCAGCCCTGGTTCGTACCGGCTTCCGCGCTGAACCAGTTGCGCCGCGAGGCGCTGGCCGCGCTGGAGGCGGCGCGCGCCAAGGGCTTCGTGCGCCTGCCGCGCGCCACCCCCGTGGAGCCGCCCGCGCCCTTCCCCGAAGACACGCTGACCTACCTGGCCAACGTGTTCAACCACAAGGCGCACGACTTCTACGTGAAGCATGGCGTAAAGGTGATCGACGCCGCCTACGAATCGAAAGAGGAAGAAGGCGAAGTCAGCCTGATGATCACCAAGCACTGCGTGCGCTTTTCCATGAGCCTGTGCCCCAAGCAGGCCAAGGGCGTGATCGGCGTCAAGGGCACCATCAAGGCCGAGCCGCTGCAGCTCATCAACGGCAAGGAGAAGCTTACGCTGCGCTTCGACTGCAAGCCCTGCGAGATGCACGTGGTGGGCCGCATGAAGAAATCGGTACTGAACCAGCACCACAGGGACATGCAGGAACACCCCATGCAGTTCTACCGGGCACGCCCTCAGGCGCAGCGCGATTAAGTATAAAAATGGACTCTAGCGCTTATCTAGCAAGCGCTAAGAGCTCCTGATTCAATAGCACATGCCGCGCCGCAAAGCCCCCACCAAGGAAGACTCCGCCCTGCTGCCGCCCTACGCGCAGCTGCCCGATGCGGCCATTCACGTGCCCGCCACGCCGCAGGCCTTTGCCGCCGCGCGCGCTGCGTTGCTGGCCGCGCCGGTGCTGGGCTTCGATACCGAGAGCCGGCCGCTGTTTCACGCTGGGCAGAACGACACCGGCCCGCACCTGGTGCAGTTCGCCACGCCCGCCGCGGCCTGGCTGCTGCAGCTGCACCACCCCGAGGCGCTGGAAATCGCCCGCGCCGTGCTGGCCGCCCCGCACATCGGCAAAGTGGGCTTCGGGCTCGACAACGACCGCCACAGCCTGCCGCGCCGCCTGGGGGTGGAGCTGGCCCAGCTCGTTGACCTGGACCGCGTGTTCGGCCGCCACGGCTTCGGCCACAACACCGGCGTGCGCGCCGCCGTGGCGCTGGTGCTGGGGCAGAACTTCCGCAAGTCCAAGAAGACCAGCACCTCCAACTGGGCCGTGCACCAGCTCTCGCCCGGCCAAATCCGCTACGCCGCCAACGACGCGCACGCCCCCGCCGTGCTGCACCTGGCCCTGCCCGCCTGGGAAGCGACCCAGGCCGCAACCGCCGCAGCGCGCCCGCCACGCGCTACGCGACCGCACATTTCTCGCATAAGCACATAGCCAACGCGTCGATCCAGCAGGCCGCGCCTGGCAGACAATAGCGCCGCCTGACAACAACTGGAGAGACTCCCCCATGCGCATCGAAACCCTGGCCGTTCACGCCGGCTACGCACCCGACCCGACCACCAAGTCCGTGGCGGTGCCCATCTACCAGACCGTGGCCTACGCCTTCGATAGCGCGCAGCACGGCGCCGACCTGTTCGACCTGAAGGTGCCGGGCAACATCTACACGCGCATCATGAACCCGACCACCGACGTGCTGGAAAAGCGCGTCGCGGCGCTGGAGGGCGGCATCGCCGCCGTGGCCGTGGCGTCGGGCATGGCGGCCATCACCTACGCCATCCAGGCGATCGCCGAGGCGGGCGACAACATCGTCAGCGCCAGCACGCTCTATGGCGGCACATACAACCTGTTCGCCCACACCTTCCCGCAGCAGGGCATTGAAGTGCGCTTTGCCGACCCGCGCGACCCGGCCAGCTTTGCTCCGCTGATCGACGCCAAGACCAAGGCCATCTTCATCGAGTCCATCGGCAACCCGCTGGGCAACGTGACCGACATCCGCGCCCTGGCCGATGTGGCCCACGCCCATGGCGTACCGCTGATCGTGGACAACACCGTGCCCAGCCCCTACCTGCTGCGTCCCATCGAGCACGGTGCCGACATCGTGGTGCACTCGCTGACCAAGTACTTGGGCGGCCACGGCAACAGCATTGGCGGCGCGGTGGTGGACAGCGGCAAGTTCCCCTGGGCCGAGCACAAGGCGCGCTTCAAGCGCCTGAACGAGCCCGACGTGAGCTACCACGGCGTGGTCTACACCGAGGCCCTGGGCCCTGCGGCCTACATCGGCCGCGTGCGCGTGGTGCCGCTGCGCAACACGGGCGCCGCCCTGTCGCCGCACAACGCCTTCCTGATCCTGCAGGGGATCGAAACGCTGGCGCTGCGCATGGACCGCATCTGCGAGAACACGCAGCGCATCGCCGAGACGCTGCAGAACCACCCCAAGGTGGAATGGGTGCGCTACGCCGGCCTGAAGAACCACCCCGACCACGCGCTGGTGCAGCGCCAGCTGGGCGGCCGCGCCTCGGGCATCCTGTCGTTCAGCCTCAAATCGGGCAACGGCGATGCGCGTGCCGCAGGCGCACGCTTCCTCGATGCGCTGCAACTGTTCACGCGGCTGGTGAACATCGGCGACGCCAAGTCGCTGGCCACGCACCCGGCCTCGACCACGCACCGCCAGCTCGACGCGCAGGAGCTCGCCAAGGCTGGCGTGAGCGAAGGCATGGTGCGCCTGTCCATCGGCATCGAGCACATCGACGACCTGCTGGAAGACCTGAACCAGGCCCTGGCGGCAGTCTAAGCGTTTTAGGGCTCTAGCCCTTTAGCAGCAAGCGTGGGCAGCTATCTTTTAGATAGCTGCCCTTTTTGTTGCGCAGCCACCAGGGACGAAAAAAAACCGGCGCCGCAGCGCCGTTTTCCCCATCAAAGAACCTTGCAGTCTTAGAAGCGGTAGCCCAGGCCCACGCCCACCAGCACCGGATCCACCTTGAAGGTGCCAGCCTTGACGTCGCCAGAGTACACGTCGGTCTTGATGTAGACCTTCTTCACGTCGAAGTTCAGCGACAGTTGCTTGGTCAGCGGAATGTCGAAGCCGACTTGCAGAGCGGCACCCCAGCTGTTGCGCTTGATCGAGGGGTTCAGAGCAGCCTGCACAGCGGGGTCGAAGTTGACGCTGGAGAAGTTGGTGTAGTTGATACCAACGCCAACGTAGGGCTTGAAGCCACCGAAGTTGGTGAAGTGGTATTGCGCCAGCAGCGTGGGCGGCAGGTGCTTCAGGGAGCCGATGTCAACGCCGCCAGCACGCAGGTCGTGCTTTTGCGGATAGGTCAGGATCAGCTCGGCAGCGATGTTGGGTGTGAAGAAGTAGGAGATGTCAAGCTCGGGAATGACCTTGTTGTTGACCGACAGGTCCAGGCCCGTGCTGTCCTTGTTGGCGCTGTCCAGGTTCACAGCACGCACACGCACCAGCCAGGGGCCTTCGGCTTGCTGGGCAAAAGCAGCGCCCGAAGTCATTGCACACACAGCGGCTACAGCCAGCAGACTTTTTTTCATAGGAAAACTCGATGCGGTTGAACGGGGACGGCCCCCGTACATGCATTGGGCCCATGAGTAAAAAGGTCAATCTTGCCTTAGGTCAAATCCCAGGCGGTTGCCTGTCAAACCTGTGTCAACCACGCATCACTTGCCGCGCAGGCGTTGCACCAGATGCACACCCGCCAGCACCACGGCCCCGGCCGCAATGCCCGCCACGGCGTTGAGCGCATTCGTGGCCAGCGCCTGCCACAAGCCCCCCAGCGCGCCCTGCGCTACCGCAGCGCCCGCGCCTTCGATCGCGTGGTGCAGCGGCCCGATGCCATGCACCAGGATGCCCCCGCCGACCAGGAACATGGCGGCCGTACCCGCCACGGACAACGCCTTCATCAGCCACGGCGCTGCGGCCAGCAAGCCCCGGCCTAACGCCTGCGCGGCGCTGCTGGCCTTGCCGCTGAGCCACAGGCCCAGGTCATCCAGCTTGACGATGCCGCCCACCAGGCCGTACACGCCCACGGTCATCAAGACGGCGATGCCCACCAGCACCGCCACCTGCTGCAGGAACGGCGCGGACGCCACCGTGCCCAGGGCGATGACGATGATCTCCGCCGAGAGAATGAAGTCGGTGCGCACGGCGCCCTGGATCTTCTCGCGCTCGAACGCCACCAGATCGACCGTGCCATCCGCGTTGGCTTGCGCGTGGTCGGCGTGGTTGGCCTCCTCTTCGTCTGCGCCATGCAGCAGCTTGTGGGCGAGCTTTTCCACGCCCTCGAAGCACAGGAACGCGCCGCCCAGCATAAGCAGCGGCGTGACCAGCCACGGCGCCCAGGCGCTGATGGCCAGCGCCGCCGGCACGAGAATGGCTTTGTTGACCAGCGACCCCTTGGCCACGGCCCAGACCACGGGGATTTCGCGCTCGGCCCGCACGCCGGTGACCTGCTGCGCGTTCAATGCCAGGTCATCACCCAGCACCCCGGCGGTCTTTTGCGTAGCCACCTTGGTCATGGTGGCCACGTCATCGGCCACGGCGGCGCTTTTCTTGGCCGCCACCTTGGTCATCACGGCCACGTCGTCCAGGATGGTGGCAATGTCGTCAAGCAGGGTCAGCAGACTGGCTCCGGCCATGGGGGATTCCTTTCAAAGAAGCCGCGATTTTGAATGAAATCCTGCCCCAAGGCGTGCGGGGAAAGCGCTGGCAGCTATTGTTTTTGCAACGCTGCGAACACCGCCCCGCCTTTGGGGCGGCGCCCCGAACTTACCCCACCCACTTGCGCGCGTTGCGCCAGATGCGCATCCAGGGGCTGAGCGCGTCTTGGCCACCGCTGGCGGCCAGGTCGGTCCAGCTCATCTGGATGTTGCGGAACACGCGCTCGGGGTGCGGCATCATGGCCGTGAAGCGGCCATCCTGGGTGGTCACCGCCGTCAGGCCGCCTGCGCTGCCGTTGGGGTTGAACGGGTACTGCTCCGTCGGCTGGCCATGGTGGTCCACGTAGCGCATGGCGCCAATGGCCCGGGCCGCATTGCCGCGGAAGCGGAAATTGGCATAGCCCTCGCCGTGCGCCACGGCGATGGGCAGGCGGCTGCCCGCCATGCCCGCAAAGAACAGGCTGGGCGAATCAAGCACCTCGACCTGCGACAGGCGCGCCTCGAAGCGGTTGCTCTGGTTCTGCGTGAAACGCGGCCAATCCTGTGCACCGGGGATGATGTCGGCCAGCTCGGCAAACATCTGGCAGCCGTTGCACACGCCCAGGCCGAAGGTGTCGGTACGCCCGAAGAAGCTCTGGAACTGCGCCGCCAGGCGCTCGTTGAAGGTAATGGAACGCGCCCAGCCAATGCCCGCGCCCAGTGTGTCGCCGTAGCTGAAGCCACCGCAGGCCACCACGCCCTGGAAGGCCGCCAGGTCGGCGCGGCCGGTTTGCAGGTCGGTCATGTGCACGTCGTGCGCTTCAAAACCGGCCTCGGTGAAAGCGTAGGCCATTTCCACGTGCGAGTTCACACCCTGCTCGCGCAGCACGGCCACCCGGGGGCGCGCCAGGTTCAGGAAGGGCGCGGCCACGTTGTCCTGCGGGTCGAAGGTCAGGTGCACGTGCATGCCAGGATCCGCCGCCAGCCCTGCGGCGGCGTGCTCTGCGTCGGCGCAGGCGGGGTTGTCGCGCTGCTGGCAGATCTTCCAGCTCACGGCGTCCCAGACCTGGTGCAGGTCTTCCAGCGCGGCGCCGAATACCTGCCTGGCGTCGCGCCAGACTTGCAGCTCGCCCTTGCCCATGTCCATGCTGGAGCTGTCGGGGCGCGTCTTGCCGACGAAATGGCTCCACTTGGACAGGCCGTGTGCGCGCAGCACCTGCATGACCTCGTTGCGCTCGGCGGTACGCACCTGCAGCAGCACGCCCAGCTCCTCGTTGAACAGCGCCTTGAGCGTCAGCTCCTCGCGCCGCGCACCGATCTGGCCGGCCCAGTTCTTGGCGTCGCCCGCGTCCATGCGGCTGTCGCTGATGCCGTCGCCCTCGGTGACGAGCATGTCCACGTTGAGTGCCACGCCCACATGGCCGGCGAACGCCATTTCGGCGGCGGCAGCGAACAAGCCACCGTCGCTGCGGTCGTGGTAGGCCAGGATACGGCCCTGCGCACGCAGCGCATTCACGGCGTTGACCAGGCGCACCAGGTCTTGTGCGTCGTCGAGGTCGGGCACCTCGTCACCGGCCTGGTTCAGCACCTGGCCGAGGATGGAGCCGCCCATGCGCATGCGGCCCTTGCCCAGGTCGATCAGCACCAGCGTGGTGTCTTCCTCGGTGGCATCGAGCTGCGGCGTCAGCGTGCCGCGCACATCGGCCAGCGTGGCAAAGGCGCTGACGATCAGGCTCACGGGCGAAACCACCTTGCGCTGCGCGCCGCCGTCCTGCCACTGCGTGCGCATGGACAGCGAATCCTTGCCCACGGGGATGGAGATACCCAGCTGCGGGCACAGCTCCATGCCCACGGCCTTGACGGTGGCGTACAGGTCAGCGTCCTCGCCGGGCTCGCCGCAGGCGGCCATCCAGTTGGCGCTGAGCTTGACGCGGGGCAGCTCGATGGGCGCCGCCAGCAAGTTGGTGATGCTTTCCGCCACCGCCATGCGGCCCGAGGCCGCCGCGTTGATGGCGGCCAGCGGCGTGCGCTCGCCCATGGCCATGGCCTCGCCCGCGAAGCCCTTGAAATCGGCCAGCGTCACGGCCACGTCAGCCACCGGCACCTGCCAGGGGCCGACCATCTGGTCGCGGTGCGTGAGGCCGCCCACGGCACGGTCGCCGATGGTCACGAGGAAGCGCTTGCTGGCCACCGTGGGGTGCGCCAGCACGTCGATGACGGCCTTTTGCAGCGGCACGCCCGTGAGGTCGAGCGGCACGAACTGGCGCTGCACGGTCTTCACGTCGCGGTGCATCTTCGGCGGCTTGCCCAGCAGCACGTCCATGGGCATATCCACGGGGAACTTCTGGTCGCCCTCGGCCACGGCCGTGTCCTCCAGCACCAGCTGGCGCTGCTCTGTCGCCGTGCCAATGACGGCGAACGGGCAACGCTCGCGCTCGCAGAAGGAGCGGAAGGTCTCCAGCGACCCCGGTGCGATGGCCAGAACATAGCGCTCCTGGCTTTCGTTGGACCAGATTTCCTTCGGAGCCAGGCCCGACTCTTCCAGCTGCACGGCGCGCAGGTCGAAGCGGGCGCCACGGCCCGCGTCGTTCGTCAGTTCGGGGAATGCGTTCGAGAGGCCGCCCGCGCCCACGTCATGGATGGCGAGGATGGGGTTGTCCTGCCCTTGTGCCCAGCAATGGTTGATGACCTCTTGCGCACGCCGCTCGATCTCCGGGTTGCCGCGCTGCACCGAATCAAAGTCCAATTCGGCCGCGTTGGCCCCCGTGGCCATGGAGCTGGCCGCGCCGCCGCCCATGCCGATACGCATGCCAGGGCCACCAAGCTGGATCAGCAACGTGCCGGCGGGAAACTCGATCTTCTTCGTCTGCTCGGCGTCGATCACGCCCAGCCCGCCCGCGATCATGATGGGCTTGTAGTAGCCGCGCTGCACGCCACCCACGTCCTGCTCGTACTCGCGGAAGTAGCCTGCCAGGTTGGGCCGGCCGAACTCGTTGTTGAACGCGGCACCGCCCAGGGGCCCTTCGGTCATGATCTGCAGCGGGCTGGCAATGTGCGCGGGCTTACCGCCGGGCGCATCGCTCAGGCCGCCCCAGAGTTTGGACACGGTGAAGCCGGTCAGGCCCGCTTTGGGCTTGGAGCCACGGCCGGTGGCGCCCTCGTCGCGGATCTCACCGCCCGCGCCGGTGGACGCACCGGGGAACGGCGAGATGGCCGTGGGGTGGTTGTGCGTTTCCACCTTCATCAGCACATGGTGCGTGGCGCTCGTCTTTTGATAGCTTGCAGCGCTTACCCCGTCTGCGCTGGAGCCCATTTTTGCCACAAATCGTTCGACCTGCGAACCTTCCATGATGGAGGCGTTGTCGGAATAGGCGACGATGGTGTGGTGGGGCGAGACCTGCTCCGTGTGGCGGATCATGCCGAACAGGCTTTTCTCCTGCGCCACGCCGTCGATGGTGAACTGGGCGTTGAAGATTTTGTGGCGGCAATGCTCGCTGTTGGCCTGGGCGAACATCATCAACTCCACATCCGTGGGGTTGCGCGCCAGGCCCTGGAAGGCGCTGACCAGGTAGTCGATCTCATCGTCGGCCAAGGCCAATCCCCAGGCGGTGTTGGCGGCCTCCAGCGCTGCGCGGCTGCCGCCAAGCACGTCCACGAAGGCCATGGGCTGGGCATCGAGGGCGGTGAACAACTGCCCGGCCTCGGCGCGCGTGGCCAGCACCGACTCGGTCATGCGGTCGTGCAGCAAGGCGGCGATTTGCTGCATCTGCGCCGCATCCAGCTCTGGCTGGCCGCCGAGCAGGCCGGTTTTGAGCACCAGGCGGTATTCGGTGATGCGCTCCACGCGGTGCACCGCCAAACCACAGTTGCGCGCGATGTCGGTAGCCTTGGAGGCCCAGGGCGACACCGTGCCCAGGCGCGGCGTAACCACCAGCAGCGGCCCCTCCTCGGGCCCTTCATAAGGATCGCCGTAGGTCAGCAGCGCGCCCAGGCGCTCCTGCTGGGCCGCGGTCGGCGCGGCATCCAGCGCCACGAGGTGCACGAAGCGCGCGGCAATGCCGGTGATCTTGGGATGGATGGCCGCGAGGGCGCTCTGGAGTTGCTGGGCGCGGAACGGGCTGAGGGCATTGCCCCCCGCAAACGAAATCTGGTGCAAGGTCACGGTAGCGGCCTGTGGCTAGGAGTAGGAGAGGCGAGGCCCGCCATTTTACCGGCCCGTCCCCGGTGCTTGCCCCATGCCCTGCACGTCCTGCAAGCGGGTGGGATAATTCTCGCCATGAGCATCACTACCAAATCCGCCGAAGACATAGAAGGCATGCGCGAGGCCTGCCGCCTGGCTTCGGAAGTGCTGGACTACATCACCCCCCACATCCAGCCCGGTATCACCACCCTCGAAATCGACCGCCTCGGCGCCGAATGCATGGCCCAGCAGGGTACGCGCTCGGCCACCATCGGCTACCAGCCACCAGGCTACCCGCCCTACCCCGGACACTTGTGCACCTCGGTCAACCACGTGGTGTGCCACGGCATTCCCTCTGACAAGCCCCTGAAGAAGGGGGACATCGTCAACGTTGACGTGACTGTCATCACCGAGGACGGCTGGTACGGCGACAACAGCCGCATGTTCCTGATCGGCGAATGCTCGATCGCCGCCAAGCGCCTGAGCGCACTCACTTTCGACGCCATGTGGCTGGGCATCCAGCAGGTCAAGCCCGGCGCGCGCCTGGGAGACATTGGCCACGCCATCCAGAAGTACGCCGAGGGCAACGGCCTGTCGGTGGTGCGCGAGTTCTGCGGCCACGGCATCGGCAAGAAGTTCCACGAAGAGCCGCAGGTGCTGCACTACGGCCGCCCCGGCACAGGCGAGGTGCTGGTGCCGGGCATGACCTTCACCATCGAGCCCATGCTCAACCTGGGCAAGCGCGACATCAAGGAGCTGGGCAAGGACGGTTGGACCATCATCACCAAGGACCGCAGCCTTTCCGCCCAGTGGGAGCACACCGTGCTGGTGACCGAAACCGGCTATGAAGTGCTCACGCTCTCGGCCGGTTCGCCGCCGCTGCCGCCCTTCGTGCAAGCCACCCGCACCTGAGCGCCCCATGAACACGCTGGAGCCCCTGCGCAGCCGCTACCGCAGCGACAAGGCGGCGCTCTTGGGCTCCCTGACCCAGGGGCGCTCTACCCGCAGCGCTCGGCGCCTGCTGCGCCAGCTCTCCCTGCTGGCGGATCGTCTGCTGCAATCGCTGTGGCAACGTGCAGAGTTACCCGGCACGCTGGCCCTGGTGGCCGTGGGCGGCTATGGCAGGGCGCAGCTTTTCCCTTATTCCGACGTCGATGTCTTGGTGTTGCTGCCCGAGGAGGCCGAGGAGCCGCTGCGCGAGCGCATCGCGGCCTTCATTGGCCACTGCTGGGATGCCGGCCTGGAGATTGGCTCCAGCGTGCGCACCCTGCCGGAGTGCCTGGCAGAGTCGGCCAAAGACGTCACCGTGCAGACCGCGCTGCTCGAAGCCCGGCTGGTGGCGGGAGACAGCGCGTTGTTCGAGCGCTTGCGCACCGACTTCAACGCCCAGCTCGACCCACAGGCCTTTCTCGTGGCCAAGACGCTGGAGATGAACCAGCGCCACACCAAGTACGAGAACACCCCGTACGCGCTGGAGCCGAACTGCAAGGAGTCCCCCGGTGGCCTGCGCGACCTGCACATCGTGCTCTGGGTCGCCCAGGCGGCTGGCCTGGGTAAAAGCTGGCGCGAACTGGCCGCCAATGGCCTGGCCACGCCGTTCGAGCTGCGCCAGATCGAACGCAACGAGGCCTTGCTGTTCCTCATTCGGGCACGCCTGCACGCCTTGGCCGGCCGGCACGAAGACCGCCTGGTGTTCGACCTGCAGACGGCCGTCGCCGAATCATTCGGCTACCAGTCGAGCTTCTCGCCCGATGGCAAGCGCCTGCAAATGCGTGCCAGCGAGACGCTGATGCGCCGCTACTACTGGGCCGCCAAGGCGGTGACGCAGCTGAGCCAGATCCTGCTGCAGGGCATCGCGGCACGCCTGGCGCCTTCTACGCAGGAACTGCGCCCGATCAATGCACACTTCTTCGACAAGGGGGGGCTGATCGAGGTGGCCAGTGACGACTTGTACGAGCGCGCGCCCCAAGCCATTCTGGAAACCTTTCTGCTCTACGAGCGCACACCGGGCTTGAAGGATCTGTCAGCACGCACACTGCGCGCGCTCTACAACACGCGCGGCGTGATGGACGGGGCCTTCCGCCGCGACCCGGCCAACCGCGCATGCTTTTTGCAAATCCTGCAACAGCCGGAGGGCATCACCCACGCCATGCGGCTGATGAACCAGACCTCGGTGCTGGGGCGCTACCTTTGGCCGTTCCGGCGCATCGTCGGGCAGATGCAGCACGACCTGTTCCACGTCTATACCGTGGATCAGCATATCTTGATGGTGCTGCGCAACATGCGGCGCTTCTTCATGGCCGAGCATGCCCACGAATACCCGTTCTGCTCACAGCTCGCGGGTGGCTGGGACAAGCCCTGGCTGCTCTACCTGGCGGCGCTGTTCCACGATATCGGCAAGGGCCGGGGCGGCGACCACTCGGAAATCGGCGCCGTGGAGGTGCGGCGCTTCTGCCGCCAGCACGGCGTGGTTGGCGAGGATGCCCGGCTCGCTGAATTCTTGGTGCGCGAACACCTGACCATGAGCCAGGTGGCGCAAAAGCAGGATCTCTCCGATCCCGACGTGATCGCCACCTTCGCGCGCCGCGTGGGCAACGAGCGCAACCTGACGGCGCTGTACCTGCTTACCGTGGCCGACATCCGCGGCACCTCGCCCAAGGTCTGGAACGCCTGGAAGGGCAAGCTACTGGAAGACCTGTACCGCGCCACGCTGCGTGTGCTGGGCGGCCGGGCGCCTGACGCAGCGGCCGAGATTGAGGCGCGCAAGCGCGAAGCCCTGATCCTGCTGGCCCTGAGCGCCTTGCCGCACGAAGCGCACAAGCGACTGTGGGAGACCCTCGACCTGAGCTACTTCATGCGCCACGAAGCGCCCGACATCGCGTGGCACACACGGCACCTGTCCCGTCATGTCGGTGCACCAGCGCCCATCGTACGAGCACGCCTGTCGCTGGCAGGCGAGGGGCTGGAAGTACTGGTCTACGCACCGGACCAGGCCGATCTGTTCGCGCGCATATGCGGCTACTTCGACCGCGCAGGTTTCTCCATCCTTGATGCCCGCATCCACACCACCACCAACGGCTATGCGCTGGACACCTTCCAGGTCATCACGCCGTCGATGCCGAACCACTACCGGGAACTGACGCATATGGTCGAGAACGACCTGGCGCAGGCCCTGGCTTCGGACGTCCCGCTTCCGGAGCCGCGGCGCAAGCGCATGTCGCGGCGCGTGCAGAGTTTTCCGATGGCGCCCCGCGTTTCACTGCGGCCGGACGAAAAAGCGCAGCGCTGGGTGCTGACCATTTCCGCCACCGACCGCACAGGCCTGCTCTATCTTGTCGCACGCGTACTGGCGCGGCACCATCTGAACGTGCAGCTGGCCAAGGTCAGCACACTGGGGGAACGGGTGGAAGATATCTTCCTGCTCCAAGGCCCGGAGCTGCAAAGCAGCACGCGTCAAATCCAGATCGAAACCGAGTTGCTGCAGGCGCTGGCCGTGCAGCCTTGACGCATCAGGCCAGAACGCTCAGCAGCACTCCCGTGGCCTGACCGGACGTGTTCATGAAGGGCACCTGGGCAGGTGCCGTGCGCAAACCCACCACTTCATTGGCACGTGCCTGGGCAGTGTTCAGGGCACTGCGCGCACTGTCCCAGCGTGCAGAGGCGTCACTGGCACGTGCCTGCAAACCATCGGCACGGTCTTGTTCCTGATCTGCGCTGCGCTGCGCCTCGTCGGCTTGGCGTCGCAAGTTTTGCGCCGTCTGTTCAGCCTGCCGTGCTTCGCGTTGGGCCGACTGAAGCTGGTAAGAGGGGCGCGCGGCAGCCAGAGGGGCAATAACAAGGGCCATGATGGCACCTCCTCGTGTCAGGTCGCGCCGTAAGCGCGGCGCACCTGCCCATTGAGCAACGCCATCTGTTGTACGGCTTCCTGCTCTTGCATGCGGTCGGAATCGACCCGCTCGGCATCGCGGGCCGCGAGCTGCTGCGCACGCTCGCTGAAGCGCACAGTGGAAGACGACGTGGGCTCAGCCGCCTGTTGAGGAGAGGATTCAGTGCGACGCGGACTCTCACGCTCTGCCGTAGGCTTGGGTACAGACAACGCACTGTTGGCAGTGAAGCTGATGGATTCGGTAGCCATGACTTGCTCCTACGAATGTCATGCGGGAATCGTCCGCCAGAAACGCGCAAAAGTAAAGGTTTTGCCGCCCACCAGCGCAGCCGTCAATCGTCTTCGGCCAGGCTGCCGTCAGGGAAAAGTACTTCAGTGAAGCCAAAGCGCGCGAAATCCCGCACACGCATGGGGTAAAGAACCCCTTGCAAATGATCGCACTCATGCTGCACCACACGCGCATGAAATCCATCCACGACCCGGTCAATGGGATCGCCATAGGGATCGAAGCCCTGGTAGCGAATGCGCGTCCAGCGCGGCACCCAACCGCGCAAACCGGGGACAGACAGGCACCCTTCCCAATCGGACGCCTCCTCGGTACCCAGCGGCGTAATCACTGGATTGGCCAGCACCGTGGGCGGCACCAGGGGCCGGTTGGGATAGCGTGGATTGGGCTGCTGCGTGCCGAAAACGACCAATTGCAAGTCCACCCCGATCTGTGGTGCAGCCAATCCAGCCCCATTCGCCGCACGCATGGTGTCAAGCATGTCACGCACCAAACCGTGCAAGCTGGGGGTATCAAAAGCGGTGACGGGCTGGGCCACGCGCAGCAGGCGCGCATCGCCCATTTTCAAAATCGTGTGAACAGTCATAGTGTTAAGGAAAGACAGTACTCAGGATACCGGTTTAGACCAGCCCCCCCATGCCTGCATGCACAATCCCGACCATGGACACCCCTCTCGTGCCCTCGCAGCCAGAGCCCCCTGTCACCCGCTTGTCAGCTTCGGCCACCGTGCGCTGGCTGTACTTGTTATTTGCGCTGCTGTGCTTGGCATTGGGCGTCATCGGCATATTCCTGCCCGGACTGCCTACCACTGTATTTGTTCTGATGGCCGGCTGGGCGGCCGCACGTGGATCGCCGCGCATCCATGCCTGGCTGTGGACCCACCCTTTGTTCGGCAGCATGCTGCGCGATTGGAGTCTAGGCGGCCGTGTCAGCCGGCGCGCCAAATGGAGTGCCACCGGCATGATGGCCTTGTGCGCCATGGTTTTGCAGCTTACTTCAGCCCCCGCATGGGCCCAGGCGGCAGCCCTGCTTTGCATGGCCTGCGTGCTGTCTTGGCTATGGTTTCGTCCAGAGCCTGCATGAAGTCACGCATTTTTTCGAGACAGCAATATTTTTGTGTATATAATCTAATTCTTGTTCCTCGATAGCTCAGTCGGTAGAGCGCCGGACTGTTAATCCGTAGGTCCCTGGTTCGAGCCCAGGTCGAGGAGCCAAAAAATTTACAGCACCTGCAATTGCACAGGTGCATTGACGGATACCGATATTTTCCTCGATAGCTCAGTCGGTAGAGCGCCGGACTGTTAATCCGTAGGTCCCTGGTTCGAGCCCAGGTCGAGGAGCCACTCAAAACCCACCTTGTTTTTGCAAGGTGGGTTTTTTCTTGGCATCACAAGAAATTGCATTGCGATCGATTCGCATTGTCACTATCATTGGCGGGTTTTCATCAAAGAAAGACCCTGCCCATGCCTCGCTTCAACAAGGCCCTGCTTTCAGCCTGCGCTCTGGTCATCCTGGGAAACGCGCACGCCCAAGAGCAAGTCGTGAACCTGTATTCGGCACGCCACTACGCCACCGATGAGGCGCTGTACAGCAACTTCACCAAGGCCACGGGCATCAAGATCAACCGCGTAGACGCCGACGACGCCGGCATCCTGGCACGCCTCAAGGCAGAAGGCAGCGCATCTCCCGCCGACGTGGTTCTTTTGGTAGATGCCGCACGCCTCTACCGCGGCGAAACAGATGGCCTGTTCCAGCCCATCCGCTCGCAAGCACTGGAAAATGCAATCCCACCAAACCTGCGCGCACAACCCACCGCTGATGGCGGCATTGCGTGGTTCGGCCTGTCAACCCGCGCACGCGTGATCGTCTACAACAAGGCCAAGGTCAACCCTGCAGACGTGGACAGCTACGAAAAGCTGGCCGACCCCTCAAACAAAGGCAAGGTGTGCATCCGTACCGGATCACACCCCTACAACCTGAGCCTGTTCGGAGCAATCACCGAACACATGGGCGAGCAAAAGGCCGAGGCCTGGCTCAAGGGATTGAATGCCAACCTGGCCCGCGCACCCAAGGGGGGCGACACCGACCAAATCAAGGCAGTGGCAGCAGGCGAGTGCGATATCGCCGTGACCAACAGCTACTACTTCGCGCGCCTGATGCGCTCGACCAAACCCGAAGATGCAGCAGTGGTCAGCAAGGTAGAAGTCGCTTTCCCCAACCAGCAATCCTGGGGAACACACATGAACATCGCAGGCGGCGCCGTCGCCAAACACGCCAAGCATCAAGCCAACGCTGTGAAGCTTCTTGAATACCTTGCCAGCCCACAAGCACAAGAGTATTTCGCCAACGGGAACAATGAATGGCCGGCTGCAAAGGGCGTCGAACTGGCCAATCCAGCCCTGAAGGCAATGACAGGAGGCAAGCCATTCAAGAGCGAAACCATTCCAATCAGCGCCGTGGGCGCAAACATGACCAAGGTACAGCAGATGCTGGACCGCGTCGGCCTGCCCTGACCCCCAAAGAAAGCCACGCCGCCCCACACGAGGGCGGCAGGCAAGCTTCTTTCGAACACCCACGCCGCCAACCAAAAACAAAAAAGCCGCAACGATTTATCGCTGCGGCTTTTTATGTTGCTTCAAGAACTGTTGCCAAAAATCTCAGCAAAAGGCTTTTGCAAACCAATGATGGCGGAGTGGACGGGACTCGAACCCGCGACCCCCGGCGTGACAGGCCGGTATTCTAACCAACTGAACTACCACTCCTGGCAGAAAGCGTTTCCAGCTTTTTCAAGCTTCAAGTGCCTCAAACTTGGCGACCCTACGGGGATTCGAACCCCGGTACTCACCGTGAAAGGGTGATGTCCTAGGCCTCTAGACGATAGGGTCAAAACCTAAGAACTTCCGTTCAATTTTCAGTGGTGGAGGTAAACGGGATCGAACCGATGACCTCTTGCATGCCATGCAAGCGCTCTCCCAGCTGAGCTATACCCCCAATCAGATTTAACACAATCACTACAATCATGTCGTCATCTGCTGAGCTTTGAATTATAGACAGATTTTTAGCGGGTTTTCAATCTTGCGCAAATTTTTTCGCGCCCAAGCAGCTCCAGCACTGCATCGACTGATGGAGTGTGCGCCGTGCCGAGGGTCAGCACACGCACGGGCATGGCGAGCTGGGGCATCTTCACGCCCTGGGCCTTGAGTACGTCCTTGATGGCTGCAGCAATCGCCTCTTTGCTCCATTCCACCTGCTCAATGGCTGCAGCAAAGGCCGCCAGTACGGGTTCCACTGCGGGTGTAACGTGTTTGGCGAAGTCCTCGGCGTTGCGCTCGATGGACTCCACATAGAACAGGCGCACCCAGTTCGCCAGATCGACCAGCGTTTCGCAGCGGTCCTTGAACAAACCGCAAATACGCGGCAAGCGCGCATCGAGCTGGGCCGCCGGCACGCCAGCCCGTTCAACGAACGGCGTCACCAGCGTGGCCAGCTGCGTGTCGTCCAGGGCTTTGAGGTGCTGGGCGTTGACCCAGCGCAACTTGGCCTCGTCGAACTGGCCAGCGCTGCGTCCCAGGTGGTCGAGATTGAACCACTCCAGAAACTGCGCGCGGCTGAAGATCTCGTCATCCCCGTGGCTCCAGCCCAGGCGCGCCAGGTAGTTCACCATGGCGTCGGGCAAGTAGCCCTCGTCACGGTACTGCGTCACGGCCTTGGCGCCGTTGCGCTTGCTCATCTTCTCACCCTGCTCGTTGAGCACCGTGGGCAGGTGGGCAAACACCGGCACCTGCGCGCCCAGCGCCTCGAAGATGTGGATCTGGCGCGGCGTGTTGTTGACGTGGTCATCACCGCGGATGACGTGGGTGATGCCCATGTCGATGTCATCCACGCAGACGCAGAAGTTGTAGGTGGGCGTCCCATCCGGACGGGCGATCACCAGATCGTCCAGCTCGCTGTTCTGGAATTCGATGCGGCCCTTGCATTTGTCGTCCCAGGCAACCACACCGTCCTGGGGCGTCTTGAAGCGCAGCACGGGTTTGACACCTTCGGGCACGGGCGGCAACACCTTGCCCGGCGCGGGGCGCCAGGTACCGTCGTAGCGCGGCTTTTCCTTGTTCGCCATCTGGCGTTCGCGCAGGGCGTCAAGCTCCTCCACGCTCATGTAGCAAGGGTAGACATGGCCTGCGGCTTGCAGCTGCGCCAGGACTTCCTTGTAGCGATCCATGCGCTGCATCTGGTAGAACGGCCCCTCGTCCGGGGTGAGCTGCAGCCAGGCCATGCCCTCCAGGATGACGTCCACCGACGCCTGGGTGGAGCGCTCAACGTCGGTGTCTTCAATGCGCAGGATGAAATCGCCGCCATTGGCTCGAGCGAAAGCCCAGGGGTACAGCGCCGAACGGATGTTGCCCAGGTGGATGAAGCCCGTGGGAGACGGGGCGAAACGGGTGCGTACTTTGTGTGCGGTCATGCCAGTGTGTCCAGTCCTCGGCTGAGGTCTGTTTTCAAATCGTCGAGATGTTCCAGCCCCACGGAGATGCGGATCAGCCCTTGGCCGATGCCCGCCGCCTGGCGCTGCGCCTCGGTCAAGCGGCCGTGCGAGGTGCTGGCCGGGTGGGTGATGGTGGTTTTTACGTCGCCCAGGTTCGCGGTGATAGAACACACGCGGGTGCTGTCGGCCACGTGGAAGGCGTTGGCACGCAGCTGCTCGGCGCCCTCGCCTACCACATCGAAGGCGATGACCGAGCCGCCCAGGCCGCCCTGCTGGCGCATGGCCAGTTCGTGCTGGGCGTGGCTGGGCAGGCCGGGGTAGTAAACGCGCGCCACCTTCGGGTGCGCCTCCAGCCAGCGCGCCAGCTCCAGCGCTGCGGCGCTTTGCGCCTTGACGCGCAGAGACAGCGTCTCCAGGCCCTTGAGCACCACCCAGGCGTTGAACGGCGCCAGGTTGAGCCCGGCGCTGCGCATGAAGGCCCCCATCACCTTGTCCACCAGCGCCGTGCTACCGCAGACAGCGCCCGCCATCACGCGGCCCTGTCCGTCGAGCAGCTTGGTGCCGGAATACACCACCAAGTCGGCGCCCAGTTGCGCCGGGCGCTGGAGCACGGGCGAAGCAAAGCTGTTGTCCACCGCCAGCAACGCGCCGTGGGCGTGCGCCAGCGCAGCCAGCGCGGCGATGTCGCACAGGTCGGTGAGCGGGTTGGTGGGCGTCTCGGCGAACAGCAGGCGCGTGTTCGGACGGATGGCCGCCTGCCACGCCGCGCCATCGGTTTGGGCGACAAAGGTGGTCTCGATACCAAAGCGTGCCATCTCGCCGCCCAGCAGCCGGATGGTCGAGCCAAACATGGACTGCGAGGCCACCACGTGGTCGCCCGCCTTGAGCATGGTCAGCGCCATCAGCAGGATGGCCGACATGCCGGTGCTGGTGGCCACGGCGCACTCGGTGCCCTCCATCGCGGCCAGGCGGCGCTCAAAACTGGTGACCGTCGGGTTGGCGGTGCGGCTGTAGGTGTAGCCCGGCTCTTCGTTGGCAAAGCGGCGCGCGGCGGTGGCGCAGTCGGGCTGCACGAAGCTGCTGGTGAGATACAGCGCCTCGCTGTGCTCGCCCCACGGACTGCGCTCGACGGCCTCGCGCACGGCGAGGGTGTCCGCATGCAGGCCCGGGGGCAGGGTTGATTCGGTCACGGTCGGATTCCTTGCTTCAAAAATAGGAGCTGCTAGCGCTTTATACACAAGGATTTGAGAATCTTTCAATGTGCAAAATGGCTAAGAACAAGCGCTAGGCGCTCATTTTTTTGCAGCAGCCCCTGGTGCGCTCAGCCCTGCGCGTTGGGCAAGGACAAGCGCGAGCTGTCGCCGCCGTCCTCTTCTTCGCCCCGGTTACGGCCTTCGTTGAGCGCCGTCACCTCAGCGTCGGAGATGTCGCCAGTGATGTAGCAGCCGTCGAAGCACGACGCCTCGAAGCCCTGCACCGCCGGGTTGATCTTGCCCACGGCCTGCTTCATGGCCTGCACGTCCTGGTAGATCAGCGCATCGGCGCCAATCACCTGGCGGATTTCCTCCACCGTGCGGCCATGCGCCACCAGTTCGGCCTTGGTCGGCATGTCGATGCCGTAAACGTTGGGGTAGCGCACCGGCGGCGCCGCCGAGGCCAGGTACACCTTCACCGCCCCGGCGTCGCGCGCCATCTGCACAATCTCCTTGGAGGTGGTACCACGCACGATGGAGTCATCCACCAGCAGCACTTTGCGGCCCTTGAACTCGCTGCCGATGGCGTTGAGCTTCTGGCGCACCGACTTTTTGCGCGTGCCCTGGCCCGGCATGATGAAGGTGCGGCCCACGTAGCGGTTTTTGACGAAACCCTCGCGGTACGGGATGCCCAGCAACTGCGCAAGCTGCATGGCGCTGGGGCGGCTGGATTCAGGAATGGGAATGATGGCGTCGATCTCGCCCGGCGGCACCGTGGAGATGACGCGCTTGGCCAGTGTCTCGCCCATGTTCAGGCGCGCCTGGTAGACGGAGATGCCGTCCATCACCGAATCGGGCCGCGCCAGGTACACGTACTCGAACACGCAGGGGTTCAGCTGCGGGTTCTCGGCGCACTGCTGCGTCTCGATGCGGCCGTCGGTATGCAAAAACACCGCCTCGCCCGGGGCAATGTCGCGCTCCAGCAGGTGGCTGGTGCCTTCCAGCGCCACGGATTCGCTGGCCAGCATCACCGTGCCGTCGCTGCCACGGCCCATGCACAGCGGGCGAATGCCAAACGGGTCGCGGAACGCCAGCAGGCCGTAGCCCGCGATCAGCGCGATCACGGCATACGAGCCCTTGATGCGCTTGTGCACCGCGCGCACGGCCTGGAAGATGTCCTCGCTGCGCAGCGGCGCGCCGCTGCTGGCCCGCGCCAACTCGTGCGCCAGCACGTTGAGCAGCACCTCGGAATCGCTCTCGGTGTTGGTGTGGCGGTGGTCGGTCTCCGACAGCTCGCGGCGCAGCGTGTGCGCGTTGGTCAGGTTGCCGTTGTGCACCATGACGATGCCGAAGGGGGCATTCACATAGAAAGGCTGGGCCTCTTCCTCGCTCGAGGCATTGCCCGCCGTGGGGTAGCGCACCTGGCCCAGGCCGATATTGCCCGGCAGCGCCCGCATGTTGCGCGTGCGGAAGACGTCGCGCACCATGCCCTTGGCTTTGTGCATGAAGAACTTGCGCTCCTGCTGGGTGACGATGCCCGCAGCATCCTGCCCCCGGTGCTGCAGCAGCAGCAGCGCGTCATAGATCAACTGGTTCACGGGCGCATGACTGACAACGCCAACGATTCCACACATAGGTCCGGTTCCATTCGTTTGCGGGACAAGCCCGCAGGTATCACGCCAGCCGCCACGGTATGCGGCGTGCTGGCTTTCCAAGCGAGAACGCTCGCGCGCCCTCAGGAAGGCAGATGCCTCCCGAACTCCTCCGGCAGCGCCGGGCGCAGGCCCTGAAGCATCTGCACCATCCACGGTGCCACCTGCGACTGCTGCCACCAGTCGGCTTCGTGCAGCGGCGTCCAAGCCGCCACCGCCGCCACCGCCAGCAGCACCAGGCCGCCACGCAGCACACCGAACAAAGCACCCAGCGCCCGGTCGGCCGGCCGCAGGCCCACGGCCTCTATTAGCTTTTTGGCCAACCAGGCCACGAAGCCGCACGCGAACACCGCCAGCACGAACACCACGGCAAACCCGGCGGCGTGGCGCACTGCATCCTGCGCCTCGCCCATAGGCAGCCACGCTGCCATGGGCGCAGCCCACCACTGGGCCAGGAAAAATGCCACCACCCACCCCGCCAGTGACAGCAGCTCAAACACCAAGCCGCGCCAGGCGCCGATCAGCATCGAGGCCAGCAGCACGGCTGCAAAAATCCAGTCCAGGGCCGCCATGGGGCACGGGCTACAGAACCTGCCGCTTTTACAGCGTCAGCACCGAGGCCGGCAAATCCAGCCCCTTGATGCGCGCAGCCGCTTTGTCGGCGTCGCCGCGGTTGTTGAACGGCCCCACGCGCACCCGGGTGCGCTTGCCATCCTTGGTATCCACCGTCTGCGCATAGGTCTTGAGGCCGGCACGCTCCAGCTTGGAGCGCACCTCGCGCGCCTTGTCCGCATCGCCAAAGGCTCCCACCTGGACAATGAACCGCCCCTCCTGTGCCGCCGCTGGCGCCGCGCTGGGCGCCGCCGGCTCAAAGCTGCGCCCCTCCAGCAAGGCACGCGCGCGGGCGGCATCGTCGGAGCGTGCAGGCGCGGGCGCAGGCTTGGGTTCTGGTTTCGGTTCCGGCTTGGGCTCGGGTTTGCGCTCGGGCTTGGGTTCCGGCTTGGGTTCGGGCCGGGACTCGAACTTGGGCTCTGGCCGGGGCGCGGGCGCAGCGGCAGGCTTGGGCTCCGGCTTGGGCACGGCCACGGGCAAGGGCGGCGCGGGTAGCGCCGGCTTGGCTGCGGGGGCCGGGGCCACGGCCACGACCTCCTCGCCGTCGGCCAGGCTCTCGGCCACCCCTGGCGCACCGGATCCACCAGGCAAAGCAGGCGCTTTGTTGCGGTCAGGAATCTCGATGGGAATATCAACGGGCACGGGACGCGGCTGGGTATCAAACAGCAGCGGGAACCCCACCACCCCCAGCAGCACCAGCACGGTGGCGCCAATCAGGCGGTGGCGCGCCCGCCTGCGCATGGCCTCGATGCTCTCGGCCTGGGGCGCACGCGCGCGCCTGGCAGGCTTTTCGTCCTGCTCCTTGCGGCCAGGCCAGGGAAACTTGAAAAATGCCATGGAATGCGGAACGCCCGAAGGAAGGCCTGAAAAGTATGCGCTTACGCGGCAGGCGCCTGCGGCGAGGCCAAATGCTTGGCCTCCAGCCGTGGCGTTCCATGCTGCAGGACGCCCCCTACGGTGTAGAACGAGCCAAAGACAACGATTCTATCAGCCGGGTCGGCAGCAGCCACCGCCGCCGCGAGCGCCTGCTCAGGGCTGGCATGCAGGCTGGTGGTAACCGGCCGGCGCCCGCCTGCCGCCATCTGCACGGCGTTCCATTTCTGCTGCAGCACCGCAGCCGTTTCAGCGCGGGGCGTGGGCAGGCTGGTGAAATACCAGCGGTCGATCACCGGGCCGATGCGCGCCAGCATGGGCGCCAGGTCCTTGTCGGCCATGGCGCCGAACACGGCGTGCGTGGTCGGGAAGAACCCCATGGCATCGAGGTTGGCCGTGAGCGCTGCCACGGAGTGCGGGTTGTGCGCCACATCCAGCACCAGCGTGGGCTGGCCCGGCACGATCTGGAAGCGCCCCGGCAGTTCCACCAGGGCCAGCCCGGCGCGTACGGCCTGGGCATTGATAGGCAGGCGCTCGCGCAGTGCCTCCAGCGCCGCCAGCGCGCCCGAGGCGTTGACCAGTTGGTTGGCACCGCGCAGCGCTGGGTAAGCCAGGCCCGCGTAGCGGCGTCCGCGCCCGGCCCAGGCCCATTGCTGCTTGTCGCCGGAGTAGTTGAAGTCGTGGCCGAAGCGCCACAGGTCAGCACCAATCTCACGCGCGTGGTCGATCACGCTTTGCGGCGCCATCGGGTCACCCACAATCACCGGGCGACCGGTGCGCATGATGCCCGCCTTCTCGCGCCCGATACTCTCGCGGTCGGGCCCGAGGAATTCGGTGTGGTCGATGTCGATGCTGGTAATGACCGCACAGTCGGCATCGACGACGTTGGTGGCATCCAGGCGGCCACCGAGGCCAACTTCCAGGATGGCCACGTCCAGCCGCGATTGGCTCATCAAGTGCAGTATCGCGAGCGTGGTGAACTCGAAATAGGTCAGCGAAACCTCATCACCCGCCGTGCGCGCACGCTCCACCGCCTCAAAATGCGGCAGCAGATCGCCTGCGGGCACTATTTCGCCGTGGATACGACAGCGCTCCTCGAAATGCACCAGGTGCGGCGAGGTATAGACGCCGGTGCGGTAGCCGGCCTGCAGTGCAACGGCCTCCAGCATGGCGCAGGTTGAGCCTTTGCCATTGGTGCCGGCCACGGTGATCACCGGGCAGCTGAAGTGCAGGCCCAGGCGCTGCGCGACAGCGCGCACGCGCTCCAGGCCCATGTCAATGTTGCGTGGGTGCAGGCGCTCGCAGTGCGCCAGCCAGCCGTCCAAGGTGTCGAATCGGGTGTGCATACGGGGAGGGATTGTCGCCGAGCCCGGGCCAAGTGCATGATCGGGGGCATGAATCCCCCCACCATGACCGTCTACGGCATTCCCAACTGCGACACTGTGAAAAAGGCCCGCGCCTGGCTGAGCACCCAGGGCGTGGACTACCAGTTCCACGACTTCAAGAAGCAGGGAGTGCCTGCCGAGCGCCTGCCGCAGTGGATCGCCGCCCTGGGCTGGGAAAAGCTCCTGAATCGCCAGGGCACCACTTGGCGCAAGCTCGACGCCGCCGTCCAGGCGGGCGTGCAGGACGCCGCCAGCGCCATGGCGCTGATGCGCGAGCAGCCCAGCGTCATCAAGCGCCCCGTGGTCGAGTGGCCCACAGGAGCCATCACCGTCGGTTTCGACAGCGCCCGCTGGAGTGAACTGCGCGGCCCCGCTTGACTCCAATTCCTTGCTACTTTCGCATTTCTTTACCCAGCTTTACGCAGCCACTGACACGCGGCAGGCACACTGGCTCAACCCTTGGCACCCATCGCGCGTTATGGGTGAACTGACGAAGGAACCCCTCATGAAAAAGACCGTGCTCTTGACCCTTCTGGCCGGTGCGGCCTGCGCAGCCACTGCGCAGGAGCAAGGCCGCGTGCTCTCCTCGACCCCGATCGTCCAGCAGGTGGCGATACCGCGCCAAGTTTGCGGCACCGATACGGTGTACGCGGGCGCCCCCAACAGCGGCGCGGGCGCTGTCATGGGCGCCATTGCCGGGGGGGCCATCGGCAACTCCATCGGTGGTGGCAGCGGCCGCGCCGCAGCCACTGCGCTGGGTGTGATCGGCGGTGCCCTGGTGGGCAACCAGATTGAGGGGGCTGGCCAGCCGCGCTACCAAAACGTGCAGCGCTGCAACACAGAAACCTACTACGAGAACCGCACCGTGGGCTACAACGTGGTCTACGAGTATGCAGGGCGCCAGTACAGCACCCAGACCAGCTATGACCCGGGCAACTGGATCCCCGTGAGCGTGCAGCCCTCACCCAGCTACGGCAACACCTACTCGACCAACAACGTTTATACCTACCCGGCGCAGCCCGGGGTGGTGCAGACCTACCCGGTGCAGCCGCCCCCCGCCTACGTGAGCCCGCCGGTGACCATTGAGTACAACTACTACCAGCGGCCACACCACCACAACCCCTACTGGCGTTGAAGCGCGGCCCGCTGCACAAGAGCCCCTTGCGGGGCTCTTCGTTTTTGGGGCCTAAAATCCTTGGTTCTGTCCGATTTCACCAGCCCGCACCACTCCATGACCACCGCAAGAATCGACGGCGTTGCCGTCACCACCCAGGCCAATGTGTATTTCGACGGCAAGTGCGTGAGCCACGGCATCACCTACCCCGACGGCACGAAGAAATCCGTGGGCGTGGTGCTGCCCGCCACGCTGACCTTCAACACCGGCGCCCCCGAAGTGATGGAGTGCGTGGCCGGTGGCTGCGAGTACCGCCTGGCCGGCACTGACGCCTGGCTGAAGTCGGGCCCGGGCGACAAGTTCAGTATTCCGGGCAACTCCAGCTTCGACATCCGCGTGAACGAGGCCTACCACTACATCTGCCACTTCGGCTGATCCCTTCACCATCGCACCCGATACCGCCATGGCAACCATTTTGCAAAACCTCCCCGTCGGCCAGAAGGTCGGCATCGCCTTCTCCGGCGGCCTCGACACCAGCGCCGCACTGCGCTGGATGAAGAACAAGGGCGCCCTGCCCTACGCCTACACCGCAAACCTGGGCCAGCCCGACGAAGAAGACTACGACGCCATCCCGCGCAAGGCGATGGAGTACGGTGCCGAGCGCGCCCGCCTGATCGACTGCCGCACACAGCTGGCCCACGAAGGCATTGCCGCCATCCAGTCTGGCGCCTTCCACATCAGCACCGGGGGCATCACCTACTTCAACACCACGCCGCTAGGGCGCGCCGTGACGGGCACCATGCTGGTGGCCGCGATGAAGGAAGACGACGTCCACATCTGGGGCGATGGCTCCACCTTCAAGGGCAATGACATTGAGCGCTTTTACCGCTATGGCCTGCTCACCAACCCGGCGCTGAAGATCTACAAACCCTGGCTGGACCAGAAGTTCATTGACGAGCTGGGCGGCCGCGCCGAAATGTCGGCCTTCATGACCAAGGAAGGCTTCGGCTACAAGATGAGCGCCGAAAAGGCCTACAGCACCGACAGCAACATGCTCGGCGCCACACACGAAGCCAAAGACCTGGAATACCTCAACAGCGGCATCCGCATCGTCAACCCCATCATGGGCGTAGCGTTCTGGAAGCCCGAGGTGGAAGTGCTGGCCGAAGAGGTTTCGGTTACCTTCAACGAAGGCCAGCCCGTGGCCATCAACGGCAAGGAGATTGCCGACCCCGTGGAACTGTTCCTGGAAGCCAACCGCATCGGCGGGCGCCACGGCCTGGGCATGAGCGACCAGATTGAAAACCGCATCATTGAAGCCAAGAGCCGCGGCATCTACGAGGCCCCCGGCATGGCGCTGCTGCACATCGCCTACGAGCGCCTGGTCACCGGCATCCACAACGAAGACACCATCGAGCAGTACCGCCTGAACGGCCTGAAGCTGGGCCGCTTGCTGTACCAGGGCCGCTGGTTCGACCCGCAGGCCATCATGCTGCGCGAGACCGCCCAGCGCTGGGTGGCCCGCGCCGTGACCGGCACCGTGACGCTGGAACTGCGCCGTGGCAACGACTACTCGCTGCTCAACACCGAGTCGCCCAACCTGACCTACGCGCCCGAGCGCCTGTCGATGGAAAAGGTGGAAGACGCGCCGTTCAGCCCACTGGACCGCATCGGCCAGCTGACCATGCGCAACCTGGACATCTCCGACACGCGCGACAAGCTGGGCGTGTACTCGCGCGCGGGCCTGCTGTCGCTGGGCGGCAATGCCGCCCTGGCCCAGCTGGAAGACGGCAGCCCCAAGAAGTAAGAGCCAAATCCGGCTCTAGCGCTTACCAGACAAGCGCTGGAAGCTATTAAATTGAAAGCAACCGCCCGGCTTCATCCCCGGGCGGTTTTTTCTTACGGTCACCCCTCCAATCCCTCTCAGGACCCAAGCAATGAGCGAACAACAACGCGTGGCCGTCATCGTGGCCGGGGGCAGCGGCATGGGCGCCGCCGCGGCAAGAAAGTTGCACGAGGCTGGCTTTGCCATCGGCATCCTGTCGTCCTCCGGCAAGGGTGAGGCCCTGGCCCATGCGCTGGGCGGCGTGGGCGTGACCGGCTCCAACCAGAACGTGGCCGACCTGCAAAAGCTCGTCGATGCGGTGGTGCAGCGCTGGGGCCGTATCGACGTGCTGGTCAACGGTGCAGGCCACGGCCCCAAGGGCAAGCTGCTGGAGATCAGCGACGCGGACTGGATCAAGGGCCTGGAGGTCTACTTCCTTAATGTGGTGCGCGCCACGCGCCTCGTCGCCCCCCTCATGCAAAAGCAAGGCGGCGGCGCGATCATCAACATCTCCACCGCATGGGCCTTCGAGCCCTCGGCGTTGTTCCCCACCTCGGCCATGGCGCGCTCGGGCCTGGCCGCGTTCACCAAGATCTTCTGCGACGAATACGCAGCGCACAACATCCGCATGAACAACGTGCTGCCGGGCTGGATCGACAGCCTGCCGCAGAAGGAAGAACGCCGCCAGGCCGTGCCGCTGCAGCGCTACGGCACGGCCGAAGAGATTGGCGCGACCATCGCGTTCCTGGCCTCCGAGAGCGCGGCCTACATCACCGGCCAGAACATCCGCGTGGATGGCGGGCTGATGCGCAGCGTCTGAAAACTTGAAGCCTAATTGGCCTCCAGCGCTTACCCATCAAGCGCTGGCAGCTATCAATTTCTAAGCAACCGCAAGGAAGGCGATGCTCAGGCACCTTGGGCGCTGCGCCCACCGGCCAACGCGTGCCGCCACTGCGCCCAGCCCTTGGCGCGCAGCTCGCACGCCGGGCAGGTGCCGCAGCCATAGCCCCATGCGTGCAGTTGCTCGCGCTGGCCGAGGTAGCAGGTGTGCGACTCGCGCCGGACCAGCTCAACCAGCGCCTCGCCGCCCAGTTCCTGCGCCAGCGCCCAGGTGGCGGCCTTGTCGCACCACATGAGCGGCGTCTCCACCGTCAGGGGCCGATCCACCCCCAGGCTCAGCGCCACCTGCAGCGCCTTGAGCGTGTTGTCGCGGCAGTCGGGGTAGCCGGAATAGTCGGTTTGCGACATGCCACCCACCAGCACGTCCAGCCCGCGCCGGTAGGCCAGCGCCGCCCCCAGCGTGAAGAACAGCAGGTTGCGCCCAGGCACGAAGGTGTTGGGCAGCCCGTCGGCCTGCATGGCAATGGCGACGTCGTCGGTCATGGCACTCGCGCCGAGTTGGCCGAGCACGTCCACATTCAGCAGGTGGTCCTCCCCCAGGTGACCGGGCCACGGCATGCCCAGCAGCCCCTCGCGCAGGCGCGCACGGCAGTCGAGCTCCACGCGGTGGCGCTGGCCGTAGTCAAAGCCCAGCGTCTCCACGTGGGTGTAGTGCGCCAGGGCCCAGGCCAGGCACGTGGCGGAATCCTGTCCTCCAGAAAAGAGGACCAGCGCGCGCCGGCTCATGCCACGGCAGGGGCCGGGGGCGTGCGCATGGTGCGCACGATGGCTGCCAGCATCACGCCATAGGCAGGCACGAACAGCAGCAGGCTGACGCTGAGCTTGATAACGTAGTCGACCGCAGCAATCTCCACCCAATGGGCGGCCATGAATGCATCCGGGCTGTGCCAGAACGCAATGGAGAAGAACGCCGCAGTGTCGAGCGCCTGGCCGAACACGGAAGCCGCCGCCGGGGCCAGCCACCAGGCATTGCTACGCTGGCGGATGCGGTCAAAGACCTGGATGTCCAGCAACTGCCCGAACACATAGGCCGCAAAGCTTGCAAAGGCGATACGGAACACAAAGGTATTGAAGTCACCCAGGGCGCCCCAGCCGTTGAAGTGCCCTTCACGGAACAGCACGCCCACGACATACGACGCCGCCAGCGCCGGCAGCATGGCCCGCGTAATGACGCGCCGCGCGGGCAGCTTGCCGATCAGGCGCACCGTGAGGTCGGTCGCCAGAAAGATGAACGGGAAGCTGAACGCCCCCCAGGTGCTGTGAAAGCCCAGCAGCGTGATGGGCAGTTGCACCAGGTAGTTGCTGGCGATGACGATGGCGATGTGGAACGCCACCAGCAGGGAGAGGAAAAGCGGCACGCGCGATGGCGTGGCCTGGATGGAACGCATGGCAGTCCTTTTTGGTGAATGGGGGCGAGGGAACCCATGGGCGGCAACAGTGCCGGGCGGCGATTGTAGCCAGCTTTAGCTGGCCGCACGGGCATACGCCAGGCTGGCCTCTATAGAAAATCAGGCTGTAACGCTTGCGGCAAAAGCGCCAGAAGCTCTCATTTTGAGAGCGTTTCCCGCACTCACACCACCACCGGCTCGGGTTCGAGCCGAATGCCGAAGCGCTCATACACGCTGGTCTGAATGGCGCGTGCCAGCGTCATCACCTCGCCGCCGGTCACGCTGTCTTCGCGCGTGCCGCGGTTGACCAGCACAAGGGCCTGCTTCTCGTACACCCCCGCGCGGCCAACGGTCTTGCCCTTCCAGCCGCAGGCATCGATGAGCCAGCCCGCCGCCAGCTTGATGCTGCCGTCCGCCATGGGGTAGTGCACGATCTTGGGGTCGCGCGCGATGATGTCCTGGCACTGCTCCGGCGTCACCGTAGGATTCTTGAAGAAGCTGCCGGCATTGCCCAGCACCGCAGGGTCCGGCAGCTTGGCACGGCGGATTTCGCACACCCAGTCAAAAATCTGCTGCGCCGTGGGCTGCTGCACGCCCAGCTCCTGGCGCCGGCGCTCCAGATCCAGGTAGCCCAGCTCGGGGCGCCAGGCCTTGGGCAAGGCCAGACGCACGTGCGTGATGACGGCGCGCCCGGCCAGCCCCATGCCCCGGGGCAGGCCCGCACCCTCGTGTTCGGCCAGGGGGGCGGCGTGCTTGAACACCGAGTCGCGGTAGCCAAAGGCGCACTGCGCGGCGTCGAGCGTGAACGGGCGCCCCGTGGCAAAGTCCACCGCCACCAGCGAGTGGAAACGGTCTTGCAGCTCGACACCGTAGGCGCCAATGTTCTGCACCGGCGCCGCGCCCACGGTGCCAGGGATGAGCGCCAGATTCTCCAGCCCGGGGTAGCCCTGCGCCAGCGTCCAGGCCACGGCGTCGTGCCAGACCTCGCCCGCACCGGCCTCGACGATCCAGGCCTTGTCGGTTTCTTCCAGCAGGCGCAGGCCCTTGATCTCCATCTTCAGCACCACGGGCTTGACGTCACCCGTGAGCACGATGTTGCTGCCGCCGCCAAGCACGAACAACGGCTGGCGCGCCAGACGGTGATCCGCCAGCAAGGCCTGCAGGTCCTGCGCCGAGCGCACACGCACCAGGGTGTGCGCGCGTGCGGCGATGCCAAAGGTGTTGCAGCTTTGTAAGGGGACGTTTTTCTCGACTAACATCGGCTGGATTGTCGCACCCGCCCCTGGCGGGACGTTTGTTCAGAATCCGCCAGGAGTCACGCCATGCCCTCTTTCGATACCGTTTGCGAAGCCAATCTCGTTGAAGTGAAAAATGCCGTGGAGAACACGGCCAAGGAGATCGGTACACGCTTCGACTTCAAGGGAACGTCGGCCGGCATCGAGCTGAAAGACAAGGAAATCACGCTGTTCGGCGACGCCGACTTCCAGCTTCAGCAGGTGGAAGACATCCTGCGCAACAAGCTCACCAAGCGCAGCGTGGACGTGCGCTTCCTCGACGTGCAAAAGCCGCAAAAAATCGGCGGCGATAAGCTCAAGCAGTTGGTCAAGGTGAAGAACGGCATCGAGTCCGAGCTGGCCAAGAAGATTCAAAAGCTGCTCAAAGAAAGCAAGCTCAAGGTGCAAGCCGCCATCCAGGAGGACAAAGTGCGAGTCACCGGTGCCAAGCGCGACGACTTGCAGACGGCGATGGCGCTGATCCGCAAGGAAATCGACGACACCCCGCTGTCGTTCGACAATTTCCGCGATTGACTGTGAAACACGACCCTGGCCGGCCACGCCGCATCCCCCTTCTCTCGCGTTGCTGCGCAACGCGAGAAGGCGCGCAACGCCTGCGCAGCGGGGCGTCCGTTGCGCGGCATCCGCTGGGATGGGGAGCGCCGCTCGGGTCTGCTGTGCTTCTGGCCATGCTTTTTGCGGCGCCGCTGCGGGCGAACGCGCAGGCGGTTGCACTGAGCGGCGTGCTGGGCAGCAAGGCGCTACTGGTGGTCGATGGCAGCGCGCCGCGCGCCGTGGCAGCGGGAGAGGAGCACAAGGGTGTGCAGGTCGTTTCCGTGGGGCGCGAGGAAGCGGTGGTACTGGTGGGCGGAGAGCGCCGCATGCTGCGCCTGGGCGAGTCGCCGGTGAGCCTGCGCAGCGCCGCGACGCGGGTGGTGCTGCAAGCCGATGCACGGGGGCACTTCATCAACCAGGGCCGTATCAATGGCAAAGCCATGCAGTACATGGTGGACACAGGAGCCAGCGCGGTAGCGATCGGCCAGAACGATGCCGACCGCATGGGCATCCGCTACCGCAGCGGCCAACCGGTACAGATGCAGACCGCCAACGGCGTGGCCCAGGGTTGGCGGCTGCGGCTCGATTCGGTGCACATTGGCGATGTAGAGCTGCGTGGTGTCGATGCCATCGTCACCCAGCAACCCATGCCCTTGGTGCTGCTGGGTAACAGCGTGCTGACGCAGTTCAACATGACCCGCAGCGGCAACGAGATGGTGCTGGAAAAGCGCTGAGGCCCACCATGCACCCGCAATCGCGCGACCACACCTCGCCCGCCGACGACCAGTACGAAGACCTGCTGGGCCTGTGGTCCGACCTGGAGTCAGCGCTGTCGGTGGTGCTGGCGCGCCCGCTGCAGGTGCAGGAGTTCTCCGCCAAGGTGCAGCAGATCGACCGCTGGCTGCAAGACTTGGTCGCGCACGACATCGACGCCGCGCTGTACCTGATGTTCCAGCTCGCCACCACCTCGACGGTGGGCTACAGCGCCTCGCACGCGCTGGTGTGCGGCACGCTGTGCCACATCCTGGCGCAGGAGCTGCACCTGCCGCAGCGCGAGCGCGACAGCCTGGTGCGCGCCGCGCTGACCATGAATATCGCAATGACGGCGCTGCAGGACGTGCTGGCCGAGCAGCGCGAACGCCCCAGCACGGCGCAGCAGGAAGCCATCCGCAACCACCCGCACGAAAGCCAGGCACTGCTCACACGCCTGTTCATCAAGGACAGCCTGTGGCTCGACGTAGTGGGCCAGCACCATGCCGCGCTGCCCGAGCGCGTGCCGCTGGCACAGCAGCCAGCCAAGGACCGGCTCACGCGCATCCTCGGCACCATCGACCGCTACGCAGCCATGATCAGCCCGCGCAAATCGCGCGCTGGGCGCAGTGCCACCGATTCGGTACGCGCCATCGTGGGCCAGGAGGATGCGCTGCGCGACGAAGTGAGCTACACGCTGGTGCGCGCCGTCGGACTGTGCCCACCGGGCACCTTCGTGCGCCTGGACAATGGCGACATTGCCGTGGTACTGCGGCGCAGCGAGAAGGCCAACCACCCGCTGGTGGCCAGCATCATCGACGCGCGCGGCGAGCCCCGGCACGAGCCCCGGCTACACCAGACCGCCGTGAGCAAGCCGCGCGTGCAGTCAGCCCTGGCACGCTCCGCCGTGACGGTGGAGCTGAACCACCGCACCATGGTGCGCCTGGGCCTGTACGCCGCACAGCACAGCCAAGAGCTGCGCAGCATGGTCACGGTGCCCGGCGCGCTGCACTAGGCACTGCGCCAAGCGGCGTGCAGCGGCGCCACCGGGCATAAAACTTCTTTTTTGATAGCTGCTAGCGCTTGCCCCATAAGGGCTGAAGCCACTTTTTATACCCCAACCCTGCAACCACCTCTCAGCGGGGGTTCTTGGGGTGGCGCCGGGCGTGCTTGGCCGGCTTCGGTGGATGCGCTGGCGCGGCCCCGGCGCCAGCTTCTGGGGCCTTCTTCTTGCCCAGCTTGGACTCGGTGCCTGCCAGCAGACGCTGGATGTTCTCCTTATGCCGCCACCCCAAAAGTGCCGCCATGACCGCCATGGCCACGGCAATCGGCGACTCTGCGTACCACAACGTACCGCCGCCCAGCAGGTAGATGACCGGCGCGCACACCGCCGCCACCAGCGAAGCCAACGACGAATACCGGAACACCACGGCCACGAACAACCACACCAGCCCCGCCGCCAGGCCCAGCCAGGCGCTGAAGCCCAGCAACACGCCCAACGCCGTCGCCACACCCTTGCCGCCCACGAAGCGGAAGAACACCGGCCACAGGTGGCCCAGGAAAGCCGCCAGCCCTACCAGCGCGGCCGTGCCCTCCTCCAGCCCGTAGGGCTTACCGAACCACAACACCAGCGCCACAGGCAGCCAGCCCTTCACGGCGTCCAGCAGCAGGGTGACGGCAGCGGCGGCCTTGGAGCCCGAACGCAGCACATTGGTGGCACCGGGGTTCTTGCTGCCGTAGGTGCGTGGATCGGACAGACCCATGGCCCGGCTCACGATCACAGCGAACGACAGGGAACCAAGCAGATAAGCGGCGACAGTCGCCAGGGCGGAATAGGCAAAGGACACGAGATGGCTCTCTCGAAAACGGGCGGGTTGGAAGGGGAATGAAGCCGCTCAGGGTGCAGCGCCGCCGTGGAGCGCGCCCACGCTTGCGGCGCGTCATTTTGCCATCCGCCGCGCGCCTGCCTACACGATCAGGCGGGCCTAGCCGCGCCCCAGGACCTCATCGCTCAGTGCGCACTGCACAGGCAGCGCGCCCAGCAGTTGCACGCACACCTGCGGGTCAATCTGAACCAGAAAGCCACGCCGCCCTCCGTTGATAGCGATACGCGGAAGTTGCAGGATGCTTTCTTCGATGAACACCGGCATCGCCTTGCGCGTGCCGAAGGGCGAGGTGCCGCCCACCAGGTAGCCACTGTGCCGGCTGGCCACCTCGGGCTTGCACGGCTCCACGCTCTTGGCGCCGATCTGGCGCGCCAGGCTCTTGGTGGAGACCTTGCAGTCGCCGTGCATAAGGACGATCAGCGGCTTGGCGTCCTGGTCCTGCATCACCAGCGTCTTGACCACCGTGTGCTCGTCCAGCCCCAGCTGGCGCGCTGATTCGGCCGTACCGCCATGCTCCACGTAGTCGTAGGGGTGCTCGGTGAATGCCACCTGGTGCTGGCGCAGCATCTGGGTGGCGGGGGTTTCGCTGACATGGGCGTTTTTCTTGCGCATAACCTCAGTTTCTTCTTGTTTTGCAGTCAATTTTTATGGAACCACTCGCACATTACACGCCTTCGCCAGCAGCGGACGCCCAGCCTGGGCGCGGACCACTGCAGCGGCCCGGCGGGAATGCGAGGGCGGCTCGCAACCTGCGCTATTGCGCCGGATCGCGCAGTTCCCAGCGGATCGCGTCGATTTCCGCCAGGAGCTCAGGCGAGAGCTGCGTACCCCAGGCGTCGAGGTTTTCGTCGAGCTGCGCGAGCGAGCGCACGCCAATGATGGTGCTGGCCACGCGCCAGTTGCAGTAGCAGAAAGCCAGCGCCATCTGCACCGGCGTCAGGCCATGAGCGCGCGCGAGCTGGTTGTAGCGGCGCGCCGCTGCCAGTGCCTCGGGCCGGCCCCAGCGCTGCTGGCGTACCGACGCATAGCGCGCAATGCGCCCATCCTGCGGCGCGCCGGGGTCGGTGGGGGCATGCTGGTCATACTTTCCCGTCAGCAGGCTGTAGCCCAGCGGCGAGTAGGCCAGCAGCGAGACATTCAGGCGGTGGCAGGTTTCGTCCAGCGCGTTCTCCCAGCTGCGGTTGAGCAGGCAGTACGGGTTCTGCACCGAGGCCACACGTGGTAACCCATGCTGCTCCGCCAGGCGCACGAACTCGTGCACGCCATAGGGCGTCTCGTTGGACAAGCCCACATAGCGCACCTTGCCCGCGCGTACCAGCCGCGCCAGTGTGTCGAGCTGCTCATGAATCGGTGTTTGCGACGCCTCCTTGGCAGGGTCGTAGTACAGCTGGCCAAACATCGGCACATGGCGTTCGGGCCAATGGATCTGGTAGAGATCAATCACGTCGGTCTGCAGCCGGCGCAGGCTGGCCTCGCAGGAGCCCACGATGTCGTCCGGTGTCAAACCCTTGCCTTCGCGGATCCAGGGCATGCCGCGCGATGGGCCTGCCACCTTGCTCGCCAGCACCACGCGCTGGCGTACGCCCGGCCGGCTGGCGAACCAGCGTCCCAGAATGGTCTCGGTGGCGCCATAGGTTTCGGCACGCGGTGGCACGGCGTACATCTCGGCCGTGTCGAGAAAGTTCACCCCGCGCGCCAGGGCGCGGTCGAGGATGGCATGGGCCTGGGCCTCCTCCACCTGCTCGCCAAAGGTCATGGTGCCCAGACAAATGGGTGACACGCGCAGCGCGCTCTGCCCCAGAAAAATGCTGTTCATACGTATGATCTCCTGCCAGCAGTGTACGGACTCCCTCCGACGCCTGCAGACATAAGCAAACACCCCCTGCACGACCACGCGCCCATGTACAAGCCGCAACGCCCTAGCCGCTCCGAAACCCTGCACATCCGTGGACTCGACTACCACGTCCGTGTGTGGGGGCAGCCCCAACCCGGCCAAGCCCCGCTGGTGCTGCTGCATGGCTGGATGGACACTGGCGCCTCCTACCAATTCATGGCCGATGCATTCAGCGACGCCTTTGCCACACAGCGCCTGATCGTCGCACCAGACTGGCGCGGCTTCGGCCACACAACCCTGCCCTGGCCCTGCGACAGCTTCCACTTCGCCGACTATCTGGCCGACCTCGACCTGCTGCTGGACCACTACGCCGACACCCAACCCGTCGATCTGGTGGGCCACAGCATGGGCGGCAATATCGCCATGGTCTACGCGGGCGCCCAGCCCGCCCGCGTGCGCAGCCTGGTCAACCTGGAAGGCTTCGGTCTGCCCGCCACCACGCCCAACGATGCGCCGAAACGCCTGGCGCAATGGCTGCGTGAACTGCGCCAGCACCGCGAAGGCGCGATGGCACTGAAGGACTACGACAATGCCGACGGCGTCGCCCAGCGGCTGACCAAGACCAACCCGCGCTTGCCCGCTGACAAGGCAGCTTGGCTGGCACGGCACTGGGCATGCCAGGGCAGCAACGGCCGCTGGGCCATCATGGGCCACGCCGCGCACAAGGTCGTCAACCCCCAGCTCTACCGGGTGGAAGAAGCCAACGCGCTCTACGCAGCGATCACTGCGCCCGTACTGAGCGTGCAAGCCAGTGACGACAGCTTGGCCGGGTGGTGGAAAGGCCAATACAGCCTGGCGGAATACCACCAGCGCTTGACCCACGTCCGCCGCTACAGCACCGCCACCGTGCAAGACGCAGGCCACATGCTGCACCACGACCAGCCGCATGCGGTGGCGCAGTTGATCGAGCGTTTTGTCTTGAGTTGCCCCGGTTCCAGCGAGGCCGGTTAACGCAAGGCAGCCGCCATCTTGGCCAACGCTCGGCCAACTGCACCGCAGGGTGATGACAACCATCGCCCTTCTACTCTGCCGCGCAGATACTAGGGGCTCTTGGCTTGTCGATCGAGGCGCTGGAGGCAGGTATCCACCACATGGAGCAGCCAGGGTTCTGCGGTGGCCTGCACACCACCCCGGTGCACCGGATACAGTCAGGCCACCATGATTGATGCCCTGATAGCTGGAAAACTCCATAGCCACCCCGAGCAACGCACGGGAAAGAACGGTCAACCCTATGCCACGGCCAAGGTACGTGCCACGGGTGGCGATGGCGAAAGCCTGTTCGTGAACGTGATTGCCTTCGAGACCCACACGGTGACGGCACTGCTGGCGCTCGGTGCGGGTGACAGCATCGCCCTGGCCGGCAGCATCACGCCGAAGGTATGGACAGACCGCGAAGGCCAGCCCCGCCCGGCGCTGGACATGGTGGCGCACCAGGTGCTGACGACTTACCACGTCACGCGCAAGCGCCGCACAGTTCAAGCCCCTCACCACGGCAATGAGAGACCGGGGCTGGATGATGGTGAGCCGCTCGACTTCTGACCCCGCAGAATTCGTCCCAGGCGTTGTGGATTTTTTTCATCGCCTGATGGGTGCGATGAATCCTCCGCAGGGTATACGCCACAAAAGGGAGCAATCTACCCTGACCTGGTAAAGGCCAAACCCTGTTTTATGCAAGCCCCTCTACTGGGACATGCTTTGCAGCGGGCGGAGAAAGCCACAGCAGGCCGCCCGCCCCGCGCGCCCCGCACCCAGACGCAGACCTGGATGACAATCGACTAAGCAGTTGCTGCAACCCGCCCTTGTTTCACTTCTTCGCCACCGCGTCCATGGCCCTCCCGTTCCGCTCACAGCCCCTGCCCAAACTGCGCCGCTGGGGTATTCCCCTGGCCTTCCTGGCGGTGGCCTTGGCTGTTGCCGTCGCGTGGTGGTCGGCACGCAGCATTGCCGTCCCCGCCGTGGCCGCGCAAACGCAACCCCTGCTGCGCACACTGCAGGTCACTGCACGGGTGGCCACCCTGTCCCGGGTCGAGGTAGGGGCCACCCTCACCGGACGGGTGCAGTCGGTTCTGGTACGCGAAGGCGACACCGTACGCGCTGGCGCGCCCCTGGTCGAACTGGAGACAGATGAGCTGCGCGCAGCCTGGCTGCAGGCCGTGGCCAACGAGCAGCAAGCCAAGGCCCGTCTGCAAGGCCTGCGCACCACGGGCCGCGTGACAGCGAAGGCCGGCGTGGCCCAGGCCGACGCCAGCGTGCTTGCCGCGCAGGCAGAACTGCGCCGCGGGCACCAGTTGGTTGCCCAAGGCTTCATCAGTGCCTCGCGACTGGACGAATTGCAGCGCGCTGTGGACGTGGCACTGGCGCAGCAGCGCAACGCCAATGCCCAGCGCCAGGCCAATGCAGACACGGGAACCGATCTGGCCCAAGCCCAGGCCCAACTGGCGGTGGCCCGCGCTAGCACGCAGGCTGCCGCTGCGCGGCTGGCACAAGCCACCGTGCGCGCGCCCACCGATGCCACGGTCCTGTTGCGCACCGTGGAACCCGGGCAGATCGTGCAGCCAGGCAAGGCACTGCTGCAGCTGGCGCTGGCGGGCCCGACCCAGCTGGTGGCCCAACTGGATGAGCGCTTTCTGGAACAGCTTGAGGTAGGGCAAAGGGCCACTGTGATTGCGGATGCCTTTCCAAACCAGCGGTTGCAGGCGCGGGTGCTGTCCATGGCCCCCGGTGTGGATGCGCAACGCGGCTCCATCGAGGTCAAGCTGGCCCTGCAGGCGGCCCCGCCAACCTTCCTGCGCGAAGACATGACGCTGTCGGTCGAGATAGAGACAGGCCGTCGTCCCCAGGCCCTGGCGCTGCCTCTGAGTGCGCTGCGTCACATCGACGGCGATACCGCCACGGTCTACATCGCCCAAGACGGCCGCGCCCAAGCCCAGAGCGTACGCCTGGGCCTGCGCAACCTGGTCGCCGCCGAGATCACGCAAGGCCTGGCTGCCGACGCGTTGGTTCTGCTGGGCCCCCGCGTGCGGCCAGGCATGCGCGTTCGGCCCCAGGCGCAGCCGTGGCATGACGACAGCACAAGCTCTCCGACACGCGCAGGTGGCCGCGACAGTGACGCCGGAGCCGCACTCACCCACGCGGTGGGGCGTTAAAAGAGGTAGTACACCATGGCGCTCACCCTGGGATTTGAGTGGCGGGTGGCCCTGCGCTTTCTGCGCGAAGGGCGTATGCAGACGGCCCTCATCATCATTGGCGTCGCTGCAGGCGTGGCCGTCGTGGCGTACATCTCGGCGCTGATCAACGGACTGCAGAGCAACACCATCACCAAAACCCTGGGGGCCCAGTCGCACCTGAGTGTGCGAGCACCCGATGACACGGTGCTGAGCGCCCGGGCGCCGGACGCGCAGACGCGCGTGCTGGCAGAAGCCCAGCCCCGCGCCCAACGCCTGCGCTCCGTCGCCAATTGGCAGGCGCTAATGCCCGTACTGGAGCAGCTGCCGGAGGTCACCGCAGTCTCGCCCATGGTGTCGGGCAGCGGCTTGGCGTTGCGGGGGGAAGCCGCCCAGGCCATGGCGCTAATGGGGGTGGACCTGGACCGCTACGACCGCATCATCGACTTGCGTGCCAAGGTCGTCAGCGGCACCGCGCGACTAGGTCCTGGCGAAGCCATCATTGGCCGCGAACTGGCGGCCGACCTGGGCGTGCGACCGGGCGACCGGTTTACCCTGCAAACGGGCAGCCGCAGCGATGCGGTGCGCGTCACGGCCCTGGTGGATCTGGGCGTCAAAGACCTGAACCGCCGCACGGTCATCGTGCCACTGCGGGCAGCGCAAAACCTGCTGGCCCTACCTGGTGGCGCCACGCTGCTCGACCTGACCGTGCGCGACGTATGGCAGGCCCAACGACTGGCAAGCGAGCTGGCACAGCGCTACCCCTACAAAGTCGAAAGCTGGCAGGACAACAATGCACAACTGGTCTCGGCACTGAACGCCCAAACCATCAGCACCACCATCATCCGCACTGTGGTGCTGGTCGTGGTCGTGCTCGGCATCTCCAGCGTTTTGGTGGTGTCGGTGGTGCAAAAGCGGCGGGAAATCGGCATCCTGCGCGCCATGGGAGCCACGCGCGGGCAAATGCTGCGCGTTTTCCTTCTGCAAGGCGCCATCGTGGGGGCCATTGGGTCTGCCCTGGGACTGCTACTGGCGGTCATATTGATCGCTGCGTTCACCACCCTGGTACGGGGCTCAGACGGTCTACCACTGTTCGCCATTACCCTGGCCCCCTGGACCGCTCTGCAAACTGCCGTCATCGCCACAGTGTGTGGCGTGCTGGCAGGTGTCGCACCCGCACGGCGCGCCGCGGCCATGGACCCCGCCCAGGCCATCCGCCTCTAACAGCCATGCCCATGCCTTCGCCAGCTTCATCCCATGATCTGCTCGTCCTGCAGGCAGCGCGCAAAAGCTACAACCCCGGGTTGCCCAGCGAGGTCGAAGTTCTGCATGGCGTGGACTTACGCGCCGCCCACGACGAGTTCATGGCGCTGATTGGCCCTTCCGGCTCAGGGAAAAGCACCCTGCTGAACGTCCTGGGCCTGCTAGAGCCGCTCAGCAGCGGCCGCTATCTGTTGCAAGGCGAAGCCGTACAAGATCTCGACGACACGGCGTTGACGCTGCTGCGCCGACAGACGCTAGGCTTTGTGTTCCAGTTTCACCATCTGCTGCCCGCATTCTCCGCCTTGGAAAACGTCACCTTGCCGGCCCTGATGGGTGAAGGCAAAGTAAGCACTGCACAACGCGAGCATGCGCGCAGCTTGCTGGATGCCGTCGGATTGGCCCACGCCATGGACAAACGACCGAACGAGTTGTCAGGAGGGATGCAGCAGCGCGTCGCCATCGCCCGGGCACTGGTAATGTCGCCCCCACTGGTGCTGGCCGATGAACCCACAGGCAACCTCGATACCGCCTCGTCCGACGACGTCTTTGCCCTGATGCGCCGCATCCATTCAGAGCGTGGCACCGCATTCATCATCGTGACCCACGACCCGCGCTTGGCCCAGCGCTGTGACCGGGTGGTCGAGCTGGTGGATGGGCAGATTGCACGCGACATGGCACAAGCACCAGAGTGAGAGTGCGCAGAATTTTGTGTAAACGCGACATCATCACGAACATCAAAGCCCTGCCCAATTCAAAAAAAGGGAGCTTCGGGGTATTCGACTTCTTGCCACGAGGGTGTGCAGAATTTTGTGTAAACGGACAATCCACCGCCGGCGCGAGCCGGCCTGTCCGTAAGCACAATGAGCACCAAGAAACACGACGTACCCGAAGAACTGCTGTCTGGCCTGCTGGCTAACTACAAGAAGCCTGAAGACCTCATCGGCGAGAACGGCCTGCTCAAGCAACTGACCAAGCTGCTGGTCGAGCGAGCTTTGGACGCAGAACTGACCGAACACCTGGGCCATGAACGCAACGAGGCGGTGGCCAACCCCGCTGGCAACACCCGCAACGGCAAGAGCAAGAAGACCCTCAAGGGCGATTTCGGCGAGTTGCCCATTGAGGTGCCCCGCGACCGCCATGGCAGCTTCGAGCCCCAGCTCATCCCCAAGCACCAGACCCGCTGGGCCGGCTTCGACGACAAAATCATCTCGCTGTACGCCCGTGGCATGACGGTGCGCGAGATACAGGCCCACCTCGAAGAGATGTACGGCACCGAGGTCTCACCCAGCCTGATTTCCTCGGTGACCGATGCCGTGGCCGACGAGGTCAAGGCCTGGCAGGCCCGGCCGCTGGAGCCGATTTACCCCATCGTCTATCTGGACTGCATCCACGTGAAGGTGCGCGAGGGCGCGGTGCGGGTCAAGGCGGTGTACCTGGCCATCGGCATCACCATGACGGGCGAGAAGGAGGTGCTGGGTCTGTGGCTGGCGCAGACCGAGGGTGCCAAGTTCTGGCTGCAGGTTGTGACCGAACTGCGCAACCGGGGCGTGCAGGACATCTTCATCGCCTGCGTCGATGGGCTCAAGGGCTTTCCTGACGCGATTGAGGCGGTATTCCCCAAGGCGGTGGTGCAGTTATGCATCGTTCACATGGTGCGCCACAGCCTGAACTACGTCTCATGGAAGCGCCGCAAAGAGGTGGCTGCCGACCTGCGCCGCATCTACACGGCCGCCACCGCCGAAGAGGCCGAGCTGATGCTCGGTGAATTCGAGGACCGCTGGGATGCCGAGTACCTG
>NZ_CYIG01000009.1 GCF_001298675.1 Paenacidovorax caeni
CGGACCTGGCCCGGCGCCTGGCCGATGCCGCCGTGCGCGAGGGTGCCGACATCGCCATCGCCTGCGCACCGGACAGCGCCACGCCCGGTGCGCCCCTGCGCGCGCAGCCGGTTTTCTGCCTGCTGCGCGCCAGCCTGCGCCCCAGCCTGGCGCGCTACACGCATGAGGGGGGCCGCAAAATCGGCGCCTGGACCGCCCAGCACCGCTGCGCGCGCGTGCCCTTCGACCGCCCTGGGGACGACCCGCACGCGTTTGGCAACGCCAACACGCCCGCCGAGCTGCAGGCGCTGGAAAGCCTGGGATGAGAACGTGAACACGTTCTGAGGCCATGCAAATCCCCATCCGCCCCTTGAACGCCAGCGACGTGCACGCCTACAAAGCCCTGCGCGACGCGGCCTTGCGCCATGCGCCCGAGGCCTTTCTCTCCGACTACGAAAGCGCCGTGCGGCGCCCGGCCACAGCGTATGCGCGGCGCTTCGGCAAGCCGCTGTCAGGCACCTTCTTCCTGGGGGCGTTCGATGCCGAAGGCCGCCTGGCAGGCTGCGTGGGCTGCGAGCGGGAACTGCGCGCCAAGCAGCGCCACAGCGCCACCCTGGTCGGCATGATGGTGGCGCCCCACGCCCAGCGCCAGGGCATGGGGCGGGCCCTACTGCATGCCTGCGTGGCCGTGGCCGCGCGCGTGCCGGGGCTGGAGCAATTGACCCTGAGCGTCACGGCCAGCAACACCCACGTCGTGCGCCTGTACGAGAGCGCGGGCTTTCGCGCCTGGGGCCTGCTGCCGCGCGCCATGCTGGTGAACGGCGTGGCCTACGACAAACTGCATATGATCCGCCCGCTGCACGCCCTCTGAGAGCGTGCGAAAGAACCCATGAGCACCCTCGCCGACATCGCCGCCGAACTGCCGGGCTACGACCCCAGCGACCTGCGCGTGGCCGACGCCACCGCCTTCTTGGAGGCCCTGGCCGAGCCCGTGCAAGGCACCGAAACCCTGCCCCTGCACGAAGCCCTGGGCCGCGTGCTGGCGCACGACCTGGTCTCCCCCCTGTCGGTGCCGCCGCATGACAACTCCGCCATGGACGGCTACGCCTTCGACGGTGCGGCGCTGCAGCCCGGCCAGCCCCTGCAATTGCGCCCCGTGGGCCAGGCCCTGGCGGGCCGGCCATGGCAAGGCCAGGTGGCGCCCGGCGAGTGCGTGCGCATCATGACCGGCGCCGTCATGCCCGCAGGGCTGGATACCGTGGTGCCGCAGGAACTGACCACGCCCGGCCCGGATGGCACCATTGCCATCGCCCCCGATGTGCTGCGCCCCGGCGCCAACCGCCGCCTGCGCGGCGAAGACCTCCAGGAAGGCGCTATCGCGCTTCAAAAAGGAGAGCTGCTCTCGCCTGCTGCCATTGGCCTGGCGGCCAGTTTAGGCCTACAAACGCTGGAGGTGACCCGGCGCCTGCGCGTGGCGTATTTTTCCACCGGTGACGAAATCCTGCGCCCGGGCGAGCCCCCGCGGCCCGGCGCCATCTACGACAGCAACCGCGCCACGCTCACCAGCCTGCTTGCCCGCCTGGGCGCGCAAGTGATCGACCTGGGCGCCGTGCCCGACGACCCCGCACAGATCGCCGCCGCCTTCGCCCGCGCCGCCGCGCAAGCCGATGCCGTGATCACCAGTGGCGGCGTCAGCACCGGCGACGCCGACCACACCCGCGCCATGCTGCAACAGCTGGGCGACGTGGTGTCGTGGCGCCTGGCCATGCGGCCCGGGCGCCCCATGGTGGTGGGCCGCATCGCCCGCGCATTAGAAGGAAAAATGGCCTCTAGCCCTATCCAGGAAAGCGCTGGCAGCTATGAAAACCAAAGCATCCTGTTCGGCCTGCCCGGCAACCCGGTGGCCGCGATGGTGTGCTTTCTGGTGCTGGTGCGCCCGGCGCTGCTGCGCATGATGGGCGTGCGCCAACAGGCCCTTCCGTACCTTCAGGCGCGCAGCAGCGAAATCATCCGCAAGCGCCCGGGGCGCACCGAATACCCGCGCGGCATCGTCTTCACCGCGCCCGATGGCAACCTGCAGGTCTGCACCACGGGCAGCCAGGGTTCGGGCATGCTCAGTTCCATGGTGCGTGCCAACGGCCTGATCGTGCTGCGCCACGAGCAGGGCGACGTGGCCATGGGCGACCTGGTGGACGTGATGATGTTCGACGCAGCGCTCTGACCATGCCCTACCAGGCCCGCCATTTGCCCCAAGCCCCCACCCGCGCTGCGGTGGACGCCCTGCCCGGCACCACCCTGCTGGAGTTCGGCACGCCCTGGTGCGGCCACTGCCAACGCGCGCAACCGCTGATCGAGAACGCCCTGGCGGCATGGCCCCTGGTCGCCCACCTGAAGGTGGAAGACGGCCCAGGCCAACGCCTGGGGCGCAGCTTTGGCGTCAAGCTCTGGCCCACGCTGATCGCACTGCGCGACGGCCGCGAAGTGGCGCGCTGCGTGCGCCCGCAGCAAGCGCAGGAGATTCACGATGCCATCGCGCTCGCCATCGCACAGGCGGGCGTGGGCGATGGCGCGGCCTGAGTCCAAGCGCCCCTGCGGCAGCGCGCGCCGCGTCATGTGACATCAGCCAGCGCGCCCCGCGCAGCAGGGACCAGCGCGCACCGCGCCAGCGCCTGCCGCAGGTCGGCGAGCAGGTCATCCTGGTGCTCGATGCCGATGGACAGCCGCACCAGGCCCGGCGCGATGCCCGCACGCGCCAGCTCTGCGTCGCTGAGCTGTTGGTGTGTGGTCTCGGCAGGAATGGCCGCCAGCGACTTGCTGTCGCCAATATTGACTAGGCGCTGAAACAGCCCCAGCGCGTCGTAAAAGCGCTGGGCCGCACCGCGCCCCCCGTGCAGCTCGAACGACAGCAGCCCGGGCACCAAGCCCGCACGCAGGTAGCGCGGTGCATGGCTGTGGTCAGGGTGGCTGGGGTGCGCCACGTGGTGGATGCGTGCCACGGCAGGGTGCTGATGCAAGAAATCAAGCACCGCCAGGGTGCTGCGGCTGATGCGCTCCATGCGCAGCGCCAGCGTCTCCAGCCCCAGTAGCAAAAGGAAGGCCGACTGCGCGGCCAACGTAGCGCCGCCGTTGCGCAGCATCACCGTGCGCACCCACGCAGCGAGTGGGAAAGCGGGGTAACGCTCGGTAAACACCACCTGGTTGAAGGCCGGGTCGGGCTCGGTGAACTGCGGGTAGCGCAGTGCCTGGGCGCGCCAGTCGAAGCGCCCCCCGTCCACGACCAGCCCGCCAATGGCGTTGCCATGGCCGCCGATGTACTTGGTGGCGGAATGCACCACCACGTCCGCGCCATGGTCGAAGGGACGCACCAGCAGCGGCGTGGCGCAGGTGTTGTCCACCACCACGGCCACGCCCTGGGCGTGGGCCACCGCAGCGATGGCAGCGATGTCGGCCACATCGCCCGAGGGGTTGCCCACCGACTCCAGGAACACCGCCTTGGTGTGCGGCGTGATGGCCGCAGCCAGCGCCCGCACATCGCCGCGCGCCACCCGCGTGCTGCTGATACCCCGCCCTTGCAGCACGTGCGCCACCAGGTTATGCGAGCCGCCATACACCGTGGAAGCCACGATGACGTGGTCACCCGCACGCGCCAGCGTGGCCAGCGCCACGTCGATCGCGGCCATGCCCGAGGCCACGGCCACCGCCGCCGTGCCCCCCTCAAGCTGCGCGATGCGCTGCTCCAGCACGGCCTGCGTGGGGTTGCCGGTGCGCGCGTAGATGTGGCCCTCTTGCACCAGGCCGAACAGCTCGGCGCCCTGCTGCGCATCTTCAAACAGGAAGGACGTACTCTGGTAAATCGGTACAGCGGCGCTGCGCTGGTGCTGCATGCCGTCGTAGCCTGCGTGCAACGCGATGGTGTCCGGCTGCCAGGACCGTGCTTCAGGCGCCGTGCTCATGCCGCGGCCAGCTCTTGCGACAGGGGTTGGCGCACCAGCGTGCCCTGAATCTGCTGGGGGTTGCGCAGCAGGTTGAGGATGGGGCAGTTGCGCTCGACGGCTTCGAACAAGGTTGCCAGTTCCTCATCGCTGGCGGGCGAAGCCACCTGCACCTCGTAGCGGATGTCATGCGGCCAGATCGGCGTGGACTCATGCCCTGGCGTGCCTGCGCGCGGGTCGATGCGGCCACGCACGTCCACCTCCAGGCGCTCCAGCGGCACCTGCAGCAGCGCGGCCTGGATCTCAAAGATGTGCGTCACGCAGGTGCCCAGCACACCCAACTGCAGCTCGGGCGAGGAGGGGCCGAGGTTGAAGCCCGCGAAGTCGGGCGGGCTGTCGCTGATGACCTGGTGCTCGCGGATGCGCAAACGGCGCACGCCGCTGCGCCCTTCGGCGGTCACGCGGGCGTGCAGCGTGGTGGCGCCCTCGCGCCCTTCGGCGATGCGCTGTTTGCGCGCCAGCACGGCCTGGCGCTTGTGAGAGAGGTAGTCGATAAGGCCCATGGCATGTTTCTCCGGTCGTTGAACGCCGCCATGTTCCCCGCCCGCGCAGCGCTGGCGCCACGAACCATTTCGCACTTGCTTATGTGCCCCGCGCCGCATATGGATGCACGAAATCGTTCGTTGGCCGCAGCGGCCAGGCTTCCTATCGTGGCGTCACTTTTCTTCCACGGAGGTATGCCATGCAACCCTTTTCGACCGACTTTCCGCCCCATCGCTCCCCCCTGGCGCAGCGCAGGCAGTTCCTGGGCGCCGCTGCAGCCGCTGGCGTGGCGGCCACCGCTGGCTGGCTGCCCCTGGCTGCGCATTCGCAGCCGCGCAAAATCACCCTGGCCTGGAGCCAGGCCAGTTTCTGCCAGGTACCCGTGCCCATTGCGCTGGAGCGCGGCTACTTTGCGCAAAACGGCCTGCAGGTGGAGGTGCTGAACTGGGGTGGCGCTGCCGACCAACTGCTGGAGGCGCTGGCCACCGGCAAGGCCGAAGTGGGGGTGGGCCTGATCCACCGCTGGGTCAAGCCGCTGGAGGCCGGGCTGGACGTGAAGCTGGTGGGCAGCGTGCATGGCGGCTGCCTGCGCTTTGTGGGGGTCAAGACCGCAGGCGTTACCCAGGATATCAACACCCTCAAGGGCAAGGTGATCGGCGTGGCCGACCTCAACAGCCCGGCCAAGCAGTTCTTTGCCATCCACCTCGCCAAGCGCGGCATCAATGTGGACAAGGATGTGGAGTGGCGCGTCTTCCCCGCCGACCTGCTGGATGTGGCGGTGAAGAAAGGCGAGATCCACGCCATCGCCGACGGCGACCCCAACCTGTACCTGATCGAAAAGCGCAACCCCGGCGTGTTCACCGAGATCGGCAACAGCGCCAAGGGCGAGTACGCAGAAAAAATCTGCTGCGTGCTGGGCGCGGGCGGAAAGTTTGCGCGCGAGGAGCCACGGCATGCCGCCAGCGTGGTGCGGGCGCTGGTGCAGGCCTCGCAGTACGTGGCCGAAAACCCCAACGAGTCGGCCCGCATCTTCGCCAAGTACACGCCGAAGTTCGAGGTGGACGACCTGCAGCGCCTGCTGGCCGAGCTGACCTACAAGCACCACCCATCGGGCGGGCGGCTGCGCGATGAGGTGCGCGACTTCGCGGCGGATTTCCGCGCGGCGGGCATTCTCAAGAAAAGCACCGACCCGACGCGCTTCGCCAACCACATCACCTTGGATGTCCTGTCATGAGCACCGCCAGCATCACCCTGCCCCCGTCGGGGGCGGCAACGCGGGCCACCCCGCGTGTCTGGCGCGCAGGGCTGGCCGCCTCAGCCACCTGGCTGGCCCTGGCCGCACTCACCGCGCTGTGGCCGAACAAGGAGATCGGCTTCAGCGACTGGGCCTACACGCACGAGTTTGCCATCCTCTGCGCCGTGCTGGCGGCCGCACTGCTCGCGCTGGCCCTGGCAGGCGAGCACGGCGGGCGCCTGCAGCGCGCGCTGCGCCCGGCCGGCCCCTGGCTGGTGGCAGCACCCGCGCTGCTGGGCGTGTGGCAGACCGTCACGGCCAAGCTCGGCCTGCTGCCGCCACCGTTCTTCGCGCCGCCGCAAAGCCTGCTGGAGGTGTATCTGGACGACAGCGCCCGCCTGGCCACCTCGGTGCTGCATTCGCTGCGGCTTCTGCTCAACGGCATTGCCATCGGCGCGGTCGTTGGCTTCATCACCGGCGTGTGGATCGGCTGGTCGCGCGCGGCGGGCTACTGGGTGCATCCGCTGCTGCGCTTCCTCGGGCCGGTGCCGGCCTCGGCACTGCTGCCGCTGGCGTTCTTCTTCGCGCCATCGAGCTACAGCGCAGCCGTGTTCCTGATCGCGCTGGCCACGTTCTTCCCGGTGGCGGTGCTCACCTGGTCGGGCGTGGCGGGCGTGAGCAAGAGCTACTACGACGTGGCCCGTACGCTGGGCGCATCGCCCTGGTTCCTGGTGCTGCGGGTGGCCATCCCGGCGGCGCTGCCGCAGGTTTTTGTGGGCCTGTTCATGGGGCTGGGCGCTGCGTTTTCCGTGCTCATCACCGCCGAGATGATGGGCGTGAAGGCCGGGCTGGGCTGGTACCTGCAGTGGGCCCAGGGCTGGGCCGCCTACGCCAACATGTACGGCGCGCTGCTGGTCATGGCGGCGCTGTGCTCCGGCATGATCACCCTGCTGTTCGCAGTGCGCGACCGGCTGCTGTCGTGGCAGAAAGGAACCGTGCAATGGTGACCGACACTGCGCAAGCCGACGTGGCCACCCAGGGCGCGCGCATCACGCTGCAGGGCGTGAGCCACGCCTTCAACACGCCCCAGGGCCGTCTGCAAGTACTCGACGACGTAAGCCTGACGCTGGCACCCGGCGAGTTCGTCGCCTTGCTCGGCCCCAGCGGCTGTGGCAAGTCGTCGCTGCTGCGGCTGGTGGCAGGGCTGGAAGCACCCGAGCAAGGGCGCATTACGCAAGACGGCCAGGCCATCACCCACCCGGATCCGTCGCGCATCGTCGTGTTCCAGGACCCGACGCTGTTTCCCTGGCGCACCGTGCGCGACAACGTTGCCCTGGGTCTGCAAGCACGCAAGGTGCCGCAGGCGCAGTACGCCCGCGTGGACGAAGCGCTGGCCTTGGTCGGGCTGTCGGAATTTGCGCACAGCCATCCGCACCAGCTCTCGGGCGGCATGGCGCAACGCGCGGCGCTGGCGCGCGCGCTGGTCAACGACCCACGCCTGCTGATCCTCGACGAGCCGCTGGGCAAGCTGGACTCGCTCACCCGGCTGGCCATGCAAGGCGAGATCCTGCGGTTGTGGCAGCAGGCGGGTTTCTCGGTGCTGATGGTCACGCACGACGTGGAGGAGGCGCTGTTCCTGGCCAACCGCGTGATCGTGTTCTCGCCCCGGCCTGCGCGCACGGTCGCTGAGCTGCGCGTGGACCTGCCCTATCCGCGCCACCGGGGCCAGGCGCAGTTCGTGCAGCTACGCCAGCAGGCGCTGGCCCACCTGGGCCTGCCGGATTCGCTGTAATGGTGGACCGGGCACAGGACGCCCCCTGGCTTGCCTGGCTGGTGGAGGCGCTGCACCAGGCGCAATGGCTGCTGCTGCGCCTGCTGCACGCCTGCGGCCTCGCAGGCGGCGCCGAAGGCCAGCCCGCCTGGCCCTGGGCCTGGCGCCTGTCGGGCGAGAACCTGCTGCTGGACGCAGGCCAAGCGCGCCTGCTGGCCGCAGGCCTGGGCTGCGCAGGCGCCGCACTGCTGTTGCTGGCGCTGGCCTGTACTTGGCGGCGCATGCGCTGGCCACTCGCGGGGGGCGCGCTGCTGGCCGTGGTGCTGGCGCCCTGGCCCTCGGCCAGTGTGGTGCAAGTGCCCGCGCACCCGGCGAGCTTCCACACCCAGCCGCAGCCCTTCTCAGACACAGCCATTGCGCGTGGCGAGGCGCACTACGCGCGCCACTGCCTGCGCTGCCACGGTGCCCAGGGCAACGGGCAGGGGCGCGACGCTGCCGCGCAGCCCGTCTGGCCGCCCAGCTTCACCAGCACGCTGCTGTGGCGCCGCGCCGATGGCGATCTGTTCCACGCCATCCGCCACGGTGTGCGGGGGCGCGATGGCCGCGCCACCATGCCGGGCTTCGCGGCCTGGCTGTCCGAGGCGCAGACCTGGGATTTGCTGCACTATCTGCGCGCCCTGGCCGCAGGCGAGCTGCTGCAGGCCACCGGCAGCTGGGCCCAGCCCGTGCCACTGCCAGACATGGCCCTGCGCTGCCATAGCGCCGGTAAAACCCGCGTGAGCGACTGGCGGGGCCAACGCCTGCTCCTGACCACCGCGCCACTGAGAGATCTGCTGCCCGATCCACGCTTCATCACCCTGTGGTTGCCGATGGAGGAAGCGCCTTCCGCGCTCCCCGATGCCGTTGACTGCGTGGCCGCCGCGCCCGCCACAGCCACGCTGGCGCTGGAACTCGTCAGTGCCAGCCAATCCCTGCACGGCGTACAGCTGATGGCCGACAAGGCCGGCTGGCTGCGCGCGCGCAACGCGCGCGGCGCCTCGGCCTGGCGCAACGACGACCTGCTGTGCCGCACCCCCGACGGCACGGCACAGGGCGTGGCAAGCGGACAGGAAGATGCGCTGTCGCGCATCCTGCGCCTCATGGACGCGGAGCCAGTGCGCTACGTGAAAGGCGGCCGGGTCCATGGCACCGTTTTCTGAGAGGAAACCGCACCGTCCCCCGCTTCACGGCGAAGAACGCAGGTGCCCTCGGCAACGGTCTCCCGCCATTTGAAGACGTTTTCAGCCTCCAGCGCTTTTGGGACTGCGCAAGCAGCTCTTTTATCGATAGCAAAAGTGGCATTTCACCGCTACGCCAGTGGCACCCCAAGCCCCGCCTTCAGGCACTCCAGCGCCACCGATGTGCGAAAACGCCGCACATTGTCATCGCCGCCAAACAGCCGCGCAGTGATGTCTTGGTACTCGGCCATGGTGGCGGCAGTGACTACCAGCAGGTAATCTGCCTCGCCCGTAATCGCATGGCACTGCTGCACCGCCGGCTCGGCCAGGATGCGTTCGCGCAGGCCGGCGGTGCGCAGTGGGTGCTCGTCATGCACGTGCACCTCGACCATCAGCGTCAATGGCCGCCCCAGGCGGCTGGCGTCCAGCACGGCCACCTCGGCGCGGATGACGCCGCTGTCGCGCAGGCGGCGAATGCGCCGCTGCACCGCTGGGGCCGAAAGGTGCACGGCCCGGGCAATCTCACGCTGCGCCACCGTGTTGTCGCGCTGCAGGATGGCAAGAATGGCCCGGTCAAATGCATCGAGCACAGGTGTGGTGGTGGAATCAGGGGGCATGGGCGAGCGAAAGTTGCGTGACATGGCGGCAAATGGAGTCTAAATATCCCAGGCTGCGCAATAAAGTCTTGCGCATGTTGCGCACACGCTTTTCCTCGCTGCTCCCGGTGCTTGCCATCCTGGGCTCGGTCACCTTTCTCGGCCTAGGCACCTCCTGGGCCAAGCACAGCCTGTTCCCCCTGGTCGGCGCCCAGGGCACGACGGCGGTGCGCGTGGGCCTCTCGGCGCTGCTGCTGGTAGTGCTGTGGCGCCCCTGGCGCTGGCGCCTGCGCGGGCACGATGCACGCCTGGTCGCCTGCTACGGCGCAGCCCTCGGGCTGATGAACCTGGGCTTTTACATGGCGCTGCGCACCATCCCGTTCGGCGTGGCCGTGGCCATCGAGTTCGCCGGGCCGCTGGCCGTGGCGCTGTGGGCCTCGCGCCGTGCGCTCGACTTCGTCTGGGTGGCGCTGGCCGTGGCCGGGCTATGGCTGCTGCTGCCGCTGGGGCACAGCGTGAGCGGGCTCGACCCGACGGGCGTGCTGTGGGCGCTGGCGGCGGCAGTGTGCTGGGCCGTCTACATCCTGTTCGGCAAGCGCGTAGGGCATTTGCACACGGGGCACTCGGTCTCGCTCGGGCTGGCCGTGGCAGCGCTGGTGGTCGTGCCGGTGGGTGCTGCGCACGCGGGCAGCGCCCTGCTCTCGCCCACCGTGTTGTTGACCGGGCTGGGGGTGGCGGCGCTGTCGAGCGCGATACCGATCATGCTGGAGATGGTGGCACTCAAGCGCCTGCCGCCGCAGGCCTTCGGCATCATGATCAGCATGGAGCCGGCCGTGGCGGCGCTGCTGGCGCTGGGCCTGCTGGGCGAGCACCTGAGCGCATCGCAGTGGCTGGCCATCGGGCTGATCGTCGCCGCATCGATGGGCTGCGCCTTCACGGCGCAACGGCGCGCAGCGGCCGCCGAGGCGGTGCTGCCGGCCTAGAACGTGTTTTTAGAGCCTGTTCACGATCTTTTCATAGTGCCCGCAAGGCAGCAAAAAGCCGCAATCTAGGCGCGCGCCGCAGGCCATGCTGGAGGCCTGGGCTAGGTGCGCAACAACGAGTGCGGCTTTTTGCTGCCTTGCCCGAAGGGTTGCCCCGCAAAAGTGGCATCTGCGGCGTTGCAAAGGCTCGCCGGGCCACCAGCCCGGCTGCGCTTTGCGCCTTACACCTGCCACTTTTGCGGGGCAACGGGCACTATGAAAAGATCGTGAACAGGCTCTTACGCCTGTGCCGCGCGCGGCACGCGCAGGCGGCTGGCGGGGAAGGTGACGGCAAACTCCGAGCCCTGGCCCAGCACGCTGGAAATATCGAGCTGGGCGCCATGGCGCTGCAAAACATGCTTGACGATGGCCAGCCCCAGGCCCGTGCCCCCCGTCTCGCGCGAGCGGCTGCGGTCCACACGGTAGAAGCGCTCGGTCAAGCGCGGGATGTGCTCGGGAGCAATCCCAGGGCCGGTGTCGCGCACGGAAAAACGTGCGCCGCCCCCCTCCAGCGGCTGCCACTGCACGGTGATCTGGCCACCCGGAGGCGTGTAGCGCACGGCATTGCTGATGAGGTTCGACAGCGCGCTGTGCAGCTCTGGCACGCTACCCGCAATGTCGCCAGCTGCGCGCAGTTGCGCATCCTCCGGGAACGCCAGGCGGTGCGGCATGGAGCCCTCAGGCGTGAGCAGCTGCGACAACGCGCGCGCCTCCTCCTCGCAGCGCACCAGCAGCGCGCGCACGCTGGACCAGTCCCCGCGCCCCGGCAAAGGGCTGCCCTCCAGGCGCGAGAGCGTGAGCAGATCCTGCACCACGCTGTGCATGCGCGCGCCCTGCTGCGCCATCAGGCTGAGGTAGCGCGCGCGCTCGGCGTTGGGCAGCTGCAGTGTCTGCAGGGTTTCGATGAAGCCCACCAGCACGGTGAGCGGGGTACGAATCTCGTGCGACACGTTGGCCACGAAGTCGCGCCGCATGGCCTCGGCCTGTTCCAGCGCCGTCACATCACGCGAAAGCATGAGCTTGCGCCCGTCGCCATAGGGGTGCAGGTGTACCGACAGCTTGACCGGGTGCGAGGGTGTGCTTTCGCGCCCGGGCAGCAGCAGATCATGGCTGAAGTCGCCCCCGGCGTAGTAGGCGTTGAAGGCGGGCTCGCGCAGCAGGTTGCCGATGGACTGCATCAGGTCGCGCTCGGCGTCGAGCCCGAGATGCTGGGCCGCCGTCTGGTTACACCACTCGATGTGGCCCTCGGCGTCAAGCAACAGCACCCCGTTGGGCGACGCCTGCAGCGCCGCCAGAAACTCCTGCAAACGCGCATCGCTGGCCTGGGCCTCCTGCTGCCGCTGGCGCAGCAGCCGGCGCATGCGCTCGACGGCTTCGCCCCACAGGCCGTGCAGCACCGGGGCACGCGCCAGCGCGCCGTCCTCACGCAGCCAATGGATCACGCGCAGGCCGCGCCAGGATTCCCAGGCGAATCCGGCCCAAGAGGCCAGTGCGATCCCCAGAGCGGCGCACCAGGCCCCTGCCAACCATCCGCCCAGGGCGCCCCCAGCGAGCTGCAGGGCAAAGAAGAAGGAGAAGCGCCAAAGCATGGGGGCGTCCGCGGTGGGTTATGAAGGGAATCGGCCTTCAGGCCAATGCCAGCAAGGGCTGGCAGCTATCCATTTTGCAGCTGCGGCTGCGCCGTAAGGCGGTAGCCTGCGCCACGCACGGTCTCTACCATGGCGCTAGCGGCGCCCAGCGCTTCGCGCAGGCGCTTGACGTGCACATCGACCGTGCGCTCTTCGATGAACACGTGGTCGCCCCAGACCTTGTCGAGCAGCTGCGAGCGGCTGTGCACGCGCTCGGCATGCTTCATGAGGTAGTGCAGCAGCTTGAATTCGGTGGGCCCCACCTTGAGCGGCTGGCCCTGCCAGGTCACGCGGTGCGTGGCGGCATCAAGCAGCAGCTCGCCGATGGCGACGCTGTCGCTGACCTGCTCGGGTGCGCGGCGGCGCAGCACGGCCCGGATGCGGGCCAGCATTTCCTGCGTGGAAAAGGGCTTGGTGATGTAGTCGTCCGCACCTGCGTCAAGCCCGGCCACTTTGTCAGGCTCGTCGCCGCGGGCGGTGAGCATGAGAATGGGCACCGGCTTGGTGCGCGCGTCGGCGCGCCACTTGCGCGCCAGTTGCAGGCCGCTCTGGCCGGGCAGCATCCAGTCAAGCAGGATCACGTCGGGCAGCACGGCGTCGAGCTCGCGCTGCGCGGCGTCGCCATCCTCGGCCCAGATGGGCGCAAAACCGTTGTGGCGCAGGTTCACGGCGATCAGCTCGGCGATCGCTGGCTCGTCTTCCACGATGAGCACGCGGGGAAACTTCTTCATATCACTTGTCCATTGCGCTGTGCGCTGCCTGCCAGCCTGGCGCGTCCCACGCCGGCGGACGCCGCGCAAGGGCCGTCCCGCCGCGCTGGCGTCGTCCCCCTTCCCGCGTAGGGAGAGAAGGGGGGAGCGGCGAAGCCGCTCGGGGGGGTGTTCATAAAACCGCCGATTCGATCTCGGTGAGCGCGGTGTGGCGCACGTCCTTGCCCTTGACCAGGTAGATGATCAGCTCGGCCACGTTCTTCGAGTGGTCGCCGATGCGTTCGATGGCCTTGGCCAGGAACAGCAGGTCCAGGCTGGGCGAGATCGTGCGCGGGTCTTCCATCATGTAGGTGATGAGCTTGCGCACGAAGCCGTCGAACTCGCGGTCAATCAGATCGTCTTCCTTGAGGATGTCGACGGCCGCCTTGGTGTCCAGGCGCGCGAAGGCGTCCAGCGCCTTGCGCAGCAGGCCCGAGGCCAGGTCGGCGGCCATGCGCAGGTCGCTGCTGGGCAGCGAGCGCGCGGCGCCGCTTTCGATGATGGAGCGCACCATGCGCGCCATGCGCGTGGCCTCGTCGCCCATGCGCTCCAGGTTGGCCGTGGCCTTGGAGAAGACCATCAGCAGGCGCAGGTCACGCGCCGTGGGCTGGCGCCGCGCGATGATGGTGGTGAGCTCGTGGTCGATCTCCACCTCCATCACGTTCACGCGGTTTTCCAGCACCTCCACCTGGGCCACGGCGTCGAGGCTGAAGTTCGACAGCGCCGCGATGGCCTGGCGGATCTGCGATTCGACCAGCCCGCCCAGCTCCATGACGCGCGCGGAGACGCTGTTGAGTTCGCTGTCGAATTGCGTGGAAAGATGTTTCTCGGTCATTGTCATGTCCTTCGCTGTCAGCCGAACCGGCCCGTGATGTAGTCTTCCGTCTCCTTGCGCTGGGGCTTGAAGAACATCTGCTCGGTGGCGCCGAACTCCACCAGGTCGCCCAGGTACATGTAGGCGGTGTAGTCGCTGCAGCGCGCGGCCTGCTGCATGTTGTGGGTCACGATGACCACGGTGTATTCGTTCTTCAGCTCGGCGATCAGTTCCTCGATCTTGGCAGTGGAGATCGGGTCCAGCGCCGAGCAGGGCTCGTCGAGCAGCAGCACTTCGGGCAGCACGGCGATGCCGCGCGCGATGCACAGGCGCTGCTGCTGCCCGCCCGACAGGCCCGAGCCGCTCTGGTGCAGCTTGTCCTTCACCTCGGTCCACAGGGCCGCCTTCTTCAGCGCCCACTCCACGCGTTCATCCATGTCGGTGGCGTTGAGGCTCTCGAACAGCTTCACGCCAAAGGCGATGTTGTCGTAGATCGACATCGGGAACGGTGTGGGCTTCTGGAACACCATGCCAACCTTGGCACGGATCAGCGCCACGTCCTGCTTGGATTGCAGCAGGTTCTCGCCGTCGAGCAGGATCTGGCCCTCGGCACGCTGCTCGGGGTACAGCTCGAACATGCGGTTGAAGGTGCGCAGCAGCGTCGATTTGCCGCAACCCGAGGGGCCAATGAAGGCCGTGACCTTCTTCTCGGGGATGTCGAGGTTGATGCCCTTGAGCGCGTGGAACTTGCCGTAGTAGAAGTTCAGGTCACGCACCGCGATCTTGGAGGGCACAGGGGTGGTCGAGTTGGAGGGCATGCAAGTCTTCCAGAAAATCGGTTTACTTTTGGCGCGTGAGCACGCGCGCCAGGATGTTGAGGCCGAGCACCGCCACGGTGATGAGGAACACGGCAGCCCAGGCGAGCTGCTGCCAGTTCTCGTAGGGGCTCATGGCGAACTTGAAGATGGTCACGGGCAGGCTGGCCATGGGCTTGGACAGGTCGCCGTTCCAGAACTGGTTGTTCAGCGCCGTGAACAGCAGCGGCGCCGTCTCGCCCGCGATGCGCGCCACCGCCAGCAGCACGCCGGTGATGACGCCGGTGCGCGCCGCGCGCAGTGTTACCAGGCTGATGACCTTCCACTTGGGCGCACCCAGTGCATAAGCCGCTTCGCGCAGGCTGGCGGGCACCAGCAGGAGCATGTTTTCCGTCGTGCGGATCACCACCGGCACCACGATCAGTGCCAGCGCCAGCACGCCAGCCCAGCCCGAGAAGCTCTTGAAGTACGCCACCACCACCGTGTAGACGAACAGGCCGATGACGATGGAAGGCGCCGACAGCAGGATGTCATTGACGAAGCGCGTGGCAGGCGCCAGCCAGCCCTGCTTGCCGTACTCGGCCAGGTAGATGCCGGCAAGGATTCCCACCGGCGTGCCGATAAAGGTGGACAGCATCACCATCATGAACGAGCCGAACAGCGCGTTCGCCAGGCCACCCGCCTCGTTGGGCGGCGGCGTCATCTCCGTGAACAATGTCAGGGACAGGCCACCCAGCCCCAGGCGCAGCGTCTCCCACAGGATCCACACCAGCCAGAACACACCGAAGGCCATTGCCGCGAGCGACAGGGTCAGCGCAATCTGGTTGATGCGCTTGCGCGTGGCGTAGCGCGCGCTGCGTGCCTGCGCCAGCTCGGCGGCGGAGATCAGCTTCTGCGAGGTACTCGTCGTGCTCATGCGCGCGCTCCTTCACCCTTTTGCAGGCGGTTCAGCAGCAGCTTGGACAGTGCCAACACCACGAACGTGATGAAGAACAGCACCAGCCCGAGGTAAATCAGCGAGGCCTGGTGCAGCCCCTCGCCGGCCTCGGCGAACTCGTTGGCCAGCGCCGAGGTGATGCTGTTGGCGGCCTCGAAGACCGACAGAGAATTGAGTTGGTTCATGTTGCCGATCACAAAGGTGACGGCCATGGTCTCGCCCAGGGCACGGCCCAGGCCGAGCATGATGCCGCCGAGCACGCCCGTCTTGGTGTAGGGCAGCACCACTTTCCAGACCACCTCCCAGGTGGTCGATCCCAGGCCGTAGGCCGACTCCTTGAGCAGCGCGGGCGTGACCTCGAACACGTCGCGCATCACCGCCGCGATGAACGGAATGATCATGATCGCCAGGATGATGCCCGCCGACAGGATGCCAATGCCCACCGGGGGACCAGACACCAGCGCCCCGAGGTAGGGCACGCCTTTGAAAATGCTTTGCAGCGGCTGCTGCACCCAGGTGGCCAGCAGCGGGCCGAACACCATCAGCCCCCACATGCCATAGACGATGGAAGGCACGGCGGCCAGCAGCTCAATGGCCGTGCCCAACGGGCGCTTGAGCCAGGCGGGCGAGAGCTCCGTCAGAAACAGCGCGATGCCGAAACTCACCGGCACGGCGATCAGCAACGCGATGGCCGACGTCGCCAGCGTGCCGTAAATCATCACCAGGCCGCCGTACTCGTTTTGTACCGGATCCCACACGCTGCGCGTGAGAAAACCCAGGCCGTATTGCGAGATGGAGGGCCAAGCCCCCACCAACAGCGAAATCAGAATGCCCAGCAGCATGGCCAGCGTGAGCAACGCTGCACCGCGCGCGAGCCAGGCAAACAGGCGATCCGCCATGCTGCCGGACAACAGTGGCGGACGACTGGGAGGAAGGGTCTGGCCAGTGCCGGAAAGCCGCTGTGGCTGCGGCGGTGGCACCGAGGGAACGGACAGCGTCGTGGACACAGGTGAACCTTTGTTGTCTTGCATGGTGCATCGGCGGGCGCGATATGCGCACCCACCGCCTGCGGATTATTTCAGCGCCCCAGAAAACCCCGGGGCCTTGCGGCGCACGGGGCTCCCTGGAAGCGGGCGGCTTACTTCAGCGCGATAGGCTTGCCAGCGGCGTCCTTGATTTCACCCCAGGACTTGACGATCACGCTCTTCACGCTGTCGGGCATGGGCACGTAGTCCAGATCGGCAGCCGTCTTGTCGCCATTCTGGTAGGCCCACTCAAAGAACTTGAGCGAAGCGGCGGCTTGCTGTGGCTTGTCCTGGCTCTTGTGCATCAGGATGAAGGTCGCGCCGGTGATGGGCCAAGAGGCCTTGCCAGGCTGGTTCGTCAGGATCTGGTAGAAGCTCTTGCTCCAGTCCGCACCCGCAGCCGCAGCCTTGAAGGCGTCGTCATCAGGCGTCACGAAGGCGCCCTCGGCGTTCTGCAGCTGCACGTAGTTCAGCTTGTTCTGCTTGACGTAGGCGTACTCCACGTAGCCGATCGAGTTCGCCAGGCGACCAACGAAGGCGGCCACGCCCTCGTTGCCCTTGCCACCCGCGCCCGTGGGCCAGTTCACCGCCGTGCCCTCGCCCACCTTGGACTTCCACTCAGCGTTCACCTTAGAGAGGTAGTTGGTGAAGATGAAGCTGGTACCCGAGCCATCGGCGCGGCGCACCGGGGCAATGGCTGCTTCGGGCAGCTTCACGCCGGGGTTCAGCGCCACGATGGCGGGGTCGTTCCAGTGCGTGACCTTGCCGAGGTAAATGTCACCCAGCACTTGGCCGCTGAGCTTAAGCTGGCCGGCGGCGATACCCTGGATGTTGACCACCGGCACCACGCCACCGATCACGGTAGGGAACTGCACCAGGCCCTTCTTGGCCAGGTCTTCATCCTTGAGCGGCGCATCGGAGGCGCCAAAATCCACCGTCTTGGCCTCGATCTGGCGCAGACCGGCACCCGAACCCACGGACTGGTAGTTGATCTTCACGCCGGCGGCCTTGTGGTAATCAGCAGCCCACTTGGAGTACAGCGGCGCCGGGAAGCTGGCGCCAGCGCCGGTGGCTTCCTGTTGGGCCATTGCATGGGGCAGCGCCATGGCCGACAGCGCGCCGGCCACCAGGATGCGGATCAGGGACAGTTTCATGACAAACCTCTGCGGTTGTGGAAGGAATGACCGCGACTGTAGAGACGCTTTGTGACAGTCATGTGACGCCGTCTTTTTGTCACGGCACTGCCAAAAAACACCTCCGTGGCCCGCGGGCGCCCGCGGCGTCATCAAACCTTCATCCCCCCTGGCTACGCTGCCGCACGTTGCGAATGAAAGCCAAGCCATGCCTTTTGAAGACCGCGAGGAACTGGTGCGCCGTATCGAGAACGACCTGCTCGACGGCCTCGACGAAGAACTGGAACTGGAAATAGAAGACCGCACGCACAACCTGCCGGACGGCAGCGGCGGCCAGCCCGAAAGCCACGCCCAGCGCGTGGCGTATTTCAAGGAACTGTTCCGCCTGCAGGGCGAGCTGGTCAAGCTGCAGGACTGGGTGGCCTCGACGCGGCAAAAGGCCGTCATCATCTTCGAGGGCCGCGACGCGGCGGGCAAGGGCGGTGTCATCAAGCGCATCACCCAGCGCCTGAACCCGCGCGTGTGCCGCGTGGTGGCGCTGCCCGCGCCCAACGACCGCGAACGCACGCAGTGGTACTTCCAGCGCTATGCGGCGCACCTGCCCGCGGCGGGCGAAATGGTGCTGTTCGACCGCAGTTGGTACAACCGCGCCGGCGTGGAGCGCGTCATGGGCTTTTGCACCGACGCGGAGTACGAGGAATTCTTCCGCTCGGCCCCCGAGTTCGAGCGCATGCTGGTGCGCTCGGGCATCAAGCTCATCAAGTACTGGTTCTCCATCACCGACGACGAGCAGCACCTGCGCTTCCTGGGCCGCATCCACGACCCGCTCAAGCAGTGGAAGCTCAGCCCCATGGACCTGGAGTCGCGCCGCCGCTGGGAGGACTACACCCGCGTCAAGGAGGCCATGCTGGAGCAAACGCACATCCCCGAAGCGCCCTGGTGGGTCGTGCCCGCGGACAACAAGAAGCAAGCACGGCTGAACTGCATCAGCCACCTGCTGGGGCAGTTCCCCTACGCCGAGGTGGAGCGCCCCGAAGTGCTGCTGCCCGCACGCGTACGCAACGCCGACTACATCCGCCATCCAGTCCCGCAGGACATGATCGTCCCGCAGATTTACTGACTCCACTCGCGCACAAGGCCCGCCATGAACCAGCCCCCCCTGCACCGCCGCCGCTGGCTACAGCTGTGTGCCGCCGCCAGCCTGGCACCGCACGCCAGCGCTTTCGCACAAGCCAGTGCCAAGGACACCGAGCGCCCGCTGGTGGTGGCGCAATTGGCCGACATGGCGCCGGGCCAGCAGGACGTGAGCCGGGACTTTCTCATCGGCTCACGCGCTGCCTGGCAGGATCTGAACGCGCGCGGTGGCGTGCAAGGCCGCCCGGTGCAGCACCTGGCCATCGAGGTGCAGGGCACCGGCGCGGCGCTGCAGGCGGCGTGGCGCGGCGTCGCGGGCAACCCGGCGTGCATCGCGCTGTCGGGCTGCGTGGGCGATGGCGCCGCGGGCGCGCTGGCCGCGCTGCAGGAGCAGGCCCCGCCCGCCCAGCCGCTGGCGCACGCTGCGCCCTGGATGCACAGCCAGGAGGGCGCCAACGCCAGCGACCTGGTCTTCGGCATCTTTCCCGACTACCAGGCGCAGATCGCCCACGCGCTCAAGACCCTGGCCTCCATGGGCGTGCAGGAGCTGGGCGTGGTTTACTCCACGGCCGCCGTACGCCAGCAGTCCCAGGCCCGGGTGCGGCAGGCGGCCCAAACGCTGCAGTTGCGCATGCAGGACCTGCCCCTGCCCGGTAGCAGCGCGCAGGCTGACCAGCAACTGGCTTCGCCCGCGCAACTCATCGTGCTGTTCGTGGGCGGCACGCCGGAGCTGCACGGCTTCATGCGCCGCCTCAAACTGCAGCCGGGCCGTCAGTGCTACATCGTGGCCCTGGCCGACGTGAACCTGCAGGTGCTGGCACAGATGGGCGCGGCCAAGCGCAACGTCTCGGTCATCGCCACGCAATCCGTGCCGCTGGTGACGGCGTCGCTGCCCATCGTGCGCAGCTACCGCGAAGCCATGGCCCGGCTGTACGACGAACCGCCCTCGCCCCAGGGGCTGGCCGGCTTCATTGCCGCGCGCTACACCGCCGAAGTGCTGCAGAGCGTGAACGGGCCGCTGACGCGTGCCTCGGTGCTCGCCGCCTTCCGCCGCCGCCAGGATCTGAACCTGGGCGGCTTTGCCCTCGCCTTCGATGGCCGCAAGCGCACCCATGCCTACGTCACGCAGAGCATGCTGACCGCCGACGGGCGCATCGTCGGATGAGGCATGCGGTAAGCGTTCGTGCGCCCTCGCGGTGCTATGCTGCGCCGCATTTTTTCCAGCGCGCCCAGCGCAGCACCATGCAAGACGGAACACTTCTCGCCGCCGTGGACCTCGGCTCCAACAGCTTTCGCCTCGAAATCGGCCGCTTCGAGCATGGCCACATCCAGCGCGTCGAATACCTCAAGGAAACCGTACGCCAGGGCGGTGGCCTGGACGAAGAGCGCAACCTGAGCCTGGACGCCATGCAGCGCGGCTGGGACTGCCTGGCGCGCTTCGCAGAGCGCCTGGCAGGCTTCGAGCGCACCCACGTGCGCGCCGTGGCCACCCAGACCTTGCGCGAGGCGCACAACCGCGAGGTCTTTATCGAGCGCGGCAACGCCATCCTGGGCTACCCCATCGACGTGGTCTCGGGCCCTGAGGAAGCGCGCCTGATTTACCAGGGCGTATCGCGCCTGCTACCGCAGTCGGACGAACGGCGCCTGGTTGTTGACATTGGCGGGCGCTCCACTGAACTCATCCTGGGCCAGCGCTACCAGGCCCAGGCCGTGACCTCGCTGCGCATGGGCAGCGTGGCCTGGTCCACGCGCTACTTTGCCGACGGCAACTTCACCGCCGCCGCCTTCGAGGCCGCCGAAACCGCCGCCAAGGCGATGCTGGACGAAACGCTGCAGGTGTTCCAACCCGACGCGTGGGACGTGGCCTACGGCTCCTCGGGCACCATCGGCGCGGTGGGCGAGATTCTGGCCATGGCCGGCCACCCACCGGGCGACATCACACGTGAGGCGCTGGACTGGCTGCTGGCCAAGCTGCTGCGCGCGGGCCATGCCAGCCGCGTCCGGCTGGACGGGCTGAAGGAAGACCGGCGCCCGGTGATCGGCGGCGGCCTGAGCGTGCTGCGCGCCGTGTTCAGCCTGCTGGGCATCGAGCGCATGCAGGTGGCGCAAGGCGCGCTGCGCCAGGGCGCGCTGTACGACCTGCTCAGCCGCGAGTGGCCCGAGACCGATCTGCGCACCAGCACCGTGGCCGGCCTGATGCAGCGCTTTGCCGTGGACACCCCGCACGCCCAGCGCGTGGCACAGGTCGCTGGCACGCTGTTCGGCCAGGTGGCGACGAAAGACAGCGAGCGCGCCGCGCGCAAGCTCGACTGGGCCGCGCGCCTGCACGAGATTGGCTGCCGCATTGCCCACAGCGGCTACCACCGGCACGGCGCCTACATCCTGGACAACACCGATGCCGCCGGCTTCGCCCAACCCGAACTGCACCACCTGGGCCTGCTGGTGCGCGCCCACCGGGGCAAGCTGCGCAAGCTGGAACTCGACTGGAGCGACGCCCAGTTCACGCTGCAACTGGCCTGCCTGCGCCTGGCCGTGGCGCTGTGCCACGCCCGGCGCGACCCGGACATGGACGGCATCCGCCTGGAACGCAAGGGCGCGCGCTTCGTGCTGCGCAGCCGCACGGGCTGGGCTGCGCTGTACCCCCAGTCGGCCCACCTGCTGCGCGAGGAGGCGCAGGACTGGCTGCGCACGCCGTGGGAACTGGTGCTGGAGCTGGGTTGATTTTAGAGAGCAATCGGCCTCCAGCACTTGGCCAGCAAGCGCAAGCAGCTATCTTTTTTGAAATAGGGCTTACCGCCCCCCGGACTCGACCACTGCCACGCGCCGCCGCAGCGCTGCGGCCTCCTCCACGTTCCCCGCCTGTTCGGCGCGTTGTGCACGCGCCAGCAGCCAAGCCAGCAGTGGCCGGCGCCAGCCCTGCGCAGAGGCGGTGTCGGTGGCCAGCGCCATCACCGCCGGGCTGGCGCGACCGGCCTGCAGCAAGGCACCCGCCGCCACCAGGCGGGCCAGCGGGTCGGCCATGGCCGCCAGCGCGGCGCTGGTGTCGCCCGTGGCGGCGAGCGCCTGGCGGTGCGCCTCGGGCAGCAGGGCCGCGTCCTGCGCGCTGGCCTGCCCAGCCAAGTAGGCTGCGTAGGCACGCTCGGGCGCCAGCGCGTCAGCACGCAGGGATTCGAAACGCTCGCACACCGGGGGCTGCAGGGCCAGGCTGGCCACCTGGGCAGCGCAGTCCATCAGCGCCAGGCGCGCCAGCAGGTCCGGGCGCCCAGTGCGCGCCACCTCGGCGCGGGCGCGCACCCACTCGGCCTGGGCCACGCGGTCCTCGCCCGCCAGGTAGGCAGCGGTGGCACGCTGCGCGGCGCCCTGGGCGCTGCCTTGCCAGTCCGGCACGGGCGGGCGGCCGGCGCAGGCCGCCAGCGCCGCGTACAGCATGAGGGGGAGCCAGGGGGCGGCACGCAGGGTCATGGCAGGGTCAGCTCCAAATCCTTGGGGTCGCGGGCGAAGGGCCAGGTGCGGTTCACCTGGTTCAGCAACGTATCGATCTTGCGCAGGTTGGCCTCGACCTCGGCGCGCAGCGCGCCCAGGTCGGTGCTGGCGGCGCGCACGTTGGCGCCCACGGCCTGGGCTTCGGCCAGCACGGCATCGACCTTGCGCAGGCTGGCACGCGTGTCCTGCAGCAGGCCGCCCAGTTGCGCCACGGCCGCCTGCGCCTCGGGCAGCAGGCCCTGCGCGCCAAACACCTGGGTGTCGGCCTTGGCGGCCATGCCGTCCAGGCGCACCAGCAGCGCGTTGGTGCGCTCCAGCGTGGCCAGCACCTTGCGCGCGTCGCGCTCGTTGCCCATGAGCAGGCCCAGCGCCCCGCCGGGGCCCTGCAGGCGCTCGGTGAGCGCCTGGGCATTGGCGGCGGTGGCGGCCAGGGCCGAATCCTGCGCGGTGAGCGCGCGCAGGTTGCCCAGCAGCTCGCGCGCCGTGGCCATGAGCTGGGGGATTTCGGCCGTGGCGTCCCCGCGCAGCACCGGGCGCATGGCGCCATCGGGCAGCGGTGGGTCGGTCAAGATGCCGCTGTAGGCCTTGATGGCGGTGCCGCCCACCAGGCCGCGCACCAGCGTGAACACGCTGGAGGTGCGCAGCCAGTGGGCATCACGCTGCGCCACGTCCACGGTGATGTGCACGTTGCCGTCCGGCGCCAGGCCGATATGGCGCACGCGGCCAATGGGAAAGCCGGAGAACGTCATGTCCATGCCCACAGCCACGCCCTCGGAGTCGTCGGCCACCAGCACCAGTTGCTGCGTGGGCTCGAACACGCCGCGCGCATGCAGCAGGTACAAGGCCGAGCCGGCGATCAGCGCCAGTGTGAACAACAGCAGCGCGGCGGCCTTGGCGCGCAGGTGCGTCACGGGCCGCTGGATGCTTTCAAGGCCGTCGGTGGAAGGGTCGGTCATCCGTAGTAGTTCCCCATGAGCGAGACGAGTTCGATCAGCAGCAGCAGCGCAAACATGCGCGCCAGGCCGCCCAGCTCCGTCATGCCTGGCCCGGGGTGCAGGGCCGAGGCAGTGGGAATGAGCGCCACGGCCAGGCTGGAAAACAGCGTCTTGAGCACGAACACCAGCGTGAACGCAGGCGTGAACACCTGGCCAAACATGCGCGTATAGCCGGGCAGCCCGGCCAGGCTGGCGCCGTACACGCCCAGGTAGGCCATGGCCAGCGCCACCACGCACGACAGCGCCGCCAGCGTAATGCCCGCGTAGGCGCCGGCCAGCACGCGCGGCAGCAGCTCCATGCGCACCGGGTCGGCGCCCTGGCGGCGCAGCCGGTCCAGGTGGCCGGCGGCGCGCAGCCGTGCCAGCTCCAGCCCTTGCGGGATGCTGCAGCGCAGCGCCACGAACAGCGCGGCGGTGAGCGGTATCAGCTCCAGCACCAGCACGCGCACCACCATCTCCAGCGCGTAGCGCGACAGGCCATAGCTTTGCGCCGTGACGACGACGATGCGCGTAATCGACAGGCTGACCAGCGCCGCCAGCGCCGTGAAGCCCGGCAGCACCGGCAGCGTGGCGCGCACCATGTGGTGCGCCAGGCGCGTGCGCGCCGCACCGCGGTAGGTGGAGGGCGAGAGCAGCAGCACCAGCACCACCGCCCCAGGTAGACGATGCGCGCCCAGCCCAGCGCGCGGCGCTGCGCCAGGCGCCACAGGCGGGCGGGGCCGTCCTCCAGGGGGTGCAGGGTGCTCATGCGGCCATCATAGGGGTTAAGGGCAAAAAATGCCTCCAGGGCAATACCAGCAAGCGCTAGCAGCTATCAATTCAGTAGTCATGCCGATGGCTACACGTGGCGGTGCGCGGGCGCGTTGCGCAGCGGCGCCCAGTCCTGCGCCTCGGCGCGCGCGTGCAGCGCGTCGATCACCTGGCACTGCGCCTGCACGCCGTCGCAGCGGCTGCGCAGCAGGCTCAGCTCCTGTTCCAGCGCACGCAGCTCGTCCAGGCGCGTGCGCACGTGCGCCAGGTGCTCGTCCAGCGTGGCACAGGCCACATGGCCGTCGGCCAGGCAGGCGCCGTCGAGCGCCAGCAGCGTGCGCACCTCGTCCAGCGACATGTCCATGGCACGGCACAGGCGGATGAAGCGCAGCCGGTGCAGGTCGGCTTCGCTGTAAAAGCGGTAGCTGTTGTCACTGCGGCCCTGCGGCGCCAGCAGGCCCTCCTTCTCGTAGTAGCGGATATTGGCCGCCGAAACGCCCGAGCGCCTGGCGGCCTCGCCGATGCGGCAGTGCAGCGTGTCTGACATGGCTTGACCTTGAAGTAACTTTCAGCTTTCCAATCATGGCATGAACCAAGCGAAGCCCTCCTCCCATCCCGCCCATGACCATGGGCATGACCACGGCAGCCACGCGCAAGGCGCAGCGGCGCCCGCCGCAAGCGCCTGCAGCCCCGCGCCGGGTGCCAGCGCCTGCTGCGGCTGCAGCAGCGACCCGCACGGCCACGGCGCCCTGCCCGGCTGGCCGCGCATCGCTGCGGCCCTGCTCTTTGCCGCGGGCGCCGAGGCCGCGCACTGGGCGCAGTACGACGTGCCAGGCATGTTGCTGGCCGTGGCGGCCATCGCCCTGGCGGGCCTGGGCGTGTACCGCGCGGGCTTGAAGGATCTGGCACGGCTGCGCCTGGGCATCCACGCGCTGATGGCCGTGGCCGTGACCGGCGCCTTCCTGATCGGCCAGTGGCCCGAGGCGGCCATGGTGATGGCGCTGTACGTGGCGGCCGAGCGCATCGAGGACGGCGCCATGGAGCGCGCGCGCCACGCCATCCGCAGCCTGCTCGACCTGGCACCCGAGACCGCCGAGGTGCTGCAGCCCGACGGCAGCACAGCGCGCCAGAACGCCGCCCAGGTACCGCTGGGCGCCACGCTGCGCATCGCCCCGGGCGCGCGCGTGCCGCTGGACGGCACCGTCACGCGCGGCGAGAGCGCCGTGAACCAGGCCCCCATCACGGGCGAGAGCCAGCTCGCCGACAAGACCCCCGGCGACGCGCTGTACGCCGGCAGCGTGAACCAGCACGGCGAGCTGTTCATGCAGGTCACGGCCCCGGCCAGCGGCACGCTGCTGGCGCGCATCGTGCATGCGGTGGAGCAGGCCCAGGCCTCGCGCGCGCCCACGCAGCGCTTCGTGGACCGCTTCGCCGCCGTTTACACACCCATCGTCTTCGTGCTGGCGGTGCTGCTGGCATTGCTGGCACCCGCCGTGCTGGGCTGGAGCTGGGCCCAGGCGGCCTACCAGGCGCTGGCGCTGCTGGTGATTGCCTGCCCGTGCGCGCTGGTGATCTCCACCCCCGTCACCGTGGTCAGCGCGCTCACGGCGGCGGCGCAGCGCGGCGTGCTCATCAAGGGCGGCAGCGCCCTAGAGGCGGCGCGCGGCCTGCGCGTCATCGCCCTGGACAAGACCGGCACGCTGACCACCGGCAACCCGACCCTGGTGGCCTGGGAGGCCGTGGGCAGCGCCGCACCCGCCCACGCGGCCGCCCTGGCCTGGCAGCTTGCCAGCCGCTCGGACCACCCGGTGTCGCGCGCCATTGCCCAAGGCCTGGCCGCCGAGGCGCCGCCCACCAACACCGTGCAGGACCTGCGCGCCCTGCCTGGGCGTGGCGTGGAAGGGCGCATGGACGGCCAGCGCCATGTACTGGGCAACCTGCGCCTGGTGCGCGAGATGCAGTTGCTCACCCCCGCGCTCGAAGCCCAGCTGCGGGCCCACGAGCAGCAAGGCCGCAGCGTTACCCTGCTGGCCAGCGACAGCACCGTGCTGGCCCTCTTTGCCGTGGCCGACCCGCTGCGCACCCACGCCGGCGAGGCCATGGCACAGCTACAGGCCCTGGGCGTTCGGCCCGTGGTGCTGAGTGGTGACAACGCCGCCACCGTGGCCGCCGTGGCGGCCGAGGCCGGCATCGCCGACGCGCGCGGCGGCCTGCTGCCGCAGGACAAGCTGGATGCCCTGGGCGCGCTGCAGCGCGAGCACGGCCCCACCGGCATGGCGGGCGACGGTATCAACGACGCCCCGGCGCTGGCGCGCGCCGACGTGGGCTTCGCCATGGGTGGCGCGCACAGCACCGGCATGGCCATGGAAACAGCCGCTGTGGTGCTGATGAACGACGACCTGCGCCGCATCCCTGGCACGCTGCGCCTGTCGCGCCAAGCGCATGCCGTGCTGTGGCAGAACATCGCGCTGGCGCTCGGCGTCAAGGCCGTGTTCTTCGCCCTGGCGCTCACGGGCCAGGCCAGCATGTGGATGGCGGTGGCAGCCGACATGGGCGTGAGCCTGCTGGTGGTGGCAAACGGCATGCGGCTGCGTTGGTGGAAGGGAATCTGAAATGCACAACACAAAATTTGCTTCAAACGCAAAATTGCGCACTTTTCATGCAATGTAAAAGCCATTGAACGCAGTAAATTGACGCACCGCGGGGAGCGGTGGTGTAATGCGCGCCGATTTTGCCCCCCGCGCCATGACCAGCACCACCGCCCAGCCCGCCGCGCTCCCCGCCGTCCAGCCCCACTCCCGCACCGAGGATGCAATGGCCATCCTCACCGGCGTGACCCTGGTGTCGGTGGGCGTAGCCTTCATTGCCAGCGCGGGGCTGCTGACGGGGGGCATGACCGGGCTGGCCTTTGTGCTGCACTACGCCACGGGCATCGGCTTCGGCAAGCTGTTCTTCGTGCTCAACCTGCCCTTCTACTGGCTGGCGCTGCGCAAGCTGGGCACGGGCTTCACGCTCAAGACTTTCACGGCCGTGGCGCTGCTCTCGGCGCTGGTGGGGCTGCAAAGCCAGTTCCTGCAGATCAGCCAGCTGCACCCCGCGTATGCCGCCATCACCGGCGGGCTCATCATGGGCATCGGCTTCCTGGTGCTGTTCCGCCATCGCTGCAGCCTGGGCGGTGTCGGCATCCTGGCGCTGTACCTGCAGGACCGCTGCGGCTGGCGCGCGGGCAAGGTGCAAATGGCCGTGGACTGCTGCATCGTGCTGGCGGCGCTGGTCACCGTGGAACCGCAGCGTGTGCTGTGGTCGGTGGCTGGTGCAGTGGCGCTGAACCTGGTGCTGGCCATGAACCACCGCCCGGGGCGCTACTTGGCGGCATGAAGTGAAACACCCCCTGAGTCGCCTGCGGCGCCTTCCCCCTCTCTCACGCTTCGCGTGGGAGGGGGACGCAGCCAGCGCGGCGGGGCGGCCCTTGCGCGGCTGCCCACGCTGGGGCCGCGCCGGTTTCGTGCGCTGCGGGTGGCGCGCAGCGCCATGGAAAACTGAATTGGCGCCGCGGGAACTTCGTGCCACGCTGCCGTCTCTGCCCTGACATGCCCCGCGGCCTGCTCGTTCTCCTCATGGCACTGCTGCTGGCCCTGCGCGGCCTGCTGGGCAGTGCCATGGCCATGGAGAACGTGCCGCCGCCCGCGCCCGCCCCCATGCTGCACACCGCCAATGCGGACGGGCACGCCGCCCACTGCCACGACGGCGCCAGCACGCCCCAGGACGACCCCGCCGCCGCACCCTGCGCGGCCTGCGACATCTGCCACACGGCGCTGCTGCCCGCCCTGGCAGCGCAAGCCAGCCCCGTGGCCGCCGCCGCGCCGCGCGCCTGGCCCGGTGCGGCCTTTGCCAGTGCGCCGCTGGCGCCCGCGTTCAAGCCCCCCATCGCCTGAGCCGCACGCTCCACAGGCCCCCTTGCGTACCATGCAGCCAGCCCGCTGGGCGGCTGCGTGCCGTCAGACTTTTCGTATTCTTCCCATGAAAACTATCAAATTCATAGCTGCCAGCGCTTTACTGGCAAGCGCTGGCACCGTTTTTTCCCATGAAGGTGCGGCGCACCCCGACGTCCATGCCCATGCCCAGCACGGCCACGCCGCCACTGCGGCGCCAACCGAGCAAACGCCCTTTGGCATCGCGGGGGACGCGCGCAAAGTGCAGCGCACCATCACGCTGCGCATGGGGGACGACATGCGCTTTGCCCCCAGCCACATCACCGTAAAGCGTGGCGAAACCGTGCGGCTGCGCGTGCTGAACCAGGGCCAGGTGATGCACGAGATCGTGCTGGGCACGCCCGGCTCGCTGTCCGAGCACGCCCAGATGATGCAGCAGCACCCCGGCATGGACCACGACGCGCCGCACATGGCGCACGTAGCGCCGGGACAGAAGGGCGAACTGGTGTGGCAGTTCAACCGTGCCGGGGAATTCGACTTTGCCTGCCTGGTGGCCGGGCACTTCGAGGCCGGCATGAAGGGCACCATCACCGTCAAGCCATGAAAGGAACACCCATGACCGCCATGCACCCTCCCCTGCGCCGCCGCCAGTGGCTCGCCGCTGCCTGCGCCGCGCTGGCCGCTCCCACCCTGTGGGCCGCGCGCGCCGACACCGCCGTCGAGGTCTGGAAAGACCCGCAGTGCGGCTGCTGCGCCGACTGGATCGCGCACATGCAAGCAGAAGGCTTTCGCGTGACCGTGCACGAAAGCGGCAACACCGCGGTGCGCGCGCGCCTGGGCCTGCCCGCACGCCTGGGCTCATGCCACACGGCACTGGCCGGCGGTTACCTGATCGAAGGCCATGTGCCAGCCGCCGATGTGAAAAAGCTGCTGGCCGAGAAACCGAAGGCCCTGGGCCTGGCCGTGCCCGGCATGCCCGTGGGCAGCCCCGGTATGGATGGCCCGGCCTACAACGGCCGCAAAGACCCCTATGACGTGCTGCTGGTCACCCGCAACGTGATGAACAGCGACGTGTCCACGCGCGTTTTCACCAGTTACCGGTGAGGCGGGCCAGCGGCGGCACACACCCATAATCCGCCCATGACCCACCCCAGCCTCCAAGGCGCGCAAGGCGCCATCACCGACGTGGCCGGCATCGAAGTTGGCCACTACACCGAAACCCGCCGCCCCACGGGCTGCAGCGTCGTCATTGCGCGCGACGGCGCCGTGGGCGGCGTCGACGTGCGCGGCGCGGCGCCCGGCACGCGCGAGACCGAGCTGCTGCACCCGTCGAACTTCGTCGAGCGCGTGCATGCCGTCATGCTTTCGGGTGGCAGTGCCTGGGGACTGGACGCCGCCAGCGGCGCCGCGCGCTGGCTGGAGGAGCAAGGCGTGGGCTTCGACATCGGTGTGGGCCGCCTGCCCCTGGTGCCCGCCGCGGTGCTGTTCGACCTGCATGTGGGCGACGCACGCGTGCGCCCGGACGCCGCAGCAGGCTACGCCGCCTGCGCCGCCGCCACGCGCACGCACCCGGCCGAGGGCTGCGTGGGCGCGGGCACCGGCGCCACGGTGGGCAAGCTGTTCGGCATGCAATACGCGATGAAGAGCGGCATCGGCACCGCCTCGCTGCGTGTGGACGGCATCACCGTGGGCGCGCTCGTCGCCTGCAACGCCGTGGGCGACGTCGTGGACCCCGACACCGGCCGCCCGCTGGCCGGCGCACGCACGGAAGATGGCACGCAGCTGCGCGACATGCGCCGCGCCCTGCTGCGCGGCGAACTGCCCGGCGCGCTGCTGGGTGGCAGCAACACCACCATCGGCGTCATCGCCACCGACGCCGTGCTGACCAAGCCGCAGGCGCAGCGCCTTGCCGTAGTGGGACACGACGGACTGGCGCGCGCCATCAACCCGGTGCACACGCAGATGGACGGCGACACCCTGTTCGCCCTGGCCACCGGCGCCGCAGGGCGTACGCCCGACCTGGTGGTGCTGGCCACCATGGCGGCCGAAGCCGTGGCCCGCGCCACGGTGCGTGCTGCGCTGGCGGCGCGCAGCATCACTACGGCCGAAGGACTGCACCTACCCGGGTACGCAGGCTAAGCCCTGCAGCACGCGCAGATGGGGCATGCGGCACCGTTTTTGCTATCAAAAATAGAGTAGCTAGCGCTCGCCACGCCTAAGTTTCAAGGCGAAAGCACCTGAACGTCAGGAAACGCCAGCGCTAGCAGCTATCAAACCAGGAGCGCCGAGGCGCCCCAGTGCACCTTGCTTACACGTTGATCGCGGTGGCCGATCCGGCCTTGCGGCGCAGCTCGAACTTCTGGATCTTGCCGGTGCTGGTCTTCGGCAGTTCGCCAAACACCACGGCACGCGGCACCTTGAAGCCCGCCAGGTGCTTCTTGCAGTGCTGCACGATATCGTCCACCGTGGTCAGCGCGCCCGCCTTGAGCTCGACGAAGGCGCAGGGGGTTTCGCCCCACTTCGGGTCGGGCTTGGCCACCACGGCCACAGCCAGCACGTCGGGGTGGCGGTAGAGCACGTCTTCCACTTCAATGGAGGAGATGTTCTCGCCGCCCGAGATGATGATGTCCTTGCTGCGGTCCTTGATCTTGATGTAGCCGTCGGGGTACTGCACGGCCAGGTCGCCGCTGTGGAACCAGCCGCCGCGGAACGCTTCCTCGGTGGCCTGCGGGTTCTTCAGGTAGCCCTTCATGGCGATGTTGCCGCGGAACATGATCTCGCCCATGGTCTCGCCGTCGTGCGGCACGGGCTGCATGGTCTCGGGGTCACACACCATGGCGGCGCGCTGCAGGTGGTAGCGCACGCCCTGGCGGGCGTTCAGGCGCGCGCGCTCGCCGATGTCGAGGCTGTTCCAGGCGTCGTGCTTGGCGCACACGGTGGCGGGGCCGTAGACCTCAGTCAGCCCGTAGACGTGGGTCAGGTCGAACCCCATCTGCTCCATGCCCTCAATCATCGAAGCCGGGGGTGCGGCACCCGCGACCATGGCCTTGACGCCAGCGGGCACGCCCTCCTTCATGGCAGCAGGCGCATTCACCAGCAGTCCCTGGACGATAGGGGCGCCGCAGTAGTGCGTAACGCCGTGGTTGCGGATGGCGTCGAAGATGGCCTGCGCATCAACGCGGCGCAGGCACACGTTGACGCCAGCGCGCGCCGCGACGGTCCAGGGGAAGCACCAACCGTTGCAGTGGAACATGGGCAGCGTCCACAGGTAAACGGCGTGCTTGGGCATGTCCCACTCCAGCACGTTGCTGATGGCATTGATGGCGGCGCCGCGGTGGTGGTAGACCACGCCCTTGGGGTTGCCGGTGGTGCCGCTGGTGTAGTTCAGGGCGATGGCGTCCCATTCGTCGCCGGGCAGCTCCCAGGCGAAGGCCGGGTCGCCGGCAGCCACGAAGTCCTCGTAGCGCGTGCCGCCCAGGCTTTGCGCGGGGGCGCCGTAGAGTGCGTCCTCGACCTCAATGAGGGCGAGCGGCGCCGGGTTCTTGCGCAGCGGCAGCGCCTTGGCCACCACGGCGCTGAATTCGGGGTCGACGATCAGCGCCTTGGCCTCGCCATGGTCGAGCATGAAGGCGATGGTTTCGGGATCAAGGCGGGTGTTCAGCGTGTTGAGCACCGCGCCCGCCATGGGCACGCCGAAGTGCGCTTCCACCATCGGCGGGGTATTGGGCAGCATCACGGCCACGGTGTCGTTCTTGCCGATGCCGGCGCGGCGCAGGCTGCTGGCAAGCTGGCGGCAGCGCTTGTAGGTCTCGCCCCAGGTCTGGCGCAGCTCGCCATGCACGATGGCCAGGCGGTCGGGGTAGACCTCGGCCGTGCGCTCGATGAACGCCAGCGGCGAGAGCGGCGCGTGGTTGGCTTCGTTGCGGGGCAGATGCTGGTCGTACATGCTGGTCACGGCAGGTTTCCTTGGTTTATTGAAAACAAAATCCTTCTATTACAGCAACGCTGGCTGACAGCGAGCTGAAAGCAATAGGGGTAAACGCGAATCGGTTTGCGCGGACAATCACGACTGTGTCGATTCCCCAATCTTTCATCCAGGAGTTGCTGTCCCGCGTCGACGTGGTCGATGTCGTGGGACGCTACGTGCAGCTCAAGAAAGGCGGGGCCAACTTCATGGGGCTGTGTCCCTTTCACGGGGAGAAGTCGCCGTCTTTCAGCGTTAGCCCCTCCAAGCAGTTCTACCACTGCTTCGGCTGCGGCAAAAACGGCAACGCCATCGGTTTTCTGATGGACCACGCGGGCATGGGTTTCGTCGAAGCGGTGCAGGATCTGGCGCAGAGCGTCGGCCTGGCCGTGCCGCAAGACGACGCCTCACCCCAGGAGCGCGAGCGCGCTGCCGCCGCGCGCCAGAAGCAGGCCACACTGACCGATGTGCTGGAAAAAGCCGGCGAATCCTGGCGCAAGCAGCTCAAGGCGTCGCCCCGTGCGGTGGCGTACCTGAAGGGCCGGGGCGTCTCCGGGCAAATCGCCAAACGCTATGGCCTGGGCTACGCGCCAGAGGGCTGGCGCAACCTGGCCAGCGTCTTCCCCGAATACGACAGCCCGCTGCTGCACGAATCGGGCCTGGTGATCGTGGGCGAGGAGGATGGCAAGCGCTACGACCGCTTCCGTGATCGCATCATGTTTCCCATCCGCAACGTCAAGGGCGAGTGCATCGGCTTTGGCGGGCGCGTGCTGGGCGACGAAAAACCCAAGTACCTCAACTCCCCCGAAACGCCGGTGTTCCACAAGGGCCGCGAACTGTACGGCCTGTTCGAGGCGCGCACCGCCATCCGCGAGGCTGGCTACGCCCTGGTGACCGAAGGCTACATGGACGTGGTGGCCCTGGCACAGCTCGGCTTTGGCAACGCCGTGGCCACGCTGGGCACGGCCTGCACCAGCGAGCACGTGCACAAGCTGTTCCGTTTCACCGACCAGGTCGTCTTCAGCTTCGACGGCGACGCGGCGGGGCGGCGCGCCGCGCGCAAGGCGCTGGACGGCGCCCTGCCCTACGCCAGCGATACGCGCGCCATCAAGTTCTTGTTCCTGCCGCCAGAACACGACCCTGACAGTTTCATCCGCGCCCATGGCCCCGAGGCGTTTGCGCGCCATGTGGGCGATGCCATGCCGCTGAGCCGATTCCTGGTCGAAGCCGCCAGCGAAGGCTGCGACCTGGGCCTGGCCGAGGGGCGCGCCCACATGGCCACCAACGCCCGCGCGCTGTGGGCCGCGCTGCCTGACGGTGCACTCAAGCGCCAACTGCTCGCCGAGCTGGCACAGTTGGCGCAGCTCGACGCCCGCGACCTGGCCGACCTGTGGAGTCACAGCGCGCCGCCTACCCCCACGCGCACGCCTGCCCCTGGACACGAACCCGCCCCCTGGGAGCACGGCGCACCGCCCGCTTTCGCTGGCAACTTCCCCCCGCGCACCGCCGGGGGGCCCAGCCAGGGCAGCCGGGGCACTTGGAAAAACCGCGGCGCCAAAGCCTGGGCCCCGCCCTACCAGGGGCCGCGCCCCTCACCCGTGAGCCGCGCCGACCAGGCCGCGCGGCTGCTGCTGTCGCACATGGCGTTTCTCGAAGAGCTGACCCATGACGACCACGACGCGCTAAGCGCCCAGCCCGCCCCGCACGGCCCGCTATTCGCCTGGCTGGAGCAGGAATGGCACGAGCACGGCCCCCAGCCCTGGGCCGTGCTGCGCGAAAGCCTGCGCGGCCAAGGCTGCGAAAGCCTGGCCGTGCAACTGATGAGCGGCCCGCACGCCCAGCCCGAGGGGGATCTCCAGGAAATCCGGCGCGAGCTGCGCGGCGTGCTCAACCGCATGCGCATGGACCGGATCAAGCAGCAGGAAACCGAGGCTGTGGCCGCCCTGCGTACCGACCCCACGGCGGCACAGCGTCTGCGCGCCCTTCAGGCACAGCGCCTGGAGCTGGAAGCGCTGGCGCGCAAAGCCTCTTGACTTTTCCGTTTTTCTTTTGGAACTTTTGAAACCGATATAATCCAAGGTTGACTGGCAAGAGCGACAGCAGCACCTCCGGACCGGGCCAGCGTGAATTCCACGCCCATTGCAGCAAGTGCACGGCCCACACTACCGCAAGGACTGCACACCAAATGTTCGCCCATACATCTTGCCCCGAGGGTTCCCCTCCACACGGCCCAGGCTGTGTGTGCTCCATGCGCCGGCTTCCATGGCGCTTGCGTTTTCTTTGTGTGTCCCTTTTTGACGCTGAGGTTGTCCATGCCCGTGCAAAAGCCCGCGAAGTCTGCCAAGCCTGCCGCAGTTGCCGGTGAAAAAACCGTTTCCCTCCCGGCCGCCAAAGCCGCAACGAAAGCGTCCACCGTGTCCACACCCAAAAGCAAAGCCCAGCTGCTCAAAGAAGCCGCCGATGAATTGTTGAAAAACGCCGAAGCGCAAGAGAAGAAGAAGCCCGCGCGCAAGCCCAAGGCCACCGCGGACGCCGATGCCGCCACTGCGGCCGAGCCCGCCAAGAAAAAGGCCGGCCGCCCCGCCAAGGCCGCAGGCGCCGACGACACGGACGCCAAGCCCAAGGCCGCCGCCAAAGCTCCGGCCAAGCGTGGACGCAAGCCCAAGGCCAAGGAAGAAAGCGAAGGCATGGGCGACGACGCGGACCTGTCGGACATCGAAGCCGAGCTGGAAGGTGAAGTCGAGGAAGCGCCGGTGGCCGATGTCGCCACCGAGAAGGTCAAACCCCTGCGCATGAAGATCAGCAAGGCCAAGGAACGCGCCTTGATGAAGGAGTTCGGCCTGGACGAGACCGTTCTCTCTGAGGAAGACCTGGCCAAACGCCGCTCGCTACTCAAAAAGCTCATCACGCTGGGCAAGACCCGCGGCTACCTGACACGGGTGGAGATTTCGGACCACCTGCCCGATAAGCTGGTGGACGCCGAGACCATGGAAGTCGTGGTCGCCATGCTCAACGACATGGGCGTGGCCGTGTACGAGCAGACGCCCGATGCGGAAACGCTGTTCCAGAACAACGTCACGCCGACGGCCACCACCGTCGAAGAAGCCGAGGAAGAAGCCGAGGCAGCGCTGTCCACCGTCGATTCCGAGTTCGGCCGTACCACGGACCCCGTGCGCATGTACATGCGCGAAATGGGCACGGTGGAGCTGCTCACGCGTGAAGGCGAAATCGAGATCGCCAAGCGCATCGAGGGTGGCCTGCAGGACATGATGGAAGCCATCAGCGCCTCGCCGGCCACCATCGCCGAGATCCTCAACATGGCCGAGGAAATTCGCGAGGGCAAAGTGGTCATCTCGACCGTGGTCGATGGCTTCGTTGACGCGGACGAAAACGACGACTATGTGGCCGAAGAGGACTTCGACGAATACGACGAAGCCGACGACGACGACGGCAAGGGTGGCTCCAAAGCACTGACCAAGAAGCTCGAGGAGCTGAAGAACGAGGCCCTGCGCCGCTTCGACAAGCTGCGCGAGCACTTCGAAAAGATGCACAAGGTGTACGACAAGGACGGCTACGGCGGCCCGGCGTACATGAAGATCCAGCACGCCATATCGGCCGAGCTGATGACCATCCGCTTCACGGCCAAGACCATCGAGAAGCTGTGTGACATGGTGCGCGCCCAGGTGGATGACGTGCGCAAGAAGGAACGCGAGCTGCGCCGCATCATCGTGGACAAGTGCGGCATGCCGCAGGACACCTTCGTCAAGGACTTCCCGCCCAACCTGTTGAACCTGCAATGGGTGGAGCAGCAAGCCAGTGCCGGCAAGCCCTGGAGCGCCGTGCTGCAGCGCAACATCCCGCCCGTGCAGGAACTGCAGCAAAAGCTGATCGACCTGCAGACCCGCGTGGTGGTGCCGCTGTCCGAGCTCAAGGACATCAACAAGCGCATGAACGCCGGCGAAATGGCGTCGCGCGATGCCAAGAAGGAGATGATCGAAGCCAACCTGCGCCTCGTGATCTCCATCGCCAAGAAGTACACGAACCGTGGCCTGCAGTTCCTCGACCTGATCCAGGAAGGCAACATCGGCCTGATGAAGGCCGTGGACAAGTTCGAATACCGCCGCGGCTACAAGTTCTCGACCTACGCTACGTGGTGGATCCGCCAGGCCATCACGCGCTCGATCGCCGACCAGGCGCGCACCATCCGCATCCCGGTGCACATGATCGAGACCATCAACAAGATGAACCGCATCAGCCGCCAGCACTTGCAGGAGTTTGGCTTTGAGCCTGATGCGTCCATCCTGGCGGCGAAGATGGAGATTCCCGAGGACAAGATCCGCAAGATCATGAAGATCGCCAAGGAGCCGATCTCGATGGAGACCCCCATCGGCGACGACGACGACAGCCACCTGGGCGACTTCATCGAAGACTCGGCCAACACCGCGCCGATCGATGCGGCCATGCAGGCCGGCCTGCGCGACGTGGTGAAGGACATCCTCGACGGCCTGACACCGCGTGAAGCCAAGGTGCTGCGCATGCGCTTCGGTATCGAAATGTCCACCGACCACACGCTGGAAGAAGTGGGCAAGCAGTTCGACGTGACGCGCGAGCGCATCCGCCAGATCGAAGCCAAGGCACTGCGCAAGTTGAAGCACCCGAGCCGCAGTGACAAGCTGCGCAGCTTCATCGACTCGCTGTAAGCGCGGCCTGCCCGCCACCACAAGCCCGGCCCCGCGCACGCGTGGGGCCGGGCTTTTTTTGCGCCCACCGCTTCGTGCAACCGATTGGGTGTAACAAGGGCTGTCCCGCATGCACCATGCGAGTTTCAAGACTTTTTCGGCACCAGCGCTTGTACAGCAAGCGCTGCCAGCTATCATTCTTGCAGCATCGGGCCGCCTCGTGGCATCACGGTCGTATTACCTGCCGCGCCTGGCCGGCCCTTTTCAACAGGGAAAATTCCATGAAAGCATCGGCTCCCACATTGCTTGCCGCGACCCTGCTGTGCGCCTGCAGCGCCGCCCCACCTGCGTCCGCCGACCTTGATGTGGCCTTTACCTGTTCCCAGGGCGAATCGATTTCCGTCCGCTTTTCACCCGCCCACGGCACCGCCGTTTTGATGCGCCACAGTGAGCGCATGGAACTCCAGCAGCAGCCCAGTGGCTCTGGCTTCATTTACAGCAACGGCCCCACCACCATTCGCGGCAAGGGCGACGACCTCAGCGTCGAAATCGGACGCATGGCACCGATCGAATGCAAAGCCCGGTAAACAAAAAAAGCCACGCCGCGTCACCTCTCGCCGCCTTCACCGCCCGGTGCGCGCTCACTTGGCCCGCGATGCCGTGCTCCATCAACGAACGTCTCCAGGTCCTTTTATGGGGAACCGCGCAGAATGAACAGCGTGCTCGAAACACCCCGGCTACGCCTTCGTCCATGGACGGCGGCAGACCGCGTGCCTTTCGCGGCCCTGAACGCCGATCCACGCGTGATGGCCTTCTTCCCGGCGCCCCTCACCAAGCCGCAGAGTGATGCCTTGGCGGATCGTTGCGATGCCCTGGTTCGCGAACACGGCTGGGGCCCCTGGGCGGTAGAGAACAAAGCGAGTGGCTCCTTCATTGGCTTCGTCGGGCTGCATGTGCCTTCGCCCCTGCTGCCCTTTGCGCCCTGCGTCGAGGTGGCTTGGCGCCTTGCCCACGCCTACTGGGGCCAGGGGCTGGCCTCGGAAGCTGCTGCGCGAGCATTGCGCTTTGGCTTCGAGACACTGGGGCTGGAGGAAATCGTCGCATTCACCACGGTTGGCAACCACCGCTCCCGCGCGGTCATGGAACGCCTGGGCATGCAGGCGGCAGGCACCTTCCTGCACCCGCTGCTAGAGTCAGAGAGTCCCTTGCGCCCGCACGCACTGTATCGGCTGCGGCGCGGCGGCGTGCAGGCGCTGCGCGCACCGGACGCACTGTGCGACCATCACGCCCACATCGCCCTTCCCCGGCCCCAGGATTTGCCATGACGCCCACTACCGCTCTCGCCCCCCGTCTGTCGTTCGCCATCATGGGTGCCGGGGCCGTGGGCTGCTACTTCGGGGCGCTGCTGGCACAGGCGGGCCACACGGTGCGACTGGTGGCACGGCCGACACATGTGCAGGCCATCACGCCCCACGGTTTGCGCCTGCAAACCGCCACGCAGGACACGCACGTGCCGCTGCAAGCCAGCACCGACGCGAGCGCCGTGCAGGGCGCCGACGTGGTGCTGCTGTGCGTCAAATCCACCGATACGGAAGCGGCCGCGCAGCAAATGCAGCCCCATCTTGCCCCCGGCGCACTGGTGCTGACGCTGCAGAACGGCGTGGACAATGACGCGCGCGTGCGCGCCGTACTCGGCCCCAGCCACCCGGTGATCGCTGCCGTGGTGTACGTGGCCACGGCCATGGCAGGGCCGGGGCACGTGCGGCACTTCGGGCGCGGTGAGCTGGTGGTGGGCCCGTCCCCCGCCAGTGCGCACTTAGCCCAGGCGCTGGCGCAAGCAGGCATCCCCACCGAGGTATCAGACAACGTGTGCGGTGCACTGTGGGCCAAGCTGGTCATCAACTGCGCCTACAACGCGCTCTCCGCCATCGTGCAGCAGCCATACGGCTGGCTGGTGGCGCAGGAAGGCGCCTGTGCAGTCATCGACGATCTGGTGACCGAGTGCCTGGCTGTGGCGCGGGCCGACAACATTCAACTACCAGACGGTATCCGCGCCGCCGTGCAAGACATCGCGCGGACCATGGCCGGCCAGCAATCTTCCACTGCGCAGGACCTGGCGCGCGGCCACCCCACTGAGATCGCGCACCTCAACGGCTACGTGGTGCAGCGGGGCGCAGCGCTGGGCGTGCCCACACCGGTCAACCGCGCAATGCTGGTGCTGGTGCGCATGCTGGAGGCAAAGTTAATGGCCAAAAATGGGCTCTAGCCCTTGCTAATCAAGCGCAAGAAGCTATAAAAAAAGGAGTGCCTTAGCCCCCAGGGCGGCACTCCTTGGTTACAGCGGAAAGCAACAGGCCGCCACGAATCGACGCGCCCCCATTCACCAGTTGCATTACGCCTGGGCGATCTGCGCACGCTGCAGGCGCATCGCCGCTGACAGCCGCTGTATCACTCCCACTCAATAGTGGCTGGCGGCTTGCTCGATACGTCGTAGGTCACACGGTTAATGCCACGCACCTCATTGATGATGCGGCTCGAGACCTTCTTCAACAGCGCGTAGGGCAGCTCCGCCCAGTCAGCGGTCATGAAGTCGCTGGTCTGCACGGCGCGCAGCGCCACCACGTAGTCGTAGGTGCGTCCATCGCCCATCACGCCCACGCTCTTGACCGGCAGGAACACGGTGAAGGCCTGGCTGGTGAGGTCATACCAGGTCTTGCCCGTGGCTTCGTCCGTGAAGTTGCGCAGCTCTTCGATGAAGATGGCGTCGGCGCGGCGCAGCAGGTCGGCGTATTCTTTCTTTACCTCGCCCAAAATGCGCACGCCCAGGCCCGGGCCGGGGAACGGATGGCGGTAGACCATCTCGCGCGGCAGGCCCAGGGCCACGCCGAGCTCGCGCACCTCGTCTTTGAACAGGTCGCGCAGCGGCTCCAGCAGTTTGAGGCCGAGTTGCTCCGGCAGCCCGCCCACGTTGTGGTGGCTCTTGATGGTGACGGCCTTCTTGCTCTTAGCGCCGCCGGACTCGATCACGTCGGGGTAGATGGTGCCTTGCGCCAGGAAGGTCGCGCCCTTGTGGCCCTGGCCGCTGGCCTTGAGCTTCGCTGCCTCTGCCTTGAATACGTCAACAAACAGGCGGCCGATGATCTTGCGCTTCTGCTCGGGCTCGGAGACACCTGCGAGTTCGCGCAAAAACAGCTCAGACGCATCGACGCGAACCACCTTGGCGTGCAGCTTGCCTTCGAACATGTCCATGACCATGTCGCCCTCGTGTAGGCGTAGCAGGCCGTGGTCGACAAACACACAGGTCAGCTGGTCACCGATAGCGCGATGGATCAGTGCGGCGGCCACCGACGAGTCCACACCGCCCGACAGCCCCAGGATCACTTCTTCGTCACCCACCTGCTCACGGATTCTGGCGACCGCCTCCTCGATGTAGTCACCCATGATCCAGTCGGCATTTGCGCCGCAGATCTCACGGACGAAGCGGCCCAGGATGGCTGCGCCCTGCACGGTGTGGGTGACTTCGGGGTGGAACTGCACCGCGTAGAAATGGCGCGATTCGTCGGCCATACCGGCAATGGGACAAGATGGCGTGGACGCCATGACCTTGAAGCCTGGGGGCAGCGCCGTGACCTTGTCGCCATGGCTCATCCAAACCTTGAGCATGCCATGGCCTTCCGCCGTGGCGAAGTCCTCGATGCCCTGCAGCAATGCGGTGTGGCCATGGGCGCGCACTTCGGCATAGCCAAATTCGCGGCTATTGGAGCCCTCGACCTTGCCACCGAGTTGCGTGGCCATGGTCTGCATGCCGTAGCAAATGCCCAGCACTGGAATGCCGAGTTCAAACACCGCATCGGGCGCGCGGTCATCCACCTCGTACACGCTGGCATGGCTGCCCGACAAAATCACGCCCTTGAGCTTGCCGTCTGCGGCGAAAGCACGCACCCACTCGCTGCTCACGTCGCAAGGATGAACCTCGCAATACACATGGGTCTCACGCACGCGCCGTGCGATAAGTTGGGTAACCTGGGAGCCAAAGTCGAGGATGAGGATCTTGTCGTGTTGCATGGAAGTGGCGACAGGAAGAAATGACAAAGGCCCGAACGCCTGACAGCGGGTTCGGGCCTGCGATGCGAGCAACGTCAGTCGGCTCGGTAGTTGGGGGCTTCCTTGGTGATCTGCACGTCATGGACGTGGCTTTCACGGATGCCTGCCGCCGTGATCTCCACGAACTCCGCCTTGTCGTTCATCTCGGCGATGGTGGCGCAGCCGCAGTAGCCCATGGCGGCGCGCACGCCACCGGCCATCTGGAACACGATGGAAACCATCGAGCCCTTGTAGGGCACACGGCCTTCGATACCTTCTGGCACCAACTTGTCAGCATGCGGGTTGCCCGTGCTGGACTCCTGGAAGTAGCGATCCGCGCTACCTTGCTGCATGGCACCGATGGAGCCCATGCCACGATAGCTTTTGTAGCTGCGTCCCTGGTACAGGATGACCTCGCCAGGCGCCTCTTCGGTGCCGGCGAACATACCACCCATCATGATGGTCGATGCCCCGGCGGCGATGGCCTTGGCAATATCACCGGAGTAGCGAATACCACCATCAGCGATCAGGGGTACCCCTGTGCCCTTGAGCGCCGTGGCGACGCTGTCGATGGCCATGATCTGCGGAACACCCACACCGGCAACAATGCGCGTGGTACAGATCGACCCAGGCCCAATGCCTACCTTGACCGCGTCAGCGCCCGCCTCCACCAGTGCCAGCGCAGCCGCGCCGGTGGCGATGTTGCCGCCGATGACATCGACCTGCGGGTAGTTCTGCTTGACCCAGCGCACACGGTCGATCACGCCCTTGCTGTGGCCATGGGCAGTGTCAACGACGATGGCGTCGACCCCGGCCTTGACCAAGGCTGCGACACGCTCTTCCGTACCCACACCGACGCCCACGGCAGCGGCCACACGCAGGCGGCCTTCCACATCGCGGGCTGCGTTGGGGAACGTGGTCTGCTTGTTGATGTCTTTGACGGTGATGAGGCCCTTGAGCTCAAACGCATCGTTGACCACCAGCAAGCGCTCCAGCTTGTGCTTGTTCAGCAGTGCCTTGGCCTGGGCGGGGGTCGTACCGTCTTTCTCGTTCACGGTGATGAGTTTCTCGCGTGGCGTCATGATCTGGCCGACCTTGACGTCGTAGCGCGTTTCAAACCGCACATCACGGCTGGTAACGATGCCAACGACCTTCCCCGCATCACACACCGGAAAGCCCGAAATACCGAGATTTTCGGACAGCTCGAGAACCTGCAATACGGTGTGCTCAGGCGTGATGACCACAGGGTCATTCACCACTCCCGACTCGTGGCGCTTGACCTTCGCCACTTCCGCCGCTTGCTGCTCGGCCGTCATATTTTTGTGGATCACCCCAATGCCGCCCTCTTGCGCGATCGCGATAGCCAGCCGCGCTTCGGTGACGGTGTCCATAGCAGCGGACACAAGGGGGAGATTGAGGGTGATGTTGCGCGTGAAACGCGTAGCGAGAGAGGTGTCCTTCGGCAGGACCTGGGAGTACGCAGGCACCAGCAACACGTCGTCGAAGGTGAGCGCTTTTCCAAGAAGGCGCATGAACTTTGCTCCAAAAAACGGATTGTACCCGCACCGCAAAATGGCTGTGCCAGATACACTGAGGCCCCATGAAAATGCACCGCTTTCTCTTGGCAGCCGCGGCATGCTGCTTCTGCCTGAGCGCCACGGCCCAGTGGCAATGGCTCGACAAGGATGGCCGCAAGGTCTTCAGCGACCGCCCGCCCCCAGCCGACGTTCCGGACAAGAACATCCTGCGCCAGCCCAATATGCGTGCGCCGGCGGCAGCGCCAACACAGGCCGCACCAGCGGCCCAGTCAGCCACCAGTGCGAGCCCCGCCGCAGCGCCCCCCAAGCCCAGCGGCAAGGACAAGGAACTCGAAAAGAAGAAAGCCCAGGCAGAGGCTGAGGAAGCGGCCAAGGCCAAGGCCGAAGAGGAGCGCAAGGCCGAAGTGCGCGCCGACAACTGCGAGCGCGCACGCCGTGCCAAAACCACCTACGAATCGGGCCGCCGCATTGTGCAGACCAATGCCCAGGGTGAGCAGATCGTGGTGGACGACGCTGCACGGGCCCAGGAAATCCAGCGCCTTGACGGCATCATCGCGTCCAACTGCGGCTCCGGCGGTTGAAGCCGCCCGCCATCAATAGCCCGCCTTGCCCCCTGGGCGGCGGCGTGCGAACAGGCCCGCGTTTCGTGCACCCTGGCGCACGAAACGTTCGCGGCGGGCAACCTTGGGGTCGACCGTGAGGGCTCGGTAGACCTCCACCCGGTCGCCATCGCGCAGCAAAGCGTCACGTGGCACCGCCTCTCCCCACAGGCCGCACGGCGCATCCAAGGGCAGCATCAAGCCGCTCGCATCCAATGCATCGGCGACACGGCTCCCCGCGGGCAAGGTCACTTCCACCTCCAGCACCTGCCCCGCCGCCGGGCTGGCACAGACCACGGCCCGCAGTTCCATCTCAGCCATAGACCTGTTCGGCGCGCTTGATGAAGGCATCCACCATGGACGCTGCGATGCGATCAAACACCGGCCCCACCAGCGCCGCCAACGCCTTGTTGTCGAAGCCGTAGCGCAGCATCAACTCGACCCGACATGCACGCTGCTGGCCATCTCCAACCGGATGGAAATACCAATCCCCTTGCAACTGCGAAAAGGGGCCGCGAACAAGGTTCATCTGCACGCGTCGCCCTGTTTCATGAACGTTGCGTGTAACGAAGGCCTGGCGCAGCCCGCCCATTGCAATACCCACCTCCGCTGTCATGCCCTGCCCATCCTGCTCCACCACCCTGGCGTGGTCGCACCAGGGGAGGAAGTCAGGGTAATGTTGAACATCCGTCACCAGTGCAAACATTTCCTCAGGGGCATACCAGATCAGGACAGATTTATGGACGGTTTTCATGAAGGTATCGGCAGCGCAAACACCATGCATCAGGACGGCACAGTGTGCGAATCTAGAATCGGAGATCAGGTGCCGATTGTAGGAAAGCCTTTTTCCACCATCTGACGACACCACCAGACACCCTGCTACATGGCCAAGAAACCCGACACATCATCCCGCATCGCCGACAACAAGAAGGCGGCCTACAACTATTTCTTCGAAGAACGCCACGAGGCCGGCATGGTGCTGCACGGCTGGGAGGTTAAGGCACTGCGTGAAGGCAAGGTACAACTCACCGACGGCTACGTGATCATCAAGGACGGAGAACTGTTCCTGATTGGCTGCCAAATCAACCCGCTCAAGACGGCATCCACCCACGTCAGCCCCGACGCCGCACGCATCAAAAAGCTACTGTTGCACAAGGAAGAAATACGCCGGCTCATTGGCAAGGTGGAGCAAAAGGGCTACACCTTGGTCCCACTGAACCTGCACTGGAAGGATGGCCGCGTGAAATGCGAAATCGCGCTTGCCAAGGGCAAGGCCGAACACGACAAGCGCGACACCATCAAAGACCGCGAGGGCAAGCGCGAGGTGGAGCGCGCCATGAAAAGCCGCCACCGCTGACAGCTCAGCACAGTCACGCCCCCGCGCCGGCAACCAAGACAGGCAGATACACGGCGGCAAACACTTCGGGCAGGCGGCGCGGCCTGCCGCTGTCAAGCTCTACGCACACCAGCTCCCAGCGCCCCCGCAAGATGACGGAGCGATCGGCCACGCGTATGAGCTGAAAGCGCCGCTCCATGGTGAGCTTGCCGTCACTGGCAGTGATCCAGGTTCCCAAGGCCAACTGCTGGCCCAGCAGCGAAGGCAGCAGGTATTCGTACTCTGCCTTGCGGATGACCATCGCGCGATTCAGCCGCTGATAGTCGGCCACCGACAACCCCAAGGCCTCAGAGTGCGCCCAGCCGGCCATCTCGCACCAATTCACGTAAATCGCGTTGTTGGTATGGCGCAGGCCATCGATGTCGGTGGCCTCGGGCACCACCGGCACGACAAACGGCTGGGGATAGTCCCACGGCAGGTCTGCCGTGCCGCTGGGCGTGGACATTACGCCAGCCCTGCCAGAGGGTGCGCGTAGGTTGGCCAGGGGCTTTCAAAGAAAGGCTGCCACATGGCAGGCGTCACATCCTCGATCCGGGCCGGCTGCCACTTCGGGCTATGGTCCTTGTCTACCGCCAGGGCGCGAATCCCTTCAAGGGTTTCGCTCTGGCCGGGACGCAGGTAGAAGCAGTGACGCACCATATCGCGCTCCATGCGCAGGTCGGCTGCCAGGCTGATACCGCGTGCGCGACGAATCTGCTCGAGGACCACGTGCAGCATCAGCGGCGAGCGCTTGCGCAGGGTCACTGCAGCAGCCTGCGCCCAGACGCTGTTAGATGCTTCAAGTGCAGCCACAACGTCCCCCACGGTGGCGGCACCAAAATATTGGTCAATTTCGGCTCTAGCGCTTGCGTGCTGTGCGTCAGCAGCTACAAATTTTGATGCAACGAGCTGCTCCACCGCCTTGCCGTCAGCAAAGTGCTGGCTTCCCAACTGCTCCCACAGAGCAGCCTGCTCGCCCGAGGGCATGCAGCCATCGGCCAAGCCGAACGCCACCGCATCGCCCGCACCGATCGTTTCCCCCGTCAGTGCCAGCCATTCCCCCACATACCCTGGGCAACGCGAGAGGAAATAGCCGCCGCCGACGTCAGGGAACAGGCCAATAGCCGTTTCCGGCATCGCCATCTTGGTGCGCTCGGTCACGACGCGCACACTGCCGCCCTGGGAAATCCCCATGCCGCCGCCCATGACGATACCGTCCATGAAGGCGATGTAAGGCTTGCCGTACTGGTGGATCAGGTGGTTGAGCGCGTATTCCTCGGTGAAGAAATCCTCGATCTGCGGGTTGCCCTGGCTACCGGCCTGGTGCAGAAAGCGGATATCCCCTCCAGCGCAAAACGCACCGAAAGGCCCCTCTTTGTTACTGCCACGAATCGCCACCGCCAGTACGCGGGAATCGTTCTGCCAGGCCAGCAGCGTCGCCATCAAATCGCGCACCATTCCCAGCGACAAAGCATTCAACGCCTTGGGCCGGCTGAGGGTAATGCAGCCCACCTGCCCACGCACTTCGGCGATCACATCGCCCGTCATCTCCATCATTGTTGTACCTTCCTATCCAAGCCATTCAATCAAAAATGCGCTGCCAGCCATACCGGCATAAATAAAAAAAAGCCCCGTCACCGGGGCTTTTTTCGTAATCGGGAAGATTACTTAGCGGCGCGGGTACCGACCACTTCGATTTCCACGCGGCGGTTCTTGGCGCGGCCTTCCTTGGTCTTGTTGTCGGCCACGGGCTGCTTCTTGCCCTTGCCTTCGGTGTACACGCGGTTCTTTTCGATGCCCTTGGACACCAGATAAGCCTTCACAGCTTCGGCACGACGCACCGACAGCTTCTGGTTGTATGCATCGGTACCGATGGAGTCAGTGTGACCCACAGCGATGATGACTTCCAGGTTGATGTCCTTGACCTTGGAAACCAGGTCGTCCAGCTTAGCCTTGCCTTCGGGCTTCAGCACAGCCTTGTCGAAATCGAAGAAAGCGTCAGCAGCGTAGGTCACCTTGGAGGAAGCCACCGGTGCGGGTGCGGGTGCGGGTGCGGGCTTGGCAGCAGCCGGAGCAGCAGCCGGAGCAGCAGCCTCAGCAGCCTTGGTCAGCGCGCCGTCGCAGCCTTCAGCAGCCGTAGCAGGCGTCCAGCTGGCATCGCGCCAGCACAGTTCGTTCGTGCCGTTCTTCCAGACCAGCTCACCAGAGCCGTTCTTCCAGTTGTCGACGGTTTGGGCGCCAGCAGCGGTTGCGATCACGGCGGAGGCAAACAACATCGCCACTTTGTTGAGTTTCTTCATGGTTCTCCTCTTGGGGAAAAAAGCCGCAGCCGCGCTGCGAAATTAAGTAACGTTGGGGGACGTTGTCAGTGACCATCACCAAAAACGCTGAAACGATTGTGCCATACGTAACAGCGGAAAACGTGACCACTCTGGGCGCGCTACGTAAGACAAAAGCGCATTCGGCGCCATATGTTGCGCAGTCGCCACATGCGCTTCCCTCTAAAATGGCCTTTTACCCGCGTCGATTGCACCGTCTTTCATGACCCAGTTTGCCAAAGAAACCCTGCCCATCAGCCTCGAAGAGGAGATGCGCCGCAGCTATCTCGATTACGCCATGAGCGTGATCGTGGGCCGTGCGCTACCCGACGCGCGCGATGGCCTCAAGCCCGTGCACCGGCGTGTGCTGTACGCCATGCACGAGCTGAACAACGACTGGAACCGCCCCTACAAGAAATCGGCGCGTATCGTCGGCGATGTCATCGGCAAGTACCACCCGCACGGCGACAGCGCGGTGTACGACACCATCGTGCGCATGGCCCAGGATTTCTCGCTGCGCCACATGCTGGTCGATGGCCAGGGCAACTTCGGCTCGGTCGATGGCGACAACGCCGCCGCCATGCGTTACACGGAAATCCGCCTATCGAAGATCGCCCACGAGATGCTGGCCGACATCGACAAGGAAACAGTCGATTTCGGGCCCAACTACGACGGCAGCGAGAAGGAACCGCTGGTACTGCCCACGCGCCTGCCGAACCTGCTGGTCAACGGCTCGGCCGGCATTGCCGTGGGCATGGCGACCAATATCCCGCCGCACAACCTCAACGAAGTGGTGGACGCCTGCTTGCACATGCTGCGCCATCCCGAAGCGTCGATTGACGAGTTGATGGAAATTATCCCGGCGCCCGACTTCCCCACAGCAGGCATCATCTACGGCATCAACGGCGTGAAGGATGGCTACCGCACGGGGCGCGGTAAGGTGGTGATGCGCGCGAAAGTGCACTTCGAGGACATCGACAAAGGCCAGCGCCAAGCCATCATCGTGGATGAGCTGCCTTACCAGGTGAACAAGAAGACGCTGCAGGAGCGCATGGCCGAGTTGGTGCACGAGAAGAAGCTCGAAGGCATCAGCCACATCCAGGACGAGTCGGACAAGTCCGGCATGCGCCTGGTGATCGAACTCAAGCGCGGCGAAGTGCCAGAGGTGGTGCTGAACAATCTGTACAAGCAAACGCAGCTGCAGGACACCTTCGGCATGAACATGGTGGCGCTGGTCGATGGCCAGCCCAAGCTGTGCAACCTGAAGGAATTGATCGCCGTGTTCCTGCAGCACCGCCGTGAGGTGGTGACGCGGCGCACCGTGTTCGAGCTGCGCAAGGCACGCGAGCGCGGCCACGTGCTGGAAGGCCTGGCAGTGGCGCTGGCCAACATCGACGATTTCATCCGCATCATCCGCGAATCGCCCACACCGCCCGTGGCCAAGGCTGAACTGATGACGCGCGCTTGGGACAGCCAGCTGGTGCGCGAGATGCTCACCCGCACGCGCGCTGACGGCGGCGTGGTGAACGCCGATGACTACCGCCCCGAGGGCCTGGAGCGCGCATTCGGCATGCAGGGCGACGGACTGTACCGCCTGTCCGACACCCAGGCGCAGGAAATCCTGCAAATGCGCCTGCAGCGCCTGACGGGCCTGGAGCAGGACAAGATCGTGGCCGAGTACAAGGAGGTCATGGCCCACATCGAGGATCTGCTCGACATTCTGGCTAAGCCCGAGCGCGTCTCCACCATCATTGGCGATGAGCTCACTGCCGTGCGCCAGGAGTTCGGCCAGACCAAGCTGGGCGCGCGCCGCAGCGAAATCGAGTACAGCGCGCAGGACCTGTCCACCGAAGACCTCATCACCCCCACCGACATGGTGGTGACGCTCTCGCATACCGGCTACATCAAGAGCCAGCCCCTGTCCGAATACCGGGCGCAAAAGCGCGGCGGACGTGGCAAGCAGGCCACGGCGACCAAGGAAGACGACTGGATCGACCAGCTCTTCATCGCCAACACGCACGACTACATCCTGTGCTTCTCCAACCGCGGGCGCCTTTACTGGCTCAAGGTCTGGGAAGTGCCTGCGGGCTCGCGCGGCTCGCGCGGCCGCCCCATCGTCAACATGTTCCCGCTGCAAGAGGGCGAGAAGATCAACGTGGTGCTGCCGCTGACCGGTGACATGCGCAGCTTCCCCCAAGACCGCTACGTGTTCATGGCGACCAGCATGGGCACCGTGAAGAAGACGGCGCTCGACGAGTTCTCCAACCCACGCAAGGCCGGCATCATTGCCGTCAACCTGGATGACGGCGACTACCTCATTGGCGCCGCACTGACCGACGGCCAGCACGACGTGATGCTGTTCTCCGACGGCGGCAAAGCCGTGCGCTTCGATGAGAACGACGTGCGCCCGCTGGGCCGCCAGGCACGTGGTGTGCGCGGCATGACACTGGAAGATGGCCAGAGCGTGATCGCCATGCTGGTGGCCGAGGACGAATCGCAGAGCGTCCTGACGGCCACCGAAAACGGCTACGGCAAGCGCACCAGCATCGTTGAATACACGCGCCATGGCCGCGGCACCAAGGGCATGATCGCCATTCAGCAAAGCGAACGCAACGGCAAGGTCGTTGCCGCCACGCTGGTGCATGCGGACGACGAGATCATGCTCATCACCGACACCGGCGTGCTGGTACGCACGCGCGTGGCCGAGATCCGCGAACTGGGCCGCGCCACGCAGGGCGTTACGCTGATTGCACTCGACGAGGGCGCCAAGCTCAGTGGCCTGCAGCGCATCGTGGAGAACGACGCCAACGAAGGCGACGCAGACGACGAGGCCGCAGCGCCCGGCGATCCAGCGCCGCAGTCCTGACCGCCAGCCGCGCACGCTTGCCCCTGGCAGGCGCGCGCACTATCAAAAGCAGAGCTGCCAGCGCGCTACCAGCAAGGGCTGGAAGCCAATTAGACACAAAACATGACACGCCCGTACAACTTTTCCGCCGGCCCCGCGGCCATCCCTGAAGAAGTGCTGCAGCAGGCTGCTGCCGAAATGCTCGACTGGCACGGCAGCGGCATGGGCGTGATGGAGATGAGCCATCGCGGCAAGGAGTTCATCTCCATCTGCGAACAGGCCGAGGCCGACCTGCGCGAGCTGCTGGCCGTGCCCGCTGAATTCAAGATCCTGTTCATGCAAGGCGGCGGCCTGGCCGAGAACGCCATCGTGCCGCTGAACCTGTCGCGCGCAGCCACCGTAGATTTCGTCGTCACCGGTTCCTGGAGCCAGAAGTCGCGCAAGGAAGCGCAAAAGTACGCCGCCGAAGTGCACACCGCTGCATCCAACGAGGCAGACGGCTTCACCACCCTGCCCGCCCCTGCGTCGTGGCAGCTCAGCCGCGGGGCCAGCTATGTGCACCTGTGCAGCAACGAAACCATCCACGGTGTCGAGTTCCATGAGCTGCCCGACCTGAAAGCACTGGGCTGCGATGCGCCGCTGGTCATCGACTTCTCTTCGCACGTGGCCTCCCGCCCGGTTCAATGGGAGCGCGTCGGCCTGGCCTTCGGTGGCGCGCAGAAAAACATCGGCCCAGCCGGGCTGACGCTGGTCATCGTGCGCGAAGACCTGCTGGGCCACGCCCTGCCCATCTGCCCGAGCGCGTTCGACTACCGTGTCGTCGCCGAGAACCAATCCATGTACAACACCCCGCCCACCTGGGGCATCTACATGGCCGGCCTGACCTTCCAGTGGCTCAAGCGCCAACGCGAAGGCGCGCTCACCGGCGTAGCGGCCATGCAGGCACGCAACATCGCCAAGGCCCAGCAGCTGTACGACTTCATCGACCGTTCGCCGTTCTACGTGAACAAGGTCGCACCCCACTGCCGCTCGCGCATGAACGTCCCGTTCTTCCTGCAGGACGAATCGCGCAACGACGCCTTCCTGCAGGGCGCCAAGGAACGCGGCCTGCTGCAGCTCAAGGGCCATAAGTCCGTGGGCGGCATGCGTGCCAGCCTCTATAACGCCATGCCGATCGCAGGCGTACAGGCCCTGGTGGACTACCTCCAAGACTTTGAACGCCTCCACGCCTGAAGCCCCGGAATGAACACCCCCCTTGCCTCCCCCGATCTGGCCAGCCTGCGGGTGCAGATCGACAACATCGACCAGCAACTGCTCACCCTACTCAACCAGCGTGCCCTCGTGGCCGAGCGCGTGGGCGAGGTCAAGAAGCGCGAAGGAACGCCCTTTTTCCGCCCCGACCGCGTGGCCCAGGTGATCGAAAAGATCACCCACGCCAACCCCGGGCCGCTCAAGGGCGCGCACGTTGCCGCCATCTGGCGCGAAATCATGTCTGCCTGCCTGGCGCTCGAGTCGCCCCAGCGCGTCGCCGTGCTTGGCCCCGAGGGCACGTTCTGCGAACAGGCCGCCATTGAGTACTTCGGCGGTGCCGCCGACCTGATGTACTGCAACAGCTTCGACGAGGTGTTCCACGCCACGGCGGCCGGCAGCGCACAGTACGGCGTGGTGGGCGTCGAGAACTCCAACGAGGGCGTGGTCACACGCTCGCTCGACATGTTCTTGCACACCCCCTGCCACGTGGTGGGCGAGGTGAGCCTGCTGGTACGTCACAACCTGCTGCGCAGCAGCAACTCGGCCGAAGGCATCGAGGCCGTGCTGGCCCACCCGCAGGCACTGGCGCAATGCCAGGGCTGGCTGTCCAAGCACCTGCCACATGCCGAGCGCCGCCCGGTCTCCAGCAACGCCGAGGGCGCGCGCTTGGCCGCGACCAACCCGGCCTGGGCCAGCATCTCCAGCGAGCGCGCAGCCCAGCAGTACGGCCTGCACGTGGTGGCCCACGCCATCCAGGACGACGCCTACAACCGCACGCGTTTCGCCGTCATCTGCCTGCCGCACACCCTGGCCACGGCCGCGCCTTCGGGCAAAGACTGCACCAGCCTCATCATCTCCGTGCCCAACCGCCCCGGCGCAGTGCACGACCTGCTGGTGCCGCTGAAGAAGCATGGCGTATCGATGACGCGCTTTGAGTCTCGCCCCGCGCGCACCGGCCAGTGGGAGTATTACTTCTACATCGACATCGAGGGCCACCCGGCCCAGTCGCACGTGCATGCCGCACTGGAAGAGCTGCAGCAGCTGTGCGCCTTCTACAAGGTGCTGGGCACCTACCCGGTTTCAGCCTGAGGAGCAGCCATGTTTGAACAACTCGGACTGATCGGCTGCGGCCTCATGGGAGGCTCGTTCGCCCTGGCCATGAAGAAGGCCGGCCTCGTCAAGCGCGTGGTCGGCTACAGCAAATCGCCCTCGACCACCGACCGTGCACGCCAGTTGGGCGTGATTGATGTCGAAGCCCCTTCGGCGCTGCTGGCCGTGGCCGGTGCCGACATCGTGCTGGTCGCCGTGCCCGTTGCAGCGACGGAGGCCACGCTCAAATCCATCAAGCACCTCGTCACCCCGCAGATGCTCGTCATGGACGTGGGCTCGACCAAGGCTGACGTGGTGCAGGCCGCGCGCCGCGCACTACGCGACCAGGTCGGCTCCTTCGTCCCCGCGCACCCGATCGCGGGGCGCGAGGTCTCCGGCGTGGAACACGCCGACCCCGAGCTGTACGCCGGGCGCCAGGTCATCCTCACGCCCACCGAGCGCACGCTCGCGGCCCACCTGCGCTGCGCCGAAGAGCTGTGGACACGGCTCGGCTGCCGCGTCACCAGCATGGCCCCGGAGGCACACGATGCGGCCTTCGCCGCCGTGAGCCACCTGCCGCACCTGCTCGCCTTCGCCATGATGCAAAGCGTGATCCGCCAGGAGAACAGCGACTACATCCTGTCTCTTGCCGGCACGGGCTTTCGCGATTTCACACGTATTGCCGCGAGCGATCCCAAGATGTGGCGCGACATCCTGCGCGCCAACCGCGAAGAAGTACTGGTGCAGTCACGTTTGTTCCAGGAAGCACTGCAGGCCTTCGAGCACGCCATTCAGGCAGACGACGACCAGTCCCTGGAAGACATGCTCACCCTGGCCAGCGAAACCCGCGCGCACTGGCGCATGGGCGCACTGCGCAAACACAAAGCCGCCTGATGTACAGCACCGCATTTCTTGACCTGCCGCCGTTGCTGACAGCGGGCGGCACCGTCCAACTGCCGGGCTCGAAGAGCATTTCCAACCGCGTGCTGCTGCTCGCCGCCCTGAGCCAGGGCACCACCGAGGTGCACGACCTGCTGGCCAGCGACGACACACGGGTCATGCTCGACGGGCTGCGCGCCTTGGGCTGCGGCGTCGATGAATCGGGTGGCTCCACGGTGCGCATCACCGGGCTGGGCGACCAGCCACCGCGCTCGCCGGCAGCGCTGTTCCTCGGCAACGCAGGCACTGCCATGCGCCCGCTGACCGCAGCGCTGGCACTGCTCGGTGGCGAATTCACGCTCTCTGGCATACCGCGCATGCACGAGCGCCCGATCGGCGACCTGGTCGATGCACTGCGCCAGCTTGGCTGCCAGATCGACTATCTGGGCAACGAGGGTTTCCCTCCCCTGCGCATCGCCCACGGCGCGGGTCTGCCCGCGCTGCGGCTGCAGGCGCCGATCCCAGTGCGCGGCGACGTCTCGAGCCAGTTCCTCACCGCGCTGCTGCTGGCGCTGCCACTGGTGGCGCGGGAGCAGGACGTGGTCATCGAGGTGGTGGGCGAGCTGATTTCCAAGCCCTACATCCAGATTACCCTGGCCTTGCTAGCACGCTTCGGCATCCAGGTAGCGCGCCAAGGCTGGGAGCGCTTCACCATTCCCGCCGGTAGCCGCTACCAGTCGCCGGGCAGCATCCACGTCGAGGCAGACGCCTCATCTGCTAGCTATTTCATAGCACTTGGCGCGCTTTCAGCAAGCGCTGAGGGCCAAAATGGCATCAAGATCCAAGGTGTGGGCCTGGACTCGATCCAGGGCGACATCCGCTTCGTTGAAGCAGCACGCGCCATGGGCGCCGACATCACCGGCGGCCCGAACTGGCTGCATGTCGCGCGCGGCGCCTGGCCACTGCGTGCCATCGACCTGGACTGCAACCACATCCCAGACGCGGCCATGACCCTGGCCACCATGGCGCTGTACGCCCAAGGCACAACACGGCTGCGCAACATTGCCAGCTGGCGTGTCAAGGAAACCGACCGCATCGCCGCCATGGCCACTGAGTTGCGCAAGCTCGGCGCCACGGTGGAAGAAGGCGCAGACTTCATCGCCATCACACCGCCCGCAACGCCCCAGGACTGGAAGGCCGCCAGCATCCACACCTACGACGACCACCGCGTCGCCATGTGTTTCTCGCTCGCTGCGTTCAACCCGGCGTGCCTGCCGGTGCGCATCGAAGACCCCAAGTGCGTTGCCAAGACCTTCCCGGACTACTTCGAAGCCCTGTTCTCCGTCGTGCAGACCGCACAGGCCCACATTCCGGTGCTGTGTATCGACGGCCCCACCGCGTCGGGCAAAGGCACGGTGGCAGCCGCAGTGGCACAGCAACTGGGCTATGCGCTGCTCGACTCCGGTGCGCTGTACCGCATCACGGCGCTGGCTGCCGTGCAGGCGGGCATCGACATCGCACCGGCCCATGAGGCTGCGCTCGCCGACCTGGCCCGCACACTGCCCGTGCGCTTCGCTGATGGCCGTATCTGGCTGGCCAGCGCCGACGTGACCGACGCCATCCGCACCGAAGCCATGGGCATGAACGCCTCACGCATCTCGGCGCTGCCGGCCGTGCGCGCGGCACTGGTCGATCTGCAGCACGGCTTTGCCCGCCTGCCCGGCCTGGTGGCCGATGGCCGCGACATGGGCACCGTGATCTTTCCCCAGGCGCCGCTGAAAGTTTTCATGACCGCCAGTGCTGCCTGCCGCGCCGAGCGGAGGCACCAACAGTTGCTCGCCAAGGGAATTGACGCTAATATCGACGCCCTTCGCGCAGACTTGGAGGCGCGCGACCTGCAGGATCAATCCCGCAAGGTGGCCCCCCTGAAACCCGCGCAAGACGCCCTGCTGCTGGACAATTCCGGGCTGACGATCGACGAGACCGTTGCCCAGGTGATTGTTTGGTGGGAGGAGCGCCAGCCTTTCGCCATCCACCTGGCACAGGGCTGACACCGGCCCACACCGCCCCTGCCGCGCTGCACCCAGGCGCACTGGCGGTGTGGTTCATCAACCTAACCCGTGGTGCAAGCCACAAGCAACCCTTCGCCCACAGCCCTAGAAACGGCCGCAATGGTGCTGCCGGAAACCTGTGGTGCGAGCAAGGAAACACATGTCCGAATCTTTTGCCGCCCTGTTTGAAGAATCGCTGCAACGCACTGAAATGCGTCCTGGCGAGGTCATCACCGCCGAAGTCGTGCGCGTTGAGCACAACTTCGTCGTCGTGAACGCTGGCCTGAAGTCTGAAGCCTATGTGCCAATCGACGAATTCAAGAACGACCAGGGCGAAATCGAAGTCCAAGTGGGTGACTTCGTGTCCGTGGCCATCGGCTCCATCGAAAACGGCTACGGCGACACCATCCTGTCGCGCGACACCGCCAAGCGCCTGGCTTCCTGGCTGGCCCTGGAGAAGGCGCTGGAATCTGGCGAGTTCGTCACCGGCACGACTTCCGGCAAGGTCAAGGGCGGCCTGACGGTGCTGGTCAACGGCATCCGCGCTTTCCTGCCCGGCTCGCTGATCGACACCCGCCCGATCAAGGATCTGACCCCCTACGAGAACAAGACCCTGGAATTCAAGGTCATCAAGCTCGACCGCAAGCGCAACAACGTGGTGCTGAGCCGCCGCGCCGTGGTGGAAGCCTCCATGGGCGAAGAGCGCGCCAAGCTGATGGAAACGCTGAAGGAAGGCGCCATCGTTCAAGGCGTGGTCAAGAACATCACCGAATACGGTGCGTTCGTGGACCTGGGCGGCATCGACGGCCTGCTGCACATCACCGACATGGCATGGCGCCGCGTGCGTCACCCCTCCGAGGTGGTCACGGCAGGTCAAGAGATCACTGCCAAGATTCTCAAGTTCGACACCGAGAAGAACCGCGTGTCTCTGGGCCTCAAGCAGATGGGCGACGATCCCTGGATGGGCGTGGCTCGCCGCTACCCCTCGGGCACCCGCCTGTTCGGCAAGGTCACGAACATTGCCGACTACGGCGCGTTCGTGGAACTCGAGCCCGGCATCGAAGGTCTGGTGCACGTTTCCGAAATGGACTGGACCAACAAGAACGTGGCGCCTTCCAAGCTCGTGTCGCTGGGTGACGAAGTCGAAGTCATGGTCCTCGAGATCGACGAAGACAAGCGCCGCATCAGCCTGGGCATGAAGCAGTGCCGCGCCAACCCCTGGCAAGAGTTTGCCCAGAACACCAAGCGCGGTGACCGCGTGAAGGGCCCGATCAAGTCGATCACCGACTTCGGCGTGTTCGTGGGTCTGGCCGCCGGTATTGACGGCCTGGTGCACCTGTCCGACCTGTCGTGGAACGAAACCGGCGAAGCTGCCGTGCGCAACTACAAGAAGGGCCAGGAAGTCGAAGCCATCGTGCTGGCCGTGGACGTGGACCGCGAGCGTATCTCCCTGGGCATCAAGCAGCTCGACAGCGATCCGTTCACCACCTTCGTGACGGTGAACGACAAGGGCCAGACGGTGACCGGCAAGGTCAAGACCGTGGACGCCCGTGGCGCTGAAATCGACCTGGGCGAAGACATCGTGGGCTACCTGCGCGCTTCGGAAATCTCCCGCGACCGCGTGGAAGACGCCCGCAACGTGCTGAAGGAAGGCGACGAAGTGACGGCCGTGGTGGTGAACGTGGATCGCAAGACGCGCAACATCCAGCTGTCGATCAAGCAAAAGGACATGATCGACGAGCAAGGCGCCATGGCTTCCCTGTCGGCCCAGTCGGCCAAGGAAAACGCCGGAACGACCAGCCTGGGCGCCCTGCTGCGCGCCAAGCTGGACGGCGGCTCCGACAAGTAAGCCACCCCGGCCCCATGCACAATGGGGCCCTTCGCGGCGGGCGCGCAGGCTTCCTGGGCGCCCGTCTTCATTTCATCCCTGCACCGAACTGCCATGACACGATCCGACCTCGTTGAAGAACTGGCCGCCCGCTTTGGCCAGCTCACGCACCGCGACGCCGAACACGCCGTCAAGACCATCCTCGACGCAGTGGGCGATGCACTGGTGCGCGGGCACCGCATCGAGATCCGGGGGTTCGGCAGCTTCTCAGTCACGCACCGCCCGCCCCGCCTGGGCCGCAACCCGCGCAGCGGCGAAGCCGTGCAGATTCCCGAAAAGCGTGTGCCCCACTTCAAGCCCGGCAAGGCACTGCGCGAATCGGTGGCGCAGCAAAGCGCCGAAACAGGCGCATAAAATCCCCGACACCACTGGGGAGACGCATGAAATATCTGCTGTGGCTGCTCAAGGCAGCCATTTTTTTCACGCTTTTCGCGTTCGCGCTGAACAACCAGCAAGACGCCAGCGTGCATTTCTTCTTCGGCACCCAATGGCGTGCCCCCATGGTGCTGGTCGTGCTCTCGGCCTTTGCGCTGGGTGTCGTGGTCGGCGTACTGGGCATGGTGCCGCGCTGGTGGCGCCACCGCACTGCGGCGCGGCGCGCGCAGGCGGCGGCAGGCCAAGCGGACACTCCATCCAGCACTGCAGAGCCGTCTTCCGTCCCCACGACCGCCGAGCCACCCCTCCATGGAATTTGACCTGAGCTGGATCCTGCTGGGGCACCCCCTGGCCTTCGTGCTGGGCTGGTGGGCCTCCCGTTTCGACCTGCGCCAGCTGCGCCTGGAGAACCGGCAGGCACCCAAGGCCTACTTCAAGGGGCTGAACTTCCTGCTGAACGAGCAACAGGACCAGGCCATCGATGCTTTCATCGAAGCCGTGCAGAATGACCCAGACACGTCGGAGCTGCACTTCGCCCTGGGCAACCTGTTCCGGCGGCGCGGCGAATACAACCGTGCCGTGCGCGTGCATGAACATTTGCTCTCACGCGGCGACCTGAGCAGCGCCGACCGTGACCGTGCCCAGCACGCCCTGGCGCTCGACTTCCTCAAGGCGGGCCTGCTCGACCGCGCCGAGGACGCACTCAAGCCGCTCGAAGGCACTGCCTACGAGCACGAAGCGCGGCTGGCGCGGCTGGCGATCTACGAGCGCACGCGCGATTGGCCCCAGGCGGCCACCATCGCGGCCAAGATTCAGGCGGCGGGCCAGGGCGACTTCAGCCAGCGGCAGGCGCACTACCTGTGCGAACAGGCCCAGGCCGCGGTCGCACAGGGCGACGAAGTAAAGGCCGGACGACTGCTTGACGAAGCCCATGCCGTCGCGCCACAAGCGCCCCGCCCGCTGATCGAGCGCGCACGCCAGCAGCAGCGCCAAGGCCACGGCAGCGCGGCCGTCGACACCCTCATGCGCCTGGCAGGACAGGCCCCGGCAGCGCTGCCCCTGGCGGCCTCGCTGCTGCTGGAAGCGGCCGCCGCCAGCGGGCGCAACGACGAAGCGCGGGCCCTGCTGGAAGGCAACTACGAACGCGCCCCTTCGCTCGATCTGCTTGAAGCACTGGTGGCCCTGGACCGTACCAGCGACGACGCCCAGCGCCCAGGGCGCGAGCGCTATGCCTTGCACCTGGCGCACGAACCCTCCCTGGTGGCTGCGACGCAATGGCTGGCGGGCGAGCGCCTGGCGCACGAGGATTTCCATCCCGCCATCCAACGTGCACTCGACCAAGCCGCCAAGCCGCTCATGCGCTACCGCTGTGCGGCCTGTGGTTTCGAGGCGCGCCAGCATTTCTGGCAATGCCCCGGCTGCCAGAGCTGGGACAGCTACCCGGCCCGCCGCGTCGAAGAACTTTAAAAGGAGTACACCATGTCCTTGCGCCATCTCGTCACCGCAGCCCTGGCCTTCCTGTGGCTGGGCGCAGCCAGCGCCGCCGTCGAGGCCAACAAGGCCACCGAGGCCGAACTCGATGGCGTACGCGGTCTGGGCCCATCCCTCACCGCGCGCATCATCGCGGCACGCGAGAAAGCACCGTTTCGCAACTGGGACGAATTCATTCTGCGCGTGCCCGGCATCGGCCCCGCACGGGCCTACCAGCTCTCGGCCGAGGGGCTGACCGTCAACGGCGAAAGCTACCAGATCCAGGGCGTGGCGACGCCCCCAGGGGTTCCGGCCATTCCCAAGGCCCCAGCCGCCCCTGCCGCACCGCCAAAGCCTGCCATGCCGAAGTTTCAATGAACCCACGCAGGCGCATGGCCAATGCCGTGCATCTGCTCAGGTTTTCATAGCATGCAGACCCGGGCTTGCCCGTAGAATGGTCTGCACATGCCCCTCGTTTCCTTCATCCTCCTGCCCTTCCTGGGCAGCCTGCTGGCTGCCCTTTTGCCGGCCAATGCGCGCAACACCGAGTCGACGCTGGCAGGCCTGATTGCGCTGACCTGCGCCGTGCAGGTGGCTTTACTGTTCCCCGAGGTCGCTGAGGGCGGCGTGCTGCGCCAGGACATCGCCTGGCTGCCCGCGCTCGGGCTGAACCTGGTGGTTCGCATGGACGGTTTTGCCTGGATGTTCTGCATGCTGGTGCTGGGCATTGGCTCGCTGGTCGTGCTTTACGCGCGCTACTACATGTCGCCGGCCGACCCCGTACCGCGCTTCTTTGCCTTTCTGCTGGCCTTCATGGGCGCCATGATGGGCGTAGTGCTCTCGGGCAACCTGATCCAGCTGGCCTTCTTCTGGGAGCTCACCAGCCTGTTCTCCTTCCTGCTTATCGGCTATTGGCACCACCGCAAGGATGCGCGCCGGGGTGCGCGCATGGCCCTCACCGTCACCGGTACGGGCGGCTTGGCCATGCTCGCAGGCCTGCTGGTGCTGGGGCACATCGTCGGCAGCTACGACCTGGACCACGTGCTGGCAGCGGCCGAACAGGTGCGCGCACACCCGCTGTACCTGACTGCGCTGGTGCTGGTGCTGCTCGGCGCGCTCACCAAGAGCGCGCAGTTCCCTTTCCACTTCTGGTTGCCGCGCGCCATGGCCGCGCCCACGCCCGTGTCGGCCTACCTGCACTCGGCCACCATGGTGAAGGCCGGCGTGTTTCTGTTGGCGCGTCTGTGGCCGGTGCTTGGCGGCACCGAGCCGTGGTTCTGGATCGTCGGCGGTGCCGGGTTGGTCACGCTTCTGCTCGGCGGCTATGCCGCGATGTTTCAGAACGACCTGAAGGGGCTGCTGGCCTATTCCACCATCTCGCACCTGGGCCTCATCACGCTGCTGCTCGGCTTGAACAGCCCGCTCGCCGCCGTGGCGGCGGTTTTTCACATCATGAACCACGCCACATTCAAAGCGTCGCTGTTCATGGCTGCCGGCATCGTGGACCATGAAAGCGGCACGCGCGACATTCGGCGTTTGTCGGGACTGCGGCAGATGATGCCCATTACCGCCACCCTGGCCATGGTCGCCAGCGCTGCCATGGCCGGCGTGCCGCTGCTCAACGGTTTCCTGTCGAAGGAAATGTTCTTCGCCGAAACCGTGTTCATGGACACCGCCTCCATCGCGCGCTGGGTGCTGCCTGTAGCGGCCACGGTGGCCGGTATGTTCAGCGTGGCCTACTCGCTGCGTTTCACCGTGGACGTGTTCTTCGGCCCGCCCGCCACCGACCTGCCGCACACGCCACACGAGCCCCCGCGCTGGATGCGCGTGCCCGTGGAGCTGCTGGTGCTCACCTGCCTGCTGGTGGGCGTCCTGCCGGCCACCACCGTCGGCGCCAGCCTGGCTGCTGCTGCCCGCCCCGTGGTGGGGGGCGACCTGCCCGCGTTCAGCCTGGCGGTGTGGCACGGCTTCAATGCCCCCATGGTGATGAGCCTGCTGGCGTTGGCCGGCGGCACACTGCTGTACCTGCTGCTGGGCCGGGCACAGCGGCAGGGCCGCCTGGTTGATGCGCCCGTCATGGGCCGTTTCGACGGGCAGCGCATCTTCGAAGGGCTGCTCGCGCTGCTGTCCGCCGCCGCACGCCACGGCCGCCAGGCCCTGAGCACCCGGCGCCTGCAGTGGCAGATGCTCTGGCTGGTAGGCGCCTCTTTGCTTGCCGGAGCCTTGCCCCTGTGGTTGCACGGCCTGCAGCTGGGCCACCGGGGGGCGCTGCCTCTCTCGCCCGCCTTTGTACTGCTGTGGATTGTGGGCGCTGTATCGGCCGTCGCGGCGGCATGGCAGGCCAAGTACCACCGCATGGCCGCGCTCACGCTGCTGGGCGGGGCGGGCCTGGCCACTTGCATCACCTTCCTGTGGTTCTCCGCACCGGATCTGGCGCTGACGCAGATTTCCGTAGAACTGGTGACCACAGTGCTGATTCTGCTGGGCCTGCGCTGGCTGCCCCAGCGCGACGAGCGCCTTCGCGTGCGGCCACGCGGCACGCGCAGGCGCCGCCTGCGCGATCTGCTGCTGTCGCTGCTGGCCGGCGGCGGCATGGCGTGGCTGGCTTTCGCGATGATGAGCCGCGACTTCCCGCAAAGCACCTCCACCTTCTTTCTGGAGCGCGCGCTGACCGAGGGCGGCGGCACCAACGTAGTCAACGTGATGCTGGTCGATTTCCGCGGCTTCGACACTTTCGGCGAAATCGTCGTGCTGGGCATTGTCGCCATCACCGTCTATGCGCTGCTGCGGCGCTTCCGCCCGGCGCGCGAAACCATGGATCTGCCACCGCAGCAGCGTGCGCTGCCGGCCGATCTGCAAACCGACCTGCTCAACCCGCGTAACGCCCAGGACACTGCGGTCGGCTACCTGATGGTGCCCGCCGTGCTGGTGCGCCTGCTGCTGCCCTTCGCCGCCGTGGTGTCGGCCTACATCTTCATACGCGGTCACAACGAGCCCGGCGGCGGCTTCGTTGCCGGACTGGTGCTGTCGGTGGCGCTGATCCTGCAGTACATCATCTCGGGCGTGGAATGGGTCGAAGCACACCTTCCCCTGGTGCCACGCCGCTGGATTGCCACCGGCCTGCTGTGCGCCCTGGCCACCGGCGCGGGTGCCGTGGCACTGGGCTACCCGTTCCTCACCACACACACCGCGCACCTGCATCTGCCCTGGCTGGGGGACGTGCACGTGGCCAGTGCGTTGTTCTTCGACATCGGCGTGTTCACGCTGGTGGTGGGCTCCACGCTGCTGATCCTCACGGCCATCGCCCACCAGTCGATCCGTGGCCACCGCTACCACGCACGCCTGCAGGAAGAAGCCCGGGCCGCGCAAGAAAATTCAAAGGAAAGTGACTCTAGCCCTTACCCAGCAAGCGCTGAAAGCTATCAAAAAGTGAAAACATCAGGAGGTGCCGTCTGATGGAGATCGTTCTCGCCCTGGCCATCGGCGTGCTCACTGGCTCCGGCGTGTGGCTGCTGCTGCGCCCGCGCACGTTCCAGATCATCATGGGCCTGTCGCTGCTGTCCTACGCAGTCAACCTGTTCATCTTCAGCATGGGCCGGCTTGGCCTGGCCGTCGGCAAGGTGCCGGTGCTGGTGGACGGCGTGCAACAGGATCTGCAGCACTACGCCGATCCACTGCCGCAGGCCCTGGTGCTCACCGCCATCGTCATCGGCTTCGCCATGACGGCGCTGTTCCTCGTGGTGCTGCTCGCCTCGCGCGGCATGTCGGGCACCGACCACGTGGATGGCAGCCACTCGCGCGACCGGCAGGAGATGCCATGAGCCAGGTGCAGTGGATCGACACCATCGCGGGGCTGATGCCCCACCTCATGCTGGCGCCCATCGTGCTGCCGCTGCTCACGGCCGCCCTGATGCTGCTGCTGCGTGAAGAGCAGCAGCGCCTCAAGCTCGGGCTCAACCTGCTGTCCACGCTACTGGGGCTGGCCATTGCCGTGGCCCTGCTGGCCTGGAGCGCACGCGCCGGCTCTCCGGCTACGCTGGGCGTGTACCTGCCGGGCAATTGGCCGGCGCCCTTTGGCATCGTGCTGGCGCTGGACCGGCTTTCGGCGCTGATGCTGGTGCTGACCAGCTTCGTCGCACTGGCTTGCATCGTCTTCGCCTCCTCACGCTGGCACCGTGCGGGCGTGCACTACCACCCGCTGTTCCAGTTCCAGCTGATGGGGCTGGCAGGTGCCTTCCTCACGGCCGACTTGTTCAACCTGTTCGTGTTCTTCGAGATCATGCTGGCCGCCTCCTACGGGCTGCTGCTGCACGGTTCGGGGCGCGCGCGCGTGCAGGCGGGGCTGCACTACATCGCCATCAACCTGGCCGCGTCGTCGCTGTTCCTTATCGGCGTGTCCATGCTGTACGGTATCACCGGCACGCTCAACATGGCCGACCTGGCACGCGCCATTCCGCAGGTGACGGCGGGCGACCGCGGCCTGCTGCACGCTGCCGCCGGCATCCTGGCCACGGCCTTTCTCATCAAGGCGGCGGTGTGGCCGCTCAACCTCTGGCTGGTGCCAGCCTACAGTGCGGCCACACCGCCCGTGGGCGCGCTGTTTGCGCTGCTCACCAAGGTCGGCGTTTATACCCTGCTGCGTCTGTGGACGCTGATGTTTAGCAGCGAGGCTGGCGCCTCGGCACTGTTCGGCGGCCCGTGGCTGATCGGCGGCGGCATGCTGACGATGGCGTTCGGGGCCATTGGCATGCTGGGGTCGCAGCGCATTACGCACCTGGCGAGCTTCGCGGCGGTGCTGTCATCGGGCACGCTGCTGGCCGCCGTGGGCTTTGGCCAGACGGAGCTGACGGCGGCGCTGCTGTATTACCTGCCCAGCTCCACCATGGCAGTGAGTACGCTGTTCCTGCTGGCCGACCTGATCGAGCGCTGGCGCAACGACGGCACGCGCACCGATGCCGACGACGAAGACGCCCCCTTCCTCAACCCCGAGCTGCTGCCCACGCAGGGCATGAACCTGGACGACGACGAGGAGGTACTGATCGGCCGCGTAATTCCCGCCGCAGCCGCCTTCCTCGGGCTGTCGTTCATGGTGTGCACACTGGTCATCACGGGGTTGCCACCGCTGTCGGGCTTCGTCGGCAAGTTCGCCATGCTCACCGCGCTGCTGAACCCACTGGGGCTGGGCACGTCGTCGGGCATGCGCCTGGGCGTGTCGGGCTGGTCCTTGCTGGCGCTGATGATCGGCACCGGCCTGCTGGCGCTGATCGCCCTGACGCGCACCGGCATGCGCCACTTCTGGGCCGCCCACGACCGCGCCACGCCGCAGTTGCGCGTGCTCGAGGGTCTGCCGATCGCGGCCCTGCTGGCCGCCTGCGTGGCTTTGACGGTGCAAGCGGCGGCCGTGATGAACTTCACCCAGGCCACGGCGAATGCGCTGCACGCCCCGGGGACCTATGTGCGCGCCGTTATGGAAGCGGCCCCCATTGCCGCCCCGCTCGTCCGGGAGGCACCGTGAAAAATCCCATGAAACGCCTGCTGCCCGCACCGCTGCTGTCGGCGGCACTGTTCCTCTTGTGGCTGCTGCTGAACCGCTCGGCCAGCCCTGGCAACCTGGTGATGGCGCTGGTGCTGGCATGGCTGGTCCCCCTGCTCACGCGCGGACTGCGCCCCCTGCCCGTGCGCATCCGGCGCCCGGGCGTGGTGCTGCGCCTGGGCCTGCGGGTCATGGTTGACACGCTGCACTCCAACGCTGCGGTGCTGCGCTTCATCTTGTTCCCACGGTTGCGGCGGCACCCTGCTGCCTTCGTGCATATCCCGTTGCAACTGCGCGACCCCAATGCGCTGGCAGTGCTGGCCATGATCGTGTGCATCACCCCCGGCACGGTATGGGCCGAACTCGCGCGCGACCGTTCCGTGCTGCTGCTGCACGTGCTGGAGGTAGACGACCCACAGGCCGTGATCGACCATGTGCAGAACCACTACGAACGCCCCCTGATGGAGATTTTTGAATGACGCAGCCCGTGCTCTCCTGGGCACTGCCCTTGGCGCTGGCCATGCTTGCGCTGGCCATGGTATTCACGCTGGTGCGCTTGCTGCGTGGTCCTTCGGCACAGGACCGCGTGCTGGCGCTGGACTGTATGTACCTCAACGGCATGCTGCTGATGCTGGTGCTGGGCATGCTGTATGCCAGCAACCACTACTTTGAAGCCGCGCTGCTGGTGGCATTGTTCGGGTTTGTCGGCTCCACGGCCATGGCCAAATTCCTGCTGCGCGGCGAGGTGATCGAATGACACCCGAAGCCATGCCGCTCTGGGCCGAAATCACCATCGCTGCCCTGGTGCTGGTAGGCGCGGGCATCGCCCTGGTGGGCTCGCTGGGCCTGCTGCGGCTACCCACTTACTTTGAGCGCGTGCACGCCCCGGCCATCATCGCCACGCTAGGCATGTGGTGCATCATGCACGCCAGCATCGTGTACTTCTCGCTCCTCGGGCACCGCCTGGCCCTGCATCCGCTGCTAATCGCACTGTTCGTCGCCGTGACGGTGCCGATCACCAATATCTTCCTGATGCGTGCCGCCCTGTTCCGCGCACGCCGGGCCGGGCAGGCCGTGCCACCAAGCGTCAGCCGCCACTCGGGCATGCCTGACTCCTGATTCGATAGCTGCTAGCGCTTGTTGCATAAGGGCTAGCCTCGAAAAAGACTACTAAAACACCCGCGCCTCGCGGATGATCGCACGCCATGCTTAACATCCTGTCCATCTGCCTAGGGGCCTGTGTCGGCGCGCTGGCCCGCTGGGGCCTGGGCCTGTGGCTGAGTACCCCGACCAGCCTGCTGCCCTGGGGCACGCTGGCCGCAAACCTGGTCGGCGGCTATCTCATCGGTGCATGCGTGGCAGTATTCCAGGCCATGCCCCACCTTGACCCCGCCTGGCGCCTGGCCCTCGTGACAGGTTTCCTGGGGGCACTGACTACGTTCTCCAGCTTTTCCGCCGAAGTGGTGGGCCTGCTGCAGCAACAGCGCCTGGGGCTGGCGCTGGGGGTGGCCGCACTTCACTTGGGCGGCTCGCTGCTACTGACCTGGCTGGGCCTGCACAGTGCCGCGCTGCTGCTGCGCAGCCTCTAGCCCCCCAAAACGAAAGGCTCTGTCACCTGAACGTGTTGGCGCCCTCTGACAGAAGGGCTTCGGCGTATTCGCCCGAAACCCGCGCCAGCGCTTGGTTCGCGGCGCATCATAAGAATTTCATTAACACGAATAGGTGACAGAGCCAAACGAAAACGCCCTCCAGACCGGAGGGCGCCAATGCCGCGAAGATTTCAGCGCAGCGATGCCGTACGGCTTGCCGCGGGGGCGTGCCCCAAAGACTCGACCCAGTGGCGCACGCGCTCGGCGTCGCCCAGCCGACTGAACTTGCCCGCCGAGTCGAGGAAGACCATGATGATCTTGCGCCCAGACACCTGGGCCTGCATGACCAGGCAGCGGCCCGCCTCGGAGATATAGCCGGTCTTTTGCAGGCCAATGTCCCATGCCGGGCTGCTCACCAAGCGGTTGGTGTTGTTGAACTGCAGGGTGCGGCGGCCCACCGCCACTTCGTAGCTGGGGGAGGTCGACAGCTCGCGCAGCAACGGATCGCCATGGGCCACGCTCACCAACGTCGCCAAGTCACGTGCGCTGGACTGGTTGTTGCTCGACAGGCCCGTCGGCTCGACGTAGCGCGTATCCGTCATGCCCAGCTGACGCGCCTTGGCATTCATGCGGGCGACGAAGGCCCCCAGCCCGCCGGGGTAGGTACGCCCAAGGGCATGCGCCGCGCGGTTCTCACTCGACATCAGCGCCAGGTGCAACATCTCGCCCCGCGTCAGCGTGGTGCCCACGCTCAGGCGCGAGCGACTGCCCTTTTCTGTATCGACGTCGTCCTGGGTGATGGTCAGCAGCTCGTCCATGGGCAGATGCGCCTCGGAAATCAAGAGCCCCGTCATGAGCTTGGTCAGCGAAGCGATCGGCAGAACCGCCTTGTCATTCTTGCTGAGCAGCACTTCATGCGTATCCTGGTCAACCACCAGGGCGACGCTGGACTTGAGCGAAAGCGGGTCGCTGACCTGGTGCAGTCCGGCCAACTGGCCAAACGACTGCCGCTCCGGCGCCACATACGCCGCACGCACAGGGGCTTTGGCGCTGCGGGCCACCTTGCGCGGCGCGGTCGCTTTGCGGGCTGCCGTACGCTTGGCGGGGGCGGAGCTGACCTGCTGCTTCTTGGCAGGCTTCTTGGGCGCGGCATGGGCCATGGGGACGGCCAGCGCCAAGCTCAAAGCAGCCAGGCTACACCATTGGGAGAAACGTTCGAGAGCGGAGCGGTGGGTCTTGTGCATCCGGTTACCCCAAGCAACAAAAAGTCAGTGGCAGTGTAGCCAATTAAAAAAAGTCGCGCAATATCAATGTATTGCGCGACTTTTCAAGAAAGTGGGTGAGATTATAAGACGCTCACCCGGGGCTTGCTGCAAGTCAACCTTGTGCCGCCACCCGTTCGGCCGTGCTGTGCAGCTTGTTCAGGGCACTCAGGTAGGCTTTGGCCGAGGCCACGACGATATCGGGGTCGGCGCCAACGCCATTGACCACGCGGCCGGCACTTTGCAGGCGCACCGTCACTTCGCCCTGGCTCTCGGTAGAGCCGCTGATGGCGTTGACCGAATACAGCACCATCTCGGCACCGCTTTGAACATGGGCCTCAATGGCCTTGAGCGAGGCATCCACCGGACCATTGCCTTCGGACGTGCCCTGCACCTCCTTGCCCGCCACCGTGAACACGATGCGCGCCTGAGGACGCTCACCCGTCTCGCTGTGCTGAGAGAGGGAGACGAAACCGTACCGTTCCTTCTCGCTGCTCACGCTCTCGTCGCTGACCAGGGCCAGGATGTCCTCGTCGAAAATCTCGCTCTTGCGATCGGCCAGCTCCTTGAACTTGGCAAATGCGGCATTGATCTCGCCCTCGCTTTCCAGCGCCACACCCAGCTCTTGCAGGCGCTGCTTGAAGGCGTTACGGCCCGAGAGCTTGCCCAGCACGATCTTGTTGGCCGTCCAGCCCACGTCTTCGGCACGCATGATCTCGTAGGTGTCGCGCGCCTTGAGCACGCCGTCCTGGTGGATACCGGAAGCATGGGCAAAGGCGTTGGCCCCCACCACAGCCTTGTTCGGCTGCACGACGAAGCCTGTAGTCTGGCTCACCATGCGGCTGGCAGCCACGATGTGCTGGGTGTCGATACCCACGTCCAGGCCAAAGTAGTCGCGGCGCGTCTTGACGGCCATCACCACCTCTTCCAGCGAGCAGTTGCCGGCACGCTCGCCCAGGCCGTTGATGGTGCACTCGATCTGACGCGCACCGCCGATCTTCACGCCAGCGAGGGAGTTGGCCACCGCCATGCCCAAGTCATTGTGGCAATGCACGGACCAGATGGCCTTGTCACTGTTGGGAATGCGCTCGCGCAGGCTCTTGATGAAGTTGCCGTACAGCTCAGGAATGGCGTAGCCCACCGTGTCGGGCACGTTGATGGTGGTGGCGCCCTCGCGGATCACTGCTTCGAGCACGCGGCACAGGAAGTCCGGGTCGCTGCGGTAGCCATCCTCGGGGCTGAACTCGATGTCGCCGACCAGATTGCGGGCAAAACGCACCGCCTGCGTCGCCTGCTCCAGCACCTGCTCGGGCGTCATGCGCAGCTTCTTCTCCATGTGCAGCGGACTGGTGGCGATGAAGGTGTGAATGCGTGCGCTGTTGGCGCCCTTGAGCGCTTCAGCGGCGCGTGCGATGTCGCGGTCGTTGGCACGCGACAGCGAACAGACGGTCGAGTCCTTGATCACATTCGCAATGCTTTGCACCGCCTCGAAATCGCCGTTGGAACTCGCTGCGAAGCCTGCCTCGATCACATCGACCTTGAGACGCTCCAACTGGCGTGCGATGCGCAGCTTCTCGTCCTTGGTCATCGAAGCGCCGGGCGACTGCTCGCCATCGCGCAAGGTGGTGTCGAAAATGATCAGCTTATCTGCCATGGTGTACTCCTGAGTGGATGGGGGTGGGACCCGCAACTGGAAAAGTTTGGCGTGCAAAACAAAAGGCCCGTTGCGGGTGCATACGGGCCTTGAGTGAAAAGCGTGCGCGCGCGCTCTACCGTCTCCGCCCGGGGGGAGTTAGCAGTAGGGCAAGGGCCAACGTTTTCATGCCGTGCAATGTAGCACATCTCGGGCTTCCTACTTGTGCAGGCCCCGCTCGTCTGGCTCGTCCGTGGACGTGCTGATGACGCTGGTGTGCTGCCCCTTGGCCTTGCGCCAGGCGTACACCACGTAGCCGGAAAGACCGTACAGCACGAACACGCCGAAAAGCACCGTGGGCGGATGGATATTGACGATGGCGATGCCCAGCGCAATCAGCACGATGGCCGCAAAGGGCACGCTGCGCTTCATGTGCAGATCCTTGAAGCTGTAGAACGGCACGTTGGTCACCATGGTCAACCCTGCATACAGCGTGAAGCCGAAGGTCAGCCAGGTAACCTGCGTCCAGCTCAAGGCCACCGATCCCTGGCCTGGGCGCACGCCAGCTTCGGTAAGCAGCCAGATGAACCCCATGACCAACGCCGCGGCCGCAGGCGACGGCAGCCCCTGGAAGTAGCGCTTGTCGACCACGCCGGTATTGACGTTGAAGCGCGCCAGGCGCAGCGCGGCACAAGCGCAGTAGACAAACGCGGCGATCCAGCCCCAGCGCCCCAGCCCCTGCAGCGCCCACATGTAGGCGATGAGCGCGGGTGCGGCGCCGAAAGACACCATGTCGGACAGCGAATCCATCTGCTCGCCGAACGCGCTCTGGGTGTTGGTCATGCGCGCCACGCGCCCATCCAGGCTGTCGAGCACCATGGCGCAGAAAACGCCAACGGCTGCCATGTCGAAGCGGCCGTTCATCGCCATGACGATGGCATAGAAGCCGCCGAACAGCGCCGCCAGCGTAAACAGGTTGGGCAGGATGTAAATGCCCTTGCGGCGCTTGCGCACCACGACGCCCTGTTCTTCGGCAGATTCATTGCCGTCATGCATCAAATTGGCCTCCAGCCCTTGCCAAACAAACGCAAGGAGCTACATTTTTGATAGTAAACACCGCACACACCGCGCGGCAAAGGGGGCAGTGTAGCGACTCGGCTGCGTCCTACAGCGCACCCCCAACGCAAAAAGGCCACCGAAGTGGCCTTGGAAGTACGGTGCGCCGTACTCAGTTGCGGCTCTGGTCCACCAGCTTGTTCTTGGCGATCCAGGGCATCATGGCGCGCAGCTTGTCGCCCACCACTTCGATCGGATGCTCGGCGTTCAGGCGGCGGCGAGCGGTCATGCTCGGGTAGTTGGTCTTGCCTTCCAGGATGAACATCTTGGCGTATTCGCCGGTCTGGATGCGCTTCAAGGCAGCGCGCATGGCTTCGCGCGACTTCTCGTTGATGACCTCGGTGCCGGTCACGTACTCACCATACTCCGCGTTGTTGGAGATGGAGTAGTTCATGTTGGCGATGCCGCCTTCGTACATCAGGTCCACGATCAGCTTGAGCTCGTGCAGGCACTCGAAGTAGGCCATTTCGGGTGCGTAGCCGGCTTCGGTCAGGGTCTCGAAGCCCATCTTCACCAGCTCCACAGCGCCACCGCACAGCACGGCCTGCTCGCCGAACAGATCGGTCTCGGTTTCTTCCTTGAAGTTGGTCTCGATGATGCCGCCCTTGCCGCCGCCGTTGGCCATGGCATAGGACAGGGCCACGTCACGGGCCTTACCGGACTTGTCTTGGTACACGGCGATCAGGGTCGGCACGCCGCCGCCCTTGAGGTACTCGGAGCGCACGGTGTGGCCAGGGCCCTTGGGGGCGACCATGATCACGTCCAGGTCAGCGCGTGGCACGACCTGGTTGTAGTGCACGTTGAAGCCGTGGGCGAAGGCCAGGGTCGCGCCCTGCTTGATGTTGGGCTCGACGTTGTTCTTGTACACCTCGGGGATGTTCTCGTCGGGCAGCAGGATCATGACCACGTCAGCCGCCTTAACGGCATCGTTGACTTCCATCACCGTGAGGCCAGCCTTGGCAACCTTGTCCCAGGACGCGCCGCCCTTGCGCAGGCCGACGACGACCTTGACGCCGCTCTCGTTCAGGTTCTGGGCGTGGGCGTGGCCCTGGCTGCCGTAGCCGATGATGGCCACGGTCTTGCCCTTGATGAGGGACAGGTCACAGTCTTTGTCGTAGAAAACTTTCATGGTCGCTCCGTTGGAAATTCTGTTCAGGGGAAAAAAGGAAGATTGTCTTACACGCGCAGGATGCGCTCGCCACGGCCGATGCCGCACGAACCCGTGCGCACGGTCTCAAGGATCGCCGTGCGGTCGATGGCCTGCAGGAAGGCGTCGTTCTTCGACTGGTCTCCGGTCAGCTCGATGGTGTAGCTTTTCTCGGTCACGTCGATGATGCGGCCGCGGAAGATATCGGCCATGCGCTTCATCTCCTCGCGCTCCTTGCCCACGGCACGCACCTTCACCATCATGAGCTCGCGCTCGGTATAGGCGCCTTCGGTGAGGTCCACGACCTTCACAACCTCGATGAGGCGGTTCAGGTGCTTGGTGATCTGCTCGATCACATCGTCGGAGCCCGTCGTCTGGATCGTCATGCGCGACAGCGACGGATCCTCGGTGGGCGCCACGGTGAGCGACTCAATGTTGTAGCCACGGGCTGAAAACAGGCCCACGACGCGGGAGAGCGCGCCTGCCTCGTTCTCGAGCAGGACGGCAATGATGTGTTTCATGGTGCGATTCCTCTTTTCGCTGCCCTCCCCTGGCGCCGGTAAACGCCAAGCTCGGCAGACAATAGATTCGTCAAATACTACTAAAAAGATAGCTGCCAGCGCTTATATGGAAAGCGCTGGAGGCCAATTCAGCTCAAAGGTCCTCGGACCCGAGCAACATCTCGGTGATGCCCTTGCCGGCACGCACCATCGGGAAGACGTTCTCGGTCGGGTCGGTGCGGAAGTCCAGGAACACCGTGCGATCCTTGAGCTTGCGCGCCTCGCGCAGCGCCGGCTCCACGTCCTGCGGGCGCTCAATCAGCATGCCCACGTGGCCATAGGCCTCGGCCAACTTGACGAAGTTGGGCAGCGCGTCCATGTAGCTGTGGCTGTAGCGACCGGAGTACTCGATCTCCTGCCACTGGCGCACCATGCCCAGATAGCGGTTGTTCAGCGACAGCACCTTGATCGGCGTGTTGTATTGCAGGCAGGTGGAGAGCTCCTGGATGTTCATCTGCACCGAGCCCTCGCCCGTCACACAGAACACCTCGGACTGGGGCTTGGCAAGCTTGATGCCCATGGCATAGGGAATGCCCACGCCCATCGTCCCCAGGCCACCGGAGTTGATCCAGCGGCGTGGCTCGTCAAACTTGTAGAACTGTGCGGCCCACATTTGGTGCTGGCCCACGTCAGAGGTGATGTACGCGTCGGCGTCCTTGGTCATGTTCCACAGCGTCTCGATGACGTACTGCGGCTTGATGACCTCGGTGTTGCCACGGTCATACTTCAGGCAGTCACGCGAGCGCCAGCCCTCGATCTGCTCCCACCAGGCATTGAGCGCACCGGCGTCGGGGCGCTGCGTGGTCTCGCGCAGCATGGCGATCAGCTCGGTCAGCACGTCCTTCACATCGCCGACGATCGGGATGTCTACCTTCACGCGCTTGGAGATGCTGGACGGGTCAATATCGACGTGGATGATCTTGCGGTCGTTCTGCGCGAAATGCTTGGGGTTACCGATCACGCGGTCGTCGAAACGTGCCCCCACGGCCAGCAGCACGTCGCAGTTCTGCATGGCGTTATTGGCCTCGATGGTGCCGTGCATGCCCAGCATGCCCAGGAACTTGCGGTCGCTCGCGGGGTAGGCACCCAGGCCCATCAGCGTGTTGGTGACGGGGTAGCCCAGCATGTCCACCAGCGTACGCAGCTCCTGCGTGGCATTGCCCAGCAAAATGCCGCCACCCGTGTAGATGTAAGGCCGCTTGGCCGCCAGCAACAGCTGAAGTGCCTTGCGAATCTGGCCGCTATGCCCCTTCTTCACCGGGTTGTACGAGCGCATCTCGATGCTCTGCGGATACCCCGGGTACGCGATCTTTTTGAACGACACGTCCTTCGGAATATCGACCACCACGGGGCCAGGTCGGCCAGTGCGGGCAATGTGGAAGGCCTTCTTCAGCGTGGATGCCAGATCGCGCACATCCTTGACCAGGAAGTTGTGCTTGACGATGGGGCGCGTGATGCCGACGGTGTCGCATTCCTGGAAAGCATCCAGCCCAATCGCGGGCGTAGGCACCTGACCGGAGATGATCACCATGGGAATCGAATCCATGTACGCCGTGGCAATGCCGGTCACCGCGTTCGTCAGGCCCGGGCCAGATGTGACAAGCGCCACACCCACCTCTCCAGTGGCACGCGCGTAGCCATCGGCAGCGTGCACTGCAGCCTGCTCATGGCGCACCAGCACGTGCTGGATGGTTTCCTGCTTGTAAAGCGCGTCGTAGATATAGAGAACCGCCCCGCCCGGATAGCCCCAGATGTACTTGACACCTTCGGCCTGCATGGCTTTGACGAGGATTTCGGCGCCCATGAGTTCGGGGCCGGCTGTGTTCTGAGCGGCTGAGAGTTCAGCCTTGGAGATTTCCATGATCAACCTTTGTGAATTTCTCTGACGAAAAACCTAGGGTGCCCCTTGCCTACAAGCTCTCGTGGAGCCGGTTCGGAACTTGAGGCCAAGGACATAGACGCTAGGAGTGCGCGCCGGACCGTGACCCGTTTGCCTTTGAATTGCAACGGCTATTATCGCACCGCAACAAGTCGCGGTGCGCGGCACGTTAAAAAAATTCCACGCGATGCGATAATCCAGCCCCTTGACGCAAAGCACGGCACCTCGGCGCCTGCCCCGGCACACGATTTCCCCAGCGGGCTGACCTCTCTTGGCAACGGAACAAGAACTCTCCGACTTTCTCAAAAGCGTGGAAAAGCGCGCCTTCAAGCGTTCGCTTTACCACGTGCGCAACGAGGAAGCCGCACTGGACATCGTGCAGGACAGCATGCTCAAGCTGGCCGAACACTATGGCGACAAACCACCAGCGGAGCTGCCGATGCTGTTCCAGCGCATCCTGTCGAACTGCACGCTCGATTGGTTCCGCCGCCAGAAGACGCGCAACGCACTGTTCTCCAGCATGAGCGACTTCGAGGGGAACGATGAAGATGGCGCAGAATTCAACCTGCTTGAAACCTACAGCGGACCCGACGGCGACGAAGCGGCCCAAAGCGCCGAAACACTGACGCAGCGCGCCCAGACGCTGCAAGGGATTGAGGCGGAGATTCAAGGGCTGCCGGCGCGTCAACGCGAGGCATTTTTGATGCGTTATTGGGAGGAGATGGACGTCGCCGAGACGGCAGCCGCGATGGGCTGCACCGAAGGCAGCGTCAAAACACATTGCTTTCGGGCCATCCAGACCCTCAGCAAAGCACTGAAGGCCAGAGGAATCACACTATGAACACCGCCAGCAACGCCTTGAACGAACAAGCCGCCGACCGTTTCGCCCGGCGTGTCACGGCCCGCCTGAGCGCGGGTAACGACGACTTGCCCTACGACATCTCCGAGCGCCTGCGTGCCGCCCGCGAACAGGCTCTGTCCAAGCGCAAGGTCACAGCACCTGTGCGACAGATGCAAACGGCTCCAGCCATCGTCCGCAACGGCCGCAGCGCTGCGCTAGGCTGGGGCAGCGAAGGTGGTACATGGTGGCGCGCACTGGTTTCGGCAGTGCCAGTGATGGCGCTGTTCGTGGGCTTGGTGGTGGTCAACGCCTCTCAGGACGAATACGGCGCTGCCGAGGTGGCTGCAGTCGACGCAGCCCTGCTGACCGACGATCTCCCCCCGTCCGCCTATGCTGACCCCGGATTCGTCCAGTACCTCAAGACCGCCGGCCAAGCCTCCGCTAGCCAGTGAGCCTGCTCAACCCGCCTGCATGCCCTTAAAGCCAGCTCCCGCGAACCATTTGCGCCTGCCTGCCATAGCGCTCGCCACCGTATTGCTCGGGGGCTTGGCTGTGTTGGGGGGCTCAGTCGTGCAGCAAGTGCGCATGGCGCCAAGTGCAGTCCCGCCCAGCATGGCAACTACCAAACAGGGGGCGCGCGACGCAGGTCTGCCAGTTGACCCATCGGGACCTGCATGGGGAGAACTGACTGCGGCACAGAAGCGCGCGCTGGCACCGCTTGAACAGCGCTGGTCCCGCATGGGCGATGTGCAGAAACGCCGCTGGCTCGCCCTGGCCCAAACTTTTGCGACGCTTCCCGCACACGAACAAGACAAGCTGCACAGCCGCATGGCCGACTGGGCCAGCCTGAGCGCCCAGCAGCGCAGCCAGGCTCGTCTGAACTACGCCGTCACCAAGCGCCTGTCCCCTGACGATAAACGCGCCCAGTGGGAGGCCTATCAGGCACTGAGCCCGGAAGAGAAAAGCCGCCTCGCCGCGCATGCCGGCCCCAAACCCGCCGGCGCAGCCACGGCGTTGCATCCTGTCTCTCCGCGCAAGCTCGCGCGCATCCCGGCCGCCACCAATGCGCCTGCGGATGCGGTCAACCTTCCAAAGATTCCACCGCTGCCCGATGGCAAAGCACGGCCGGCCCTGCCCGTTCCCCGAACCGACACGCCGGTACACGCAGCGCCCGCAGTTGTGGAAACGGCCCCAGTGGACATCCCGTCGGCTGTCGCTACCCCGCTGCCACCCCTGGAAGCTGCGTCGGCCGTAGAAAGCCTGCACCCACTGCACTCGCCCGCCGAGGCATCTTCTCCGCTAACCCCCGGCATCTACGCCCCAAACTAAAACCAGGGAACGACTCCTGCATGTCCCACGCCGAGGCTGCCGCCGTAACCGACTTGATCGCCCCCCCCCTGCCCCGGCGCCTGGCCTGCTGGCTGTATGAAGGCATGCTCATGTTCGGTGTGGTCTTCATCGCGGGCTACCTGTTCAGCACCCTGAGCCAGACACGCCACGCACTGGACAATCGCCATGGCCTGCAGGCCTTCCTCTTCGTAGTCTTCGGCATCTACTTCACCTGGTTCTGGGCCAAGGGACAGACCTTGGCCATGAAGACATGGCACATCCGCGTCGTGGACCGCCATGGTCAGCCACTCACGCAGCTGCGCGCGTTGCTGCGCTACGTGCTGAGTTGGTTGTGGTTCCTGCCACCGCTGGCTGCAGTCGCCCCGTTTGGCCTACCCGCGGGAGAGTCCACCGTGCTACTCCTGGGTTGGGTGGCTGTATGGGCCACCCTCAGCCGCTTCCACCCGCAGCGCCAGTTTCTGCATGACGCACTGGCAGGCACGCGCCTGGTGCAGGCTGTGCGTCCCGTCAACACCTGAAGTTCCCTGCCCCCCCTGGTAGCGCAGGGTGACAATCTCGCCCCATGTCCCTTCCCCCCACCCCACCCCACCCTGCCAATCCGCAGAAAGCGCGCACCGGGCTCCATCGGCTATGGCATGCCACGGGCTATTCACTGGCCGGCCTGCGTGCTGGATGGCATGAAAAAGCGTTTCGCCAGGAAGCCATCGCCGCCCTCTTCATGGTGCCGCTGGCGTTTTGGCTGGGGCAAAGCTGGATCGAAGTGGCCTTGCTCGCTGGCAGCGTCCTGCTGGTGATGATTGTCGAGTTGCTGAATACCGGCATCGAGGCTGCTATCGACCGCATCAGCCTCGAATGGCACCCGCTGGCCAAGCGCGCCAAAGACATGGGCAGCGCCGCCGTACTGCTGGCCCTGCTGGTGTGCCTGGGCATCTGGTCTGCCGCCCTGTACCAAAGGTTTTACCCATGACACAACCCGCTTTTTCGATCTGCGTCTACTGCGGCTCCCGCCCCGGCGGTGACCCGCTGTTCACCACCGCAGCCCAAGCCGTGGGCCGCTGGATCGGCGAACGCGGCGGGCAACTCGTCTATGGCGGCGGACGCAGCGGCCTCATGGGCGAAGTCGCCCAAGCCACGCGCCAGGCAGGCGGGCGCGTCGTGGGCGTGATTCCGCAGGCTCTGGTGGACAAGGAACTGGCCAACCACGCCTGCGATGAACTGCACATCGTTCAGACCATGCACGAGCGCAAAGCCATCATGGCCGAGCGCAGCGATGCATTCATTGCCCTGCCCGGCGGCATCGGCACTTTCGAGGAACTGTTCGAGGTCTGGACCTGGCGCCAGCTCGGCTACCACGACAAGCCTATCGGCCTGCTGAACGTCGCGGGCTACTACGACGCTCTGGGCAACTTCCTACAGTCCAGCGTACGCAGCGGCTTCATGGGCGAATGGCAAATGGGACTGGTGCAGATCAACGATGACTGCGCTCCCCTGCTGCGTGATTTGGTTGAGGCAGCAGGCACCGCAAAGCCGCAAGCCCCGCTGCGCACGGTGATCTGAGTCAGATCGCTGCGTCGTCCAGCTCGCCCGTGCGAATGCGCACCACGCGCTCCACGGGGGTCACAAAAATCTTGCCGTCGCCAATCTTGCCGGTGCTGGCCACGCTGACGATGGCATCGACACAGCGATCCACATCCTCGCTGCGCACGACCACCTCGACCTTCACCTTGGGCAGAAAGTCAACCACGTACTCTGCACCGCGGTACAGCTCGGTGTGCCCTTTTTGGCGGCCAAAGCCCTTCACCTCGGTCACGGTAAGGCCATTGACGCCGCACTCGGCCAGGGCCTCGCGTACTTCCTCGAGCTTGAAGGGCTTGATAACGGCGGTGATCATTTTCATGATGGGGCAATCCTTGAAACTATCGATTCGACAGCAACCGTCTCAGGCACGGAAACGGTTCGTAATGGGGTAGCGCCAGTCCTTGCCGAAGCCACGGCGGGTCACGCGCGGTCCGATGGGGGCCTGGCGGCGCTTGTATTCATTGAGCCGGATGAGGCGGGTCACACGATCCACGTCAGCGCGGTCATAGCCCGCGGCGACGATAGCCTCCAGCGGTTCGTCATTTTCCATGTACCGGACCAGGATCGCATCCAGCACCTCATAAGGCGGCAAACTGTCCTGGTCTTTCTGGTCCGGTCGCAACTCGGCACTGGGTGGCCGCGTGATGATGCGCTCTGGAATCGGGTTGGCACAGGTGCCATACGGGTCATGGGCATTGCGCCAGCGCGCCAGCGCGAATACGCGGGTCTTGACAACATCCTTGATGACAGCAAAACCACCCGCCATATCGCCATAGAGCGTGCAATAGCCCGTTGCCATTTCGCTCTTGTTGCCCGTGGTCAGCACCACGGCGCCAAACTTGTTGGACAAGGCCATGAGCAGGGTACCCCGGATGCGGGCCTGTAGGTTCTCCTCCGCCGTGTCCTCTGGCCGGCCTGCGAACGCCGGTGCCAGCGCCGCCTTGAAAGCCTCAAACGCGGGCGCGATGACGATCTCTTCGTACTGCACCCCCATGCGCGATGCCATCTCGCGCGCGTCGATCCAGCTGATATCGGCGGTGTAGGGTGACGGCATCATGACCGCGCGCACCTTGTCCGCCCCCAACGCATCGACGGCGATGGCCATTACCAGAGCAGAATCAATACCGCCAGACAGGCCCAGAAGCGCCCCCGGAAAGCCATTCTTTCCCACGTAGTCGCGCACTGCCAGCACCAGGGCATCCCACAAGTCTGCTTCGGGCGTCGCCATCGGGGCGATATCCGCTTCAATTTTGAGAGCACCTTGCGCTTGCTGCACCTTGCAAAACAGCAGTTTTTCCTCAAAACCAGGTGCACGCCCGGCGAGCGCCCCGTCCGACTGCAGCGCAAACGAGCGCCCCTCGAAAACCACCTCATCCTGCCCACCTACGAGGTGCGCATAGACCAGGGGCAGCCCGGTCTCCTGCACCCGTTCGCGCATGACAGCCTCGCGGTCGCCCCCCTTGCCCAGATGGAAAGGCGAGGCATTGATAACCGCCAACAAATCAGCCCCAGCAGCCGCGGCGCGGCGCGCAGGCGCGGCAAACCACGCGTCCTCACAAATCAGCAGACCGACACGCACGCCCTCGACCGTGAAAACGCACGCGGCATCACCCGGCACAAAATAGCGCCGCTCGTCAAAGACCTGGTAGTTGGGCAGTTCCCGCTTGGCGTAGGTCTGCTCCACCACCCCGTGGCGCAACACGCTGGCGGCATTGTGGCAAAGCCCCCCTTGCGACCGGCGCTGGGGATGCCCAAGCACGATGACCATCCCTTGCAGCCCTGCCGTGTCACGCGCCACTTGCTGCACTGCAGCTTCACACGCGGCCAGGAAGGCTGGGCGCAAATACAGATCCTCGGCGGCATAACCGCACAGCGCCAACTCGGGTGTCAGCAGCAGGCGCGCGCCGACGGCATACGCCTCGTGCGCAGCCGCAATGATCTTTTGCGCATTGCCGGGCAGATCCCCCACGACAAAGTTGAGCTGCGCGGTACAGATAGAGAGCGTCATGAACCAGTCGCGGCCAGTTGGGCCGCACAGGGGATGGGATGAATGGGGAAAGCGACGATTATCACCCGTGCATCCGTTTGCTGCAGCACAGCGGCGAGGGAAAACAAAAAAGCCTTCCAAGTTTGCGGCTTGGAAGGCTTTATGCCCAATATAAATTGTTGGTAGGCGCGATTGGACTCGAACCACTTTTGCAGGGAATTTCAGTCGGAATCAGTCGTGTCGCCAGAGAGCGAGCGCCACCTCTTTCCGACACTGATCCCCACCAAGTTCCCTGAAAAGTTCCCTGGCGCCTCGGGCTCGACATGCCAGGCATGAGCGAGTGGCACGAGGCCAGCCACCGAAGCTCTCGAGCGGCTCCAGAGCGAGGCAACCGCCGCTCCTGTGCGGCGCAGAAGCGAGACTACCGACGCTCAGCGGCGCCAGCAGGGCCAGGCGGGTGCCGCCCTCAAGCGGCACGGCAGGAGCTTCCGTGCCACCATGTTGCGTGTTCGCCGGGGTCGGCCAGCCGGAGCCGAGCACACACGCACAATTTCCGGCCTGATTTCTGGAAAGCGAAGAATGGACCATTCGCAGGGGGATCCAAGTGCTATCCCCTTCCATGGAATAATTTTCGGAATAAATTGCAGTCGATTTTGTAGTCGTGACGGCAAGATGCCCGGAGAAAACCTTGGGAGTCTTTATGACCGGCATCCTTTTCATGGGCGTGAACATCACGCCAGATTCAGAAGAGCGCGATGAGTTGCCAGGCCGCTGGTGGCCGCATGCGTCGCTAACCCTCGCCAGCACGGGAGCGGCGCTGGAGGACGTTGTGCACTACGAGAACTACCGGAGCAAGGAAGAAGCCGATGCCGTTGCATTGCACCTCGCCCGGCGGCGTATCCGAGATGAGTTGCATCAAGGGTAGCTCACAGATAGACCACGGAAAAGCGCAGCCGAGATCCGTCCGCGCTCAGAACTCCGCGTACAGTCTCACCAAGCGTAGCGCCAGCGTCTCCCCATCATGGCGCATGGCATAAGCCGACGTGGTGCCGATGCACACATGGCCGTACCAGATATGAAAGCCCTTGGCGTCATAGCCGCGTCCGGCGGTCTCCCGTATCGCTGCCACGACGGTGCCAGTGGAGAACTCGTCAACCTCGGCCCGCCCATCAAGCACCCGGGCGGTGTAGTGACCTGGCTCTTCCTTATCGATATGCAGTGTCAGGATCATGGGCGCTTGCTGTCAGGCGTGAGCTGGATCGTTCCCAGGCCATCCGCAGGCCGTGGCGCCAGCCAGTGCACCCACAACCCCTTCACCCAGGCAGCGGCGCACACTAGGCTGACCACGAAGACGCCCCACTGCCCGCTCTCCCAGGTGGCCCAGAACCAGAACGGCTGGCTCGCCAGCCCGACGATGCAGGCCCAGCGCTGAACTTGCACGCTGCGGCTCTGCGACAGCCAGATGGCGGCCGGGCCCATGACGGCGATAACGGCCTGAACGAGCTGATCCATCAGGTCAGGCGCACGTCGAAGTACGCTTCCTCCACCTCGCCGATTTGCGCCAGCGCGCGATCACGCGCCGTTGCCGATGCCTTCTGCCAGCGCTCGGCAAGTGCGCTGTCGGCCTTGGTGATGATGTCCGCGCCCTCGAGCGACAGCACCGAATCAAGGGTGGCGGCCACCTGCTCCTGGCCACCCAGGGCGCGCTCTAGCTCGCGGGCGTAGCGGGCCTCTGCGGCTATCTTGGCGTCTGCCGGCAGGCTGGACGGCGCGTCGCGCAGCGCAACGATGTAGAGGGATTCAGCAACAGCATCCATGGTGCAACTCCAGTTGAAATACTGTGCAAATTTACAGTATTTCTCTGTGATCTGGATGACAGCAACTCTGGTTTTCTGCAGGAGTTGAACAAAATCAATGGGTTACATCAGCATCCGGGTGCGTTTGGGCGCCAATCTGGCGGGCCTTCCAGGCGGAGATGCTCTGCGCCAAGTGAGTCGGCAGGATGCGGTTGTCGGGGTTGCGCATGTTGAAACTGGCAATCGCCTCACGCGCCAGGTGCTTGTCCTTCTCCGCACCGCCATCGAACGCCATTGCGAACTGCCGCAGCAGCCCGTCGCGCTCATTCATTTGCGTGCGGTGACCTTGGTGTCCCGCACCCGCCGGGGTGCTCTTCGGGTAAGCCACTTTCATCTGGTGAGGTGCGCGCACTACAAGCCGGGCCCGCTGGCCCGACTTCGCGGTGAGGGTGATCTGGGCGTCGCCAAGCTGCACAGACTCGCCGACACGCAGATCAAGGTACATGGTGCTCGACTCCATGGGCGCAGTGTTGGCGCTCCCATGAAATCAGGCCAACCCTATAGAGGGGACCCTACTCGCCCACCGCGAAGCGCCCCTGCTCCAGCACGTCGCGCCGCTTCTTCGGCAGGTACACGCCGTCCTCAGCCTCGCGGATGCGCTTCTCGCGCTGGTGCACGCTCTGCGCAAGCTGCATTGGCTGGATGCGCCGTCCCGGGTTCTTCTCGTTGAACCTGGCGATGGCTTCGCGTGCCTCGGACTTGCCCTCCTCGTCCCCGGCCATGGCCGCCATGGCGAACTGCTCCACCAGAGCGCTGCGCCGCGCCTGCAGCGCCCGGTCGTGTCCCACGATGGCGGCCTTGCCCTCGTAGGCGTTGCGCACGCTCGATGGTGAGAACCCGGCCGCCTGCCCCAGCAACGCCGCGGCGCCCACCTCGTCCTGGACCACGATGCCGGTCTTGTCCTTCACACCTTCGGTCTCGTAGCGCAGCGCCTTGAGTGGCCCGCGCAGCACGCTGGGCGCCATGGTCTCCAGCCCGCGTTGGTAACGGCCCTCGCTCATCTCCTGCAGGCCCTTGAGGGCGTTGATGCCGATGGCGGCCACCGGCCCCAAGGCGGCAGCCATAGCCGATTCGCCCAGACGCTGGCCTTCCAGCCCTTCCTGCACGTCGGGGAAGATCAGCTTGTCCAGGCCTACGCGCCCGGAGATGTCCCAGGGGGTGAGGCGCGAGAGGCCATGGGACAGCACCTCGGCGGGCTTCTGGCCGAAGGTGTCGGCCAGCAGGTTCTGCAGCGCCACCTGGGCATCCCAAGGTTCGTCGTCATCGCCGCCCAGCATGGAGGCAGCTGACAGCAGCGTGGTCAACATGGGCAGGCCCAGCACGCCGGCGGCCATGGCGTGCATGGTCAGCAGGCCGGCCAGGGCCTTGCGCGCCTGGGTGCGTTCTTCGGGCGTGGCACCCTTGAGCGACTGCTGGGCGCTGCGCGCCAGGGTGTAGACCATGTTCTGGCCATACTGCTTGAACAGCAGCAGCACGCGGGCCACGTTGCCCTGCATGACGCGCGGACGGTTATTGGCCGAGTAGTCGAAGTGCCCGTCGTAGGTGGCCTGCACCGCCTGCTGGTAGGCGCTCTTCGGGTCGGCCCCGGCCTCGCGTGCCAGCCGGAAGGCGGCCACGAAGGTGACCTGGCGGTTGAACTTCTCGGCGTGATGGAACAGGAAGCTGGCCGCGCGCATCACCGGGCGCAGCTTGTAGGAGACGCTGCGGTCCTCGCCCTGGGCGATGCCGGCCAGGTCGTGCGCCATGGTCACATCCACCACGCCGGAGCGCACGGCCTCCTCGAAGGCTGCCTTCTCATCCTGGTTCAGGCTGGCGGTGATGTCGTTCTTGCCGCGCACGGCTTCCTGGCTGGCCTTGAGCAGCGCGGCGCTGGCCTTGCTGAAGCCCCATCGTGCCCCCATGACCGGATAGGCCACCAGGGCGGTCTGCGTCAGGTTGACCATGGCCGAGGCTGGCGACAGCCCCAGGTGGAACATGAAGCCCAGGCTGGTCAACGCCGTGGACAGGGCATTGGTCTTGGGGTTCATGGCCGCGTCGTGGCGCTTGGCCATCTCGTCCACCACCTGCTGGGCCTTCACCGAGTCGAAGCCGCCATCGCTGGCACCCGCGTCCACACGCTTTTGCATCTCGGCGAGCTGGTCCTGGAGCTGGTCGCCGTAGCGCAGCTTGGCCAGGTAGCTGGCACCGTGAAAGACGTTCTGCGCGAAGGCGCGGCGCGCGTCCTGGCTGAAACCTGGCGTGCCCTTGCGGTGGATGCCGTGCTTGGCCCAGGACAGGTCCGGGAGCGACGACAGGTACAACTGGCCCAGGGCGTCCTCCAGCTCGGCGCGCTGCTGGGGTGCCATGCCCTGCTTGTCCAGCACACCATAGAGCTGCTCCATGAAGCCGCGGCCCACGCTGTCGCGCTCGGCCACGAAGTCCTTGGCCTTGAGCACCTTGCCCACGGTGAAGCCCTCGGCTTGCGGAAAAGCAGCCAGGAGCTGGCGCCGCATGGTATCGGCCTCTGCCATGGTTTCGGCGCGACTGACGTTGGCCACCTTGCCATCCGCTCCCTTGACCACCACCACGTACTGGCCGAAGCGCGCCAGCGGGAAGTACACGCCCTTGATATGGCCGAAGAATTCATCGTCCAGGCGCTTGAGCATGGCGGCGCGGCGCTCGCTGCTCATCTCTGCGCGCTCGATGCGCTCCTTGATGGCAGCGCGCACGTCGCGCATGTGCTGGCGGTAGGTGTCACGCGCCCGGGTGTACACGTCGCGCGCCGCGGGCGACAGGGCCTCGAAGCGGCGGTGCAGCTCGCCGTACTTCACGCGGTTGTCGCCGTCCACGTAGTCGCGGGCCGGATCCATCTGCGCCAGGGTGGCATCGTGCATCAGCTCGGCCAGTTGGCGTTCGTCGGGCAGCTTGGCCCAGTCAGTGGCCAGTTGGTCGGCCCCGGCACCGGCCTCGTTCTTGTCGGCATCCATGCGCGCCATGAGGTCGCTGTAGGTACGCAGCTCGGGCAGCATGCCGCCGTACACGTCCACCAACTGGCGCCGGCCCAGGAACTGCAGGCCCAGCGGGCGAAGGTCAGCGGCCTTGAAGGCGGCCTGCTGCCGGAGGTCCGTCACCGTCAGGCCCGCAAGAGCGTCGCCCACGCGCTGCGCCATGGCATTGCTGCCCTGCGTGCGGTAGCGGCTCACGTTGTCGGGCCCCACGCCCTGCGCCAGCGGCGCGCGCCCGGCATGCTCGATGGCCCGCATCACGAAGCGCTCGGCCTCGTTGTAGGTCATCTTGCGGATGGAGTCGGCCAGGCGCTGCATGCCCATGCGCTCGGCCACGTTCGCCAGCCAGCCCGCCAGCGCCCGCACACGCAGGCCCAGGCGCGTGCCCGCCTGCTTCTGGGCGCGCAGCTCCTCGGCCACCACGGCCAGGCCTTCCTCGATGGCCAGGGCTTCGTACCAAGCCGTCAAATCGCTGCCGGTATGCCCCAGGTCACGCAGCACCTGCAGTTGCTGGGGAGCGTCGGCGGAATCCTTCTTCCACCGATTCGCATACTCCTGCACCCGGCTGTCGCGCTTTGCCAAGTCCAGCATCGCCTGCACATAATCGGAGGCCGGCAATACGTTGCGAACCCCCAGGTGGAACATCTCATGGAAAAGCGTCTCGACGACAGCATCAACATTGCGGTGAGCCGTAGCAACGATGACGATCCGTCCCTCACTTGGTATCGCCGCCCCCATTACACCGTCCGGCGTGCCGGGCCCAAGGTCACTGCCCCGGAGCACGATGTCGATTGGTGGCGGGCTCATGAACCCCGCAAGAGCTTGCTGCACCGCCTTCTGGGCCTGTTCCACCGATAGGCCGCGCGCAGGTGGTGCCTCGCTGCTGGTGCTGTAGAGGACCGTGGTGCCGTCGTCCGCCTCGCGCGTCTCCACAGCCCGGAAGAACCCATCGAATGCCTCGCGGATGGGCGCCATCTCGCCGGCTGTCGGGTACGGGTAAGCGCCCTCAAGGGCAAACACAGTGTCCCCCACCACATTGGCCAGGTAGTCGTTGCCCGCGTTCTGATCCTGCAGCTTGGCGATGACGTAGCTCTCGAAGGCCCGCGCAGACATTTCCGTTTTTGTGCTCCAGTATTCCTTGGTGCGCCGCTCGTCCAGCTTGCGGCTGCGCTCCTGCATGCCAGTACGCTGTATGACTGAGACCACCTCGCGGAAGGCCGCGCGCATTTCCTCGCGCACTCCTTCACCGCGGCGCGCGTCCTCGCTCATGTAGCTTCCCGCGTCGCCGCGCTGGCGCGAGAAGTAGTTGTCCAGCGCATGCCACCACTCGTGCGCCAGGCTGCCCGCGCCTTGCTTCTTGGTCAGGTTGATGACCACCTCGCCGCGCTCATAGTGGGCTGCCGCAGCATCCACGCCGCCCGCGCCGCGCGCGCCGAAGGCCAGGCCCAGGCGCCCGCCCAGCGACAGTGCACGCGGTGGCAGATTCAGCACACCGGCCAGATCCATCAGCCCGTCGTAGGCCTGGTTCAGGTCCTGCTGGCGGCGGCTGCCTTCCACGTAGTTGCCAAACTGCACGCCACGAAAGCCGAAGGTTTCCTGGAACTGCGCGGGCGTCACGTCGGCGCCCTTGCGGTAGTCCTGGCCGATGCGGGGGGCGTTCTGCGCGTTGCGCACGGGCGGCACGGCCTTGTACTTGGCCAGCAGGTCTTCCAGCTCGGCCTGGTGCTCGGCCTTGTACTGGCGCGCGGCCTTCAGGTCGGCGAAGCCCGCCTTCAGCTCGGCCACGTTGCGCCCGATCTTCTTGCCAATGAAGAACTCGCGGGCGCCGCCGGCGCGCTTGCTGTAAATCTCGAAGCTGGCGCCGCGTGCTGGGGCCTGTTCCTCGGCCAGCAACTCGGCGGCGCGCTGCTTGAACGCGGCGATGGCCTGCTCGCGCGTGTCGCCCTTGGCCAGCTCGCGCGGCCAGTTGCCAAAGGTACTGCCCTTGGCTTCGCGTGAGACGGTCCAGATCGTGCGCGGCGGGTCGTAGCGCACGCCGCCGTACATCGAATACTGGCCGGCCGACAGCTCGATGCCTTTCAGGGAGCGCTCATGGCCCATGGCCTCGTACAGCGCAGCCTTATTGGGCACGCCACGCAAGCCTGAGCGCTCCATCGACTCCTCAACCGTCTTGGCGTCCAGGCGGCCAGACAGCACGTCCTCGGCGAAGCCGCGCAGGGCTTCCACCTTCGCCGCCCAGCCCTTGAGCTTCCAGGACGATTGCGGCTTCACGGGCACGGCCTCGCGCAGCGCACGCGCCTGGGATACGGTCTCCACCGAGACGCCGCCCTCCAGCAGCTTCTGGTAGTCGGGCTCAGGCCAGGTCTTGGACAACGGGTGGCTCGTGGTGTTCAGCTCCTTGGCCTTGGCCATGCCATCGGCGTAGGCCTCGGCGTAGAGCATCTTGCGCGCGCCCTGCAGGGTCTCGCCGAAGTCCTCGATCCTGGTGCTGGTGCTGGAACGTGGTGCAGCTGCGCGCGCGCCGCGCTGAGGTTCAGCAGCAGAGTCCGCTACGATTTTTGCAGCATCTTGCGCTTGTGCAGCATGCTCTTGCGCCAGTTTCTGCGTGGCTTCCTGGCGTGGTGCGGCCGGTGCTGGGGAAGTCGGGCGCTGTGCACCATCAGAGCGTCGATCAAATCCGCCTCCAGCGCTTTGCACATCAGCGCCTGCAGCTACAGTTTCAGTAGCATTGTTGGTGCTGGGCACTGTGGTGCTGGCGCGCTGCTGCTCAGACTGGAGCCACTGGTGAATACTCTCCGATTCGAGTTGCGTCAGGCCTTCGGCTACACCGGCAGGCGTGGACTTCACGGACGCGGGAATGTGCCTGGCCTTCCCGCCATTCGGGCTCACCTTCAACTGCGGCGGCACCAGGTGGAACTCCACCCCCTTGGCCCCGGCATACTCCACCGCCGCCTGAATGTCACCATCGGCCAGCATGTTCTTGATGGCCTCCACAGTGCTGGCGCTGCCCTTGTGCGCGCCATCCTCAACGCCCTGCGGCTGGCCGCCACGCTCCTGCCTGAACCCGGGAGAAGCCGCAACCCGCTTGCGGAACTCCTGCAGCTTGGCGGTCGAATTGACGACCTTGAAACTGCCATCCCCGGGTACATCGAAGGTCAGGAAGCCAGTGGCCACCTCGGGCGCGCTGGCGATGGCCTTGTCGATCTCGCCGAACAGCCAATTGCGCATCTGCGCGGGCGAGGCCTCCTGGTTTCCTGCTGCTTTGGCGATGGACTGCCCCACCACGGAGGGCGTCGCGGTCTGCGGTGCCTGGCCTGGCTCCTGGTGCACTGCTGCAGGCTGCGCCATGTTCACACGCTGTGCATCCGCCGCATCAATTTCTGCCACCACCTGGGCCAGGCGCTTGCCCTTGGTGTCCAGGCCCATCGCACGCGCCACGCGGTTGGCCTGCATGGCATTCTTGCGCCAGTTCGGCGCGCGCTGCGCTACAGCTTCGATAGCTGCTGGTGCCTGCATCTGTTGCCCGGCAGGCGCATTAGGGCGCCGCGCTTGGAGCACGAAGCCCAGCGACTCGTCGCCGCCTGCGGGCGCCACGTCGTGGGTGCTGGTCAACTGCTGGCGCTGCAGCTCAGCCTGCGCCGCCGCGCGCGTGGCAAACGGTGCACCGGTGGGAGTGGCCACCACAGGCGGCGCGGCCTGGGTGGCCGGGGCCGGCAACTGTGGCACCACGTCATACCCCCTGCCGCTCGCATGCCGCACCACGGCGGCCCGCACGCCCGCATCGCGCGCCTGATTGCGCAGCGCATGCGCCATGTCCAGGCGCAGCGGCTCGCCGGTGGGGTTGATAGGTGCAGGTGTCTCGGCAACCATGGGAAGCTGCCCAGCAGCCCGCGTGGCAGTGCCTTGCGGCATGCCGAGGGCGCGGTCCTCGATCACCCGCCCCTGCACGTCGATGACGTTGCTCTCGTTCATCACCCCTGGACCAGAGCGCCGTACCTGCAGCTCGCGTCCGGTGCCCCCCATAAACTGGGCCTCCTGCACATCGCCCCGGTCCAAGGCTGCGGCCACGTTGCGCGACAGCGGCCCAGCGCCAGGGTCGATCCCCGTGCGCTGGCTCGGGGTGCGCGGATCAGGCTCCAGGGCCAGGCCTTCGGTGCCGAAGTCCGGCCCGGGCATGTCCATGCCCTGGCGTTCAGGCGCCGCGCCCGGGGTCGTGCCCCACTGCGGCGTGGTGTCGCCGGGCTGGTAGTCGATAGTGGCGGCGCGGGCACGCTCGGCCTCGGCAGGATCTTCCAGGCTCAGGCCCGAGGTGTCCACGTCGCGCGTGAAATCCACGCCACCATCACGCGGTGCAGCAGCCCCGGGCGTGGTGGTGAAGTCCGTCCCAGCATCGAGCTGTCGGCGCTGCTCCAGTCGCTCGGGCGAGAACACGGAATGCAGCTCATCGGCCGCTGCGTCGCGCTGCTCCTGCGACAACTCGGCGTTCGTCGCTGAGTCCAGCAGGTTGCGAAAGCGCTCCTGCAACTCTGGCTTGATGGCCTGCTCGATCAGAGGGCCGTAGGCGCGCACGTCCGGTAGACCGGCGGATGTATCGGCCGCAGGATCTGTTGCGCCAGCTTCCGTCGTCCAAGGCGGCACCAGTGCATCCGCCTTGGCCTGTGCGTCCGCCGCCGCGGCTTCAGCGTTCTGGCCCGCCTGCTGCTCGGCCTGGGCTTGGGCGCGCTCTTGCGCACGGCGCCGCACGCCATCGACAGCGCCCGAGGCGCCACCCATCACACCGCCACCGATACCGCCCATGGCCGCCGCCAGCGCCGTGTCCTCCAGGTTCTCGCCCGTGGTCGGATCCTTGAAGGCACCCCACTGCTCTATGACGTTCTGGGCGCCTTCGGTGGCGCCCTCCTTGAGAACGCCCTTGCCCGCCTCCTTGAGCACGGTTCCGGCAGCGCCGCCAGGCACGCCCTTGAGCACCTTGAGCGCCTTACCCATGCCAACGCGCTCCAGCGCCGTGGCGGGGATGGCCGCCATCAAGGCCCGCCCCTTGTCCTCCTGGCCCGATTCCTTCTGCTCCTGGCGAATACCGCCGTATTCCTGGGTGAAGATCGGCAGCAGGCTACCCGCCACACTACCGATGGCCCCGCCTGCTGCAGCACCTGCAGGGCCAGCCACACCACCCAGCGCGGCGCCAGCCTTCGCACCCGCCACGCCACCCACGGCAGCCGCCGCAATCTGCGGCGCGAACTGCCCGACCGATTCCTTCACCGCGAGCCAGGGACTGTCCACCAGGTCGCGCAGGCTGCGAATGCCTGCCGGGTTGCGGTCGATGATGCCCTGACCAGCATCGTGCACGGCGCGCGTGACGGCGTTCGGCCCGGTCACATCCTCCAGCGACGTGGCCGCCGTGGTGAGCATCTGGCCGCCCGTGCGCTTGATGGTGGGGATGAAGCCAGGGGCGACTGGGGAAGCGGGGGATGGATCAGCTTCGGCAAGCATCCCGCCAAACTGATCCGTGGAGACGAGCGAACCGCCAAATTGATCTTTGTTCATCCCCCCACTGTTCACGCGCGCGCGTGTGCGGTCGAACCCTATGGGGTGGCAATGCGCCTAACAACCTCTCGAGCTAGAAAACGCATGGGCTCCCAACACGCCTGGTCCAGGGCGGCTAGGTTGGCAGCCCTTCCCGGACCTGCAGGAAGAGACTGCACATCGACGGCAGCCAGTGCCGCGATCAGCGCCCTGATCCAGGCTTCCTGTTCAGCGGTGAAGCAACCCCGTCCCAGCAGATAGCGACCAGCAACCACGTCGTCTTTCAGCTCCCATGCCACGTTGTAGTCGCCCATGGCCTGGCACTGCTCTGCGGCCGGCATGGCCAGCATCTCAACGGCGTCGATGAACACGCGCATCGAACTCTGGAGTGCGCTGTCTTCTTCTATGGGGTGCGGGTTGATGGAGGGGCTCGCCATGGTGACGCATGCTACCAGCGGTCCAGATGTGACGAAGCCCGCACGGGGCGGGCTTTCTTTATTTATCAGATTCCGACTTTTTCCTACCCGGCTTGCTGACAAAGAGTGGAATCATCATTCCCTTAATGCCTGCGCGAAGTGCTAGTCCATAGACCTGCTCTCTGACATAGGGCAACAATAGCATTGGCGCATTTACCTCCGCCCACCGAGGAAGATCATCGAAGTCAAAATTATTATAATCAACCGTAAACTGACCTGACAATTCAACCTCTATGTGAAACGACGGCCTCACGTTCTCTTCAACGACTGGCTGTACGATAGCACGTATGCCTACTGCAATCAAAGGATCATTTCTATCGAAGTCAGAAACCCCCCGTTGCATAGATAGGTCAATGTCACCTTCGTAATCATTAGCGACATCGTGATTACTCACGACTATGCTCAAACGCGAAACGGCGATGTTACGCAGCTGAATTGGATGAAATTCAGTCACGCTGCAAGAGCAAAACGCTCATCGTTAGCTGCATCCGTCCAAGCATAGTCTTCAAATTGGTCTTCTTTGACTTGGGCTTTGCTCTGAATATTAATCAACGCAAATAGCTTTTCAATGATAAGTCGCTCATGCGCCCACACCGACACATCTTGCAAGTGCCGCATAGCCTGCGCGATTTCACCAGTCCTTGCAGCCTTTAGACTGGCATCAAACTGTTCATCGGACATTTGCTCAATTTCAAGCAATATCCTCTTCATAATTTCCTTCATTGCATTCCCCACCGTCTAATAATTCAATTTTCTCTATCAAATTAATCCCGGACTGCTTCACAAGATATGCATGTGAAGCTTTCGAAATCATTTGTGCATATGTTCGAGTTCTGCCTTTGATGGTCGGAGGTGTTGCAACGAGCATCTTTATCACCTGGAAATTTACATCATATTTTTCCTGGAATTTTCCAATTAAAAACTCAGTAACCTCCGGCAAATCATCCTCATTTTTCCTCTTGGATTGCATAACAGAATACAATCCCTCCATAAACTCTACATCCGTAGCATCAAAAAACTTTGGATCGTCTGGCTTACGGATAGTTGCACCAAGCACTGCCAACGAGGCATCCTTTTCAGCTTGATAGTGCCGCTTATGATTTGAAAACGCCCACCATGACTCCGCAAGCCCAACACCATACTTAAAGCCATTTACGCATGCCCAAAAATAGGCACCACTCCCCCCATAACCATTCACAGATGCTTTGAATGTTTGTGAATCAAGGATTTCTTTGGCCCTACTGCGACAAGTGCCGTGTGTCCCCAACAAGTGCAACCATGTCTCCCATCATAGGTTCATCGGTAGGCTCGCCTGTAGGACCAAGCCACCTGTTCGTAATGGAATGATACAGCTTGGAGCCTTACATAGCAGCCTACCTGCTGATGAGCGGTCTTGGTGGTGTAGCAAATGGCTCACAACATGGTCTTGAATTGAGGGCTTCTGGCGTTGTATTTCGCTCCTGCTACATTGCGCCCATGCGCAGCACCATCCTTCCAGCGTCCTTGGTCTGTCGCATGCTCGTCGCTGGCATGCTCATCAGCGCCGCGGCGATGGCCATGCTCTGGGTGTCCGGGGCCTCAGGCTTCATCCCAGCCATGCAGGTGCTTGTGACCCTGAGCCAACCCCACGCCAACCCGCTGAGCATGGTTGTGCAATCCATCGTGCCGGCTGCGTTTGAGCATCCCGACACGAACGTGCCTATCGTCATGGCCTGCGCCTGGCTGCAGATCGGCCTGATCGCTGCAGCAGCCATTGCCGCAGCCTACAGATTCCAGGCCTGAATGCGCTCCTGATACAGTCCACGCGGGAGGGATGACCATGGAACATGCAACGCCAGACGACAAGCCAGAACAACCCAAGCCGGTGAACTGGTACAGCGGCTGGCGGCTGTTTGCCACGGCCGCAGCCACGGTAGTGTCGGCAAAGCTGATCGGCATCCTCGGCTCCCTCGTGGCGGGCCTGCTGTTCTTGTGGCTCCAGCCGCGGCGCGGTATTTGGCAAGCCGTGGCTGCGGCCGCTGTCGCTGGGGTGGCAGTGGCTGTGCTCTACAGCACCTTTTTACTGCCCGTCCCGCAGGGCCAGCACAGCACGCCTACTACTGACCGCTTCGGTGGCGTGCTGGTTGAGCCTGCGCGGTGAACATCAGCCGGGCTTACGATAAGTCCGGCCATCCTCGCCGATATACGTGGCCCCCTTCGGCAATGCATCGAACTGCGCCTGCGTGGTAACGCGATGGGCAGCCGCCACCTGCCCGCCACCATCCGCCCTCGTCTCCCCCGTGCGCCGGTTGTAGATCACCCCGGGCTGCGTGATAAGTTGCTGCGTCTTCGGGTCCACCACCTGGCCACCGGGCGAGTGCGCCCACAGTTCGCCCTCGGACTTCCCATACAGCGCCAGCAACCGCTCGCGCGCGCTGCGCTGATCCTGCGGCGTCTTCGCATTCACCAGGCTCATCTGCGCATCCTCCATGCGCTGAGCGGCCCGGTTCTTGAACCCAGCTTCCGTCTGCTCCATGGCCAAGCGGTCGCTGGCGATCTTGTTGCGCCGCGCCTCGATGGCCTGCGTGAATATCGCTCGGGCATTCGCACCGGCCTGGCTCAGGCTCTCGCGCTGCAACTGTGCATCGGTCTTGTAGCGCTCCAGCGCATCGGCCTGGTCACGCGGGCCCTGTCCAAGAACGGTGCTGGCCATCCTGTCAACGCGCGCGGCCCGATCCTTTGCAGCGATCAACTGCTCTCTTTTGTTCCGGTAGATCGTCGAGCCCACCGACGCATTACGCATTGCCAGGTAGCCCGGGTCACGCAGATCCATTGCTGCGGAGTATTGGTGAGCCGGCTGCATGCCAGCGATGGCTTCGTTCATGGTCTGGTTGCTGCGCGCGGCCTGCACCTCGCTGGCGTACTGCGCAGCCTGGGCACCGGACAAGCCGGCCGGGATCTGCACTTGCGCGCCATTGATCCGCTGGTCATAAGCAGGGTTGTAGCCCACGCGCTCGCCGATCATCCCCTCGCGCTGCGTCTGCTCCACCGACATTCCGACAGGTGAACGCGCACCACCCCCCAGCAGACGCTCACGCGCATTGCCGACTGGCGCAGCGGCAGGCTGGCTCGGGGTTGCACCAGCCTGCTGATCCGGCGGAAAGCCGACAGCCGCCAGCATGCGCTCGCGCGCGCTGAGCCCCCCCTGTTGATCGCCACCGCTGGCAAAAGCGTAGCTGCCATTCGGCCCGGTGGCGACATTAGCCCCAGCAGGTGCCACATCAAAACCGCCCCAGCCGCGCCCCTCAATGCCCCGGCCATCCATCGGTTTGCCACCGGCATCCGCGTAGGACACCGGGCCGGAGACGTTGTTGCCGGAGAACTCCATTGTCCCATTGGCACCGCGCCGCGCCGTCACCACGCCCTGCGGGTTGGCCTGGGCCACCTGGGCATTGGTCATGTTGCCACGATCCCAGCCTTGCATGGTTGACGCCACGGTCGGTGCCGGTTTGGCGGGGTCTGCCATGGATGGATTCACGGAGCCGCGCCCAGCTCCTGCACCACCAGCATACGGGGCTGGCGCTGACGGTGTGCCAGGCACGGTGCCTGCGGAAGAATCGGCACCGATTAGGCCACGGCCAAAGCTCTTGGTCGCATCCACCCAAGGGGACACAACCTTGTCTGCAGCCTCGACGCCGTACATGCCCAGCCCCTGTACTGCCGTGCGCGCAGCAGTCCCTGCAGCTTGGGCATAGTTTCCCTTCCCCCACTGGTCTTTCATTTCCTGCGCCCGGTCCTGCATGTACAGGCCAGACGGGCTCATGCTGGACGCGCTGGAGGGCGCCTCGGGGGCAGGCTTTGGCATCCCCGCTGGCGCGCCACTGAAACCGCTGTCGCCCTGCAGTTGGTTGCCAGGAAATGTATTGGCCGGACTGGGCAGCCGGTCCACAATGCCCCGCAGCCCACCATCGGGCACGGAGGATTGCCCGACCTGCGTCACGTCAGGGTTCGAGGCCGCTGCTGCTGCATCGCCAAAGCTGTTCGGGCGCCGCTGCTGGTCATCGACCAGCCCGCCATCGGCAAAGCGCGCGGGATGCGCCGGCCTTCCGCTGGGCTGGTGGGTTATGTCCACCAGGTCGCGCAGGCTCTTGATGCCCACCTTGCGCACGGTGTCGGCAGGCAGCACGAATTCCCCATTGGACAAGCGAGCAGGGATGGAATCGGACGTGCCAGAGCCGGGGCCCCGCACAGGGCCTCCATTGATGAAGGCCATCAGGCGGCGGCGTGCTTCAGATTGTTTGGTGGGCATGGAAATCTCTCTGTGCGTCGTGTGGTCGCGTAGCGAAATGGCGAACCGCAGGCGTTACACCACCTTCGCCATTTCCGCGCGCAGCTCTTCGTCGTTGGGCGATACCTGAAAGGAAATGCGCACCCCATTCGACGCCGCGAAGGGGAATAGATGCGAGCGCGCATGTGGGTTCGCGGCGAACAGCTCGGTGAATGCTTGCTGCACCAGCAGGGACGGCGGCACATCCGGAGAATCGTCGCGCAGTGCGCCTTCCACGGTGAACACGATCTTGCGGGAGTCCCACAGCTCAGCAAACCGATGTTGTTGCGCAGGGGTATAGGCTTGCTCGGAAGCATTGCCTTGGCAGATGGATTCGGAAGATGGATTCATGATGGTGTTTCTCTATGGGTTTACCAGTTGCACTGGACAACAGGTGGACGGCGGTCGCGCTGCTTGCGCTGTACGTTGGCATCAGGCCGCTCACCGAAGGCCTGGACAAAAAGCGCCAGGGATGCGGCGGCCTTGTTGGGGTCGAACACCTCGGCGTCCTGCTTGAGGTAGGCCCGGTGCATCAACCAGTCCATCAGGCGTTCGTGGAATCGCGAAGGAATCTCTGGCCGTGCCGTTGGCATGTCGGCGCTCAGCTCCTTCAGCGCACCACGGTAGACGGTCAGCCCGGCCTCCTCTGCCATCGCTGGCGTTGGAACCAGGCGCACCCTCGGCGGCTGCACACCGCTGGCCTGCTCGAAAATGAACCAGCGCGGCAGACCGGTGCGAAGCTCCCACCCAGGGGCATCGCCATCGAGTTCCTCCACGCTGGTTTTATCGAGTGGCCGCCCCCGCAATGACAGCCGCTTGATCTCAAAAACGCTCGGGTGCAGGTCGTAGGTGTCTTGGCCGGCGAGCAGCGCAATGGACATAGAGCGGTCCTCGATGAGCTTGGCCCGCTCGCAAGCCTCCTGCACTGCCTCGTTCAGGTAGGCAACGATCTCGCCTTCCGTCCAGAAATACGGTTCAGCGAGATCATGCACAGCATCTCTGAACCGCGTGATGAACCCCTCGACCCACATGGTGGCTTACCCCTGTTGGGTCAACTCGGCGAAGACGGCATCGGCTTCTTCGCGCGTGACATGGAAGCCCGTCTTGGCCTTGAGCTTCACCAAGTTGGGCTTGCCGTCGCCGGTGAAGTCATCCTTGTCGTTGGCGCCAACCATGGCCGCGATGGCCTCGCGGATCGCTATCTGGCGGCTGAAGACCTGGGTTTGATCCTCGGCAGTCGCACCTTCAGCCAGCACCGCGCCGCGGGCGATGGCCTCGCGGTAGAACATCGGTGCGAGTTCGATGCCTTCGGGCGGAATCACTGCTGTGTGGCCCGAGATCAGGGCGACGTGCAGCGGTGTATCGGTGGGGGAGCGAAAACGCTTGGTCATGATGGTGTCCTTGAGAAAGCGCCCGGCAGCACCAGGCCGCCGGGCAGAAGGGCCGTGCAGGCCCACCCACTGAGATCAGCTCAGCCCTGCGTGAATGCCGAGCGGCCTTCGACGTAGTAGAGGATGGAGATGCGCGCTTTGCCGGCTGTGGCGGCTGTGCCGGTCTGCGCCACCAGCGCCTTCAGTGCCTCAGCCACGGTGTGCTTGTAGCCCGTGATGGTCAGCGCGGTGCGCCCGGCAGTCTTGAGGTCGATGGCAGCGGACGTATAGCGGTCGTCATCCGTGGCATCGCCCAGCTTCAACGTGGCCGTGGTGGCGCTGTTCCAGGGCGTGAGCACCGTCACGTCGCCTCCTGCCAGCACGGCATTGCCAGGCAGGTCGATGGCCGCCTCTGCCGTGCCGTAGGCCGTGATGTCGGCAAAGCCGATGGTGAGATGCGCAGCGATCAGCTCCTGGCGCGCGGGGTTCTTCTTGATGGGCATGGTGTGCTCCGTTCAACAACAGAGGGAAGGAAGGAGCGGGACCAGCAGGCCCCGCCCGCGAGGCTGCTTACTGGATGAAGTGGTCGATGGTGAAGAGGCCGAAGTCCTCCACCGACTGGTCGTAGATCGAATAGAACTGCGGCTTCAGGAAGCCCAGGATCTTGTCGAGGTTCAGCCCCACTTGGCTGTCGTACTGGAAGAGCTTTTCCACCCAGTCGCCAGGGCCGAGGTCGGCCATTCCCAGCGCCTGCGCACCGCAGACCAGCGTGCGGGTGCCGTTGACGTTTCCGCCCGCCCCCCACTTGGCGCCCGCCGCAGCGCCCTTAGTCGTGTAGACCAGGTTGTACTCGTGGAGCACTGCGCCATCCACGGTCACCGTGGCGCCCGTGAACCAGGGTGAGTCCTGGCCGTCCTTACCTGCTACAGCTACGACAGCCTTCAGGTAGTCGGGGTCCTTCTTCAGCGCGGCCAGCGTGCCAGGCGCCACGAACATCACGTAGTACGACTTGCCGCCCTTCATCAGCGGCTTGATGCGGTGCTCCTTCGCATAGGCGATGGCGTCCACGATCATGGCGTACTTGGGCACGAAGGCATTGGTGATGCTAGCCGTGCTCGACAAGTCCAGAGACGTGCCGGTCCACATGAGCGAACGCTTGGCCGAAGGTGCGCGCACGTCGGCCGCGAACTGCAGGCTGGGAAACACCGAGCCGATGCGCGGCGAGCCATCGTTGTTGAAGTTGTACCCGATGCCCGACATCGTGAGGAATGCGAGCTGATCGCAGCGATTGGCCAGCCAGTAGGCCAGCTTGTCGCGGCCCTGCTCACGGAAGTTGATGACCGTGCGCTGGTCTGCCAGCTTGCCCTTGTTCTTCACGCCATGGCTGATCTGGTCGATGGTGATGATCTGGCTGTGCGACTGCATCGCCTCTTCGTTGCCCTCGCGTTCATCGTCCCCAGCAACACCATCACCCACCAGGTCGGCCACGAGTTGGAAGAGGCACTGATCGCCCTTCTCGGTCTTGGTGAGCTCCTTGATGACCTGAACGACGTTGTTCTGGCCCTTGCCCATGAAGTTCTTGAGGAACATCTGGTCACGGGCAGCGCTCCAGGTCTCGCGTGCCCAATTGACCTTCTGAATCGGCGTCAACGCCGCAAAGTTGGTTTCCATGTCTGGCTCCAAAAAGTTCGGTTTCTTCTCGGGACATGACGCCGCCCAACTGCGAGAACATGGCTTCGGCGGCCAAGAGCGCCAGGCCGTTTAACGCCAGCCCGGGGCGAAGACATCCTGCTGAATCCAGGGGGCGGCAAGGTGGATGAATCCTTGCCGGCCCGGTGCTGCCCGTCAGTCGCCACGCGCCTTTTTGCGCTCGGCTTCCGGCAAGGCCATGTACTCCTCATCATTCATCTGGGAGGTGTCCACAGTCACTGGCGTGGCGCGGTTGCCCATGCCCGCCTGTGGCAGTGGAGGCTGCTGCAGGGAGTGGGCCGCGCCGCGCTCGTTGGCACGCTGTGTTCGCATATCACCAGAAGCTGCCCCATCCTGTCGAACCCCATAGGGGGCGGTCGCGGCGTGGGGTGCAAAGCGCGGTGCAATCGCCTGGACAGACTCGCGGATCGCCTGCGCATGGGGAATACCGCGTTGCACCTTCATGACCATCGAGGCCTCGATCAACTCCAGCGCCTGCGCGCCATCGGGCGACTCCAGCCAGGGGAACTGCTGCATCATCTGGTCAACCGCTTCGTTGGCCTGGCCACGCTCCCGCTCGCTGACACTGTTCTGCTGGAAACGCTCCAGCATCGACACCTCGATGGCCGTGTTGATCTTCAAGCGCAGAGCCGCAGCGGCCTTGGTGTCCCCGTCCAGCATCAGCTGGGCGTACTGCTCCTCGGCTTCCGGGATGCTGAAGCCCTGGGCGGCCGGCTGCGCTGCGGGTGCCGGCGCTGCAGCACCATTACGCGCGGAGAGCTGGGCACGCAGTTCCTCCACCTCGGACTCCAGCGCCTTGCGTCGGTCATTGACTTCGTTGAAGCGAGCGCGCGGGATGCCGCTGCCGCCCTTGTCACCGCCTGCATCGTCTGACTCGCCACCTGCCGCAGCTGCCTCGCCCTGGCCGGGCTGCTGCTCGCCTGTAGCTGCCAGCGTGTCGGCGCCCGGTTCGTCCGTCGCGCTGTCGCCACGCAGGCGGCGGCGCTCATCGGCGGACAGCGCCATGTAGGCATCGTCATCGTCCACGGTATCGGTGCCGCTGGTGTCGGTACCGTCGTCGCCCGCTGGGGCCATGTAGCGATCCAGGAGTCGCTTGAGCATTGGGTTCATGGTTTGGCTTCCTTCAAGATTGCAGGCCGTCAGCGGCCAGGGTTTCAATGCCTTCGTTCACTCCACGCGCCGGGCTGGCGGGCGTCAGAGGGTCGGTGTTGTGGGGCAGCTCAACAGCTGGCGTACCCTGCCCTGGCTGGGGCACGATGGGCGCCGCGTCGTGGTCAACAGCTCCGGCTGAGCGCAGCAAGCCATCAGCCAGCACGGCGGTCTGCGGGGTCTGCGCAATGACCTGGGCCGTCTGGATCGCGCTGTACTGGCTCTTGACCTGCACGTCCGTGGCCTGCACATCGGCCTTGCGTGCCTGCGCATCAAGCAGCCGCACACGCGCCTCGACCGTCGGGTCTTGCTGCGGCTGGTTGCTCTGCATGCTGGCCAGGATGTCGTGCTTGTCGGCCAGGTTCGAGTAGCGGATGACCTGCTGATCGGGGATGGAAATGCCCGCCTTGCGCATCTCCAGCGCCTGCTGGAACTGGCTGTTCTGGAACGTCACCTGCATGGGCTGCTCGGTCACCACCACGTCATAGGTGCCGATGGTCACGTCGTTCAGGTAGCCGCCCGAGGCCGGGTCGAACTTGTTAATCTCCAGCGCGCTCTCCACCTGCTTGCCCGTCAACGGGTCGGTCTCCGTGATGCGGAAGATGCGGTGGCTGTCGTAGTAGGTCTGGATCAGCTTCAGGATGCGCTTGGCCAGCAGGCGGCGGGTGTAGGCCAGGTTGTCCAGGGGCACGGCCAGCTGCTGCTGGCTGGCGAACTGCTTGGCCTGGATGGCCACGCCTGAGGTCTCCGGGCCCTGCTGCCCGCGCATGGCCTCGGGCACAGTCACATCCTTGAGCGCCTTGTCTGCTCGGTCAATGATGCGGTCTACGCCGGTTGGCACCTGGTTGGGCTCAATCTTGCGCGGCGCGGCGCTGCCCTTCTTGTACTCCACCACCAGGCCAGTGCGCGCGCCGATGCGCTCCAGCTCATCCATGGTCATGTTCGTGAGGGAACCCTCCTCAACGATCCACCCGCTGTTGGCGGCCGTGTTGACCACATGCACGTACTGGCTTACTGCCTTGTTCAGAGCCTCCTGCGGCCCCATGGCGTCATCCACCATACCGCCCGTCTTGCCGCGGCGGAAGTAGGCGAAATACGGCACCACGGTGAAATGCTCGTAGGGACTGTAGCCATCGAAGAGCGTAGCCGTCAGCGTGGTCACGGTCCACTTCACCCGGCGGCGCATGCGCTTGGCACGCACGGCACCTTGGGCCAGCGCATCCGCAATGGAGTCCTGGGCCATGTCAGGCTCTGCGCGCACGTCCCCGGTTGCCGGCCAGACGATGCAGCGGGTGGGCTCGTAGACGAAGCGCTGGCGGTCGATGATGCGGTAGCGCTCCAGGCCATCCTCCTTCTTGAGGCAGGCGTCGAAGTGACCCATGCTGTCGCGGCTGGCGAACTTGCTGCGCTCGTGCTCGTCGTCCATGTCGCCGAAGTCCCGGCCAGCGTCATTGCTCTCCTTGGCGGTCTTGCTCGCCTTGGGGCCGTAGAGCTGTGCGATCTCATCCAGGGTCAGCCAGCGGGTGATCAGCACATCGCCCCACTTGTCGGGGTCGTAGGATTTGGCATCCGGGTCCGGGATCACGTCCATGGGATCGAGGTCGCTCACCACGATGTCGCCCTGGATGTTGTTGTCGAAGCTCACCCGGACATCGAAGTAGCCACGCTGCTGGATGACGCCATCGCTGAAAACCTGCGTCTCGTGCCAATGCAGGTTGCACATGTCCACCACCTGCATGGCAACCTTGGAGAGGATGGTGGCCCGGTTCAGGTCGGCGTCACCACCACGCGGCTTGAAGGCGATGTCCATCCGGTTGTGGATCTGGTAGCCGATGGCCGCGTTGATGCTGGGCTTGATCTCGTTGAACTCGTAGCAGGGGCGGCGCTCCTGGGCGAGCTGGGCCCGGGCCTCGGGTGTCCACTGCCGGCCGCCGCCCATGTACATGTCCTCGCAGCGTGCGGCGTGCGGTAGGTAGTCAAGATGACCACGGTCCTTGGCGTACTGGTAGCGATCCCAGTTCTCGCGCGCGGCTTCGTCGCCGATGGAAGTCAGGGTGGTGCTGGTCATGGTCATGCGGTGGATTGGTCCCAGTGGCCTGGGCGGCCCACGCCAAGACGGTCGCGCCAGCTCGGTGCAGGCGTTGCCGTGGTGCTTGCAATGGGTGAAGCGAAGGTCAGCAAGAGCGAGTCCGCGCAATCAGGGCTGGGCAGCCCGCGCGCCTTCATGTCGTCCTTGCTCTCGATGACGATGCGCATGCGGCGGTCGTAGCCGTACTGCGGTCCGGTGAGGTCTGCTTCCATCTCTGGGTCTTCCGGCAGGCAGCCGCCCTCTTCCAGCCAGCTCTTTCCCTGGTCCCACAGCTCGGAGCGCTTGTTCCAGTAGCGGGATTCGTCGGTCGCCTTCTCCCCCACCTGGACAGGGAAGATCAGCTTGCCAAAGCCCATCTGACGCAGGCGGTCGATGACGCCCCAGCCCAGACCAGTGGCGTCGATGAAGACAGCATCGGGCTTGAACTCGTGGATCTCGAACGCGATCAGGTCTGCGAGCTTCATCAGGTCGGGCTCGCGCAGCTTCTTCTGCGGCCAGACGTGATTGCCCTGGCGCCGCGTGAAGACGGACTGGTCATCACCGTGGCGCGCCACGTCCACGCCCAGCACCTTGGCGAAGCTCCCGTAGCCCTGTGCCTTGCGGCGCTGCGCCTTGGCCACGGTGTCGAGGCTGATGAACTGCAGGCTGCCAGCACGCGGGAAGACGCCCCGCACGCGAACGCGCACGAAGTCGTGGTCTTCGCCGTAGTCGTCGATCCACTTCTGAATCTGGGCCTTGTTGGCCATCTTGGCCGTGCGGCTGTCCACTTGGCGCGTGATCCAGCGGTGCTTGAGCTTGCCGAAGCACTGGGCGAAGCGGCCCGTGGTCTGGGTCGGGTTGCCAAAGGCCAGCCACATCGCACCGGCCGTGGTCATGGCCCCCTCGGTCACCTCCCAGATCTTGTCAGCGATAGCCGAGGCCTCGTCGAAGATCACCAGGACGTGCTTCTCGTGCGTGCCCGCGAAGGCTTCGGAGTTGTGTTCCGTCCAGGGGATGGCTGCTGCAAACCATACCTCGGGGTAGAGGACATGGTGAAACTTGGTCGCCGACCAGTCGAACCAGTGGGCGTTGATGCTGAGCTTGTGCCACTTGGACAACTCGCGCCACGTCTTGGTGGTGAGCTGGGTCTTGGTGTTGGCCGTGACCACCACCTGCGGGAAGTCCCGCGTGCTCATGAACCACAGGATGATCCAGGCCACCAGCCCGGTCTTTCCAATACCGTGGCCGCTGGCCACTGCGATCTGGATGGCGGTCTGCACGTCGGCGCCGTTGCACAGCGCCTGGCGGATTTCTCCCATCACTTCGCACTGCCAGGTGTCGGGGCCGCTCTCGTTCGCCAGCGGCGTGCCAGCCTGGCCCCAGGGGAAGACATAGCGCACGAATCCCTCGGGGTCGTCGAAGAACGCCCCGATGTCATCCACCAGCTGCGCCTCGGCCTGAGCGGGCCGGGCCAGCCGACCCTTAGGGAAGGTCTGCAAAACCCCTGGTCATTCCGACTGGCGCAGAGCCTGATGAGGACCGACGATCACGGACATGGATCAGATCACGCTTGGCCTTGACCCCCTGCCCAAGAAAACCCGCAAAGAGGTC
>NZ_CYIG01000010.1 GCF_001298675.1 Paenacidovorax caeni
CTGCAGCCCTTGCAGGCGCGCGGCGCGGTCGCCCTCGGGCAGCGTCTGCACCAGCCCGCGCAAGGCGCCCAGGTGCCCGTCGCGGCTCCGCAGGGCGAGTTCGTACAGCGGGCGCACCGGGGCCTGCGGGTCGAGCTGGCGGCGCAGCGTGGCTTCTTCGACCAGTTCGTCGGCGCTGCCCTGGGCGCGCGCGGCGGCCAGGGCCTGCACCCGCGCCCGCACGCGGCCAAGCCAGGCGTGGTGCTGCTTCCAGTCGCTGGCGTTGTCCTTGCACCAGGCGCGGTCGAAGTGCGCGATCCAGCGCTCGGCCTCGCCGAGCAGCCCCAGCGCGCCGCGGCGCGACCAATCGGGCAGCGCGGGCGCGCCGCCCAGGGCCTCGACGCGGTCGCGCAGGCCGGGGTGGGTGTCGTCCACGCCGCTCAGGCGCGCCAGCGCCTGGCGCAGTGCCTCGCGCGCGAAGGCCGGCTCGGGCGCGAGCGCGAGCTGGCCGCGCATCGCCTGGTACGGCCCCACGGGCAGCGCGTGCGCCGCCGCCGCGCGCCAGTGGCCGGCCCAGAAGTGCGCCTGCAGCCAGGCGCCCTTGATCTCGACCTCGATGAGCGCCGCCACGGCCGCCTCGCGCCCGAGCAGGCGGCCCGCGATGCGGTCGGCCTCGTACTCGTCCTGGCGCGCCATCGCGAAGGTCTTGGCCGCGAAGCGCGGGAAGTACCAGTCCAGGAACGCCTGGGTGGCTGCGGCCACGGGCCCGGCGTCGCCGCGCATGCTGTCGTGCAGGCGCAGCCACGACAGGCGCGTGCGGTAGATCCAGGCGGCGAAGCGCCCGTGGCCGCCGCGCAGGTGCCCGTACTCGTGCGCCAGCACGGCCAGCAGGCGCGCCTTGTCGAGCGCCATGAGCAGCGACAGGCCGATGGTGAGGGTGTTCACCGCGCCGCCGAACAGGCCCCAGCGCGGCGTCTGGCGGATGCTGGCGTTGAAGTCGCCGTCCAGGTAGACGGCGTGCAGCGGTGGGCCATTGACCTTGCGGCGGATGCGCTCCAGCGCCTCGAACAGCGCGGGCGCGTCGCGCGCGGTGATCTGCAGGCCCTCGGGCGCGTCCAGCCGCACCCAGAGGGCGCGCAGGCTGGTCCACAACAAGCCCAGCGCCGCGATCAACACCCACACCAGCGCGAAGCGAAAGCGCCCGGCCAGCACCTGCGGCAGCGCCCAGGCCACCAGCGCGCCGGCCAGCAGCAGGCAGCCCAGCACCCAGGCATAGCCCAGCGCGGCGAACGCCGCAACGCCACGGCGGTAGGCGCGGCTGTTTTCGGCGCTGGCGTGTTCGCTCAGGCGCACCAGGTGCACAAAATCGGCCTGGTCCATGGAAACTCCCCCCGGGGTGGCATAGGATGCGGCGCGGCCCCCTTTGCCGCAGCCGCACATGCTACCCAAACCGCCCATGGCTTCCGACGCCGACCTCCCGCCCCTGCCCCGCGTGCCCGCCGGCCTGTACCGCCATTACAAGGGCGGCCTGTATGAAGTGCTGGATATCGCGCGCCACAGCGAAACGCTGGAACCCCTGGTGGTGTACCGCGCGCTGTACGGCGCGCACGGCCTGTGGGTGCGGCCTGCGGCGATGTTCACCGAAACAGTGGTGATCGGCGGCGTGCGCCAGCCGCGCTTCACGGCCCTGGAGGATTTGAATGAAAACAGCCTCTAGCCCTTTCCCATCAAGCGCTAGCAGCTATTCATTCAGTAGCGAATTGGCGCGCGGCAGCACCAGCGTGGCGCGCAGGCCGCCGCCCTCGGCGTTGTGCAGCTGCAGGCTGCCACCGTGGCGCTCGGCGATGTCGCGGGCGATGGACAGCCCCAGGCCCACGCCGCCGCTCTGGCGGTTGCGCGAGCCCTCGGCGCGGTAGAACGGCTCGAACACGCGGTCCAGCTCGGCCTCGGGCAGGCCGGGGCCGTGGTCGCGCACGGCGATGCGCACGCGCGCGCCGTCGTCGGCCAGCGTGACCTCGGCGCCGCCGCCGTAGCGCACGGCGTTGCCGATCAGGTTGGCGATGCAGCGGCGCAGCGCGCCGGCCTGCGCGGGCAGCGGGCCGGCGCGGCCCGCCACCCGCACGGCGTGGCCGCAGTCGGCCTCATCGTCGGCCAGGCTCTGCACCAGGGCCTGCAGGTCCAGCGGCGCCATCGGCTCGCCGGCGGCGACGCCGCGCAGGTGGTCGAGCGTGGCGCCGATCATGGCGTCCATCTCGGCGATGTCGCGCGCGAAGCGCGCGCGCTCGGCGCCGTCTGGCAGGGCCTCGGCGCGCAGGCGCAGGCGCGTGAGCGGCGTGCGCAGGTCGTGCGAGACGGCGGCGACGAAGCGGTCGCGATCCTGCAGCTGGCGGCGGATGCGCGCCTGCATCTGGTTGAAGACGCGGCTGGCCTCGCGGCATTCGCGCGTGCCGTCCTCGGGCAGCGGCGGGCGGGCGACGTCGCGGCCCAGCTCGCGCGCGGCGGCGGCCAGGCGGTCGATGGGCCGGGCCAGCCAGCGCGCGGCCACCCAGGCGGCCAGCAGCAGCACGCCCAGGCGCACGCCGATGTCCAGCAGCAGGCCCGCGTGCAGCGCCGGCGGGCCGGGGGGCGGGGGCGGCGGCGCGGGGCGCGCCGGGCGCAGCTCGAACATCAGCGTGAGCGCCAGCACGTGGCTCACCAGCACGGCCGCGGCCAGCAGCAGCGCCAGGCGGCCGAACAGCGTGTCCGGCAGGCCGCGCGCCAGCGCGGCGCGGGCGCTCACGCCGGGCCTCCGGCGTAGCCCTGCACGTCCTGCGCGTTGAAGACGTAGCCCGCACCGCGCACGGTCTTGATGATGGACGGATCGCGCGGGTCGTCGCTGAGCTTGTGGCGCAGGCGCGAGACCAGCAGGTCGATGCTGCGCTCGAGCGCATCCATGGCCCGGCCGCGTGCCTGTTCCATGAGCTGGTCGCGGCTGCACACGCGCCGGGGCATGCCCAGGAAGGTCCAGAGCAGGCGAAACTCGGCGTTCGACAGCGGCACCACCACGCCGCGCGGCGACACCAGATGGCGCTCCAGCCGGTGCAGCGCCCAGCCGTCGAAGCGCACCACGCCGGGCGGCGGCGCGGCGCGCGTGCCCAGGCGGCGCAGCACGCTCTGGATGCGCGCCACCAGCTCGCGCGGCTCGAACGGCTTGGCCATGTAGTCGTCGGCCCCCATCTCCAGGCCGAGCACGCAGTCGTAGGGGTTGGCACGCGCGGTGAGCATGATGATGGGCACCTGCGTGCGCTGGCGCAGCTCGCGCGCCAGCGTCAGGCCGTCGGTGCCCGGCAGCATGATGTCGAGCACGATGAGGTCGATGGGGTGCGCCGCCAGTTGTGCGCGCAGCGCCGGGCCATCGCCCGCCGCGTGGGCGGTGAAGCCGAAGCGGGCGAGGTACTGGGTCAGCAGCGTGGTGATGTCTTCGTCGTCGTCGACGACCAAGATGTGGGACATGCGCGTGGAATGTGGCCGGGGGCGCGCCAGTGTAGGAAGCGCGCCCGCCACGGCAAGCGGCGATATGCGCGGCCTTTGCCCGCCAGTTCGGCACCTCGGACGCGCTTTTGTACCAGCCCCGGTACAAACAGGACAACACCGGTTTACGCGCTCCTTCAAGAATGGGTTCCAGGCCGGGGCTGCTCGTCCTGGCCCTGAACGAAAGGAACCCACCATGACGAGCATCAGTAGCGTTGGCAGCGCTTGGTCGAGCGCCAGCCTGCAGCGCAGCGCGGGCCAGCGCACCCCTGAAAAACTGCTCTCCAAGCTGGACACCGACCAGAGCGGCGGCGTGGACGGCACGGAGTTACAGTCCTTGATCGACGACGTGGCGCAAAAGACCGGCATGGGCCTGGACACCAGCGCCAAGGACATGCTGGCGCAGTACGACGCCGACGGCGACGGCAGCCTGAACGGCGAGGAGCTGGGCAGCGCGATGAAGAACCTGCTGCCGCCCCCGCCCACCACGGTGGAGTTCGCCCAGTCGCGCGGCATGGCCGGCGACGACCTGTTCGGCAAGGTGGACAGCGATGGCGACGGCAGCGTGAGCCAGGACGAAGTGCAGGGCCTGCTGGAAAAGATGTCCGGCGGCACGGCCAGCAAGACGGGCACCAGCAGCGATGAACTGTTCGCCAAGCTCGACACGGACGGCGATGGCCAGCTCTCGCAGGCCGAATTCGACGCGGGGCGTCCGTCGGAGCAGGCATCTGGCACGGCGGGCGGGGGTATGCCCCCGCCGCCGCCCGGTGGCCCGGGTGGGCCCGGCGGTCCGGGCGGCGCGGGTGGCGCGCAGTCCAGCAGCACCACCTACGATCCGCTCGACACCAACGAGGACGGCACCGTCTCGCTGGCCGAGCGCCTGGCCGGCAGCAGCAGCGCGCAGGAGGCGGCGCAGGCTCTGTTCTCCGCCATCGACACCGATGGCGACCAGAAGCTGAGCAGCACCGAGGCGCAGACCTTCATCGACCAGCTGACCGCTGCAGCCACCCAGGCCGGCACCGGCACGCAGCAGGAACAGGGCGCGACGCTGAACCTGGTGCAACTGGCCGAACAGGCCAAGCGCGAGTACGAGGCGATCGCCGCCTCCGGCAGCGCGGCCAGCACCACGGCCAGCAGCGTGAGCGCGCAAGTTTAAGAAGGTGTGAACGAATCCTCCATGCCCGCTCATCCCGCAAAAACGCACGCCCTCGGCGTTGCAAATGCACTTCAATAGCCCGCGCTATGGCTGCGCTTTGCGCCTTGATGGCGCACGTTTGTACGGCCTGCTCGGACACGCCGGATTCATTCACACCTTCTGAGGCCTGCAGGATTGATAGGGAAAATAGCTTCCAGCGCTTGCCCAGCAAGCGCTGGAAGCTATTGTTTTTGCAGCAGCCCGACCACGGCGCGCGGATAGATCACATGCTCCTGCGTGAGTACGCGCGCGGCCAGGGTGTCGGCCGTGTCGCCTTCGAGCACCGGCACCACGGCTTGCTCCAGGATGGGGCCCACGTCCAGCTCCGCCGTCACCAAATGCACGGTGCAGCCGGCGAACTTGCAGCCGGCCTCCAGCGCGCGCTGGTGCGTATGCAGCCCGGTGAACGCCGGCAGCAGCGACGGATGAATGTTGACCAGCCGCCCCGCATAGCGCGCGACGAACCCCGGCGTGAGGATGCGCATGAACCCGGCCAGCACCACCACGGCGGGGTCGTAGCGGTCAATCACCTCGGCCAGCGCGGCATCGAAGGCTTCGCGGCTGTCGAAGGCCTTGTGGTCCAGCACTTCGGTGGCAATGCCCTGCTCGCGTGCAAACGCGAGCCCCTTGGCGTCGGCCTTGTTGCTTACCACGGCCGCCACGCGGGCGCCCAGGGTGCGCGCCCAGTCCTGCTGCTGCGCGGTACGCACGATGGCAGCCATGTTGGAGCCGCCGCCGGAGATCAAAATCACGATGTTCTTCATTTGCCTCAATTATCCCCGCCATGCCCTTCGATCCCCGCCAACAGCCCCTCACCCCCGTGCAGGCCCGCGTGCTTGCCACCCTGCTCGAAAAGGCGCGCACCGTGCCCGACAGCTACCCGCTCACACTCAACGCCCTGGTGACCGGCTGCAACCAGAAAACCAGCCGCGATCCGGTGATGCAAGTTACTGAAAGCGAAGCCCAGGAAGCGCTGGAAGGGCTGCGCCGCATGGCCCTGGCGGTGGAGATCAGCAGCCAGCGCGCCACGCGCTGGGAGCACAACTTTCCGCGAGGCGTGGGCGTTCCCGACCAGTCGGCCGTGCTACTGGGCCTGCTGATGCTGCGTGGCCCCCAAACCGCGGGCGAGCTGCGCATCAACGCCGAACGCTGGCACCGCTTCGCCGACATTTCCTCGGTGGAGGCCTTCCTCACCGAGTTGCAGGAGCGCAGCGACGAGAAAGGTGGGCCGCTCGTGGTGCTGCTGCCACGCGCGCCCGGCGCACGCGAGCCGCGCTGGGCCCACCTGCTGTGCGGCCCGGTGGACGTGGAGGCGCTGCAGGCCGCCGCCAGCCCTGGCGGCGCCCCGGCCAGCGGCCCCCTGCAGGCACGCGTGGAAGCGCTGGAGGCAGAGGTGGCGGCCCTGCAGGCCACGGTGCGCCGCCTGTGCGCCGAGCTGGGCGTGGAGCCGGGTACGGAATCTGGCATTGGTGCGCCCATGTCGCCACCCGGACAGGAATAAAACGAACGACCGTGCTACAAATAACGCCTCAAAGGAGACAACCGCATGGATCTCGCATTCACCCCCGAAGAGCAGGCGTTCCGCGAAGAGGTACGCACCTGGGTGCGCGCCAATTTGCCCGCGCACATTTCCCACAAAGTCCATAACGCCCTGCGCCTGACGCGCGAGGACATGCAGGGCTGGGCCAAGATTCTCGGCAAGAAGGGCTGGCTGGCTTTTGGCTGGCCCAAGCAGTTCGGCGGCCCGGGCTGGACCGCCGTGCAAAAGCACCTGTTCGAGGAAGAATGCGCACTCGCCGGCGCCCCGCGCATCATCCCCTTTGGCCCGGTGATGGTGGCGCCCGTCATCATGGCCTACGGCACACCGGAGCAGCAGCAGCGCTTCCTGCCCGGCATCGCCAGCGGCGAGGTGTGGTGGAGCCAGGGCTACAGCGAACCCGGATCGGGCTCGGACCTGGCCAGCGTCAAGACCCGCGCCGAGCGCGCGGGCGACAAGTACATCGTCAACGGCCAGAAGACCTGGACCACGCTGGGCCAGTACGGCGACTGGATGTTCAACCTGGTGCGCACCAGCAACGAGGGCAAGCCGCAGACCGGCATCTCCTTCCTGCTGCTGGACATGAAGAGCCCCGGCGTGACGGTGCGCCCGATCAAGCTGCTCGACGGGGAGTGCGAAGTCAACGAAGTGTTCTTCGACAACGTCGAGGTGCCTGCAGAGAACCTCATCGGCGAGGAAAACAAGGGCTGGACCTACGCCAAGCACCTGCTGAGCCACGAACGCACCAACATCGCCGACGTAAACCGCAGCAAGCGTGAGCTGGAGCGCCTGAAGCGCATCGCCAAGGCCGAGGGCTTGTGGGACGACGCGCGCTTTCGCGACCAGATCGCCCTGCTCGAAGTGGACGTGGTGGCACTGGAGATGATGGTGCTGCGCGTGCTGTCGAACGAGAAGAGCGGCAAGAACTCGCTCGACATCGCCGGCCTGCTCAAGATCAAGGGCAGCGAGATCCAGCAACGCTACGCCGAGCTGATGATGCTGGCCGCTGGCCCGTTCGCCCTGCCCTTCATCGAAGAAGCCATGGAAGCCGGCTGGCAAGGCGACTTTCCCGGCGGCGAGGCCGGTAACGCGCCGCTCGCTTCGACCTACTTCAACCTGCGCAAGACCACCATCTACGGCGGCTCCAACGAGGTGCAACGCAACATCGTCGCGCAGACGGTGCTTGGCTAAGGAGACAAGAACATGGACTTCGATTTTTCCGACGACCAGCAGTCCCTGCGCGATGCCATGCGCAAGTGGGTGGACAAAGGCTACAGCTTCGAGCGCCGCCGCGCCATCGTCGCCGCTGGCGGCTTTGACCGCGCCGCCTACGGCGAACTGGCCGAGCTGGGCCTGACCGCCCTCACCGTGCCCGAAGCCCACGGCGGCCTGGGCCAGGGTGCCATCGACGCCATGGTGGCCATGGAGGAACTGGGCCGCGGCATCGTGCTGGAGCCACTGGCGCAGACCTTTGTCGCCACCAGCGTGCTGTCGCACCATGCCCCAGAGGCGGTACAGGCCGCGTGGCTGCCACGCATCGCCAGCGGCGAGGCGCTGGTGGTGCTCGCGCACCAGGAGCGCAAGGCACGCTACCGCCTTGACGTTTGCGAGGCGAAAGCGGCAAAAACGCCCACAGGGCATGCGCTGACAGCTACCAAAAGCATAGTACCCGCTGGCGACCAGGTCGATGCCTTCATCGTGCCGGCCCAGCTGGACGGCCGTATCGCCCTGTTCCTCGTGGAGCGTGCCGCCTCCGGCGTAACCCCGCGCGGCTACGGCACACAGGACGGCAGCCGCGCCGCCGAGCTGGTGCTGGACAACGCCCCCGCCACGCTGCTCACCACCGATGGCCTGGCCGCGCTGGAGCTGGCCGTGGACACCGGCATTGCCTGCGCCTGCGCCTACGCTGTCGGCGTGATGGACCAGACCGCCGCGCTCACCTTCGACTACCTGAACCAGCGCAAGCAGTTTGGCGTGCCCATCGCCAGCTTCCAGGCCCTGCGCCACCGCGCGGCGGATATGAAGATGCAGCTGGAGCTGGCCCGCTCCATGAGCTACTACGCCAGCCTCAAGCTCGGCGCCCCCGCGCCAGAACGCCGCCGCGCACTGGCACAGGCCAAGGTGCAACTGGGCCAGTCCATGCGCTTTGTCGGCCAGCAGTCGGTGCAAATGCACGGCGGCATCGGTGTGACCGACGAGTACATCGGCAGCCACTACTTCAAGACACTCACCCAGCTGGAAATGACCTGGGGCGACACACTGCACCACTTGGGCGAGGTGTCGGCACGCATGCAAGACACGGCGGGGGTGTTCGCCTGAGGCAAGCCCCCCGCCTTCTGCCTGAAAAAGCCCTGCAGGTTCAGTGCCTGCGGGGCTTTTTTTTGGCAATGTGAAGAACTATCAACCGCCCTCCACGTCCAGGCCGGTCTCATCGGCTGTGCCTGCATACTGCTTCCCTCTGGCGCGACGGAGGGGCACGGGGCCCCTGCACGTTGGCGCGCCGCCGCAAAAGGACACGCCGATGACCGCACCGCAATCCATGGCAGATGATCTGTTGGCACAGCTCCAGGGCGCACCCATGCAGCAGATAGCACAGCAGCTGGGCGCCAGTAGCCAGCAAATTGAGTCCGCCGTTGGCGCCGCTCTGCCGCTGCTACTGGGCGCGCTGGGCCAAAACGCCACCCAGCCGCAAGACGCAGCGGCGCTGTTCAACGCCTTGGAACGCGACCATGGCCAGGCCACGCCGCAAGGGCTGGGCGGACTGGGCGATCTGCTCGGCGCCGTACTGGGCGGCGCAGGCGCTGCGCCAGGCCGGGGCGCTGGCGGCGGCCTGGGTGATGGCGCGGCCATCCTGGGGCAGATCTTGGGCGGCAACCGCCAGCAGGCCGAAAACCAGCTGGGCCAAGCCACAGGCCTGGGCAGCAGGGCGGGCCAGTTGCTGGCGATGCTCGCCCCCATGGTCATGGCCTATCTGGCCAACCGCGCGAAGGCGGGAAACATGGACGCCTCCGCCCTGGGCCAGACGCGGGGACAGGAGCATGCGCGGCAGCAGGGCGGCCTGGGCGGTGGGCTGCTGGGCAGCCTGCTAGACCAGAACGGCGACGGCAAGTTCGACGCGGGCGACCTGCTCCAGCTCGGCGCCAGCCTGCTGGGTGGGCGGCGCTGAGGCGAAGCGCCTCTCCGGCTCGCGCAAGTCTGCGCGTTGCAGGCAGGGGGACGATGCCCTCACTGCGGGACAGCCCTTGCGCGGCTGCCTGCGCTTGGGCCTCGCCAGTTTCACAGGCCGATGGTCGTGCCCAGCACCATGAAAACTGATATGACTCGCCCGCCTACCTGAACGCCTCGGGCGTGAATTCCCCCGGCACTTGCCCACTGCGAGTGACCGCAGCTCCCAAAGGTGACGTTATGGCGTTGGGGCGGCCCGGCAGCAATAAAAAAGGCTCTGTCACCTAATCGTGTTGTTCCCCTCGACGAAGAGGGTTGCGGCAAGAGGGCCAAAGCCCACACCGCGCCTGGCGTTGCGGGAAACGCCACGTTTTCACCAACACAAACAGGTGACAGAGCCATAAGAAAAGCCCGTGATGCATAACTGCATCACGGGCTCTTGTCATTGGCAAGCCATGTTGCAAGGCTTGCGTAGCGCTTTCAGGCTTATTAGCGCATGCGGCGGCGCATGCCCACCATGAACAGCCCCATCAGGGCTGACAAGACGATCAGGCCCCACTCCGACACGTAGCCGATGAGGGACCTGGCCTCGCGCCCGAGGAGGTGCAACACATCTTCGAGCGCTTCGAGCGTGGCCGCCGCTCAGACCAGACGCTGGGCTTTGGCCTGGGCCTGTGGGTGGCGCGCCGCGTGGCACAGCTGCACTGCGGCGACGTGCGGGTGGATTCAACGCCCGGACGGGGTCACTTGCTTCACGCTGGTGTTGCCGCCGCTGCGCGACGCCAACGACAACTGCGATGGTGGTACGGTGAATCCCGCATAATGCCCGGTTTGCTCCTTCTTCCCCTCTAGCCGTCCATGAGCGCCACCGCCGTCCACGCCGACCCCATCCGCAAATATCTCGAAACCGCCCGCACCCAAATCGCACAGGGCGCCTTGCGCGAAGCCGCGCAGACGCTGAACCAGGCGCAGCGCATCCTGCCCGGTGACGCACGCATCTTCATGCTGGCAGGCCTGATGGCGGAGAAGTCGGGCAACATCAAGGGCGCCTTCGAGGCACTGCGCAAGTGCGTCGCCATGGCGCCTGGCTGGGGCCCCGGGCTGCTGGAGCTGGCGCTGCTGCTGGCACGCCAGAACCAGTTCCCAGAGGCGGTGGAAACGGCCGAAAAAGTGGCCGCGCTGGAGCCGAAGAACTTGAGGGTACTCGCCGGTGTAGTGGACATTGCCCACCGCGCAGGCCATGCCGAAATGGCGCTGAAGCACCTGCGCCGCGGCCTGGAACTGGTTCCCGGCGATGTGCAGCTGCGCCGCCTGCTGGCACAGGACCTGCACAACCTGGGCCGGTACGAGGAAGCGCTGCAAGAATGGAGCAGCCTGGCAGCACAAAACGACAAAGATGAGCACGCCCTGCTCGGCCGGGTCAAGGTCCTGCTTGCCATCGGCAAACCCGGGCAGGCGATCGCGGACACGATGAAACTGCTGGAGCTCGCGCCGGGTGACTCCATCTACGCCTACTACAACGCTCTAGCCCATGGGGTTACACCGCCACACCAGCCGCTGGAGATGAACCGCCAGCTGTTCGACAACATGGCGGAGAGTTTTGACCAGCACTTGGTTACGGAGCTCGGATACCGTCTCCCTCGCGTTGTGGCCGACAAGATTCTTGCGAGATTCCCTGAGCGCAATCTCAATGTCCTGGACTTGGGTTGTGGCACAGGTCTGCTCGGGGCCTGCTTGGGCCGGCTTGACGGCTTTCTGATCGGCGTGGAACTATCGTCCAAGATGATCGAACAGGCCGCGCGTCACGACGTGTATGACCGTTTCCACACGGTCAACCTGCTCGACGCATTGCGTGAAACACCTGCATCGACCTACGAAGTCATCACCGCATTGGATGTGTTCGTCTACGTGGGCGATATTTCCGACGCTATTCCCAATGCCCACCGCATCCTGCTGCCCGCTGGCGATTTCTATTTTTCCTGCGAAGCCGCACCGGAAGAAGGGCCCGATCTGCTCCTACAAGACAACGGCCGCTATGCCCACAAACGCAGCCACGTACAGCAGCTGTGCAAGCAGGCGGGGTTCGAGAGCGTACAGATCGAAGACGTGGTGATACGCCAAGAAGCGGGCCAGCCTGTGCAAGGCTTCCTGGTGATGGCACGCAAGGCTGCGGCCTGACCCTCTTTACACCCTACCCTCCAAACGCGGCCACGGCCGCGTTTTTTCGTTGCGGCGGTAGCGTCAGTTGAGCAGCCGCGACGACCTGGGCACATGCGCCTTCAGGAACTCCATCTGATCCGCCAGGATGCGCCGATTGCGCAGAATGAAATCCTCCCACAGGCTGGGCACGTAGGGTGCATAAAGCAAGGGCATGTGCGCTTGCTCTGGCGTGCGCGGCCCCTTGCGGTGGTTGCAGGGCCTGCAGGCGGTGACCACGTTCATCCAGTGATCCGCGCCCTTGCGCGCCTGGGGAATGATGTGCTCCCGAGTCAATTCGCTTTCGTGAAAGTGGCCTCCGCAGTAAGCGCACATGTTGCGGTCGCGCACGAACAGCTTGCTGTTGGTGAGCGCCGGCCGCAGCTCGAAAGGATTGATGGCTGGCACGCCCTTGGTGCCGATGATGCTGTTGACCGCGATCTGCGACTGCATGCCGGTGCATGCGTTGTGGCCGCCACGAAACAGCGCGATCTGTCCGCCGGACTCCCTGCGCACTTCATCTGCGGCGTAGTGCAACACCGCCTGTTCCAGCGAAATCCATGATTGGGGCAGCCCCTGGGCCGACAGCTTCAAGACCTTCACCACACGCCTCCTGCAAGGGTACTGGGAATGGAATATGCCTTGCGCAATATACTCTGATTCCATGACAAATTGGCGTCTTGCGCTTGTTGGAACTGCGCTAGCTGCTATCAAAATAAAAGCATGAAGATTTTCCGTGGCTTTCACCGGCCGGGCCTGGCCAGCGCCTGCGCGCTGACCATCGGCAATTTCGATGGCGTCCACCGCGGCCACCAGGCCATGTTGGCACTGCTCAACAACGAAGCCTCCCTGCGCGGCGTGCCCAGCTGCGTGCTGACGTTCGAGCCGCACCCGCGTGACTATTTCGCGCAAATACACAAGCGCCCCGCGCTGGCGCCTGCGCGCATTGGCACGCTGCGCGACAAGCTGGCCGAGCTGGAGCGCTGCGGCGTACAGCAGGTGGTGGTACAGCCGTTCAACGCAGCTTTCGGGGGACTGAGCGCACAGTCCTTCATCGACGACGTGGTGCTGCGCGGCCTGGGCGCGCGCTATGTGCTGGTGGGCGATGACTTCCGTTTCGGCGCGCAGCGGGCGGGCGGCTATGCGCTGCTCGACGCTGCGGGCCAGGCCCAGGGCTTCGACGTCGCGCGCATGAACAGCTACGAGGTGCACGGCCTGCGCGTGTCCAGCACGGCGGTGCGCGACGCGCTGGAGCGCGGCGACATGCAAGCCGCCGCGCGGCTGTTGGGCCGGCCCTACAGCATCAGTGGCCACGTGGTACATGGACGCAAGCTGGGCCGCCAGTTGGCTGAGTCGCGTCCAGGCGCGGGCGATGGTTTTCGCACGTTGAACCTGCGCTTTGCCCACTGGAAAAGCGCGGCCAGCGGCATCTTCGCCGTGCTGGTGCATGGCCTGGCTGACACCCCGCTGCGCGGCGTGGCCAACCTGGGGGTACGCCCCTCGCTCGACCCCGAAGATGCCAACGGCGGCCGCGTGCTGCTGGAGACGCACTGCCTCGACTGGCCGGCCCACCTGGGCCCCCAGGGGGGCTACGGTAAAATCATTCGCGTGGAACTGCTGCACAAACTGCACGACGAGCTGAAATACGACAGCCTCGCGGCGCTCACCCAAGGCATCGCCCAGGACTGCGAGAACGCGCGCACCTGGTTCGCCACGCACCACGCCCCCAGCTACACCGATACCCGCCGCCAGACCACGCGCGACCGAATTTGACGGGGCAGGCTTCGCCCCTTTTGCCATTCCCTGCGCAAGCGCATGCAGCCTCGGCTCGGGCCCGATCGCCCGGGCGTCCCCTTTGAAGGTTTCCCCATGTCCGAATCCAGCCCCAAGAACGCCCCCGCGAGCGCCTACCGCGCCACGCTCAACATGCCCGACACCCCATTCCCGATGCGCGGCGACCTGCCCAAGCGCGAACCGGGCTGGATCAAGGAGTGGAACGACCAAGGCGTTTACAAGCAACTGCGCGACGCGCGGCGCGGCGCACCCAAGTTCATCCTGCACGACGGCCCGCCGTATGCCAACGGCCAGATCCACATCGGCCATGCGGTCAACAAGATCCTCAAGGACATGATCGTCAAGGCGCGCCAGCTCGAAGGGTTTGACGCGCTGTACACCCCGGGCTGGGACTGCCACGGCCTGCCGATCGAGAACGCCATCGAAAAAAAGCACGGCCGCAACCTGCCGCGTGACGAAATGCAGGCTCGGGGCCGCGCCTTCGCCACCGAGCAGATCGCGCAGCAGCTGGTGGACTTCCAGCGCCTGGGCGTGCTCGGCGAGTGGGACAACCCGTACAAGACCATGAACTTCGCCAGCGAGGCGGGCCAGTTGCGTGCACTCAAGAAAGTGATGGAACGCGGCTTCGTGTACCGCGGCTTGAAGCCGGTGTACTGGTGCTTCGATTGCGCTTCGTCGCTGGCCGAGTTCGAGATCGAGTACCAGGACAAACAAAGCCAGACGCTGGACGTGATGTTCCCCGCCGCCGACCCGGCGCGGCTGGCCGCGGCCTTCGGCCTGGAGCGGCTGGACAAGGACGCCTTCATCGTCATCTGGACCACCACGGCCTGGACGATTCCGGCCAACCAGGCGCTCAACGTCAACCCCGAACTCGAATACAGCCTGGTGGATACACCGCGCGGCCTGCTGATCGTGGCTTCAGCCCTGGTCGAGAAATGCCTGACACGCTGGCAACTCGAAGGCAAGGTGCTCGCCACCGCGCTGGGCGAAAAGCTCGACCACATACCCTTCCAGCACCCCCTCGGCGCCATGGACAAGGGCTACGACCGCGTCTCGCCGGTCTACCTCGCGGACTACGCCACGGCCGACGACGGCACGGGTATCGTGCACTCGGCCCCGGCCTACGGCGTGGACGACTTCAACAGCTGCGTCGCCAATGGCATGGACTACCAGGACATCCTGAATCCGGTGCAGGGCAACGGTGTGTACGCACCCGAGCTGCCGCTGTTCGGCGGCCAGCACATCTGGAAGGCCGTGCCAGTCATCCTGGACGCGCTGAAGGTCGCCGGGCGCCTGCTCGACACCACCACCATCAGCCACAGCTACCCACACTGCTGGCGCCACAAGAGCCCGGTGATCTACCGCGCCGCAGCGCAATGGTTCGTGCGCATGGACGAGGGCGAGGGCGTGTTCACCGACCCGGCGCAAAAGCCCGCCAAAACGCTGCGCCAGATTGCCCTAGAAGCCATCGAGCACACCCGCTTCTACCCCGAGAACGGCAAGGCCCGCCTGCGCGACATGATCGCCGGGCGGCCCGACTGGTGCATCTCGCGCCAACGCTCGTGGGGCGTGCCCCTGCCCTTCTTCCTGCATGTGGACACCGGCGCGCTGCACCCACGCACCATGGAGATCATTGACCAGGCTGCGTCCATCGTCGAGCAGGGCGGCATCGAGGCCTGGAGCCGCGTAAGTGCCGCTGATATCCTGGGCGCCGAAGAGGCCGCGCACTACACCAAGAGCACGGATATTCTGGAAGTGTGGTTCGACTCCGGCTCCACCTTCTGGCATGTGCTGCGCGGCACACACGCCGGCATGCACCACGACGAAGGCCCCGAGGCCGACCTGTACCTGGAAGGCCACGACCAGCACCGCGGCTGGTTCCACAGCTCGCTGCTGCTGGCCAGTGCCATCTTCGGGCGCGCGCCCTACCGCGGCCTGCTGACCCACGGTTTCACCGTGGACGGCCAGGGCAAGAAGATGAGCAAGTCCCTGGGCAACACCGTCTCGCCGCAGGAAGTCAGCGGCAAGCTGGGCGCTGAAATCATCCGCCTGTGGGTGGCGGCCACCGACTACTCGGGCGACTTGGCCATCGACGACAAGATCCTGGCGCGTGTGGTGGACGCCTACCGCCGCATCCGCAACACGCTGCGCTTCCTGCTCGCCAATGTGAGCGACTTCGACCCGGCCCGCGACGCCGTGCCGTTCGGCGAGATGCTGGAGATCGACCGCTGGGCGCTGACACGTGCGGCGCAGTTCCAGGAAGAACTCCTGGCGCACTACAAAGTGTACGAATTCCACCCCGTGGTGGCCAAGCTGCAGCTGTTCTGCTCGGAAGACCTGGGCGGTTTCTACCTCGACGTGCTCAAGGATCGCCTCTACACCACCGCGCCGCGCAGCCTGGCGCGGCGCAGCGCGCAAACCGCGCTGCACCAGATCACGCACGCCATGCTGCGCTGGATGGCGCCCTTCCTGTCGTTCACAGCCGAGGAAGCCTGGAAGGTGTTCGGCAGCTCGGCGTCGATCTTCACCGAAACCTACGGCACCATCGCCCATGCCGACGAGGGGCTGCTGGCCAAGTGGCAGCGCATTCGTGCCATCCGCGACGTGGTGAACAAGGAAATCGAGGCTGTGCGCGCCTCGGGTGGCATTGGCGCATCGCTGCAGGCCGATATCACCCTGTCCGCCCCCCCCGAGGACCACGCGCTGCTCGCCAGCCTGGGTGACGATCTGAAGTTCGTATTTATCGTTTCCGCTATTGAATTGGTAGCTGGTAGCGCGCTCCAGGTCGGCGTTAGAACCCGTTCGGATGCGAAATGTGAGCGCTGCTGGCACTACCGCGCCGACGTGGGCCACGACGCGCAGCACCCCACCCTGTGCGGGCGCTGCACCAGCAACCTGTATGGCAGCGGCGAAAGCCGCGCACACGCATGACGGTGCGCACGCCCCCTGGTGGCACTGGCAGCCTGTGGCCCTGGCTGGTCTGGGCGCTGGTGCTTTTCATCGCAGACCAGTTCACCAAGACGCTGATCCTCGGCGCCTACCAACTGGGCGACGCCACCCCCGTCACCGGGTTTTTCAACATCGTGCGGGCGCACAACACGGGCGCTGCCTTCTCGTTTCTGGCCGATGCCGGGGGCTGGCAGCGTTGGGGCTTCACGGCGTTCGGCCTGGTAGCAGCACTCTTCATCGTCTGGCAGCTGCGCCAGCACCCCGGGCAGCGGCTTTTCGCCTTCTCGCTCTCCAGCATCCTGGGCGGCGCCATCGGCAACGTGGTGGACCGGCTGCAGCACGGCTACGTGGTGGATTTCCTCGACTTTCACCTGGGCGGGCGGCACTTTCCTGCCTTCAACCTGGCCGACAGCGCCATCACCGTGGGCGCGGTCTGCCTGATCGTGGACGAACTGCTGCGCATGCGCAAAGCCGGTTGAGCCGCCGCCAGGGGCTCTGGCATGAGGGCGGGATCGGCAGTATGCTGCAAGGTTTCGCGCCGCGCACAGCGGCGCCCTCCGCCCCATGAAGCACCTCCTTAATCTGCTGGCCGCCATCGCCCTCCTGGTGTGGGGTACGCAACTGGTGCGCACGGGCGTGCTGCGCGTGTTCGGCGCCAACCTGCGCAGCCTGCTGGCGCGCAGCATGGGCAACCGCTTCAGCGCGGCGCTGTCCGGCATCGGCGTCACCGCACTGGTGCAATCGAGCACCGCCACGGCGTTGATGACCTCCTCCTTCGTCGGCCAGGGCCTGATCTCGCTGCCCGCCGCGCTGGCGGTGATGCGCGGCGCCGACGTGGGCACCGCGCTCATGGCGGTGCTGTTCTCCACGGACCTGTCGTGGCTCTCGCCGCTGTTCATCTTCGTGGGCGTAGTCATGTACATGGCACGCCAGGACACCACGACCGGGCGCGTCGGGCGGGTATTCATCGGCCTGGGGCTGATCCTGCTGGCGCTGCGCCTGGTGGTGGAGACCAGCGAGCCGCTGCTGGCCTCGCCCGTGGTGCGCACGCTGCTGGGCAGCGTCAGCAGCGACCTGGTTGCCGAGTTGCTGGTGGGCGCGGCGCTGGCGGTCATTTCGTATTCGAGCCTGGCCATCGTGCTGCTGATCGCGGCCATGGCGGCCTCGCACGTCGTCCCCACCGAGGTGGCTTTGGGGCTGGTGCTGGGCGCGAATCTGGGCAGTGGCCTGCTGGCCATCCTGACGACGCTGAAGGCCTCGGTGGAAGTGCGCCAGGTGACCTGGGGCAACATGGTCTTCAAGGTGCTGGGCGTGGCGCTGGTGGCGCCCCTCATCGGCCTGTGGCTGCGCCACGCGCACCCGCGGCTGGGCGATATCGCCACCAGCGTGGTGCTGTTCCACCTGGCCTACAACGTGGTCATCAGCCTGGGCTTTATCGGTATGACACAGTGGGTGGCCTCGCTCATGGCGCGGCTCATGCCGCCGGCCGACCCGGCCAGCAAGAACCCGCTGCGCCCGCGTCACCTCGACCCCTCCGCGCTGGCGACGCCTTCCCTCGCCATTTCCTGCGCGGCACGCGAGGCATTGCACCAGGCCGACCTGGTGGAAGCCATGCTGGTGGGGATGTACACCGTGATCCGCACGGGCGACCTCAAGCTCTCGGCCGAATTGCGTCAAATTGACGACTCGGTGGACGAGCTGTATTCGGCCATCAAGTACTACCTGACGAAGATCTCGCGCTCCGAACTCGACGAGCGCGAGGGCCGGCGCTGGACCGACATCATCGGCTTCACCATCAACATGGAGCAGATCGGCGACATCATCGAGCGCGTGCTGATCGACATCGAAGACAAGAAAATCAAGCGCGGCTTCCGCTTTTCAGAGGCTGGCATGCAGGAGATCACCGAGCTGCACGGCCGCCTGGTGGACAACCTGCGCCTGGCCATGAGCGTGTTCCTCAATGGTGACGTACGCGACGCACGGCGCCTGCTCGAGGAGAAAGTGCGCTTTCGCGACCTGGAGCGCAGCTACGCAGCGGCCCACCTGGCGCGCCTGTCGGACCGCACGGTGCCCAGCATCGAGACCAGCTCACTGCACATCGATCTGCTGAGCGAGCTCAAGCGCATCAACTCGCTGCTGTGCTCCATGGCCTACCCGATCCTGGAGCCCACCGGCACCCTGGCGCCCAGCCGCCTTCAGGACGCAGCGCCAGCACGCCCTCAATCCTGAGCAGACGGCAGCCGACGCGCGTAGCGCTGCGCCAGCACGGCGCAAACCATGAGCTGCATTTGGTGGAACACCATCAGCGGCAGCACCATCGCCCCCACGGCATGGGCAGCAAACAGCACCTTGGCCATCGGCACGCCGCTGGCCAGGCTTTTCTTGGAGCCGCAAAAAACGATGGTCACCTCGTCCTCTTTGGAAAAGCCAAGCCTGCGGCTGAGCCAGGTGGTGAAGCACAGCGCCAGGGCCAGAATCACCGCACACACCACCAGCAGCCCCGCCAGCGCGGGCAGCGGCATCTGGTGCCACAGCCCCTCGACCACGGCGGCGCTGAACGCGGTGTAAACCACCAGCAAGATAGCGCCCTGGTCGACGAACTTGAGTACCGGCGCATGGCGCTGGGTCAAGCCGCCAATCCACGGCCGCAGCAGATGCCCGGCAATGAAGGGGACGAACAGCTGCAGCATGATGCGCCCGATGCTTTCCAGCGCATCGTGCTGTGCGGCGGCCGTACGTGACAGCAGCAGCCCCGTGAGCAGCGGCGTGATGACGATGCCCAGCAGCGTGGACGCCGACGCACTGCAGATGGCCGCCGGCATGTTGCCGCGCGCCATGGCGGTGAAGGCGATGGCCGACTGCACCGTGGCCGGCAGCGCGCACAGAAACAGCACACCCAGGTACAGATCGGGGGTGACCAGCGGCTGCAATACCGGCCGCAGTACCCAGCCCAGCAACGGGAACAGCACAAACGTGCTGGCTACCACCACCAGATGCAGCCGCCAATGCGACAGACCCGCGACGATCGCTTGGCGCGACAGCTTGGCGCCGTGCAGGAAGAACAGCAGCCCCACGGCCGCCACCGTCAGCCCCTCGAAGAAGCGCGCCACGCCACCCGCTGCAGGCAGCACGCTGGCCAGCGCCACCGTGGTCAGCAGCGCGAGGGTGAAGTTGTCGGGCAGAAAACGGGAGCGGGCCATGGCAGCGGGGGCGAAACGGGGGAAGGCGCCGATTGAAGCGCAGCCGTCGCCCCAAGAGAAATCGATTTATCTGATAGTTTTATGATTTCAGCGCATGAATGTGACTTTGCGCCAACTCCAGGTGTTCCTCGCGGTAGCCGCCACGCGCAACTTCAGCCGCACGGGCAGCCAGATCGGCCTGACGCAACCGGCCGTGAGCCGCAGCATCACCGAACTGGAGGCGCAGCTCGGCCTGCAACTGCTCAACCGCACCACGCGCGAGGTCGAGCTGACCGACGCTGGCCAGCGCCTGGCTGCGCGGCTGCCTCGCGTGCTGGAGGATCTGGAAGCCACGCTGCTCGATGTGCGCGGCATGGCCACAGCGCTGCATGGGCGCGTGCGCGTGGCCAGCAGCCCCACGCTGTCGGCCAACCTGCTGCCCGACTGCATCGCGCGCTGCCAGCGCGATCTGCCCGGCGTGCAAATAGTGCTGCTCGACCGCATCCAGAACGATGTGCTGGCCAGCGTGCTCTCAGGGGAGGTGGACTTCGGTGTGGTCATCGACCCGCGCGAGCGCGAGGCGCTGCGCTGCGAGCCCATCTACACCGAGCCGTTCTGCCTGGCCTGCCCGCCCACACACCGGCTCGCGCGGCGGCGCCAGGTGCGCTGGACCGATCTCGCGGACGAGCCGCTGGTGCTGCTGGACCAGGCTTCCGGCAGTCGCCGCCTGATCGACCGCGCGCTGTCCGCACAGGGCGTGCAGGCACGGGTCGCGCAGGAGGTCGGACACCCCACCACCATCTTCCGCATGCTCGATGCCGGCCTGGGCGTCTCGGTCATCCCCATGCTGGCGCTGCCACCCGAAGGCCTGCCGCGCCTGGCGGTACGCCCGCTGCAGCCGCGCGTGGACCGCGACATCGTGCTGGTACACCGGCGCAACCGCGCGCTCTCCCCCCTGGCACAGCGCGTGTGGGACCTGGTGCGCAGCGTGGCCCAGGAACGCCAGCAGAGCTAGCCCGCGTCAGGCTACCACCCCAGTGCAGCAGCCAGCACCAGGGTGGCCTCGGGCGTGAAGGCACCGTGCGCCAGGCGCTCCAGCAGCGCCTCGGGTGCCAGCAGCTCGAAGCGCTCTACCTCGCCGTCCTGGTTCTGCGGCACCATGCCATCGGGCACGGTGGCGTGGAACCAGTCGATACGCTCGACCATGTAGCCGCAGCCATGGGCCTCTTCGCTCGGCACCGCCAGCTGCACATGCCCGCCATGGGCTACGCCGTGCAAAGCATCCACGCGCAAGCCGGCTTCCTCCCAGGTTTCGCGCGCCAGCGCCTGCGGCAAAGTATCGGCAGCCGAGACCATGCCGCCCATCAGCGTGTCCCACTGGCCTGGGTTGTTGGGCTTGTTGAAGGCGCGCAACTGCACCCACATGCGGCCATCGGGCGCACGGGCCACCAGATGCACTGCCTGGGTGGCCAGGCCCAGCGGGCGCACGGCACCGCGCTCGATGGTGCCGATGCGCCGACCCTGGGCGTCGCACACGGCCAACTGCTCGTTGCGCCAGGGCCCGCAGCGGCCCTGGGCACGCAGCGCCTGCGCCAGGGCATTGAGTGCGGGCGTGGCGTCGCCGAGAGCGTGCAGCGACCAGCCCGATTGCTCATCTTTCAATAGCTTGTAGCGCTTGTCCAGCAAGCCTTTAGAGGCAATTTGATCCAAAACCCCGGGTTCCACCGACCCGACAGCCTGCCCCGCCACCCACAGCGGCAGGCGCGGCACACGCGGCGGCCGCTGCGCCTGCGCGCGCACCGCCGCCACCCAGGTGGGCGCTGCGTTCACGGCAGCGTGAGAATGGTGGAGCCGGTGGTCTTGCGTGCTTCCAGGTCGCGGTGCGCCTGCTGCACATCGGCCAGGGCGTAGCGCTGGTCGATGTGAATTTTCACCTGCCCGCTGGCCACCACGGCAAACAGATCGTCGGCCATGGCCTGCGTGGCTTCGCGCGTGCTGATGTGGGTAAACAGCGTCTGGCGCGTGACGTAGAGCGAGCCCTTGGCGCCCAGGCTGCCGGGCGCAAACGGCGGCACCGGGCCCGAGGCGTTGCCGAAGCTGGCCATCAGCCCGAAGGGGCGCAGGCAGTCCAGCGACTTGTCCCAGGTGTCCTTGCCCACCGAGTCGTACACCACTTTCACGCCCTTGCCGCCAGTGATCTCCTTCACGCGCGCAGCAAAGTCTTCGCTTGCGTAGTTGATGGCGTACGCCGCGCCGTTGTCCAGCGCCAGCTGGCACTTGGCATCGCTGCCGGCGGTGCCAATGAGCTGCAGGCCCAGCGCCTTGGCCCACTGGCAGGCAATCAGGCCCACACCGCCCGCGGCGGCGTGGAACAGCACAAAGTCGCCCCGCTCCAGGCCTTCGACGGGCCGTGTCTTCTTCAGAAGGTACTGCGCCGTCAGGCCCTTGAGCATCATGGCGGCGCCCGTTTCGAAGCTGATGGCGTCGGGCAGTTTGCACACGCCCATGGCGGGCATCACGCGCGCCTCGCAGTAGCTGCCCGGCGGGTTGGCGGCGTAGGCGGCGCGGTCGCCCACGCGCAGGTGGGTCACGCCCTCGCCCACGGCCTCCACCACGCCGGCGCCTTCCATGCCGATGGTGGCCGGCATGGACAGCGGGTACAGGCCGGTGCGGTGGTAGACGTCGATGAAATTCAGACCGATGGCATGGTGGCGAATGCGCACCTGGCCGGGGCCAGGTTCGCCCACAGGCAGATCGGCCAGTTCGAGTACTTCGGGGCCGCCATGCTGGCGGATTTGGACGGCAAGGGACATGGGCTGCTCACTCCTGAAGAAAACGCGCACCGGCCTGGCGGTACGCGGCAAAAAAGCCATCGTGCCATGTTTCGCCCGCCCGCGCTGCAGGCGGGAATGCAAACGGGTACAGTTGCTCCCCCTATGACATCCCGCCTCTCCCCCGCCACCATCGCCATGCTCGTGGCTGCCCCGCTGCTGTGGGCCGGCAATGCAGTGGTAGGCCGCGCCCTGAGCCCGCTGATCCCGCCCATTACCCTGAACTTCGTGCGCTGGCTACTGGCATTCGTGGTGCTACTGCCGCTGGCCTGGCAGGTGCTGCGGCCGGGCAGCGGACTGTGGCCGCACTGGCGCCGCTATGCCTGGCTGGGGCTGCTGGGCATTGGCAACTACAACGCGCTGCAGTACCTGGCACTGCAGACCTCGACCCCGCTGAACGTGACGCTGGTGGGCTCCGGCATGCCGGTGTGGATGCTGGTGGTGGGCGCGCTGTTCTTCGGCGTGCCCGTGGCGCGCCGCCAGGTGGCGGGCGCGCTGCTGTCGGTAACGGGGGTGCTGATGGTGCTCAGCCGCGGCAGCTGGGACCAGCTGCTGGCGCTGCGCCTGGTGCCCGGCGACCTGTACATGGTGCTGGCCACGATCTCCTGGGCGTTCTACAGCTGGCTGCTGGTGCGTACCAGCGAGCCGCAGTCGATCCGCACCGACTGGTCTGCGTTCCTGATGGCGCAAATGGTGTTCGGCCTGGCCTGGTCCGGCACCTTTGCCGGGGTGGAACAGGCGCTGCAGCCGGCCCCCGCCGTGTGGGGCCTGCCGCTGCTGGCGGGGTTGGCCTTCATCGCCATCGGCCCGGCCATCCTGGCCTACCGCTTCTGGGGCGTGGGCGTGCAGCGCGCGGGGCCGGTGCTGGGGGGCTTCTTCATCAACCTCACGCCGCTGTTCGCCGCCGTGCTCTCGACCGCCTTCCTGGGCGAGGTGCCGCAGCTGTACCACGGCGTGGCGTTCCTGCTGATCGTGGGCGGGATCGTGGTGACGTCGAGACGCACCTGATAGCTTCTTTTTTGATAGCTGCCAGCGCTTTCCAGCAAAGGGCTGGTGGCCTATTTGCCTTCAAACATCAAGCCACCCCCTGGCCTGCCTGTGCCGCCCGCGCCACCAGCTCCTGCACCGGCATGGGCCGGCCGTACAGGTAGCCCTGGTACAGCGTGCAGCCGTGGTCGGCCAGGAAGTCGCGCTGCGCCGGCGTTTCCACGCCCTCGGCGATCACTTCCAGCTCCAGCGTACGCGCCATGCCAATGATGGTCTGCACGATCACGTCGTCAGTGTGCTGCTGGCCGATGTGGCGCACAAAAGACTGGTCGATCTTGAGCTGGTGCAGCGGCAGCCGCGTGAGGTAGGCCAGCGAGGAATGGCCGGTGCCAAAGTCGTCCATGGAAAAGCGTACGCCCTTGGTGCGCAGCTGGTGCATCTTGGCAATGGAGTCCTGCACGTCCTCCAGCACCAGAGACTCGGTCAGCTCCAGCTTCAGGCGGTGCGCGGGCGCGCCGGCTTGCTGAATCTGCGCGATGACCTGCTGGGCAAAATCCGGCTGGCGGAACTGCCGCGCGCTGACGTTGACCGCCAGTTGCAGACTGGCGCAATGCGGCACCTGCTGCCATGCGGCCAACTGCATGCAGGCCTGGCGCAGTACCCACTGGCCCAGCGGCACGATGAGGCCGCTGTCCTCGGCGGCGGCAATGAACTCGCCGGGCGACACCATGCCGCGCTGCGGATGGCTCCAGCGCAGCAGCGCCTCCACGCCCACCATCTGCCCTGCCAGGGTGAACTGGGGCTGGTAGTGCAGCTCGAACTGCCCCTCCACCAGGGCGGTCTGCAAGTCGGTCTCCAGGCGTGCACGCTGGTTGATCTCCACCTCCATCTGCGGGTCGAAGAAACACAGCGCATTGCCGCGCTGGGCCTTGACCTGGTACATGGCGATATCGGCGCGCTTGAGCAGCTCTACCGCGCTCTGGCTGCCATCACTGAACAGCGCGGCCCCCACGCTGCAGGAGCTGCGGTGCACCTGGCCATCCAGCATGTAGGGCTGCGCCAGGGCGTGCAAAATCTTCTCGCCCACGTGCTGCACTTGCCACGCGGCCTGCGCCGCGTCGGACGACAACTCGCCCAGCAGGACCACGAACTCATCGCCCCCGAGACGCGCCACCACGTCGCAGCTGCGCACAGACGCTTTGAGCCGCTGTGCAACCTGCTGCAACAGCTGGTCGCCCACCTCATGCCCGCGCGTGTCGTTGAGCACCTTGAAGTGGTCCAGGTCGAGGAACAGCAGCGCCCCCGTGTGCCCCGAGCGCTGCACCTGCTGCGTGGCCTGGCCCAGCCGGTCGAGCAGCATGCGGCGGTTGGGCAGACCGGTGAGCGGGTCGTAAAACGCGAGCGACTCGATCTCGGCGCTGGCGCGGCGCAGCTCCGTCACGTCGTGGTAACTGATGACGCGGCCGCCCTCGGGCGTGGGGCGCTCAGTCACCTGCACGTACATGCCGGGGGTCAGGTACTGCTCGAAACTGCAGCCATCGGGGTTGTACAGCAGCAGCATGCGCCGCTGCACCCATTCGCTGCGCTGGGCCTCGCTGGCACCCGGCAGCTGGCAGCGCGCGCTGATCTCCAGCGCCACCTCGAACGGCAGCCCCTCGACCAGCGAGCCCTGGAGCCAGGGAAATAGCTCCTCGTAGCGGCGGTTCCACTGCACCACGCGGCGCTGCGCATCCAGCAGCATGAAGCCGCTGACCATCGAGCCCAGCGCCTGGTCCAGCGTAGCCTTGGCCTGGGTAATTTCCTGGCGCGCCGCGTACATGCGCACCAGGTACGACTGCACCAGCACACCTGCGCCCAGCACCATGGCCGCGAACAACAGGGCGGCCCACAGCACGCCCATGCGCTCGGTGCGCGAGCCCGCCAGGGCGGCCTCGGTACTCAGGCTGGCAGAAATCCACAGCTGCGGGTACAGGCTGGGCTGGGCCACCACCAGCGCATCGACCTGCGACAGGCGGGCCTGCCGCCCCCAGTGGGCACCGGGCTGCAGGGGCTGCGGCACGGCCCGGCGCGCCACGGACGCCGCCGGCACCGCCAACAGCAACTCGCCATCCTGGCGCTCGAACGTCACTTCCAGGCCGGCGATGTCCACGCTCTGCATCAGCACCGGCACCAGCATGGCCACGGGCACCTGGGCCAGCGCCAGCAAGCGCCTGCCGTCCTCCATATGCACGGCGCGCGCCATGTAGAGCACACTCTCAGAGCTGGCAAAGCTGACCATGGGGGGACTCACCACCATCGAGGCCACGGACGGATCCAGCACCTGGCGCAAAAAACGCTCTGGCACCTCGACAACCAATTGCTCTGCCGCCGGATCGGACGAAGCCAGCACGCGCCCTTGGTCATCGAGCAGCGCGACAAAGCGCACCATCAGGTTCTGCCGCGTGGCCCGGCGCAGCACCTGGCTGGCGGTGGCAGCGTCCAAAGGGCGACCTTCCAGGGCCGACAGGCCCAGCATTTCGTCGGTGCTGGCCAGCAGCACGTCAAAGCCCAGCAGCACGCGGTTCAGTGCAGCCTCGGCGCCAGCCACGAAGTGCACCACCTGCGCTTCGCTGTCGGCCAGGTCGGCCTGGCGCATACGCTGCATCAGCAGCGCTGCGCCCAGCGCCAGCGCTGCCAGGAAGAACGCCACCACGCTCCAGACCGTGACCCGTATGCGTGCCAGGGGAAACGTGGGCACCGTCATCGTGCTGCGGGCACGCGCATATTGCGCACCGGGCCTATGGTCTGGTTCCAGACGGCGGCGCAATCCACACTGCAACGCTGCAGCCAGCGCGGCAGGATCACGCCCTCGAAAATCTCGCGGCTTTTTTGCACGTCCTGTGCCGAGGGCTGCAGCGCCACCATGCGCCCCTTGCGTTGCAGGCCACACTGCGGCGCACCGCTGTTGCAGGCGACGCCATCGGCCGTGTCGCGCTCGGCAGCGGCCCAAATGGTGCGTTCCAGTTGCGGCAGCTCGCGCTGCAGCAACACGCGCAGGTCAGGCGGCAGCGCGTTCCAGGCGGCCTGGTTGGCCGCGAAGATCGCAAGGCCCCAGGTGATGGGCAGGGTGTAGAGGTATTGGGTCACGCGGTACAGGCCCAGCGTGTGGCCCGACAGCGTCCCGGTGATCGCACATTCGGTGTCACCCGACTCCAGGCTGTGCATGATCTGGGCAAAGGCGGTGTGGACCGGCAACGCCCCCAGCGCGCCGACGAAATCCGCCTGCCCCACCGACGACACGCGCACGCGCCGCCCGGCCAGGTCGGTCAATTTCGCCAATGGCTTTTTACAAAACAGCACCTGGGCTGGATAGGCATAGATGGCCAACAGTTCGACGCCGTGGCGCTGGCGCAGGTCTCTTTCCAGGTAGGGACGGAACGCAGCCGCGGCAGCGCGCACGCCCGCCATGTCGGCGCCCATGCCGGGCAGGTCGGCCGCCGCGTACTGCGGATACTGCCCTGCCAGCGCGCTCATCAGCACCGTACCAAACGGCAGCACGCCCAGCTGCATCAGGCGCAACATCTCTGCGCCCGGCACGCCCGCGCGGTCAAACGGCACGATATCGGCGCTGTAGCGCCCCTCACTCAGGCGCGCAAGCTGCTGGGTCCAGAACGGCTCTTCGTGCTGCAGGTACTGGTTGACCCCCGCCAGCCCCCCCACCACACGCAGCTTGTACGGTGCCGGGGCGGTGCCCACCTGCGCCAACGCGCCGCCACACCATGCCAACAAGGCCAGGCCCGCCCAGCGGCGCAGGCACGCAGGCAGGACGTCCTTTAGCAGTGGCAGCAGGTGGCGCACAGGCCCTCCGGGGACAGACATGGAACCTGCATTGTGACGGATCTTGGACGCGTTCCGCCAGGCTTCAATGCCGGTTCTTGAACATACGCTGGTGCAGTCGCCGCAGCGACCACCAAACGCTGCCCGCCACCAGCGGGATGGCCACCGCCGCCGTACTCTCTGGCGACCAGGGCCAGCCCAGCGTCTGCGCCCCCTTGGCCAGATAGCTCACCAAGCCGACAAAGTAATAGGTGATGGCGGCCACGGACAGCCCCTCGACCGTGGACTGCAGCTTGAGCTGCAGGTCCTGGCGCTGGTTCATGGCGCCCAGCAGCGCCTGGCTGCTTTGCTGCTGCTCGATCTCGACGCGCGTGCGCAGCAGGCTGCTGATGCGTGCAACCCGCTGCGACAGCCCATCCTGGCGCCGCGCCACCCATTCACAGGTGTTGCGCGCAGGCGTCAGGCGCCGATCCATGAATTCGCCGATGGTCTGCATCCCCGCCAGGCGCGACTCGGCGATGTCGCGGATGCGCCGGTCTACCAGTTCAAAGTAGGCGTTGCTGGCGGAAAAGCGCGAGTGCGTGGCGGCGTACTGGCTCTCCACCTGCCCCGCCAGGCGCGTAAGGCGGTCGAGCAGCGCCGGCTCGGCGTCACGGTCGGCACTGCGGATGGCCTCGGCCAGTGCCGCCAGCTCGCGCTCGGCGCTGGCCAGCACCGCCGCGGCGTCGCGCGCGGCCGGCAGGCCCAGCAACGCTGCCATGCGGTAGGTCTCGATCTCCAGCAGCCGCTGCACCAGCCGCCCGAGGCGGCGCGGCGTCATGCCGCCCGCGAGCAGCACCATGCGTGAGCTGCCGTCGGCATGGATGGCGAAGTCGGTGTACACCTCGCCATGGCCGTCGGCCACGGTGGAGGCCACCAGCGTGTCCTCGCGCAGCACCTGGGGCACCAGCGAGGCATTGCCGAAGCCCTGCGTAGGCAGCACCCACAGGTGCAGGCTGCACAGGCACTGGCCGGGCAGCTGCGCCAGCCATTCGCGGGGCACGCTCTCGCTCGCGCCCGTGGGCTCGCGTTCGGCGAAGCCGTCGGCCGCCAGGGGCGCCATGAACGTCCAGCTGACGAACTCGGTGTGCAGCTCCCAGCGCAGCCGGAAGGCCCCCAGGTCCACGCGCAGGTGGGTGTTGTGCTCGCCCGGCAGCGGCAGATGGTGATCGCGCAGCAGCGCCGCCAGGTGGGCCCTGCTGGCCTCGCGCTGCGCAGCGTCCGCCCACATGACGACGTGCGTGATCGCCATGGGCGCGGCCAGGGCCTCGGGCGGGCGGGCATGGATTTCGTTGTGCAGCAGCGCGCGTTGCGGGTGCAGTGCGGGAAGGGGAGTGTGGTGCATGGTCGGGGCGGGTATGTGGGGCTAATCCTCGGTGAAGGCGTCCTGGCGCGTTTGCTTGACCGCCGGCAGCAGCACGAGTACCAGCAGCAGCGCGGCGGCCGCCAGCAGCCCCGCCGACAGCGGGCGCGTGACGAGCACGCTCCAGTCGCCACGCGACAGCAGCAGCGCGCGGCGCAGGTACTCTTCCATCATCGGCCCGAGGATGAAGCCCAGCAGCAGCGGCGCGGGCTCCATGCCCAGCTTGTGGAACACATAGCCGGCCAGGCCAAACGCGCCCACCATCCATACGTCGAAACTGTTGTTGTTCGTGGTGTACACGCCGATGGCGCAAAACAGCACGATGGACGGAAACAGCCAGCGGTAGGGCACCGAAAGCAGCTTGATCCAGATGCCGATCAGCGGCAGGTTCAGAACCACCAGCATCAGGTTGCCGATCCACATCGAGGCCACAAGGCCCCAGAACAACTCGGGGTTATGGGTCAGCACCTGGGGGCCGGGCTGGATGTCGTGGATGGTCATGGCCCCGACCATCAGCGCCATCACCGCGTTGGGCGGAATGCCCAGCGTCAGCAGCGGGATGAAGGAGGTCTGCGAGCCCGCGTTGTTGGCCGACTCGGGCGACGCCACCCCGCGGATGTTGCCTTTGCCGAAGGGCACCTCGCCGGGGTGCAGGCGGGTTTTCTTCTCCACCGTGTAGGCCGCGAAGGCCGCCAACAGCGCGCCACCGCCGGGCAACACCCCCAGCACCGAACCCAGCGCCGTGCCGCGCAGGATGGCGGGCGTCATGCGCCGAAAGTCCTCGCGCGTGGGCAGCAGCCCCTGTACCTTGGCGGAAAACACCTCCCGCTCCTCCTCGGGCCGCGACAGGTTGGCGATGATCTCGCCGTAGCCGAAGACGCCCATGGCGATGGCCACGAAGCCAATACCGTCGATCAGCTCGGGAACATCGAAGGCAAAGCGCACCGTGCCGGAATTCACGTCCGTGCCGACCACCCCCAGCAGCAGCCCCAGCACGATCATGCCCACGGCCTTGAGCAGCGAGCCCGAGGCCAGCACCACCGCACCGATCAGCCCCAGCACCATGAGCGAAAAGTACTCCGCTGGGCCGAAGTGGATGGCCATCTCGGCCAGCGGCGGCGCGAAGGCCGCCAGAATCAGCGTGCCCGCGCAGCCGGCGAAGAACGAGCCGATGCCAGCCGCCGCCAGCGCCGGCCCGGCGCGGCCGGCGCGCGCCATCTGGTAGCCGTCGATCACCGTCACCACCGACGACGACTCACCCGGCAGGTTGACCAGGATGGCCGTGGTCGAGCCGCCGTACTGCGCACCGTAGTAGATGCCCGCCAGCATGATGAGCGCCGCCACGGGGGGCAACGCGTAGGTGGCGGGCAGCAGCATGGCGATGGTGGCCACCGGGCCGATGCCCGGCAGCACACCGATCAGGGTGCCCAGCAGGCAGCCGATGAAGCAGTACAGCAGGTTCTGCGCCGTGAAGGCGACGCCGAATCCCGTGGCCAGGTGTTGCAGCCAATCCATGCCTCACCCCGCCACGAAAGCCGGCCACAGCGGCAGTTGCAGTTGCAGCAGCTCGACGAAGGCCAGGCTGCTGCCCACGGCCAGCACACTGGCAAGGATGAACACCTCCAGAAAACGCAGTGGCCCACTGGCCAGGCTGGCGATGAACGTGAGCGCATAAATGGCCGCCACCAGCCCCAGCGAGGGAATGCCCACACTGGGCAGGCCCGCCAGCAGGATGCCGAACGTGAAATTGGCGCCCAGGATGCACAGCAGCGGCCTCCAGGCCCAGGGACCGACTTTGTTGCCGCCCTCGGTCTGGATCACCGCCGCCTTGAAGACCACCAGGGCGCCAATGAACGCCAGCAGCGCCCCCAGCACCAGCGGAAAGTAGCCCGGCCCCATGTGCGCGCCACGCCCTATGGGGTAGTGCGTGGCGCCCCAGGCAAAAGCCAGGCCCACGGCCATGAACAACAGGCCGGCCAGGAAATCCTTCTGGTTCTTGACTCTCACGATCCACTCCTCCCGGCGCAGCGCGGGGCTGCGGCAAAAAGCTCTTAATTTGATAGCTGCTAGCGCTTTCCAGCAAAGGGCTGGAGCCCTATTTTGCTAGAGGCACCGTCATGCCTCAACAGGCGGCGTGACAGCCACCACCTCCTCCAGCGTGGTCAGCCCCTCGGCCACGCGCAGCGCACCGGCCAGCCGCAGCGGGCGCATGCCGTCGTGTACGGCCTGGCGGCGCAGGGCATCGATGGACGGGCTTTGCGTCACACGGTCCTTGAAAGCCTCGCTCACCGTGAGCAGTTCATACAGGCCCATGCGGCCACGGAAGCCCGTCATGCGGCACTCCACGCAGCCCACGGGCTTGTAGGGCTGGTAGCCACCGGAGAGCTTCCAGGGCCGCACGGCCTCGGCCAGGTCTTCCATGCGCGCGTTCTCGTCGCGCTGCTTGCACTGCGCGCACAGCGTGCGCACCAGGCGCTGCGCCAAGATGCCCAGCAACGTGGCGTTGATGAGGTAGTTGGGCACGCCCAGCTCCATCAGGCGGCTCACGGCACTGGGCGCGTCGTTGGTGTGCAGCGTACTGAACACCAGGTGGCCCGTGAGCGCGGCCTGCACCGCCATCTCGGCCGTGGGCAGGTCGCGGATTTCGCCCACCATGATGATGTCGGGGTCCTGGCGCATGAGCGCGCGCAGGCCCTCGGTGAAGTTGAAATCGAGCTGCGGCTGCACCTGCGTCTGGTTGAAGCTGGGCTCGATCATTTCGATCGGGTCCTCGACCGTGCTGACGTTGACCTCTTCGGTGGCGATGCGCTTGAGCGTGGAGTACAGCGTAGTGGTCTTGCCCGAGCCGGTAGGGCCCGTCACCAGAATGATGCCGTGCGGGCGCCGCACCAGGCCCTCCCAGCGGTCGGCGTCGTGGCGCGCGAAGCCCAGCGCGTCCAGGTCCTTGACGGCGTTGTCGGGGTCGAAGATACGCATCACCATCTTCTCGCCGAAGGCCGTGGGCAGGGTCGAGAGGCGCATTTCCACCTCGTCGCCGCGCGGGTTGCGCGTCTTGATGCGGCCGTCCAGCGGGCGGCGCTTCTCCACCACGTCCATGCGCCCGAGCAGCTTGACGCGCGCCACCATGGCGTTGAGCACGCCCATGGGCATCTGGTAGACCGGGTGCAGCACGCCGTCGATGCGAAAGCGGATCACGCCCTGCTCGCGCCGTGGCTCCAGGTGGATGTCGCTGGCGCGCTGGTCGAAGGCGTACTGCCACAGCCAGTCCACCACGCGGATCACGCCCTGGTCGTTGGCATCGAGCTGCTTGTTGGTCTTGCCCAGCTCGACGAGCTGCTCGAAGGTGCTGCCGCTGGCGCTGCCGCCGCTCTTCTGCGCCGCGCGCACCGACTTGGCCAGCGCGAAGAACTCGCCCATGTAGCGCTGAATTTCCTGCGGATTCGCCATGACGCGGCGCACGCTGCGGCGCGACTGGCGCTCGACCTCGGCCACCCAGTCGTCGATGAAGGGCTCGGCCGTGGCCACCACCACCTCCTGCGGCGTGACCTGCACCGGCAGCACCTTGTGGCGCTCGGCGTAGTTGGCGCTCATGGCGTCGGCCACACGGCCCACGTCCACCTTCAGCGGGTCGATGCGCAGGTAGGCCAGGCCGCTGCGCCGCGCGACGTACTCGGTCAGCTCCTCCAGCGGCAGCGGGCGGCCGCCCTCGGCACGCGCCATGGCCACGCTGGCCAGGCGCACCAGCGGGTGCTGGTGGCTCTCGCCCTGCGAGCAGCGGGCGATGGTGCGCTGGGCCTCTTCGGAGGTGATGACGCCGTCCTCCTTCAGCCAATCGACCACGCGGCGCCAGTCCAGCGGGCCGGTGATGCGGGGTGCGGACTCGGTCTTGGGGGGGGTGGAATGCATGGGACGTTCTCCTGCTTGTTCTCGCACCACTATCGCGCCACGGGCTTGAACACGCGCAGCCATTTGGTCGCCGGCAGTTCCCAGCGCGCCTGCACGGCTTCGGCGCGCGCGCGCAGCTCGGCCGGCTTGGGCCGCGTGGCCTGGCGCTGCGCCAGCACCACGGTGTTGCCCTCGCGCGTTGGCTTGAAGGCCCACAGCGCCTCTTCGCCAAAGGCCTGCGCCATGCTGGCCAGGCTGCGCTCATAGCTCGCGGAACGGCCAAAGAGGTTGACGGTCATGCATCCCTCCTCGGTCAGGAGCGCGCGGCAACTGGCGTAGAACTCCGCGCTGTCGAGCACCGGGGCGGCGGCCTCGTGGTCGTACAGATCGACCGCCAGCGCATCCACCGTGCCGAGCCATTCGGGCTTCTGGATCTCCTCGGCGGCGTCGGCCAGCACGACGCGCTGCAGGGGGCCGTCGGGCGGCAGCTTGAACCAGGCACGGCACACAGCCTCCACGCGCGGATTCAGCTCGACCACGGTGCAGCACATGCGCAGCTTCTTGCGGCAAAACTTGGTGATGGCACCCGCGCCCAGGCCCAGCTGCATGGCGTGGCGCTTGGCAACGCTGGCGGGCTCGACGAACAGCAGCCAGGCCATCATGCGCTGCACGTATTCCAGCTCGATGGCAAAGGGATCGTCCAGGCGCATCGAGCCCTGGATCCAGGGCGTTCCCAGGTGCAGGTTGCGCACGTTGCCGTATTCAGAGACGCTGACCTCGGGCAGGTCAGCCGCAGCAGTTTTCTTGCGGGCCAATGGTATCCACCAATCCAAAAGGGGCCAGGGCTTCAGCCCAGGCGTTGCATTTGCGCTCGAAGCGCCAGGAGGCGTTGGCCGGGCTGGTCGATGGCAGGCGCAGCGACGGCAGGCCGTCGCCCAGCACCGCGCGCACCGCCTTGGCGTGCCGGAAGCTCTCGCCGCCATTGTGGGCGATGGCGGCCAGGCGCGGACAGCGCGCGCGCAGCGCGGCAAAGTCGTTGAGCACGGCGTTGCGGATGCGCGCGTCCAGGCTGCCCTCACGCTCACACGCGGCGTACACGTCCCACAGGCCCAGGCCGCGCGCCAGCAGCCACGCACAACGCGCGGCGTAGTCGTCGCGCCCGGGCAGCGGGTGCTGCGGCCACAGCGCCTGGAGCACAGGCCAGAACTGGTTGTGCGGGTGCGCGTAGTACTGCTGCGCGCGCAGTGAGGCCACGCCGGGAAAGCTGCCCAGCACCAGCACCACGGTGCGCGCGTCGGCCACTGGACCAAGGCCCGTGAGGCGCACAAGGGGCGGCGATGGCGTGGGCGGGGTGTTGTCCCCGGTGGGCATGGGCATGCGTGGGTTAACTATCAAAAAGAGAGCTGCTAGCGCTTTTCCATCAAGGGCTAGAGGCCGATTTGATTAAAAATCATCGCTCCCCATGGCCAGGTTCTCGAAGCGCGTCTGGTTCTTCTGGAAGAACAGCTTCACCGTGCCCGTGGGGCCGTTACGCTGCTTGCCGATGATGACCTCGGCGATGTTGGGCTCGTTCGAGTCCTTGTTGTAATAGTCGTCGCGGTAGATGAACATGATGATGTCGGCATCCTGCTCGATGGCACCCGATTCGCGCAGGTCGGACATCATCGGGCGCTTGTCGGTACGCTGCTCGACCGAGCGGTTGAGCTGCGACAGTGCGATCACCGGGCACTGCAGCTCCTTGGCCAGCATCTTCAGGCCGCGCGAGATCTCGCCGAGCTCGGTGGCGCGGTTGTCGGAACCGCTGGAGCCCGAGCCGCTCATGAGCTGCAGGTAGTCGACCACGATCAGGCCCAGCTTGCCGCACTGGCGCGCCAGGCGCCGCGCGTTGGCGCGCAGTTCAGTGGGCGTGAGGCCCGGCGTTTCGTCGATGTGCAGGCTCACGGTGCGCAGGCGCTCAATGGCCTCGGTGAGCCGCGGCCACTCCTCGTCCGAGAGCTTGCCAGTGCGCAGGTTGCCCTGGTTCACGCGGCCGATGGAGCCCACGATACGCACCGCCAGCTGCGCCGCCCCCATTTCCATCGAGAAGATGGCCACGGGCAGGCCTTCGTTGAGTGCCACATGCTCGGCAATGTTCACGGCGAACGAGGTCTTGCCCATCGAGGGGCGCGCGGCCAGCACCACCAGGTCGCCCGCCTGCAGGCCGCTGGTCATGCGGTCCAGATCGGCGAAGCCGGTGGGCACGCCGGTCACGTCCACGGGGTTGTCGGCCATCTCCTGCACGCGGTCGAGCAGGTCGATCACCAGCGTGTCGAGCGACTGAAAACCCTGCTTGGTGCGCGAGCCCTCCTCGCCAATGGCAAAAATCTTCGCCTCGGCCTCGTCGAGGATGCGCTCCACCGTGCGGCCTTGCGGATTAAAGGCGTTGGTGGCGATCTCATCGCTGGCGGTGACCAGCTTGCGCAGGATGGCACGCTCGCGCACGATCTCGGCGTAGCGCCGGATGTTGGTGGCACTGGGGACGTACTGAGCAAGCTGGTTCAGGTACAGCAGCCCGCCCACCTCCTCGGCCTTGCCAAGGCCCTGCAGGTGCTCGTACACGGTGATCACGTCGGCCGGCTTGCTGGCATTGATCAGCGCACCGATGGCCGAGAAGATCAGCTGGTGCTCATGACGGTAGAAGTCGCCCTCGCGCAGCAGGTCCCCCACACGATCCCAGGCATTGTTGTCCAGCAGCAGGCCGCCGAGCACGCTCGACTCGGACTCCATCGAATGCGGCGGCACGCGCAGCTGCGCCACCTCGCGATCAAGCGGCGGCGGGACAAAGTCATCATCGAGCGGGGGCATCACGGCAGACATGGCAATCCTCGGGCAAGCCCGTCATCGTACTAGGCGGATGGACAACAGGCAGAAAACACAAAAGCCGCCCGGAGGCGGCCTTTGCAGGGCAAGCGGGGAACCCGTTGCTTAGGCGGTTTCGCCGTAGACCGAAACGGTCACTTCGACCACCACGTCGGTGTGCAGGGCCACGCTGATGGTGTTGTCGCCCACGGTCTTGATCAGGCCGGGCATACGGATTTGCGACTTGACCAGCTGGAAGCCCAGCTTGTTGATCTCTTCGCAGATGTCGTGGTTGGTCACGGAACCGAACAGGCGGCCGTCCACGCCAGCCTTTTGGGTCAGCTTCACGGTGGTGCCAGCGAGCTTCTCGCCTTGGGCCTGAGCGGCAGCCAGCTTCTCAGCGGCGGCCTTTTCGAGTTCAGCGCGCTTGGCTTCGAACTCGGCCTTGGCGGCAGCCGTGGCACGGCGGGCGCGGCCCGTGGGGATCAGGAAGTTGCGGGCGTAGCCGTCCTTGACCTTGACGATCTCGCCCAGGTTGCCGAGGTTCACGACCTTGTCGAGCAGAATGATTTGCATGGTTCGTGCTCCTTAGATCTTGTGCTGGTCGCTGTAGGGCAGCATGGCCAGGAAACGGGCGCGCTTGATCGCCGTGTTCAGCTGGCGCTGGTAAATGGCGCGCGTGCCGGTCAGACGTGCGGGAATGATCTTGCCGTTTTCGGCAATGAAGTCACGCAGGGTGTCGACGTCCTTGTAGTCGATTTCTTCGACGCCAGCGACGGTGAAGCGGCAGAAGCGCTTGCGCTTGAACAGCAGCGACTGGGTGTTGCGCTTCGGACGCTTGTCCTTGTTGAATTTCTTGAACGTGGCCATTTTCGAGCCTCTTGAAAATTAATCTTGTTGAATGTCCTGGATGTGGAGCACCACCGACTTGCCGTTGCGCGACATGGCCAGAAATCCCTGAAAGCGAAAACAGCTCCCGAGGTTTTGGCGTGCCAGCCGCTCAGCCAACGTACCGAAGGCCATGGCCTTGATCGCCAGCTTGACGTCCCGCGCCTGTCCTGCATCCATCTGGCGCGACCCATGTTCGAGTCGCAGATCGAGGGCAGGCAAACCGGCGGGGGTGTAGCGCAAAGGCTGGGCCTCTGCGATACAGGCGGTCAAGGCAACGTGGTTATCCACACTCCCCGTGCGCTATCAGGCGGCGGCCTGCTCAGCCTGGCTGGCCTTGCGGGCTTCTTCGCGCTCGACGGTCTTCATCATCGAGGAAGGACCCGTTTCAGCCTTCTTCTTCTGCACGGTCAGGTGACGCAGCACGGCGTCGTTGAACTTGAAGGCGTGCTCGAGCTCGGCCATCACAGCCTGGTCGGCTTCGATGTTCAGGCACAGGTAATGGGCCTTGGCAAGCTTGTTGATCAGGTACGCCAGTTGACGGCGGCCCCAGTCTTCCACGCGGTGGATCTTGCCGCCGCCCTGGGTGATCATGCCCTTGTAACGCTCCAGCATGGCCGGAACTTGCTCGCTCTGATCCGGGTGGATCAACAAAATGATTTCGTAGTGACGCATGCACACTCCTTTTGGTTGAAGCCGCCCGCTGCGTCAAGTAGCGGTGTGGCAAGGCAAAGGGCAAGATTATAGCCGCGCACAAAGCGCTTGTACACTTAGCCGCTCTGACTGCCGGCATTTCAACCCGCACGAAGCCGGTTTTCACACCCCAAGCCGCGCGTCTTGAAAAAGGCCGCCCCGCCCCCATGTGCGGGCCGTCACGGTTTTCAACACTTTCCAAACATGTCCGAGCAAAACCCTCAAGCCACCCCGCCCTCGCCCGAAGAAGTCGAAGCCGCCATGGCCGCCAACACGGCCGACGAAATGGCGCGCCTGCAGGCCGAGCTGGCCGAACTCAAGGCCAAGAGCGCCGATCTGGCTGACCAGTTCCTGCGTGCCAAAGCCGAGGCCGAGAATGCCCGCCGCCGCGCCGAGGACGAAGTGTCGAAGGCACGCAAGTTCGGCGTCGAAAGTTTCGCCGAGAGCATGCTGGCCGTGTGCGATAGCCTCGACGCAGCCCTGGCCATCGAGAATGCCACCGTGGCCCAACTGCGCGAAGGTTCGGACGCGACGCGTCGCCAGTTGCTGTCTGCGCTGGAGCGCAACAAGGTCATCGTGGTGGCGCCGGCGCCGGGCACCAAGTTCGACCCCCACCAGCACCAGGCCATCAGCATGGTGCCGGCCGATCAGGAACCCAACACCGTGGTGAGCGTGCTGCAAAAGGGCTACCTGATCGCCGAGCGCGTGCTGCGCCCCGCCCTGGTCACCGTGGCGGCGCCGAAATAAATCGCGCCTCGCCCCCTTGAAAGCCAGCCAAGTTATCCACAGTTAACCCGCATCCAAACATTCCAGCATCACGGAGAACAACATGGGAAAAATCATCGGTATCGACCTGGGCACCACGAACAGCTGCGTTTCCGTCATGGAAGGCAACACCACCCGCGTGATCGAGAACAGTGAAGGCGCACGCACCACGCCCTCGATCATTGCGTACCAGGAAGACGGCGAGATCCTCGTCGGCGCCTCGGCCAAGCGCCAGGCCGTAACCAACCCGAAGAACACCATTTACGCAGCCAAGCGCCTGATTGGCCGCAAGTTCGAGGAAAAAGAGGTGCAGAAGGACATCGACCTGATGCCCTACACCATCACCAAGGCCGACAACGGCGACGCCTGGGTCGAGGTGCGCGGCCAGAAGCTGGCCCCTCCACAAATCAGCGCCGAAGTGCTGCGCAAGATGAAGAAGACCGCCGAGGACTACCTGGGCGAGCCCGTGACCGAGGCCGTGATCACCGTGCCCGCGTACTTCAACGACGCCCAGCGCCAAGCCACCAAGGACGCTGGCCGCATTGCGGGCCTGGAAGTCAAGCGCATCATCAACGAGCCCACCGCTGCTGCCCTGGCCTTCGGCCTGGACAAGGCTGAGAAGGGCGACCGCAAGATTGCCGTGTATGACCTGGGCGGTGGCACGTTCGACGTGTCCATCATCGAAATTGCTGACGTCGATGGCGAGAAGCAATTCGAGGTGCTCTCGACCAACGGCGACACCTTCCTGGGTGGCGAAGACTTCGACCAGCGCATCATTGACTACATCATTGGCGAGTTCAAGAAGGAACAGGGCGTCGACCTGTCCAAAGACGTGCTGGCCCTGCAACGCCTGAAGGAAGCCGCGGAGAAGGCCAAGATCGAGCTGTCCAACTCGGCTGCCACCGACATCAACCTGCCCTACATCACGGCAGACGCATCGGGCCCCAAGCACCTGAATATCAAGCTGACCCGCGCCAAGCTGGAGCAGCTGGTGGAAGAGCTGATCGAACGCACCATCGCCCCCTGCCGCACGGCCATCAAGGATGCCGGTATCAGCGTGTCGGACATCAACGACGTGATCTTGGTCGGCGGCATGACCCGCATGCCCAAGGTGCAAGAGAAGGTCAAGGAATTCTTCGGCAAGGACCCACGCCGTGACGTGAACCCCGACGAAGCCGTGGCCGTGGGCGCCGCCATCCAGGGCCAGGTGCTCTCGGGCGACCGCAAGGACGTGCTGCTGCTCGACGTCACCCCGCTGTCCCTGGGCATCGAGACCCTGGGCGGCGTGATGACGAAGATGATCACCAAGAACACGACCATCCCGACCAAGTTCGCGCAGACCTTCTCCACGGCCGACGACAACCAGCCCGCCGTGACCATCAAGGTCTACCAGGGCGAGCGCGAGATGGCCTCGGGCAACAAGCTGCTGGGCGAGTTCAACCTCGAAGGCATCCCGCCAGCACCGCGCGGCCTGCCCCAGATCGAGGTGAGCTTCGACATTGACGCCAACGGCATCCTGCACGTGGGCGCAAAGGACAAAGGCACCGGCAAGGAAAACAAGATCACCATCAAGGCGAACTCGGGCCTGTCGGAAGACGAGATCCAGCGCATGGTGAAGGACGCCGAGCTGAACGCGGCCGACGACAAGAAGAAGCTGGAACTGGTGCAAGCGCGCAACCAGGGCGAAGCCGCCGTGCACAGCGTGACCAAGAGCCTGGCCGAGCATGGCGACAAGCTCGACGCCGGTGAGAAGTCCGCCATCGAAGCCGCCGTGAAGGCGCTGGAAGAAGCGCTCAAGGGCGAGGACAAGGCCGCCATCGACGAAAAGACCACCGCGCTGATGGCCGCCAGCCAAAAGCTCGGCGAGAAGATGTACGCCGATGCCCAGGCAGCCCAGGCTGCGGCCGGTGCCGCCGAAGGCGCGGCCGGTGGTGCTGGCGCGGCTTCCTCGGCCCAGGGCGGCAAGCCTGCCGACGACGACAACGTGGTCGATGCCGAGGTGAAGGAAGTCAAGAAGGGATGATGCAGCGCTTGCGCTGACACAAGCCGCCGCGCTGGTGCCTGCCGTGATGCAGGTGGCCCGCGCGGCGTTGCATCTTTCAAGCCACCGGATTCCCCAGCATGTCCAAACGAGACTATTACGAGGTTCTGGGCGTCCCCAAGAACGCCTCGGACGACGACATCAAGAAGGCTTATCGCAAGCTCGCGATGAAGTACCACCCTGACCGCAACCAGGGTGACGCGGCCAAGAACGCCGAGGAGAAATTCAAGGAGGCCAAGGAAGCCTACGAGATGCTCTCCGACACGCAAAAACGCGCGGCCTACGACCAGTACGGCCACGCTGGCGTGGACCCCAACATGCGCGGCCCTGGCGGCGGCGCGGAAGGCTTTGGCGGTTTCGCCGAGGCCTTTGGCGACATCTTCGGCGACATGTTCGGCGGCGCGCGCGGCGGACGCGGTGGCCGCCAGGTCTACCGCGGCAGCGACCTGTCCTACGCCATGGACATCTCGCTCGAGGAGGCCGCCAACGGCAAGGATGCGCAGATCCGCATCCCCAGCTGGGACAGCTGCGACACCTGCCACGGCAGCGGCGCCAAGCCCGGCACCAGTGCCAAGACCTGCACCACCTGCAGCGGTGCCGGTGTGGTGCAAATGCGCCAGGGTTTCTTCAGCGTACAGCAGACCTGCCCGCACTGCCGTGGCACGGGCAAGATCATTCCCGAGCCCTGCACGGCCTGCCATGGCCAGGGCAAGATCAAGCGCCAGAAGACGCTCGAGGTGAAGATCCCCGCCGGCATCGACGACGGCATGCGCATCCGCAGCACCGGCAACGGCGAGCCAGGCACCAACGGCGGCCCACCGGGCGACCTGTACATCGAGATCCGCATCCGCAAGCACGACATCTTCGAACGCGATGGCGACGACCTGCACTGCCAGGTGCCCGTGAGCTTCATCACGGCCGCGCTGGGCGGCGAGATCGAGGTGCCAACGCTGCAGGGCAAGGCCGTGATCGACATTCCCGAAGGCACACAGGCCGGCAAGCAGTTCCGCCTGCGCGGCAAGGGCATCAAGGGCGTGCGTGCCAGCTACCCCGGCGACCTGTACTGCCACATCGTGGTCGAGACGCCGGTCAAGCTCACCGAGTACCAGCGCAAGCTGCTGCGCGAACTGGAAGAGTCGCTGAAAAAAGGCGGCGGCAAGCACTCGCCCTCCGCGGAAAGCTGGACGGATCGGCTCAAGAGCTTCTTCAGCTGAAGTCGCGCCCCCCGCGCCCAAAACCGCCTGCGGCCCCGCCCAGGCGGTTTTTTTCTGGGTACGATGGACTGCAGGATCACCACGGAGCGTTTTTCCATGAGCGTCAGCATCACCTTCCTGGGCGCCGCCGGCACCGTCACCGGCTCCAAGTACCTCGTGCAGCACGCGGGTCAGCAATTGCTGGTCGATTGCGGGCTATTCCAGGGCTACAAGAGCCTGCGCGAGATGAACTGGGAACCGCTGCCGGTGCCCGCCTCGCGCATCGACGCCGTGGTGCTCACCCACGCCCACCTGGATCACAGCGGCTACCTGCCCCTGCTGGCACGCCAGGGCTACGCCGGGGCGGTGCACTGCACCGCAGGCACGCGCGACCTGTGCGGCATCCTGCTGCCTGACAGCGGCCACCTGCAGGAAGAAGAGGCCTCCTACCTGAACCGCCACCGCCTGAGCCGCCACGACCCGGCACTGCCGCTGTACACACGGCTTGACGCCGTGCACAGCCTGCGCCTGCTGCAGGCCCACCCGCTGCACCAGCCTTTCGAGCCGCTGCCAGGCTGGCGCGCGCGCTTCTTCGGCGCCGGGCACATTCTGGGCGCAGCCAGCGTACTGCTTGAAGTGGGCGGGCAGCGCATCTTGTTCTCGGGCGATCTGGGCCGGCCGGACGACCCGCTGATGCTGCCGCCCGAAGCCCCCCCGGCTGCCGATGTGGTGTTGGTCGAGTCGACCTACGGTGACCGCGAGCACCCCGCGCTGTGCATGGAGGACGAACTCGCCCCCGCGCTCACGCACCTGGCCGCACACGGCGGCGTGGCCGTGGTGCCGGTGTTCGCCGTGGGACGCGCACAGCAGCTCATGCTGGCCATCGCGCGGCTCAAGGCCCAGAACCGCATTCCGGCCAACCTGCCGGTGTACCTCGACAGCCCCATGGCCGTGAGCGCCACGCAGCTGCTGGGCGAGCACATGGGGGCGCACCGCCTCACTGCGGCGGAGCTCCACACCATGACCCAGGGCACGACGCTGGTGCGCACCACCGACGAATCCAAGGCCCTGGCGCGGCTGCACGGCCCGCGCGTGATCCTGGCTGCCAGCGGCATGGCCACGGGCGGGCGTGTGCTGCACCACCTGGCGCTGCACGCGGGCCACCATCGCAATCTGATCCTGCTCACCGGCTACCAGACCCCGGGCACACGCGGTGCACGCCTGGCTGCGGGCGAAAAAAGCGTGCGCATGCTGGGGCAGGAGGTAGCGATCCGCGCCAAGGTGCAGCAGCTGCACTCGGCCTCGGCCCATGCCGACGCCACCCAGCTCATCGGCTGGCTCGGCCAGATGCCGTCGGCGCCGGGCAAGGTGTTCGTGGTGCACGGGGACATGGGCGCCTCGGACGCGCTGCGCCAACGCATCGAGCACACGCTGCACTGGCGCGCACAGGTGCCGCACGCCGGCGCCAGCTACACACTCTGAAGATGAAACAACACCCCCCTGAGGCGCTTTGCGCCTTCCCCCCCGCTCTCGCATGGCTACGCCATGCGGGCAGGGGGACGCAGCCAGCGCGGCGGGGCGGCCCTTGCGCGGCTGCCCGCGCCTAGGCCGCGCCGGTTGCATCGGCTGCGGGTGGCGCGAGGCGCCATGGATAACTGAAACACTTGGCCTTTTGTGGCGCTGGAGCTTACCCAGCAAGCGCTAGCAGCTCTTATTTCAGGAGCACAACACCCCATAAAACCGGTGCCGCCCGAACGGGGGAAGCCGCGCAGCCGCTCAGTGGGGTGTTCCCACTCACTGCGGCTGGAAGCCGCTGGTCTGGATGATCTTGCGCCACACCTGCGTGTAGGCCTGCTCGCGCGCGGCCAGTTGCGCGGGGTTCATGTGCCCTACCGTCAAGCCCATGTGCGTGAGCTGCTCGCGCACCGGCGGCAGTGCCAGCACCTCGGCCACGGCGGCGCTGAAGGTGTCGATGGCTTTCTGCGGCGTGCCCTGCGGGGCGTAGAAGCCGTAGTAGGGCATGTCTTCGAAGCCCGGCAGGCCCAGCTCGGCGAACGTGGGCACATCGGGCAGTTCGGCCTGGCGCTTGCCGCCGAGCACGGCGACGAAGCGGATCTTGCCCGCGCGGTGGCTCTCGATGAAGTCCTGCACCGAGCCAATGCCGGCCGCGATCTGGTTGCCCATCATGTCGGCCAGCAGCGGCGCGCCGCCGCGGTAAGGCGCGGCCACCAGGTCGAGCTGGTAGCGCCGCGCCAGCAGCTGCACCAGAAATTCGGGCGTGGACGCCGGTGCCGGAATGCCCACCGCGCCTTTGCCGCCGTGCTGGCTGCGCAGCCAATCGACGTAGCCGGTGAAGCTGCGCGCCGGGGTACCGCCAGCCAGCGCAAAGCCGTTGACGAAGCTGGCGATGCCGGCCACGGGCACAAAGTCTTCGTCCGGTGCAAAGCCCGGGTTCTTCACCACCTGCGGCAGGATGGAGATGGTGTGGTCGTGCGTGAGGAACAGCGTGGTGCCGTCGGCGGGCGCCATCTTCAGCGCGCGCGCCGCGATCTGGCCACCGGCGCCGGGGCGGTTCTCCACCACCACAGGGGTGCCGAGACGGTCCTTGAGCTTGTCGGCCAGCAGCCGGGCGATGGCGTCGGTACCTCCGCCCGGGGGAAAGCCGACCAGGAGGCGCAGCGGCTTGCCGCCCTGCGCCCAGGCGGGCAGAGCGGCAGCGGCCAGTGCACTGGCGAGCAGGTGGCGGCGGGTGTGGGACATGGAGGGCTCCAGCGAATGCTATGAATACAGGAGCTGGTAGCGCTTTCCACAAGCCAGTTTCATAATGAAAACCATCCGAAACCCTTGCTGAACAAGCGCCAGCCGCTCCTATTTTTAGATCAACCCAGGCGTGCGCGGTGGCGCGCCAGTTGCGCGCGCACCTGGGCCGGTGCGGTGCCGCCGAGGGTGTTGCGCGCGTTCAGCGAGCCGCGCAGGCTCAGGCATTCGTACACGTCTTTTTCAATGCTGGGGTGAAAGCCCTGCAGTACGGCCAGCGGCAGTTCCGACAGGTCGCAGGCGTGCGCGGTGGCCGCCTTCACGGCGTGGGCCACGGTTTCGTGCGCGTCGCGGAAGGGCAGGCCCTTCTTCACCAGGTAGTCGGCCAGGTCGGTGGCGGTGGCGTAGCCCTTTTGCGCAGCGGCCTCCATGGCCTGCGGGTTGACGGTGATGCCGCCCTCTTTCGCCCCCGTCTGGGGATTCACCTGGCCGCCGACCATCTCGGCAAAGATGCGCAGCGTGTCCTTGAGCGTATCGACGGTGTCGAACAGCGGCTCCTTGTCTTCCTGGTTGTCCTTGTTGTAGGCCAGGGGTTGGCCCTTCATCAGCGTGATCAGGCCCATCAGGTGGCCCACCACGCGGCCGGTCTTGCCGCGCGCCAGCTCGGGCACGTCGGGGTTCTTCTTCTGCGGCATGATCGAGCTGCCGGTGGTGAAGCGGTCGGCGATCTTGATGAAGCCGAAGTTCTGGCTCATCCAGATGATGAGCTCTTCCGACAGGCGGCTCACGTGCACCATGCACAGGCTGGCGGCGGCGGTGAACTCGATGGCGAAGTCGCGGTCGCTCACGGCGTCCAGGCTGTTCTGGCACACGCCGTCCATGCCCAGCGTGCGCGCCACGCGCTCGCGGTCCAGCGGGTAGGTGGTGCCAGCCAGCGCCGCGCTGCCCAGCGGCAGCACGTTGGTGCGGCGGCGCACGTCGGCCATGCGCTCGGCGTCGCGCGCAAACATCTCCACGTAGGCCAGCATGTGGTGCGCAAAACTCACGGGCTGCGCCACCTGCAGGTGGGTGAAGCCGGGCAGGATCACATCCACGTTCTTTTCTGCCACCTCCACCAGGGCTTTTTGCAGATCGGTGAGCAGGCCGCCGATCAGGTCGATCTCGCCGCGCAGCCACAGGCGCACGTCGGTGGCCACCTGGTCGTTGCGGCTGCGGCCGGTGTGCAGGCGCTTGCCGGCGTCGCCCACGAGCTGCGTCAGGCGCGCCTCAATGTTCAGGTGCACGTCTTCCAGGTCGAGCTTCCATTCGAAGGCACCGGATTCGATTTCCTGCGTGATTTGCGCCATACCGCGCTGGATGGCCGCATGGTCGTCCGCGCTGATGATGCCCTGCGCAGCCAGCATCTCGGCGTGCGCCAGGCTGCCGGCAATGTCGGCCTGCCACAGGCGCTTGTCGAAGAACACGCTGGAGGTGTAACGCTTGACCAGCTCGCTCATGGGTTCGGAAAACAAGGCCGACCAGGCTTGCGCCTTGGTGTCGAGCTGGTTGGCGGAGGGCTGCGCAAGCGCGTGCGTGGATTGGCTGGTAGGCATGGGGAGGGAATAATCCGAAGGGTTCCGGCCCCCGGAACACCCGGACGCCGCAATGCAAGAGACGCAAATTTTATCGACGCCATCCCCCGCCGCTACCGCCACGCCGAAACGCGCCCTGGTTTTCGACGCCTGCCACGCCGGCGTGGTGCTGCGCGCCGTGCTGTTCGTCGAGGCCGTGGCCGGCGTGGGCGCGATGTTTGCCACCGAGACCCCCGCGCAGTGGCTGGCCGCTCTGGCGCTGCTCACGGGCGGCGTGCTGCCCGCCACGCTGGCCTGGTTGCTGGTGGCCTGCAGCCTCAAGGTCTGGCTGCAGCGCCTGTCGATCGCGCAGCAGTACACGGCGGGTGTGCTGCTGGGCACCCTGGCCGGGCTGCTGGCCTGCGCCTTGCTGGCGCTGGTGCTGGCCGACAACCCGCCCTGGCTGGCCTGCGCCGCCGCCGGCGCGCTGCTCTCGGCCCTGCTGGTGGCGGGCTTGATACTGCGTGCGCGCGCCCGTGCGCCCGCCACCACCACGGCGCGCCTGGCCGAGCTGCAGGCGCGCATCCGCCCGCACTTTCTGTTCAACACGCTCAACAGCGCCATCGCCCTGGTGCGCGCCGAGCCCGCACAGGCCGAAGCTCTGCTGGAGGATTTGAGCGACCTGTTCCGCCACGCCCTGGTCGAGCAGGGCGAGACGGCCACGCTGGGCGAGGAAATCCAGCTCGCGCAGCGCTACCTGGCGATCGAACAAGTGCGCTTCGGCGAGCGGCTGCGCGTGCAGTGGCTGCTTGACCCCAACGCCGACGGCGCTCACCTGCCGCCGCTGCTGCTGCAGCCACTGGTGGAAAACGCCGTCAAGCACGGCGTAGAGCCCAGCCGCCACGGCGGCAAGCTGCGCATCGCCACGCAGCGGCGCGGCGACCGGGTGGTGGTGCGCATCACCAACACCCTGCCAGCACCGCACGAGGGCAGCACCAGCACGCGCGGCCACGGCATTGCCCTGGACAACGTGCGCGCCCGCCTGGCCCTGCTGCACGACGTGCAGGCACAGTTCAGCACCAAGGTGAAGAATGGCCTGTACCAGGTGCGCATTTCGATCCCCTGCGGATGAGAAACGCCCCATCGTCCGCTGGCCTGGGGCGCACCCGTTTCGTACGATGCACGCCAGCCACCGTGCCATGAATGACCAACCAGATTCGAGGAGCCCATGCACATCCTGATCGTGGACGACGAAGCCCTGGCCCGCGCACGCCTGCGCACGCTGCTGGCCGACTGCCAGGCACAGCAGCCCCAGCCGCGCTACACCGTGGCCGAGGCCGCGCACGCCGCCGAGGCCCTGGCGCTGCTGCAGTCGCCCAGCGGCCGCGCCGTCGATGCCGTGCTGCTCGACATCCACATGCCCGGCCAGGATGGGCTGGCGCTGGCGCACGCGCTGCGCGCGCTGGCGCAGCCACCGGCCATCGTCTTCGTTACCGCGCACGCCGACCATGCCGTGAGCGCCTTTGAGTTGGACGCGGTGGACTACCTGACCAAGCCGGTGCGCCTGCAGCGCCTGCAGCAGGCGCTGGCCAAGGTGCAGCGTGGGCGCGGCACCCCGCCCGCCCCGGCCCCAGCGCCCGCGCCCAGCGCCGAGGGCGAGGCGCTGCTCATCCAGGACCGGGGCCGCACCGAGCGCCTGCCGCTGGCCGAGGTGCTGTACCTCAAGGCCGAGCAGAAATACATCACCGCGCGCACCGCGCAGCGCACCTACGTGCTCGACGGCGCGCTGCAGGACTTCGAGGCGCGCCATCCCGCGTACTTCCTGCGTGTGCACCGCAACGCCCTGGTTGCGCGCCACGCCGTGCGTGCGCTGGAAAAATACTGCGACCCCGAGGAAGGCGACGGCTGGGCCGTGCGCCTGCACGGCCTGGCCGAGCCTGTGGCGGTATCACGGCGCCAGATGGCTGCCGTGCGCGAGGAGCTCGCGCGCTGATCCTCAGCGGGCGAGACGCGCATCAGTGCCCATGCCCCTCCTCGTGGTCATGGGCGTTTTCGTGCACATGGCCGTGCACCGCGCCGGTGCCGTGCGCGTAGCGGTGCACCAGGCTGCTCACGGCCATCACCATCGCCATGCCGGCCAGCAGGCACACCACCTGCACCACGGTTTCGCGCGCGCTCAGGCGGCGTTGCAGTTGCGGAATCAGGTCGGCCAGCGCCACGTAGACGAAGCTGCTGGACGCCACCGCCAGGAAGTACGGCAGCCAGTCGTGCAGTTGCCCCACCAGGAAGTAGCCCGTCAACCCGCCCAGCGCCGTCACGGCGCCCGCCAGTGACACCTTGATGAGCGCCATGCGGCGGCTGGCGCTGTTTTGGCGCAGCACCATCAGGTCGCCCATGTGGTGTGGCACCTCATGCGCCAGCACCGACAGGGCCGCCACCAGGCCCAGGCGCATGTCGGCCATAAAGGCCGAGGCGATGAGCACGCCGTCGCCAAAACAATGCACGCTGTCGCCCGTGAGCACCGCCCAGCCCCCCGTTGCAGGGGCGTGGTGGTGATGGTGGTCATGGTCGTGCGCATGGCCATGCGCACTGCCATCTCCGTGCCCGTGGCCCGCGTGGTCGTGCCCATGCTCATGCCCGTGGTGCCACAGCTCGGCCTTGTCGAGCAGGAAAAAGAACACCACGCCCACCAGCAGCGTGGCGAACAGGTGGCGCGCCTCCACGGCGCTCTCGAACGCCTCGGGCAGCAGGTGCATGAAGGCCGTGGCCAGCAGCGCCCCGGCGGCCAGGCTGAGCAGCTGCTGCGGGCCGACCTGGCGCGCGGGCTCTGCCAGACCGGCGCGCATCAGGAACGCGGCCACCCAGACGCTGCCGATGCCGGCAGACAGTGTGGCCAGGAGAATTGCTAGCAATGTCATAGCTTTTAGCGCTTACCCAATAAGGGCCTGCGCCTGTTTTCATCAAAAAAAGCCCCGAAGGGCCAGGAGTCGTCAGGCTACGCCGTGCTGGCGCAGCCAGGCCAGCGCCCGTTTCCAGCCGTCCTCGGCCGCCTCCTTGCGGAAGCTCGGGCGGTAGTCGGCGTGGAAAGCGTGCGGCGCATCGGGGTAGACCACGAACTCGGACGCCTGGGCGGCGGCCGAGCCCTTGCGCAGGGCTTCTTTCATCTTATCGACCGTGTCAAGAGGGATGCCGCTGTCTTTTTCGCCGTACAGGCCCAGCACCGGCGCCTTGAGCGCGGCAGCCACGTCGAGCGGGTGGCGCGGCGTGAGCGCGTTGGCCTCGCCCGCGAGGCGCCCATACCAGGCCACGCCGGCCTTCACCGGGCCGTGGGCCGCGTACAGCCAGGTGATGCGCCCGCCCCAGCAAAAGCCGGTGATGCCCACCCTGGCCAGGTCGCCGCCGTGGGCGCCGGCCCAGCGCACGGTGGCATCCAGGTCGCCCAGCACCTGCGCGTCGGGCACCTTGGCGACTAACTCGCTCAGCAGGCGCGCCACCTCGGTGTATTGCGCGGGATCACCCTGGCGCGCATAAAGCGCCGGGGCAATGGCCAGATAGCCCTCGCGCGCCAGGCGGCGGCACACGTCGGTAATGTATTCGTGCACGCCAAAAATTTCCTGCACCACCAGCACCACGGGCAGGTTGCCGCGGCCCGCAGGCGCGGCGCGGTAGGCCGGCATCTGGAAGCCGCCCACCTCGATCTGCACCATGCCTGCCACCAGCCCCTGCGCGGGCGTCTGGATGGCGGTCTGCGCCATGACTGGCGCGGCGGCGGCCGCGTAGCCAGCCCCCAGCATCAGGTGCAAGGCGGTGCGGCGGCTGGCGCCGTCGGCGGTGTGGCCGGGCACGAGAGCATCGAGGTCTTGCTTCAGTTCGTCAAACGCCATGGCATCGCTCCTTGAAAAAAAGAAAAATCAGAGATTGGCTTTTACGCCATGCGCCGCACGAGGCCCCAGGCCAGCCCCAGCAGCAGCAAAGCCAGCAGGAACTTGCCCAGCGCCGCGACGATGGCGGCGCCCGAGATCAGGCCCACTTGCACGGCAACGTGCGAATCCTTCCGCCAGCAGGACAGCCATCGTCTGCTTGTCGGCCGTGGCTTGCTTGTCGTTCATCGCGTCGTCCTCCGGCATGCGCGCAGCGGGCCGCCCAGGGGCGGCTCAATGGGCTTCTTCCCAATTGCGCCCCACGCCCACTTCGGCCAGCAGCGGCACCTTCAGCGCGGCCACGCCGGCCATGGTGCGCGGCACCTCGCGGCGCAGCCAGTCCACCTCGCTCTCGGGCAGCTCGAACACCAGTTCGTCGTGCACCTGCATGACCATCAGAATCTCGGGCTTCTCGGCATCCAGGCGCGCCTGCACGGCCACCATGGCGCGCTTGATGAGGTCGGCCGCCGTGCCTTGCATGGGCGCGTTGATGGCGGCGCGCTCGGCGGCGGCGCGGCGCGGGCCGTTGGGCGAGTTGATCTCGGGCAGCACCAGGCGGCGGCCAAACACGGTTTCCACGTAGCCCAGCGACTTGGCGCGGGCCTTGGTTTCCTCCATGTACTGCTGCACGCCGGGGTAGCGCTCGAAGTAGCGCTGGATGTAGTTCTTGGCGGCCTGGTTGTCCAGGCCCAAATTCTTGGCCAGGCCAAAGCTGCTCATGCCGTAGATGAGGCCGAAGTTGATGACCTTGGCATAGCGGCGCTGCTCATTGCTGACCTGGTCCACGGGCACGCCGAACACCTCGGCGGCCGTGGCGCGGTGCACGTCCAGGCCGTGCTGGAAGGCGTGCAGCAGCGACTGGTCGCCGCTGATGTGGGCCATGATGCGCAGCTCGATCTGGCTGTAGTCGGCGCTGGCGATGACGCGCCCCGGCGGTGCCACGAAGGCCTCGCGGATGCGCCGCCCCTCGGGCGTGCGCACGGGGATGTTCTGCAGGTTCGGCTCGTTGCTGGACAGGCGCCCGGTCACGGCCACGGCCTGCGCGTAGTGCGTGTGCACGCGCCCGGTGCGCGGCAGTGCCAGCGCACCGAGCTTGTCGGTGTAAGTGCCTTTGAGCTTGGTGAGGCTGCGGTGCTCCAGCAGCTTGGCGGGCAGCGGATAGTCCTCGGCCAGCTTTTCCAGCACTTCTTCATCGGTGCTGCGCGCGCCGGTGGCAGTTTTCTTCACCACCGGCATGCCGAGCTTGTCGAAGAAGATTTCGCCGAGCTGCTTGGGGCTGGAGAGGTTGAAGGGCTGGCCGGCGATCTCGTAGGCCTCGGTCTCCAGCTGCAGGATGCGCTGGCCCAGCTCGTGGCTCTGCTGCGCGAGCAAGGCGGCATCGATCAGCACGCCGTTGCGCTCCATGCGGAACAGGGTTTCACTGCTGGCCATCTCCAGCTCGTAAATGGCGCGCAGGCGCTCGTTGGCCTGCAGCAGCGGCCACAGGGCCTGGTGCACTTCGAGCGTCTGGTCGGAGTCCTCGCAGGAGTAGGCCGCAGCCTTGTCCACCGGCACCTGGGCGAACGGGATCTGGTGCGCGCCCTTGCCGCACAGGTCCTCGTAATTCAGTCCCTTGCGGCCGGTGTGGCGCTCGGCCAGGCTGGCCAGGTTGTGCGGCTTGTGCACTTCGAGCACGTAGCTCTGCAGCATGGTGTCGTGGCGGTAGCCGCGCACCTCGATGCCGTGGTTGGCGAGCACGTGGCGGTCGTACTTGATGTGCTGGCCCAGCTTGGCGTGGCGCGCGTCCTCCAGCCAGGGCTTGAGGCGCGCCAGCACCTCATCGAGCGGCAGCTGCGCCGGGGTGTCTGGCCCCTCGTGGCGCAGCGGAATGTAGGCGGCCTCGCCCGGCTGCACGCTGAAGGAGATGCCGACGATCTGCGCGCGCATGGCGTCGAGCGAGTCGGTCTCGGTGTCCAGCGCCACCAGGTCGGCTTTCAGCAACCGGGCCAGCCACTGGTCGAAATCGGCCCAGTTCAGGATGGTGTCGTACACCACGCTGCGCTGCTGCGCCGCCTCGGCCACGGGGCTGGCGCTGTGGTCGGCGAACAGGTCGCCGCTCTCGCCCGGCATGGCCACGGCGGGGGTAGGCGCCGGGCGGGCCTCCTGCAGCGCGCGCGCCAGGCCCTTGAAGCCGTATTTTTCATAAAAACTGGCCAAAGCGCCCGTCTGCTGTGCGCCAACAGCTATCGAATCAAGAGCAGGCAAACCGGCCACATGCCCGCTCAGGTCGCAGTCGGTCTTGATGGTGACGAGCTGGCGCCCGGTGGGCAGCCAGTCCAGCGTGGCGCGCAGGTTCTCGCCGGCCACGCCCTTGATCTCGCCCGCGCGGGCCATGAGCGCATCGAGCGAGCCGTACTCGCCCAGCCACTTGGCCGCCGTCTTGGGGCCGACCTTGGGCACGCCCGGCACGTTGTCCACCGCGTCGCCCACCAGGGCCTGGAAGTCGATCATCCGCTCGGGCGGCACGCCAAACTCGGCCGTCACCCCGGCCACGTCGCGCTTTTTGCCATTCATGGTGTCGATGATGGTGATGCGCTCGTTCACCAGCTGGCTCAGGTCCTTGTCGCCGCTAGAGATGACCACCTGCACGCCCTGCCGCGCGGCCATGCAGGCCAGGGTGCCGATCACGTCGTCGGCCTCGACGCCGGGAATCGCCAGCACCGTCCAGCCCAGCAGGCGCACCACCTCGTGGATTGGCTCGATCTGCGCACGCAGCGCCTCGGGCATGGCCGGGCGCTGCGCCTTGTACTCAGGGTAGATGGCGTCGCGGAAGGTAGGGCCGCTGGCGTCGAACACGCACACCGCGTAGTCGGCCGCCACCTCTTTCTTCAGGGCCTGCAGCATATTGACCATGCCGCGGATGGCGCCCGTGGGGCTACTGCTCGGGTCGCCCGGCACGGCACGCAGGTCGGGCATGGCGTGGAAGGCGCGGTACAGGTAGCTGGAACCATCGACCAGCACCAAGGTTTTGTCTTGCGTCATGGGGGACGATTGTCACCGCAAGGAAAAGGCTTCGTGCAACGGCACAATCCGCCGATGCCGAAGGAAACCGCGATGAAAAAACTCCTGCCCCTGCTGCTGGCCGGCGCCTGCACCCTTACCCTGGCCGAACCGGTCTTCCAGAACGTGCCCGAGGTGCTGCAAAAACCCCTGCTGGGCAACGGCCTCACGGCCGCGCGCATGCAACAGGGTGTGCTGCAGCTGCAAATGGGCAAGCCCGAGGTCACCGAGCTGGTGTACGCCACCTTCGTCTTCCATAGCATCTGCGCCCCGCAGTGGCGCCAGCCGCAGGCCTTTGCCCAGGCAGGCCTGGCGCGCGTGGAGCTGCTCAACGCCGATGCCAGCCAGGGCTACGCCTTCGACGCGCGCGGCGACGTGTGCGCCCGCATGGGCCAGATGGGCCAGAACTACCGCGGCCTAATCACCCAGCACACCAGCGCCTGCACGGCCCAGAGCTGCCCGCCGCAGCGCTGAGCGCCGGGGCGGGGCGCGCCCCTACGCACCCGCCTACAATCGCGCCATGCGCGCCGTTTCCATCCCCCTCCTGCTGCTGGCCTGCCTGGCCAGCACCTCCGTACTTGCCCAAAATATGGGCCAAAACAGCACCGAAGGCGCGCCAGACAAGCGCCAGCAGCTACAAAGAGATGAGCAAAAAGACCCACGCCTGAACCAGCGTGCCGAGCGCATCCAGGTCGAGGACGAAGGCAGCCGCGTGAACGAGCTGCGCGTGGGCGGCCAGACCCAGACCATCACCGTGCAGCCCAAGACCGGCGAACTGCCGGCCTACGAGGTGCAGCCTGGCACCCAGAGTCCGCACACCCGCAGCCGCAGCGACAGCACCGACACCAATGGCCCGCGCGTGTGGAACGTGCTCAAGTTCTGAAGCACACCCCCTCTCCACCCTCCCCCTCTTCTTCACCGACCGATTTTCCGGATTGCAGGCGCCCTGGCGCGCCCGTTCGCACCATGGCTGTTTTCACCGAAGTTTCCGAAGACGCAGCGCAGACGCTGCTGCAACGCCTGTCCCTGGGCCAACTCACGGGCCTGCGCGGCATCGAGGGCGGCATCGAGAACACCAACTACTTCCTCAGCACCGACAAGGGAGAATGGGTGCTGACCCTGTTCGAGCGCCTGAGCGCCGAGCAGTTGCCCTTCTACCTGTACCTGATGAAGCACCTGGCGCACAAGGGCATCCCCGTGCCCGATCCGCAGGCCGACCACGAGAGCGGCGACATCCTGCACCAGGTGTGCGGCAAGCCCGCCGCCATCGTGCAGAAGCTCGCGGGCAAAAGCCAGTTGGCCCCCGCTGCCGTGCACTGCGAGGCCGTGGGCGCCATGCTGGCGCGCATGCACCTGGCGGGGCGCGACTACGAACGCAGCCAGCCCAACCTGCGCGGCCTGCCCTGGTGGAACGAGACCGTGCCCGTGGTGCTACCCTACCTGCAGGAGGCCCAGAGCACCTTGCTGCGCGCCGAGCTGGCATACCAGAACCACGTGGCCGCCAGCAGCAGCTACGCGGCGCTGCCGCGCGGCCCGGTGCATGCCGACCTGTTCCGCGACAACGTGATGTTCGACGGCGAGCGGCTCACGGGCTTTTTCGACTTCTATTTCGCCGGGGTGGACACCTTCCTGTTCGACCTGGCCGTATGCCTGAACGACTGGTGCGTGGACTTGCCCACGGGCAGGCATGACGCCCCGCGCGCCCAGGCCATGCTGGCGGCTTACCAGGCAGTGCGCCCGCTCACCGCTGCCGAGCGCACGTTGCTGCCTGCCATGGCACGTGCGGGTGCGCTGCGCTTTTGGATCTCGCGCCTGTGGGATTTCCACCTGCCGCGCGAGGCCAGCATGCTGAAGCCCCACGACCCGGGGCACTTCGAGCGCGTGCTGCGCGAGCGCATTGCCCACCCCCTGCACATGGACGCATAGACTCCAGGCCATGAAACTTCGCATCGTCCCCGCCTACACCGGCGTGAAATGGGTACAGCTTGGCGTGCGCGCGTTCTGGCGCCAGCCGCTGGCGCTGGCGGCGCTGTTTTTCATGACCATGGCCGCGATGTCGCTGGCCACGCTGGTGCCGCTGGTGGGCGCACCCATTGCCCTGGCGCTGCTGCCTGCCGCCACGCTGGCCATGATGGTGGCCACGGCCGAGGCGCAGCAGGGGCGCTTTCCCACGCCCGCCTTGCTGCTGGTGGCGTTTCGCACCGGGCAACGGCGCCTGCGCGCCATGCTGGCGCTGGGCGGCATGTACGCGGTGGGCTTCCTGGGCATCATGGGCCTGTCGGCGTTGGTGGATGGCGGGCAGTTCGCCCAGGTTTACTTCGGTGGCGCCAAGCTGACGCCAGAAGTGGCCGAGAGCCCTGCCTTCCAGGGCGCGATGTGGCTGTCGGTGCTGCTGTACCTGCCGCTGTCGCTGCTGTTCTGGCACGCGCCCGGCCTGGTGCACTGGCACGGCGTGCCACCGGTCAAGGCGCTGTTCTTCAGCCTCGTGGCCTGCGTGCGCAACTTCGGCGCCTTCATGGTTTTTGGCCTGGCCTGGATGGGTGTGTTTCTGGCTGCGGGCATGGTGGTGGCGCTGGTCACCGGGCTGCTGTCACTGGCCGTCGGCACCGCCGCCGGGGGCCTCATGGTCGGCGCGGCCATGGTGCTGGCGGCCATGTTCTTCAGCTCGGTGGTGTTCACCTTCCGCGACTGTTTCGAGCCGCCCGAGGAATACCTGCAGGCGGCGCCCGCACCCGCCACGGAAGACGCGCCCCCGCCACCAGCGGACTGAGCGCCCCGCCCCCTGCACGAAACCCGGCCCTGGCCGGGTTTTTCTTTGCCTTCATGGAAATGTCACACGGCGTTCCTAGCATGCGCCGTGGAAGCCGTGATGGACGGCGCCCGCACCTTCCGTTCTTGACCACATAACGACCCCACCATGTCCCAACCGACCCAGCCTACACGCCGCAAGGCCCTGCAATTCCTGGCCAGCGCCCCGCTGCTGCCCCTCGGCTCCACTGCTACGGCCGCCCTGCTGGCCACGGGTTGCGGCGGCGGTGACGGCAGCAGCGCCGCTTTCGCCTCGGCCTCCTTCACCTCGATGGCCGCCCCCACACTGGCCAACCCGGCCGCCATGGCCACCACCACGGTGGGCTCGGCGCTGAATGTGAAGTTCAGCGACGGCAGCTCGCAGTCGTACCAGCTGGCCTACCAGCCTTTCTTCATCACGGGCGATCTGGTGTCCGATGGCAAGGGCGGCAAGGTGCTGGCCGGCGGCTACGTGGACATCAACAACCAGCCCATCATCGACAAGAGCGTGGCCGGCGCCGAGCGCCAGTTCTTCTCTGACGCGCCCGACGGCACCTCGCTGCTCACCGTGCCCAATGCCAAGGTAGATGGCGTGAAGGGCAAGCCGGTGTTCGCCGTGGTGCAGTTTGAGTACACCACCTGGGCGCAGGACGGCAAGACCGACATGTACGGCAAGCTGCCCTCGCCCATCGCCGTGCTGACGCTGGACCAGGACCAGACCACCGGCAAGCTGAGCCTGGTGAAGTACCACAACGTGGACACCTCCAAGGTGCACGGCCTGTGGATCACCTGCGGCGCCAGCCTGTCGCCCTGGGGCACCCACCTGTCGAGCGAGGAATACGAGCCCGATGCCTTCAGCATCGCCAGCAACGCCATGTTCCAGGCCTACAGCCAGAACCTGTACGGCGACGCCACCAAGGCCAACCCCTACCACTATGGCCACATGCCCGAAGTCATCGTCAACCCCGACGGCACGGGCAGCATCAAGAAGCACTTCTGCATGGGCCGCATTTCGCACGAGCTGGTGCAGGTCATGCCCGACCAGCGTACGGCGCTGATGGGTGACGACGCCACCAACAGCGCCTACTTCGTGTTCGTGGCCGACCGGGAAAAGGATCTGTCCTCCGGCACCCTGTACGCCGCCAAGGTGGGTGCGGGCTTCTCGATCGACCCCGCAGCCACCGGCGCAGCAGCGCTCACCTGGATCAAGCTCGGCTCCGCCACCAGCGCCGAAATCGAGCAACTGGCCAACACGCTCAAGCCCACGGACATCATGACCGTGGTGAAGGCCGACCCGAACGACGCCAGCTTCACCAAGATCGTCGCCAACGGCAAGACCGAGTGGATCAAGATCAACCCCGGCATGGACAAGGCCGCCGCCTTCCTCGAAACCCACCGCTACGCCGCCTACCGCGGCGCCAGCATGGGCTTCTCGAAGATGGAAGGCACGACCGTCAACATCCAGGACAAGGTGGCCTACTCCGCCCTGCAAAACTGCCAGGACTCCATGGTGGCCGGCAACGCCGCCAACGTGCCGGGCAACGGTGTCTCCATCCCCAAGACGCTGAAGGCCGGTGCCGTGATGGCGCTCAACCTCCGCGGTGGCCTGAAGGACACGGCCGGCGGCGCCATCAACAGCGACTGGATGCCCGTGGACCTGAAGGCGCTGCTGGTCGGCGAAGACATAGCCGCCGACGCCCTGGGCAACACGGCCAACCCCAACAAGGTGGCCAACCCGGACAACCTGAAGTTCTCGGAAAAGATGCGCACCCTGTTCATCGGCGAGGACAGCAGCCAGCACGTCAACAACTTCCTGTGGGCCTACCACATCGACACCAAGCAGCTGTCGCGCGTCATGTCGATCCCCGCGGGCGGCGAATCCACCGGCCTGCACGCCGTGGACGAGATCAACGGCTGGACCTACATCATGAGCAACTTCCAGCACGCTGGCGACTGGGGTGGCATCCACAACGTGGTCAAGAACACGCTGGATCCGCTGGTCAAGGCCAACTATCGTGACAAGGCCGGCGCGGCCGTGGGCTACCTCACCGGCACGCCTACGCAGATGAACCTGGCGAAGTCGTAAGACGCAGCGGCCGCATGGCCTGCTAGCACCACGGGGGCTTAGAGCCTGTTCACGATCTTTTCATAGTGCCCGTTGCCCCGCAAAAGTGGCAGGTGCAAGGCGCAAAGCGCAGCCGGGCTGGTGGCCCGGCGAGCCTTTGCAACGCCGCAGATGCCACTTTTGCGGGGCAACCCGAAGGGCAAGGCAGCAAAAAGCCGCACTCGGCGTTGCGCACCTTGGCCAGGCCGCCAGCATGGCCTGCGGCACGCGCCTAGATTGCGGCTTTTTGCTGCCTTGCGGGCACTATGAAAAGATCGTGAACAGGCTCTTAGGGCCCCGTTCTTTTTGGGTCTCTGGCAGTGGCCTCAGCGTTCCCGGCTGCGGTGGGCATGCAAATGCACCCGGTCATCCACGCTGGAGAACACCACGGCCGCCACAATGCCCAGGGCCGCACCGAGGATGGTGTCGAGCACGCGCTCAACCGGCATGCTGGCGCTGGCCGCAGGCGCGGCCAGGGAGGTCATCAGCAAGGCCATTGGCGTCACCGTGATCTGGCCCAGCGCGTAGTTGAAGCCGATCACCACCTCGGTGAGGAACTGAAACACCACGATAGCCGCCACCACCGCCCAGAACGGCGGGTGCTGCGCCAGCACGGCCCAAACCACGAACGCCCCCACCACCGTGCCCGCCATGCGCTGCAGCGCGCGGTTCATGGTGACATGCAGGTGCCCGCCCTGCATCACGGCCGTGGCGCCAATGGCGGCCCATGCCGGGTGCTGCCAGCTGGCGGCGTGGGCGATCAGCGCCGCCAGGCCCGCCACCAAGGCGATGCGGGCGCCCGCAATTGCCACGTGGGGCAGCGACGGCACATGGGCTGGCGGCAGGCGCAGGCCGGTGAGGCCAGGTGCGCGCAAAGGGTCCGTGAGCCAGCAAGTTGCCCAGGCCAGGGCACCGCCTGCGGCCGTGGCCAGCGTGCGCAGGAGCACGGCCTCCAGCGTCGGTGCCGGTGCGAGCGCGGCCCCGGCCGCGAACACGATGATCACGGCCCCAGGGCCGCCCAGTTGCCAGTGCGCCACCGCCACGGTCGAGCCCCCAGCCACCAGCGCCAACACGAGCACCAGCACCACCGCGGACGCGCCGAGCAGCGACGCCAGCGACGGCAAAAGCACCGCCAACGTCAGCAACGCGGCGCAGATGGCCACGATGCGCATGCGCTGGCGCCCCACGGGCGCGAAACGCCCGAACAACGCGGCCAGTGCCCCCAGGGCCGGAAAGCCCACCAGCTGCGGCCAGGACGAGAAATGCACCGCCACGATGGCCACCAGCACCGCCAGCGCCGACTGCAGCCCTGCCACGCAGGCGATGTGCAAGGACACAGGCGGAGCAATGGCCAGGCTCTCTTGCCACTGCGCCGGGCTCAGCAAATGCCGCGCCGCATGCTTGCGCGTGGGGCGCAGAGCCGGTGCCGCTGCGGCAGTTAGCCGACGCCGCGCCGAAGACCGACGCGCGGCGGAGGATGGCCCGGATTTTCTACGTTGCCCCCGTCATTGACCGATCTCCCGCACAAGCCTGCCACGCAGGCCACGATTCCATACGCCCCGGGCGGGCGCCCGGCAGGCGCCGCGCCGTGGCGGCCCTACTCCACCACCGTGAGCTTGGCCACCGACAGCGCCAGCCACTTGGTGCCGTGGCGCGGGAAGTGCACCTGCGCGCGCGCGTCATCCCCCTGGCCCTCGATGGCCAGCACCTTGCCTTCGCCAAACTTGGTGTGGAACACGGCGAGCCCAGCGCGCAGGCCGTGCGACGTGGCCTTGGAGGACGCCGGCGATGCGCTGGCAAAGGTTTCCGATTTGAAGCCAAATCGCCCTCCAGCGCTTGCCCCATAAGCGCTACCAGCTCCTGAATTGGGAGCAAAAGAACCAAAGCCCTGCTGCTTGGGCGTGATCCACTTGAGCGCTTCCTCGGGCAGTTCGTCGAAGAAGCGGCTCTTGACGTTGTAGCGCGTCTGGCCATGCAGCAGGCGCGTTTGCGCGTGGCTCAGGTACAGGCGCTGGCGCGCGCGGGTGATGGCCACGTACATCAGGCGGCGCTCTTCCTCCAGGCCATCGCGGTCGCTGGAGGCGTTGTCGTGCGGGAACAGGCCCTCTTCCAGCCCACCGATGAACACGGCGTCGAACTCCAGCCCCTTGCTGGCGTGCACGGTCATGAGCTGCACGGCGTCTTGCCCGGCCTGGGCCTGGTTGTCGCCCGCTTCCAGCGCGGCATGGGTGAGGAAAGCGACCAGGGGCGAGAGGGTCTCGCCGGTGTCGGCGTCGATGATGCCGGCAGTGGGGCGCAGCGGTTCGTCGAGCCGCGGCGCGTCCGGATCCAGGCCCTGGCTGACAGGGCTTTGCGTGAGCGACTGGCCGTGCTCGTCCAGCGGCAGGGCCACGGCGTCGCGGCCAAAGCCTTCCTGGGTGACGAAGCTCTCGGCGGCGTTGACCAGTTCCTGCAGGTTCTCGATACGGTCGGCGCCCTCCTTCTCGGTGCGGAAGTGCTCCACCAGCCCGCTGGATTCGAGCATCTGCTCGATGATGCCGCGCAGCGACAGGCCCTGCGTCTGCTCGCGCAGCACATCAACCAGCGCCACGAACGCGCCCAGGTTGGCGCCCGCCTTGCCGGGCACGGCGCTCACCGCGTCGTGCAGCGAACAGCCGGCCTGGCGCGCGGCGTCCTGCAGCACCTCCAGCGTGCGCGCACCAATACCGCGCGGCGGGAAGTTGACCACGCGCAAAAAGCTGGTGTCGTCGTGCGGGTTCTCCAGCAGGCGCAGGTAGGCCAGCGCGTGCTTGATTTCGGCGCGCTCGAAGAAGCGCAGGCCGCCGTACACACGGTAAGGCACGCTGGCGTTGAAGAGCTGAGATTCGATCACCCGGCTTTGCGCGTTGCTGCGGTAGAGCACGGCGATTTCCTTGCGCGCGAAGCCGTCGTTCTTCACCAGTTGCCGGATTTCATCGACCATCCACTGCGCCTCGGCCAGGTCGGTGGCGGCTTCGTACACGCGCACGGGCTCGCCCGCGCCTTGCGTGGTGCGCAGGTTCTTGCCCAGGCGGCGGCTGTTGTGGCTGATGAGGTGGTTGGCCGAGTCGAGGATATTGCTGTAGCTGCGGTAGTTCTGCTCCAGCTTGATCTGGTGCTGCACGGCGAACTCGCGCACGAAGTCCGCCATGTTGCCCACGCGCGCGCCGCGAAAGGCGTAGATGCTCTGGTCGTCGTCGCCCACGGCCATCACGCAGCCGTGGCTTTGCAAGCGGCCTTCCGCCTCGTCGCCCGCCATCTGCTTGAGCCACAGGTACTGCAGGCGGTTGGTGTCCTGGAACTCATCCACCAGGATGTGGCGAAAGCGCCGCTGGTAGTGCGCGCGGATGGGGTCGTGGTCGCGCAGCAGTTCGTAGCTGCGCAGCATGAGCTCGCCGAAATCGACCACGCCTTCGCGCTGGCATTGCGCCTCGTAGAGCGCATAGATCTCCACCTTCTTGCGGCTGTCGGCATCGTGCGCGGGCACGTCGCGCGGGCGCAGGCCCTCTTCCTTGCAGTTGGCGATGAAGTAGGCCAGTTGCTTGGGCGGAAAGCGCTCCTCGTCCACGTTGAACTGCTTGCACAGGCGCTTGATGGCCGAGAGCTGGTCCTGCGTGTCGAGGATCTGGAACGCCTGCGGCAGGTTCGCCGCCTTGTGGTGCGCGCGCAGCAGGCGGTTGCACAGGCCGTGGAAGGTGCCGATCCACATGCCGCGCACGTTCACCGGCAGCATGGCCGTGAGGCGCGCCACCATTTCCTTGGCGGCCTTGTTGGTGAAGGTCACGGCCAGGATGCCCCCCGGCGTGGCGTGGCCGTTTTGCAGCAGCCAGGCGATACGCGTGGTGAGCACGCGCGTCTTGCCCGAGCCCGCACCGGCCAGGATGAGCGCATGGCCCGAAGGCAGGGTGACCGCGGCGAGCTGCTCGGGGTTGAGGCCCTGCAGCAGCGGCGCGGCAGGGGCGGAAAGCGGATCAGGGGAATACATGCGGGGATTGTAGAAACCCCCTCGCACCCCACAGGGGCGGGCAGGTATAGAATCAATCACCGGGCCCAAGTTTCTTGACGCCCGGTTTTTTTGTGCCTGTGCAACCAGGGTTCGGTGCCAGCTTGTACGCTGCCACCCACAAAGCCGGTCCCAAGCCAAGCGCCCCACGCTGCCGAAATGGTTCGGCAGCGCCTTTTCAAAGGAGCTTGGAATCTCATGGAAATCTTCGACTACGACAACATCCTGCTGCTGCCGCGCAAGTGCCGCGTGGAGAGCCGCTCGGAGTGCGACACCAGCGTGGAGCTGGGCGGACGCAGTTTTCGCATCCCGGCCGTGCCCGCCAACATGAAAACGGTGGTGGACGAGCGCATCTGCACCTGGCTGGCACAAAACGGCTACTTCTACGTGATGCACCGCTTTGATCTGGACAACGTGCAGTTCGTCAAGGACATGCACGCCAAGGACTGCTTCGCCTCGATCTCGCTGGGCGTGAAGCAGCCCGACTACGAGACCGTGGACCGCTTCGTGGCCGAGGGCATCACGCCCGAATACATCACCATCGACATTGCCCACGGCCACTCGGACAACGTGAAGAACATGATCCAGTACCTCAAGGCCAAGCTGCCCAAGGCGTTCGTCATCGCCGGCAACGTGGGCACGCCCGAGGCGGTGATCGACCTGGAGAACTGGGGCGCCGACGCCACCAAGGTGGGTATCGGCCCCGGCAAGGTCTGCATCACCAAGCTCAAGACGGGCTTCGGCACCGGCGGCTGGCAGTTGTCGGCCGTGAAATGGTGCGCGCGCGTGGCGACCAAGCCCATCATCGCCGACGGCGGCATCCGCAGCCACGGCGACATCGCCAAGAGCATCCGCTTCGGCGCCACCATGATCATGGTGGGCTCGCTGTTCGCGGGCCACGAGGAGTCGCCGGGCAAGACCGTCGAGGTCGATGGCGAGCTGTTCAAGGAGTACTACGGCTCGGCCTCCGACTTCAACAAGGGCGAATACAAGCACGTGGAAGGCAAGCGCATCCTGGAGCCCATCAAGGGCAAGCTGGCCGAGACACTGGTGGAAATGCAGCAGGACATCCAGAGCTCCATCAGCTACGCCGGCGGCAAGAAGCTGATGGACATCCGCAAGGTGAACTACGTCATCCTCGGCGGCGACAACGCGGGCGAGCACCTGCTGATGTAAACGTGGGCGGCAGCCCTACGAACGGGCGCCGACCACTCTGGGCGGGCTCTTGGATTCATACCAAAAATGGCCTCCAGCGCCCACCCATAAAGCGCTAACAGCTATGTAAAAAGGAGCAAACATGGACATCGCCATGCTCGGCACCGGGCGCATGGGGTTTCCCATGGCGCGGCGGCTGTGCCAGGCCGGACACACCGTGCACGTCTGGAACCGCGACGCGGACAAGGCCCACCCCCTGGCCGCCGATGGCGCCGTGCCGCATGCCAGCGCCGCCAGCGCAGCGGCGGCCGGTGAAATCGTCATAAGCATGCTGCTGGACGGCCCCGCCGTGGCCAGCGTGCTGTTCGAGCACGGTGCCGCAGCCGCCATGCGGCCCGGCACGCTGTTCGTGGACATGGCCTCGATCCAGCCTGCACAAGCGCGTACGCACGCGGACCGGCTGGCGCAACGCGGTATTGGTGCGCTCGACGCGCCGGTGTCCGGCGGCACCGTTGGCGCCGAGGCGGGTACGCTGGCCATCATGGTCGGCGGCAGCGCGACCGACTTCGCGCGTGCCCAGCCGCTGTTGCAGGTGCTGGGCCGTGCCACGCACGTCGGCCCGCATGGTGCCGGGCAGCTCGCCAAGCTGGCCAACCAGATGATCGTGGGCATCACCATCGGCGCCGTCGCCGAGGCGCTGCTGCTTGCCGCCAAGGGTGGCGCCGACATGGCCAAGGTGCGCGAGGCCATTACTGGCGGCTTCGCCGACAGCCGCATCCTGCAGTTGCACGGCCAGCGCATGGTGGAGCGCGACTTCGCGCCGCGCGGGCGCATGACGGTGCAGCTCAAGGACATGCGCAACGCCCTGGCAACGGCGCACGAGCTGGGCTTCGAGGCCCCGGTGACCCAACTCTTTGAATCGCTCTACGCCGACGCCGTAGCGCACGGCCTGGACGACCTGGACCACAGCGGGCTATTCGTCGAGCTGGCCCGCCGCAACGCGATGGCATAATTTTTTCGGGCACTTTTTTCTGCTGCCGCAAAAATTCGTGCATAATTCGTGGCTCTGCTGCAGTGCAACTGCAGCAAAGGGCTCTTAGCTCAGTTGGTAGAGCAGCGGACTCTTAATCCGTTGGTCGAAGGTTCGAATCCTTCAGGGCCCACCAAAATAACCGAAGATAAAGCACTTGCCGAGAAGTCGGCAGGTGCTTTTTTCTTTTCCCTCTCAAACATGCATCCCCAAGCCCAAGCACTATGGCGCGGCCCGCGCTGGATCCTTGCCATCTTGCTGGCCCTGCTGGGCATGGTGGGGCCGTTCTCGATCGACACCTACCTGCCGGCCTTCCCGGCCATCACCCAAGCGCTGCAGGCCACCCCGGTGGAAATGCAGCAAACGCTGTCGGCCTACCTGTTCGCCTTCGCCTTCATGGCGCTATTCCATGGCGCGCTGTCGGACAGCCTGGGACGCCGGCCCGTGGTGCTGTGGGGCCTGGCAGTGTTCACCCTGGCCTCGGCGGGCTGTGCGCTATCGGACAGCATTGGGGCGCTGGTGCTGTTCCGCGCGCTGCAGGGCCTGTCCGCCGGCGCGGGCATTGTGGTGTCGCGCGCCGTCATCCGTGACATGTTCCCACCGGCCCAGGCGCAGCAGGTGATGAGCCAGGTCACCATTTTCTTCGGCGTGGCACCGGCCATCGCTCCCATCGTCGGCGGCTGGTTGGCGGTGCACCTGGGCTGGCACAGCGTCTTCTGGTTTCTCACCGGTGTAGGCGTGTGCTTGTGGCTGGCCAATTACCGCTGGCTGCCCGAGTCGCTCCCCCCCAGCGAGCGCCAGCCCATCCATTTCGGCCATCTGCTGCGTGGCTACTGGGAACTGGGGACCAGCCCGCGCTTCATGCTGTTGGCACTGGCCAGCGGCATTCCGTTCAACGGTATGTTCCTGTACGTGCTGTCGGCCCCGGCCTTCCTCGGCGGCGTGCTGGGGCTGGAGCCCACGCAGTTCTTCTGGTTCTTCCTGGTCACCATCTCGGGCATCATGGGCGGCGCCTGGATGAGTGGCCGCCTGGCGGGTCGCATCGCGCCAAAGCGCCAGATCCGCCACGGTTTTCTCATCATGCTGTTGATCGCGGCACTGAACCTCGTGGCCAACCTGCTGCTGGCACCACATGTGCTCTGGGCCCTGCTGCCCATCGGCATCTTCTCGTTCGGCTGGGCGCTGATGGTGCCCGTGGTCACGCTGCTGGTGCTGGACCTGCACCCGCAGCGCCGCGGCATGGCGTCGTCACTGCAGGCCTTCGTCGGCTCCACGGCCAACGGCATCGTGGCGGGCATGGTGGCGCCGCTGGTGATGTATTCCGCCGTGGCACTGGCCAGCGTCTCGCTGCTGCTGATGCTCATTGGCCTGGTGGCATGGATCTACCTGCACCACCGCTGGCCGGACATCGGCCGCCATTCCACGCATTGAGGGTGCGCGTGGACGGCTGCCTGCGTCAGCACCGCGGGTGGCGGCGGTCGATCTCGCGCTCCTGGTAGTAGCGCGCCTTTTCGGCATACATGGCCTGGTCGGCACGGTGCACGGCGGCCTCGATCGACTCCCCCTCCTGGCAGCAGGCAATACCCATAGACAAGCCAACCGCCTGCCCCGGGTAGAACTGGTTGTTCAGCTCCAGCAAGGACAGGATGCGCTCCTGCACAGCCAGTGCCCCACGTTCATCGGTAGCGGGCAGCAGCACCATGAATTCATCACCGCCAATGCGTGCAGCACAGGCCGGCGCGTCGACCGCCTTGGCCAGCACCTCGCCCACGCGGCGCAGCATGGCATCGCCCGCGCCATGGCCGTGTTCGTCGTTCGCTTCCTTCAGGCCGTTCATGTCCATGGCCAGAATCGCCACCGGCCAGGGGCCCTTGCGCGCGAGACGGTTGAGCTCCTCCATGTAATAGGCCCGGTTGCGCAGCTGCGTCAGCACATCGTGCTTGCCCAGATACTCCAGGTAAGACTCTGCCTTCTTGCGCGCCGTGATGTCGACGAGCGAGATCAGCACCAGCCCCCAATCCTGCGCATGGCTGTCGAGCACGGCAAACTGCATGTGAATGTTGAGCAGATCCCCGGACAGTGCGTAGTTGACCACCTCGCGCTGCTGCACCAGCTTGCCGTCCCACAGATCCTGCAGCTGCTCGGCAAAGGACTCGCGCATCTCGCCGCGGAAAATTTGGTTGATCCGCCCAAGCAGTTCGGCTTTGTCGGCGGCGCCAAACATGGCGAGGGTCTGCCGGTTGACGTCGATGACGCGGATCTCCTGAAGGCAGCGCGTGACGAACTCCGGATGCACTTTGAGGAAAGTGGCAAAGTCGCGAATGCCCTGGGCGCGCACTTCATCCAGCAGGTGCCGGATATGGCTGAAGTCCTCGACCCACAGCGACACCGGAGAGTGCTCGAAAAGGTCACGCGCATAACGCTCGCTGCGGCGCAGGCGCTCGGCACCCTGCACTTCGGCGGTGACATCCTCCAACGACACCAGCACCCGCCCCCAGTGCTCTTCGTGGCCTGGCAGGATGCGCGCATGGATTTGCACGTCCAGGCGACGCCCGTCGAGGGTGTAGTTCACCGTGCGGTTGGAAAACTCCAGCGCTCCGTGCCACAGCGCCGCCAGCTCATCGATCAGGCGCGCATGCATATCCCCCCGGAACACCTCGTCGAGCCGGTCTATCAGCGTGGCCTGATCGGGCGCTGCGAAAAGCACCAGGGTGCGTTGGTTGACCCGTAGCACCTTCAGTGCGGCGCTGCAGGCGCCCAGCCGCTCCGGGTCCCCCGTCAAGTGCGCGCGAATGTCGCTCACGCCCTCCGCCCTCCAGCGCGTGAACAGCTGCCGCAAGGCGCTGTAATCCTCAAGCCAGAGCGAGACAGGGGCAAGCTCGAACATGTGTTCGTAGTCCACGCTGGATACAGGGAAAGAAGTCACCGGGCACCTCCGCCGCACATTATCGTGAGCCACCGTGAGCAGCAGCGCGCTCCGCAGGGGAATGAGCCAAAAAAAACCGGCCTCGAAGGCCGGTCTCCCTGCGCTGCGCCCGCAGGCGCTCAGCGTGCCGAATGCGGCGTGCGCTTGCGTGCGTCGTGGGGCACGAAGGGCTTGGCACCACCCGCCTGCTTGTTAAAAGCCGGCTTGCCGCGCCCACCACCCCAGTCACCGCGCGGTGCGGCCGCCTCGGGGCGACCAAAGCCGCCGCGCGCGCCTTCACCAAATCCGCCCTTGCGGCCATAGCCCTCGTTGTCACGGCGGCCACCACCGAACCCGGCACGGTCACCACCAAATCCAGGGCGGTCCCCAAAGCCACGCGGCGCGCCCTGGCCGTCAGACATGCGGGGACCGCGCGCTGCACGGTCACCAAAGGCCGGACGGCCTTCACCACGGCCAAAGCGGCGGTCGCGGCTGTGGTTCTCACGGCCTTCACGTCCGCGGCCGTTACCCTCTGGGCGGCCTTGCGGGAAGCGCTGGGTGGGCTCCATGCCTGGGATCACCTCCGCCTTGAACGGCTGGCGACTGTAACCTTCGATGTCGAAGATTTTGCGGCGGTCGCGGAACTCGGCGAACGTGACGGCCAAGCCGTCGCGGCCGGCGCGGCCTGTGCGGCCAATGCGGTGTGTGTAGTCCTCGGCCTTCATGGGCAGACCGAAGTTGAACACGTGGGTGATGGTGGGCACGTCGATGCCACGCGCTGCCACGTCCGTGGCCACCAGGATCTGCACCTGGCCGTTGCGCAGCGCCATCAGGCGGCGGTTACGCAGACCCTGGCTCAGTGCGCCGTGCAGCGCCACGGCCGAGAAGCCGTCCTGCTGCAGGTCATTGGCAAGACCATCGCACTCCATCTGGGTGCTGGCGAACACAATAGCCTGGTCGATGGAGGCGTCGCGCAGCCAGTGGTCAAGCATCTTGCGCTTGTGTTGCGCGTTGTCGGCCCAGAACAGCACTTGCTTGATGTTGGCATGCTTTTCCTGGGGCGAGTCGATGGTGACCTTCTGCACCGCCGAGCCGTTGTCATGCATCACGCGCATGGCAAGCTGCTGGATGCGCGGCGCAAAGGTGGCGCTGAACATCATGGTCTGCTTGCGCTGTGCGGTGAGCTGGTTGATTTCGGCCAGATCGTCGGAAAAGCCCAGGTCGAGCATGCGGTCTGCCTCGTCGACCACCAGGAACTGCACCTGATCGAGCTTGATTTGCATCGAGCGCTGCAGATCCAGCAGGCGACCGGGCGTGGCAACGACGAGGTTGGCGTTTTGCAGCTTGGCGATCTGCAGTTGGTAAGGCATGCCGCCCACCACGTTCGCCACACGCAGGCCCTTGCAATGGCGCACCAGATCGATGGCATCGTGTGCCACCTGTTGTGCGAGTTCGCGTGTCGGGCACAGGATCAGCGCGCCCGGCACGGCGGCCTTGAAGTGGCGCGGGTTGGTCGGGTCCTTGCGACGCGCACGCTTGGGCGCAGCCTCGCCACGGGCAGCGGCCTCAGCGCACAGGCGCTCGTATTCAGCACGTTCGTTCGCCTGCTGCTCTGCCTGCTGGCGCACCAGGGTGTGCAGCACGGGCAACAGGAAGGCGGCGGTCTTGCCGCTGCCGGTCTGGCTGGAGACCATCAGGTCGATGAAGTTTTCGCCTTCCACGCCCATGGCCATGGGAATGGCTTTTTCCTGGACAGCGGTGGGCTGGGTGTAGCCCAGATCGCGAACGGCCTGCACCAACTCGGGGGCAAGGCCCAGACGCACGAAGCCCTCGGGCAACGCAGCGGGAACGGAAGCAGCCGCAGGGGCCAGGTTTTCAAGAGGCAAGGAGGTATCGGCAGGCGCGGCGTCGCCCTGCATAGCAAGCATGTCGGTCATGGTTTCTCACGCAAAACGGGCAACCGCAGGCGCTACCTGCGGCGGCTTCGTTTAATGGTTCAACAACATCAACCATCAAACGAAACCACAGGGCCGCAGCGGACGGCCAGGGTGGGCAATGATTGCTACATGCGACAGCGTGTGCGCCGCAGGCAAGGCCCGGTGAGTGAAGGGAGATGCACAAAAAAATTGCACCACCTAGGGCGGTGCAATCTCGCAATTATGACACGACTGGGGTTTTCCCGCAAATCATGCAGGGCGCCCCCTCAATATCAATAGCTGGCAAGCGGCTTGGCCTTGCCGCCTTCAAACGTCATCACAACCACGGGCGCCTTGATGCGGTTACCCTTGTCGTCATAGGCATATTCACCCATCACGCCCTTGTGGGCGTTTTGGTGGATGTACGCCCCCACCTTGGCAGGGTCGATAGAGCCGCTCTTCTGCATGGCCTCGCCGATGTTGATGACTTGGTCGTAGTAGAACGGGCTGTACACGTCGGGGTTCTGGCCAAAGCGCTTAGCGAACTTTTCCTGGAACGCTTTGGCACCGGCGTCGCTGTCCATCAGCATGCCAGCGTAGGCGCAGTACACCACGTCGTTCACGGCGTCGCCACCGAGCTTGCCCATCTCGGGGCTGCACAAGGTGTCGCCACCGAGCAGCTTGGCACGTACGCCCAGCTGCTTCATCTGGCGTGCCATGGGCGCTGCCTGGGGCGCGTAGCCGCCGTAGAAGATGGCCTCGGGCTGCTTGGCCTTGAACGTGGTCAGGATGGCCATGAAGTCCGTGGCCTTGTCATTGGTGAACTCGCGCCCCGCCACCGTCATGCCAAGCTTCTGCGCTTCCTTGGCGAACTCGTCAGCCAGCCCCTGGCCGAAAGCGGTGCGGTCGTCGATGACGCCAACCTTCTTGGCCTTGAGCACGTTGGCCGCGTAGGCCGCCATGCTGGCACCGGCCTGCACGTCGCTGGCGACGATGCGGAACAGGTTCTTGTAGCCCGACTGCGTGATCTTGGGGTTGGTGCCCACTGTGGAGACCAGGGTGCCACCATTGTCATACACGCGCGAGGCGGGAATAGTCACACCAGAGCAGTACGGGCCCATGACGTAGCGCACGCCAGAGTCGACAAACTTCTGCGCCACGGCCACACCGGTCTTAGCGTCGCACTGGTCATCCTCGGAGACCAGTTCAAACTTCAGCGTCTTGCCACCCACGCTGATCTTGCGTGCATTCAGTTCCTCGATGGCCAGGCGCACACCGTTGTCGTTGTCACGGCCGGCAAAAGTGTTCGGACCCGAAAGGGGACCGCTGTGGCCAATTTTGACCACCTGCTCCTGGGCCGAAACGGCCGCACAAGCCAGGGCGGCAGCGGTAGCAAGAAGGGATTTGAACGAAAGCAATTGCATGGCGTGTCTCCGGTAAAAGAATGCGCAAATGAACCCAGGCGCCAAGCGGGTTGCCCAGCGCCTCGGGAGGGGTCTGGATACAGACAGCGGCGGATTATCGCCGCACGCGCCACTGCTGCGGCCCGCTTCTCACACCGACAGCAGGTGTGTGCGGTAGTGCGCCAGCTCGTCGATGGACTCGTGCACATCGGCCAGCGCCGTGTGCTTCTGGGCTTTCTTGAAGCTGTTGTAGGCCTCGGGCTTCCAGCGCTTGGCCAGCTCCTTGAGCGTGCTCACGTCGAGGTTGCGGTAATGGAAAAAGGCTTCCAGCCGCGGCATGTACTTGACGAGAAAGCGCCGGTCCTGGCCAATGCTGTTGCCACACATGGGCGCCGTGCCCTTGGGCACGTACTGGCTCAGGAAGTCAATGATCTGCTGCTCGGCCTCGGCCTCGGTGATGGTGGAGGCGCGCACTTTGTCGATCAGGCCGCTTTTGCCGTGGGTGCCCTTGTTCCAGGCATCCATCTGGTCGAGCTGGGCGTCGCTCTGGTGAATGGCGAACACCGGGCCTTCGACACGCGGCTCCAGGTTCGGGCCGGTGACGATGACGGCGATCTCCAGCAGGCGGTCGGTCTCGGGCTCAAGGCCGGTCATTTCGCAATCGAGCCAGACCAGGTTCTGCTCGGATTTGGGCAACACAGGGGTGGGGGTAGAGGGTTCGGACATGGCCGGCATTGTCGCCCATCCCCTACACTCCCCGCGCATGCCCCCACGTGATACCTTGCCGCCCTCGCTGGCGCTGTCCCTGCTGTTCGCCCTGGCGCTGTGCGCCGGGCTGATGATCAAATTCTGGCTCGCCTCGCGCCAGATCCGCCACGTGGCGCGGCACCGCGCCCAGGTTCCGGCACCCTTTGCCGAGCGCATTCCCCTGGCGGCCCACCAAAAGGCCGCTGACTACACCCTGGCCAAGGCACGCCTGGGCCTCCTTGACATGGCGCTGGGCGCCGCCGTGCTCGTAGGCTGGACGCTGATGGGCGGGCTGGATCTGCTGAACCAGGCCCTGCTGGGCTGGCTGGGCGGCGGCATGGCGCAGCAGTTGGCGCTGCTGGCGGCTTTCGCGCTCATCAGCGGGCTGATCGACCTGCCGCTGTCGCTGGCGCAAACCTTCGGTGTGGAGCAACGCTTCGGCTTCAATCAAATGACGTGGAAGCTCTGGCTCTCCGACCTGCTCAAGTCCGCACTGGTAGGCACCCTCATCGGGCTGCCCATCGCCGCGCTGATCCTGTGGCTGATGGGTGCCGCCGGCCCCCTGTGGTGGCTCTGGGCCTGGGGCGCCTGGATGGGGTTCAACGTGCTGCTGATGTGGATCTACCCCAGCTTCATCGCGCCGCTGTTCAACCGGTTCCAGCCGTTGCAGGACGAGGCGCTCAAGGCCCGTGTCACGGCCCTCATGCAACGCTGCGGCTTTGCCGCCAAAGGCCTGTTCGTGATGGACGGCAGCCGCCGCAGCGCACATGCCAATGCCTACTTCACCGGCTTCGGCGCCGCCAAGCGCGTGGTGTTCTACGACACGCTGCTGCAGCAGCTCACCCCGGCCGAGGTCGAGGCCGTCCTGGCGCACGAGCTGGGCCACTTCAAGCACCGCCACATCGCCCAGCGCATGGCGGGACTGTTCGCGCTCAGCCTGGCGGGCTTCGCGCTGCTGGGCTGGCTGTCCACACGCGGCTGGTTCTACACCGGCCTGGGCGTGGTACCCAACCTCTCACTCGACGGCGCTGCGCCGAACGACGCACTGGCGCTGCTGCTGTTCCTGCTGGCCGTGCCCGTGTTCAGCTTCTTCATCGCCCCGCTGATGGCCCAATGGTCGCGCCGCCATGAGTTCCAGGCCGACGCCTACGCCATGGCCCAGGCCGACGGCGGCGCCCTCGCTTCGGCGCTGCTCAAGCTCTACCAGGACAACGCTTCCACGCTCACGCCCGACCCGCTGTACGTGAAGTACTACTACTCGCACCCGCCGGCCACCGAGCGGCTGGCGCGCCTCCCCTCCCCTGCACACGCATGACTACCATGTTCCCGAAAAAAGACTGGTCAACCCAGGAACGGCGAGCGCTGACAGCTATCGAAATTGAAGCAAACCTGGCACAGCATCCGGGCTGGCAACTGCACGCAGGCGCCCTTGAGAAAACCTACCGCTTCGCCAACTACCACGAGACCATGGCGTTCGTGAATGCGGTGGCCTTCATCGCCCACGCGCAGGACCACCACCCCGACCTGTCGGTGCACTACGGCCGCTGCGTGGTGCGCCTCAACACGCACGATGTGCAGGGCATCTCGGGCACGGATTTCGAGTGTGCGGCGCGCATCGACGCGCTGCTGGCCGCTCCATGAGCGCGCGTGAAGGCCTGGTGGTGGCCAGCCACGGGCGCCACTGCGTGGTCGAAACGCCCGACGGCGAACGCCGCATCTGCCACCCGCGCGGCAAGAAAAGCCAGGCCGTGGTGGGCGACCAGGTGCGCTGGCTCGCGCCGCCCCCCGGCCAGGGCGACGAAGGCACCATCGAAAAAGTGCTGCCCCGGCGCAACCTGTTCTACCGCCAGGACGAAATCCGTACCAAGTCGTTCGCAGCCAACCTGGACCAGGTGCTGATCCTGATCGCTGCAGAGCCGGTGTTCTCGGAGAGCCAGCTCGCACGCGCCCTGATTGCCGCCGAGGCCGAAGGCATCACGCCGCTGATCGCGCTGAACAAAAGCGACCTGGTGGAGCCCTTCGCGCGCGCCTGGGAACGGCTGCTGCCCTACCGCCACATGGCCGGCAAGGCGGGGCCAGGCAGCCACCACTACAACGTGCTGCCGCTGTCCCTGGCGCAATCGGGCGAAGCGGACCGCGCCGCGCTGCTGCAGCACCTGCAAGGCAAGGCCACGCTGGTGCTGGGCCCATCGGGCGCGGGCAAGAGCACGCTCATCAACCTGCTGGTGCCGGGGGCTTCGGTGCTCACGGGCGAAATTTCGCAGGCGCTCAACTCCGGCAAGCACACCACCACGAGTACCGCCTGGTACTGGGTGGACCAGGCGCGCACCACCGCGCTCATCGACTCGCCCGGCTTTCAGGAGTTCGGCCTGCGCCACCTCGCGCCCACCGATCTGGCACGCTGCATGCCCGACATCGGCGCACACGCGAACGCGTGCAAGTTCTACAACTGCACGCATCTGCATGAGCCCGGGTGCGCGGTGCAATTACAGGTCGAATCGGACTCCAGGCCAGGCACGATAAGCGCTAACCGCTACAAAATTTATAAAGAACTATTCGCGGAGTTGAGCGAGGCGCCGCGCTACTGAAGAGAGGTACTGCCATGGCGCGAGCCGCCCCGATGTTGTCCTTCCGTCCGCGCTTGCTGGACGCGCTGCGCGGTTACGACCGCGCCCGCTTCGTACAGGACTTCGGCGCGGGCCTGACGGTCGCCGTCGTCGCGCTGCCGCTGGCCATGGCCTTCGCCATCGCCTCCGGCCTGCCGCCCGAGGCAGGGCTGTTCACCGCCATCATCGCGGGTTTCCTGATCTCCGCGCTCGGCGGCAGCCGGGTGCAGATCGGCGGACCGGCGGGTGCGTTCATCGTCATCGTCTACGGCATCGTGCAGCAGTACGGCGTGGCCAACCTCATCCTCGCCACCGCGCTGTCGGGCGTACTGCTGTTCCTCATGGGGGTGCTGCAGCTGGGCACGCTGGTGCGCTTCATCCCCGTGGCCGTGGTCATCGGCTTCACCAACGGCATCGCAGTGCTGATCGCGCTGTCGCAGGTCAAAGACTTCCTGGGCCTCTCCATCGTGAAGATGCCGGGCGACTTCTTCGGCATGCTGGGTGCGCTGTACCAGCACCTGTCTACCCTCAACCCCTGGGCCACAGGGGTGGCCGCGGTGTCGCTGGCAGTGGTCGTGGGCTGGCAACGCTGGCTGCCCGCATGGCGCCACCCCTGGGCCAGCGCGCTCGCGCGCGTGCCCGGCTCCATCGTCGCGCTGGTGCTGGCGACCGCCGTGGTCGCGCTGTCGGGCATGCCGGTCGAGACCATCGGCAGCCGCTTCGGCGGCATCCCGGCCGGACTGCCGGCCTTCACCCTGCCCGACTTCAGCTGGGAGTCAGCGCGCCACCTGCTCATGCCGACGATCACGCTGGCGCTGCTGGGCGCGATCGAGTCGCTGCTGTGCGCGCGCGTGGCCGACGGCATGGTCAATGACCGCCACGACCCGAACCAGGAGCTGATGGCGCAAGGCGTTGCCAACTTCGTCACGCCGTTCTTCGGCGGCATGCCTGCCACGGGCACCATTGCGCGCACCGTGACCAACGTGAAAAGCGGTGCCACGAGCCCCGTCGCGGGCATGGTGCACGCGCTGGCACTGCTGCTGGTGATGCTGGTGGCCGCGCCGCTGGCCGGGTCCATCCCGCTGGCCACGCTGGCGGCAATTCTGATGTTCGTCGCCTGGAACATGGGCGAATGGCGCGAATTCGCACGGCTGAAAACCTACCGCCTGCCCTACCGGGTGACGCTGGTGTCCGTGTTCCTGCTGACGGTGGTTTTCGACCTGACGGTAGCGGTGGAGTTCGGCATCTTCGCCGCCTGCCTGACCTTCATCTACCGCATCTCCAGCCTGTCGCGGGCCGAGCCGATCGGCTCCGACGACCTGCCTGTACTGGCCGGGCACGACGCGCGTGTCCAGGTCTGGCGGCTGTATGGCGCGCTCTTCTTCGGTGCCACCAAGCTGCTCGAGGCGATGGAAGACCACCTCCCCGCCCAGGCGCTGGTGCTGGATTTGAAGAACGTCATCTACGTCGATTCGACCGGCGCCGAGGCGCTGGAGAACCTGGCCCATGCCTGCGCAACGCACGGTGTGCGCCTGATCGTCTCGGGCCTGATGGGCCAACCGCTCGACATCCTGCGCCGTACCGGACTGTACGAGCAGCTGCAGCCCGAGCTGCAGCCCGACGTCGCCCGTGCAGCGGCGGCCGCGGTGGCGTGAGCGCCGCTACACCAGCGCCCGCAGCGCCTGCACCAGCGCATCGCACTGTGCGGGCGTCCCGACGCTGATGCGCAGGTACTGGGCGATGCGCTCAGGCCGGGCGAAATGGCGCACCAGCACAGCGCGCTCGCGCAGCTGCGCCGCCAGCGTGGCCGCATCATGGTCCGGGTGGCGCACGAAGAGGAAGTTGGCCTGCGAGGGCAGCACCACAAAGCCCAGATCCTCCAGCGCCAGCAGCAGCCCCTCGCGGCTCTGCGCCACGGCACGGCAGGTTTGTTCGAAATACGCTTCGTCCTCGTAGGCGGCGCGTGCGCCAGCCTGGGCCAGACGGTCCAGCGGATAGGAATTGAAGCTGTCCTTGACGCGCTCCAGTGCATCAATCAGCGGCCGCTGGCCGAATGCCACGCCCACGCGCAGCCCGGCGAGCGAGCGCGACTTGGACAGCGTGTGCACCACCAGAAGGTTGGGGTAGCGCGCCACCAGGCCCACGGCGCTCTCGCCGCCGAAGTCCACATAGGCTTCATCGACCAGCACCACGCGCTGCGGGCAGGCCTGCAGCAGTTGCTCGATCCGCGCCAGGGGCAGGCCGATGCCGGTTGGCGCATTCGGATTGGCCAGCACGACGCCGGCACACGCCCCCTGCGCGGAGCGCGCGGCCAGCTGGTCCACGTCGATACCCAGGCCGGCATCCAGCGGCTGCAGCTCGGCGGCGATGCCCCACAGGCCGCAATACACGCGGTAGAAGCTGTAGGTGATGTCGGGCATCAGCAGCGGGGCGCCCGCATGCTGGAAGAACGCGAAGAAGGCATGCGCCAGCACTTCATCCGAGCCATTGCCCACAAACACCTGCCCCACGTCCAAGCCATGCCGTGCCGCAATGGTTTCGCGCAAGGCCAGCGACTGCGGGTCGGGGTAGAGCTGCAGCCCCTGCTGCGCGGCCTGCGCAATGGCAGCCAGCGCGCGCGGCGATGGCGGATAGGGGTTCTCGTTGGTGTTGAGCTTGACCAGGCCGGGAATGCGGGGCTGCTCGCCCGGCACATAGGGCTGCAACCCGGCCACCACGGGGCTGCAGAGCGAAGAAACAGACATGCGCGGAACTCCTGATTTCATAGCTTCCAGCGCTTATCCAGAAAGGGCTGGAGCCCGATTTAACTCAAAAAAGGCAAGCTCAGCCAAGCAGGCGGGCCAGCGTCAACAGCGCCAGCAGCAGCATCCACACCACCACCGAGCGCCAGACCAGACCGACGACGCTGCGCAGGTGGCCTACCTCGGGCTCGCGCCCGGGGGTGATGCCGCTGTCGCCCTCGCTGGCAGCGGCGCCATCGGCCTCGACACGCGAACGCAGGGCCTCGCCGCCCAGGCGCACGTTGATGGCGCCCGAGGTGGCGGCGAGCAGCACGCCGTCGTTGTCGTTGGGGAAGTTCTGGGCATGGAAGCGCCAGCCTTCGATGGCTTCTTCGAAATTGCCGACCACGGCAAAGCTCAGCGCCGTCAGCCGCGCGGGCAGCCAGTCGATCACCGTCCAGGCCCGGGCCGCCGACTGCTGCAGGGCGGTGCTGCCTTTGTCGGCCTTGTCTTCGTCGTAATAGCGCGCGGCAAACTCGGCCAGACGGTAAAGCACCGCTCCGGTGGGCCCCATGCCCAGTGCCGCCAGGATGGAGAACCAGCCCAACACGCCAAACACATGGCGGTGCGCGGCAATGACCGAGTACTCGATCACATGGCGCACGATCTCGCTGCGCGGCAACTGCCCCACTTCGACCTGCTGCCAGTGCGCCAGCGCGGCGCGTGCAGCGTCTTCATCGGCCGACTCCAGGGCATCGCGGATGCGCGTGAAATGGTGGCTGAACTGGCGAAAACCCAGCGTGATATAGAGCACCGCGACGTTCCACAGCACCGCCAGGGGCCAGCCCACGCCCCACAGCAACAGCCAATGGATGCCCAGCGCCACCAGTGCCGGCAGCACCACCGTCAGGCCCCAGGCCACCCAGCCATGGTGCTGGCGACCCGCGTCGAAATTACGGCGCACCGAAAACGCCCACGCACGCACACCGGCGTGAATGGGATTGATGCGGGACAGGGGGCGCGCCTGCTCGATCAGCAGAGCGAACAGGATGGCGAAGAAACTCATGGGCGCCAATCATACTGGCGCCGCCCGCACGGCCTGCGAAGCGCTCCCGCATACGGGTTTGCATTCCATCGGATACCTAGGCGGGAAGCCGCAGACAGTGCTGTCGCACGGCAAGGCGAACCAACGACGTTGGTAAAGGCCAACCCCTATCAGGCGCGCATGAAACGGTAGAAATTACGCAGCATGCCCGCCGTAGCGCCCCAGATGAAGCGGTTCTTGTCCCCGTCTTGGTAGGGCATGGAGAACCATTCGCGCCGCACGCCGCCCCACTCCACCACATGGTGGCGGTGGTGCGCCGGGTCGAGCAGAAAGGCCAGCGGCACCTCGAACACGTCAGCCACCTCGTGCGGGTTGGCCTGCAGCGCGGCATCGGGCCGCACCAGGCCCACGATGGGCGTAATGATGAAGGACGAGCCCGTGACGTAGGTGGACAGCGGCCCCAGCACTTCAACGCAGCCCGGGTCGAGCCCAACCTCTTCCTGCGCCTCGCGCAGCGCCGTGGCGGCGGGGCTGGCATCTTCGGGGTCGGCGCGCCCCCCCGGAAAGGCGATCTGCCCGGAATGCGTGGACAGGTGCGCCGTGCGCTCGGTCAGCAGCACCATGGGCTGGGCGCGCAGCACGATGGGCACCAGCACCGAAGCCTGCGCGGGCTCGCGCTGCATGAATTTCTTTTCCAGCACCACTTCGGGCTGCCAAGCCGGCGGCGCAGCAAAGCGCTGGCGCAGGGCTGCAGGCGTCTGGTCCTGCAGTGGCACGGCGGGCAGATCCACATCGACGCGCGCCACGGGTACGCTGCGCGGATCGAACGCAGGCAAGGGGGTGAAGGCGGGGGCAGGCTGGGTCACGCTCAGACAATAAAAAAGCCGCTACAGGGGCACTGTAGCGGCTGTGCAGGAAGACTGCAGACGCGGTGCTTATGCAGCAGCCACGGGCGCGGCCTTGCGGGCCGGCAGCTTTTCCTTGATACGGGCCGACTTGCCGCTGCGCTCGCGCAGGTAGTACAGCTTGGCGCGGCGCACATCGCCACGGCGCTTGACTTCGATCTTGGCGATCAGCGGGCTGTAGGTCTGGAACGTACGCTCCACGCCTTCGCCGCTGGAGATCTTGCGCACGGTGAAGCCGCTGTTGAGGCCACGGTTGCGCTTGGCGATCACCACGCCTTCATAGGCCTGCACGCGCTTGCGGTTGCCTTCCACCACGTTCACGCTCACGATGACGGTGTCGCCGGGCGCGAATTCGGGGATTTCCTTGTTCAAGCGGGCGATTTCTTCCTGCTCGAGAGTCTGGATCAGATTCATGGTTGCATCCAACGATCTTGTCCGCGCCAGGATTGGCATGCGTCGGGATTGACGGTGTGTGGCTGCGAGCACCTTGAGAGCACTTTGCAGCGGCCGGCCAGAGGATCGAAAAGCCTTTGATTATAGCTTGCCGGGCAAATTTGCCAAAACGGCTTCATCCTGGCGCGACAGCCGCCCTTGCGCGCGGGCCGCAGCAATCAGATCGGGCCGGTGGCTGGCCGTGGCCTGCAGGCTCTGCGCACGGCGCCAGCGTTCGATCTCGGCATGGTGGCCCGACAGCAGCGCGGGCGGCACTGCCTGGCCGCGCCAAACCTCAGGGCGGGTGTAGTGCGGGCAGTCGAGCAGCCCATCAAGCTCTGGATTGAAGCTGTCGAACTGGTGGCTGCCAGCGTCGTGCAACACGCCGGGCTGCAGCCGCGTCACAGCGTCCAGCAGCGCCATTGCCGGAATCTCGCCGCCGGACAGCACGAAATCGCCCAGGCTGATCTGCCGCTGCACCTCGGCGTCGATAAAGCGCTGATCCACCCCTTCGTAGCGCCCGCACAGCAGGATGGCGCCCGGGCCCTGCGCCCACTGCGCCACGCCCTCGTGGTTCAGGCGCTCGCCTATGGGCGAGAACAGCACCAGCGGCGCCTGCGCGTCCAGCGCTTCGGCCCGGTCGGCGCGAATGGCGGCCAGGCAGCGCGCCAGCGGCTCGGCCAGCATCACCATGCCAGGGCCGCCGCCGAAAGGACGGTCGTCGACGCGGCGGTAGTTGCCCTCGGCGAAGTCGCGCGGGTTCCACAGGTGCACCGCCACCTGGCCACTGGCGTAGGCGCGTCGCGTCACGCCGCTGGCCAGGAACGGTGCGAACAACTCGGGAAACAGGGTGATGAGGTCGAAGCGCATGGGTGCGCTGGCTCAGTAATCGGGCTGCCAATCGACGGTGATCGACTTGCCGGGCAGATCCACCTTGTCCACAAAGGCAGAGACGAAGGGAATCATGCGCTCGCGCGCCTTGCCGTCCTCTTCATAGGCGAGTACCAGCACGGTCTGCGGCCCCGTCGACAGCAGTTCACGCACCCGGCCCAGGGCCACACCCTCGCGGTTGACCACGTCCAGGCCGATCAGATCCACCCAGTAGTACTCGTCCTCGGCGGTCTGCGGAAAAAAGGCACGCGAGACAAAAATGCGTGCCCCACGCAGCGCCTCGGCGGCATTGCGGTCCTCCACCCCCTGGGCGCTGGCGACAATGGCATCCGAGTGCGTGCGCGTCTGGCGCGGCTCCAGCAGCACGGTGCCGCTGAAGGTCTTGGCGCCCTTTTCGGACGGCTGCAGATACCACTGGGGTGCTGCGAACAGCGCTTCAGGGCTGGCGCTGTGCGCCTGCACCTTGAACCAGCCCTTGACGCCCCAGGCATCGGCAATGCGGCCCACCTCTACCGCATCAGCGGGGAGTTCGGCCGGCTTGAGTGGAGGAAAGGAAGACATGACGCTCTGGAAAAAGAAAAAGGCGGGGCCGCCAGTATCTACTGACGGCACCCGCCCCTGGAGGGCCTGAAAAAAGAATCAGGCGGCTGCCTTCTTGGCGGCTTGCTTGGCCAGGCGCTCGACGGTGTCGGACGCTTGGGCGCCCACGCCGAGCCAGTAGGCCAGACGATCTTGAGCAATGCGCAGACCTTCCTCGCCATCCTTGGCCAGGGGGTTGTAGAAGCCCAGACGCTCGATGAAGCGGCCGTCACGGCGCACGCGCTTGTCGGCGACGACGATGTTGTAGAACGGACGGGCCTTGGAGCCGCCGCGGGAGAGTCGAATGACGACCATGATTTATCCTTCGGGTGGAGAACATGCAGCACCTGCTGCCGTTCCATATTCTTGCGGCGTTTGAGACACGCGACTTGGCCACCCGGCCAGCGACACGCAGCAAAGCCGCCAATTATAGCCAGTTCGTTTTTCGATGCCACATATCCGCGCCAGCCGCGACGCAGACGTCGCCGCCATCACAGCCATCTACGCCCACCACGTGCTGCACGGCACCGGCACGTTCGAAACCGAGCCGCCCAGCGCCACCGACATGGCCGCGCGCCGCGCCGATGTGCTGGGCAAGGGCCTGCCCTACCTCGTGGCCGAGCACGACGGACAGGTACTCGGCTTCGCCTACTGCAACTGGTTCAAGCCACGCCCGGCCTACCGCTACTCGGCCGAAGACTCGGTGTATATCCTCGATTCAGCGCGGGGCCAGGGCCTGGGCCGGCTGCTGCTCAGCGCGCTGTGCGAGGCCGCGCAGGCTGCGGGCGTGCGCAAGATGCTGGCGGTGGTGGGCGACTCGGCCAATGCCGGCTCCATTGGCCTGCACCGCACCTGCGGCTTCACCCACGCAGGCACGCTGCGCTCGGTGGGCTGGAAGTTCGGCACCTGGCTGGACGTGGTGTTGATGGAAAAGCCCCTAGGCGAAGGCGACGCCAGCCCGCCTGCGGCGCCATGAAGAGCAAGACCCTGGCCACCTGGCTGGCCTTCCTCGGCGGGCCGCTGGGCCTGCACCGCTTCTACCTGCATGGCGCGCGCGATCTGCTCGGCTGGCTGCTGCCCCTGGTAACGGGGTTGGGCATGTACGGCATCGCGCGTGTACAAGCGCTAGGGCATGACGACCCGCTGAGCTGGCTGCTGGTGCCGCTGCTGGGTTTCACGGTGGCAGGGTGTGCACTGCGCGCCATCCTCTACGGTCTGACGCCGACCGCGCGCTGGAACGCACGCTTCAACCCTGAGCACCCGGCCGATGAAGCTGCTGGCGCCACGCACTGGCTCACCGTGATGGGCATCGCGCTGTCACTGATGGTCGGCGCCGGCATGCTCATGGCGAGCCTGGCGTTCAGTTTTCAGCACTATTTCGAGTACCAGATCGAGGAAGCGCGCAAGATTTCACAATGAAATCAGACTCCAACGCTTGCCTGGCAAGCGCTGGAAGCTATGAAAACCGCAGCAATCAATACAGCTGCAGGCTGACCCAATAGGCAATCGCCGCGACAAACGCGCTGGCCGGAATGGTCAGAATCCAGGCCCAGACGATGTTGCCCGCCACCCCCCAGCGCACGGCGCTGGCGCGCTGCGTGGAACCCACACCAACAATCGCACCGGTGATGGTATGGGTGGTGGACACGGGAATACCCAGCATGGTGGCCAGGAACAGCGTCATGGCGCCACCGGTTTCGGCGCAGAACCCGCCCACGGGCTTGAGCTTGGTGATCTTCTGGCCCATGGTCTTGACGATGCGCCAACCGCCGAACATGGTGCCCAGGCCGATGGCCGCATAGCAGGACACGATGGTCCAGGTCGGCGGCGAAGCGTCGCTGGCCGAGGCATAGCCCGTGGCGATGAGCAGCAGCCAGATGATGCCGATGGTCTTCTGCGCGTCGTTGCCACCGTGGCCCAGGCTGTAGGCGCCGGCCGAGAGCAGTTGCAGGCGACGGAACCACTTGTCCACCTTGTTCGGGCGGGTGCGGCGGAAGATCCAGGCGACGACCACCATCATGACCGAGCCAAGAATGAAGCCGAGCAGCGGCGACACGAAGATGAAAGCCACGGTCTTGAGGATGCCGCCTGCCACCAAGGCGTTGGCGCCCGACTTGGCAATGACTGCACCGACGATGCCACCGATCAGTGCGTGCGAGGAGCTGCTCGGAATGCCGTAGTACCAGGTGATGACGTTCCAGGTAATGGCGCCGACCAGCGCCCCGAACACCACGTGCGTATCGACCACCCCGGGCTGAACGATGCCCTTGCCGATGGTGGCGGCCACGCTCAGGTGGAAGATGAAGATGGCGACGAAGTTGAAGAAGGCCGCAAACAACACGGCCTGCGTGGGCCGCAGCACGCCCGTGGAGACCACGGTGGCGATGGAGTTGGCGGCGTCGTGGAAGCCGTTCATGAAGTCGAACACGATGGCCAGCGCCACCAGCACGACCACGACCCATAGCGCGGTTTGTACCGTTTCCATGGTGAAAAGAGCCTTTACGCGCGAGGCGTCAGGAGTTTTCGAGGATCACGCCCTCGATGAGGTTGGCCACGTCCTCACACTTGTCGGTGATGGTCTCGAGCAGCTCGTAGATGGCTTTGAGCTTGATGAGCTCGCGCACGTCGGTTTCCTCGCGAAACAGCTTGCTCATGGCGCTGCGCAGCACGCGGTCGGCATCGCCTTCGAGGCGGTCGATTTCCTCGCAGGTCTTGAGGGCGGCTTCGGCCACGGCGGGGTCGGCGATCTTGTCGAGCAGCTTGACGGCGTCGCGCAGGCGTTCGCTGCAGCGCAGGCACAGGTCGGTCAGGCGCGCGATCTCATCGGTCATGGCGCGGATGTCGTACAGCGCCATGGCCTCGGCCGAGTCCTGGAACAGGTCGGCCACGTCGTCCATGGTGTTGATGAGCGAGTGGATCTGCTCGCGGTCGATGGGCGTGATGAAGGTCTTGTGCAGCAGGCGGTTGACCTCGTGCGTCACGCGGTCGGCGGCGCCTTCGGCGCTGTCCACGGCCTGGTGGTACTTTTCACGCAGATGCAGGTCGCCGTAGTTGGACACCAGCAGAGAGAACGCCTGCGCCGCTTCGACGATGCGCTCGGCATGCTGGTTGAACATTTCAAAAAAATTGCCTTCGCGCGGCAACAGCTTGCCAAACAGCATGAGGGTTCCTGGTGGGTGTGGTCGGAAGGGGTAGTCAGAGACCAGCGCAATTTGTGTCATTCGTATGACAAATGCACCAAGCCTGCGAGTTTAACCGGGCGGCCGCGCCCCTCTGGGTGGGTAGCCGTCAGGCGTTGCGGAAAATGAAATACACCGCCCCCACCATGCACAGCCCGGCCCAGAGGTAGTCCCACTTGAGCGGCTGCCCCAGATAGACCACCGAAAAAGGCACGAAAACCGCAAGGGTAATGACCTCTTGCAAGATCTTCAGCTGCCCTACGTTGAACTGCGTGAACCCAATGCGGTTGGCCGGCACCTGCAGCAGGTACTCGAACAGGGCGATGCCCCAGCTCACCAGCGCCGCCACGTACCAGGGCGCGCTGGCGAGGTTGCGCAGGTGGCCGTACCAGGCGAAGGTCATGAAAATGTTGCTCAAGAGCAACAAAAAAACCGTCTGGACCGATACGGGCAGGGATTGCAGAAAAGTCATGGCGACGGGTATTTTAGGTGCCAAAAAGGCATCTAGCCCAATACCATCAAGCGCAAGCAGCTATCAATTAAGAAGCACGCCCTTCACTCGCCCAGGTACGCCGCACGCACGCGCGGATCGCTCAGCAGCTCCTGGCCCGGCCCGGTCATGGTGATCACGCCCGACTCCATCACGTAGCCGCGGTCGGCAATGGCCAGGGCCCGGCTGGCGTTCTGCTCCACCAGCACGATGGTCACGCCCAGCGCGTACACGTCGCGCACGACCTCGAAAATCTTGTCCACCATGATGGGCGACAGGCCCATGGAGGGCTCGTCCAGCAGCAGCACCTTGGGCTGGCTCATCAGCGCCCGGCCCATGGCCAGCATCTGCTGCTCGCCGCCCGACATGGTGCCGGCCAGCTGGTCCTTGCGCTCACGCAGGCGCGGGAAGATGGTGAACATCTTCTCGATATCGGCCTGAATGCCGGCGTTGTCGTTGCGCGTGTAGGCGCCCATGAGCAGGTTCTCGGTGATGGTCATGCGCGCGAACACACCACGCCCCTCGGGCACCATCACCAGCCCTTCCTTGACCAGATCCCAGGCGCCGCGGCCCTTGATGCTGCGGCCCAGGTACTCGATGTCGCCGTCGTTGGCGATGAGCGAGGCGGTGACGGCCTTCATGGTGGTGGTCTTGCCAGCGCCGTTGGAGCCGATCAGGGTGACCAGCTCGCCCTCGCGCACTTCCATGTCCACGCCTTTGACGGCCTGGATGCCACCGTAGGCCACCTTCAGGCCCTTGATCTGCAATAGAACTTTGTCGGATTTCTCGGCCATTTTTTTCGGTCCTTCAGTGCCCGCCGGTGCCCAGATAGGCCTCGATCACTTTTTCGTTCTTCTGCACTTCGGCAGGGGTTCCTTCGGCAATTTGCTTGCCGTAGTCGAGCACCGTCACGCGGTCGCACAGGCCCATCATCAGCTTCACGTCGTGCTCGATGATGAGGATGGTGCGGTTGTCGTTGCGAATGCGGTCGATCAGCTCGCGCAGCATCACCTTCTCGGTGGCGTTCATGCCAGCGGCCGGCTCGTCCAATGCGATGAGCTGCGGGTCGGTGGCCAGAGCGCGCGCGATCTCCAGGCGGCGCTGGTCACCGTAGGACAGCGTGCGCGCCTTGAAGTCGGCGTACTTGCCGATGCCCACATAGTCGAGCAGCTCCTGCGCGCGCTTGGCAATCGCGGCCTCCTCGGCCTTGAACCCCTTGGTGCGGAAGATGGCGCCCAGCAGGCCGGAATGCGTGCGAATGTGCCGCCCCACCATCACGTTCTCCAGCGCCGTCATGTCGGCGAACAGGCGAATGTTCTGGAATGTGCGCGCAATGCCCGCCTTGGCCACCAGGTGCACGGCGTGCGGCGCGTAGGGCTGGCCGGCCAGCTCGAAGCTGCCGGTGTCGGGGGTGTACAAGCCGGTGATGACGTTGAAGAACGTCGTCTTGCCCGCCCCGTTGGGGCCGATCAGGCCGTAGACCTGGCCGCGCCGGATGGTCATGCCCACGTCGGACAAGGCCTGCAGGCCGCCAAAGCGCTTGGAGATGCCCGCGACCTTGAGCACCACTTCTTTCGATGTATCTGCCATTTCTTGCTCTCGGTGGTGGGGTCAGGACTTCTGTTCCAGGCTCTTGCCATGTTCGGGCGCAGGCCACAGACCACGCGGGCGCAGCAGCATCACGACGATCATGGCCAGCGCAATCAGCAGCTGGCGCAGGATGGCAGCGTCCAGGCGCCCATCGGTCATCTGCTGCAGCGGGCCGGCCACGTAGCGCAGCACCTCGGGCAGCGCCGACAGCAGCACCGCCCCCAGGATCACGCCCGGAATGTGGCCGATGCCACCCAGCACCACCATGGCCACGATCATGATCGACTCCATCAGGCTGAACGACTCGGGCGAGACGAAGCCCTGAAAGGCACCGAACATGGCCCCAGCCACGCCGCCGAACGACGCGCCCATGCCGAAGGCCAGCAGCTTCATGTTGCGCGTGTTGATGCCCATGGCCTTGGCGGCGATCTCGTCCTCGCGGATGGCCATCCAGGCGCGGCCGATGCGCGAGTCCTGCAGGCGGTAGCAGACGATGATGGTGAACACCACCAACACGAGGAACAGGTAGTAATACAGCGTGACCGAGGCGATATCGAAGCCGAAGATCTCCTGCCGCTTGGCCAGGTTCAGGCCGAATACCGTGACCGAGTCGATCTGCCCCAGGCCCTTGGGGCCGTTGGTGATGTTGACCGGGTGGTCCAGGTTGTTCATGAAGATGCGGATGATCTCGCCGAAGCCCAGCGTGACGATGGCCAGGTAGTCACCGCGCAGCTTGAGCACCGGAATACCCAGCAACACCCCGGTGCACGCCGCCAGCACCAGTGCCACGGGAATCACCATCCACAGCGACATGTGCAGCCCGTCCGGGAAATTGGCGGCGAACCAGGCGAAGTTCTCCGTCAGGTGCGGCGAGGCCAGCAGGCCGAACATGTAGGCGCCGACGGCATAGAACGCCACGTAGCCCAGGTCGAGGAGGCCAGCGTAGCCCACCACGATGTTCAGGCCCAAGGCCAGCATCACATAGAGCAGCGCCAGGTCGGCGATGCGCACCCAGGCGTTGCCGAAGTACTGCAACACCAGCGGCAGCACCAGCAGCGCCACGGCGCCCAGAATCCATTGAATCTTGTTGTTTTTCATGGTCGTTGGCTCCTCAGGCGCGGTCGGCCACGCGCTCGCCCAGCAGGCCCGAGGGACGCAGCGTGAGGATGATGATGAGCACGATGAAAGCGAAGATGTCGGTGTAGTGGCTGCCCAGCACGCCCCCCGTGAGGTCACCGATGTAGCCCGAGCCGATGGACTCGATCAACCCCAGCAAAAGGCCGCCGACAACGGCGCCCGCCAGGTTGCCAATGCCGCCAAACACGGCCGCCGTGAAGGCCTTGAGGCCAGGCAGGAAACCCATGGTGTGCTGCACCGTGCCGTAATTGGACGCCCACATGATGCCGGCGATGGCCGCCAGCACGGCGCCGATGATGAAGGTGGCCGAAATCACCATGTCGGGCTTGACGCCCATGAGCGCGGCCACGCGCGGGTTCTCTGCCGTGGCACGCATGGCGCGGCCCAGGCGGGTGTAGTTCACCAGGTACACCATGGCCCCCAGCGCCACCGCCGTGACGGCCAGGATCAGCACCTGCGTGGACGTGATGACCGCGCCGCCAATTTCAAACGGCGTGGTGGGCAGCAGGGTGGGATAGGGCTTGTAATTGGGCTTCCAGATGATCATGGCCAGCGTCTGCAGCAGCAGCGACATGCCAATGGCCGTGATCAGCGGCGCCAGGCGCGGACTGCTGCGCAGCCGCTTGTAGGCAATCTTCTCAATCGAGAAATTCAGCGCGGCCGCCACCACACAGGCGATGAGCGTGGCCAGCAGCAAGATGACCCAACCTGGTGCACCAGGCATGGCCTCTTGCATCATTCCGATGCAGCTCCAACTGGTCAGTGCGCCGATCATGAGCACTTCCCCGTGGGCAAAGTTAATGAGCTGGATGATGCCGTACACCATGGTATAGCCCAAGGCTATCAAGGCGTACATGCTGCCGAGAACCAGACCGTTGATGATCTGCTGCAGCAAAATGTCCATAAAAAAGTCCTTCGTTCGTGACGTGCGCGCCTTGCCAACACCTGCGGCGTTGGCATCTTGTGCGCCCCCAGCAGTGTCTAGCAAAAAACCCGCCAGGCTTCTCTGCGCGGGTTTGCAACAAATTCTAGCCAGTGCGCCAAACCTGCCCCCGTCCGTGCGGACGGGGTTTTCCCGGGGATTTGCGTAGCATCAGGAGTCCACGAAAAACATCAGCAGCGCTAATGGAAGCCGAAATTCTTGCTATGCGAACTTATCATTCGCCAGCGCGTGCGGCGGCATTGCGCGCGCGCAGTTCATCAAGCTTCTGCGCGATCTTGATCTCCAGCCCCCGGTCCACCGGCCGGTAGAAGCCCGGCGGCTCCATGCCCTCGGGCAGGTAGTTTTCCCCTGCGGCGAAGCCGCCCTCCTCATCGTGGGCGTAGCGGTAGCCCTTGCCGTAGTCCAGCTCTTTCATGAGCCGGGTTGGTGCGTTGCGCAGGTGCATGGGCACCGGCCGGGTGCCATCTTGCTGCACAAAGGTGCGCGCCAGCTTGTAGGCCATGTAGCCGGCATTGCTCTTGGGCGCCACCGCCAGGTAGATAACCGCCTGCGCCAGCGCCAGCTCGCCCTCGGGGCTGCCCAGGCGCTCGTAGGTCTGCGCCGCCTCGCCTGCGATCTGCAGCGCACGCGGGTCGGCCAGGCCGACGTCCTCCCAGGCCATGCGCACGATGCGCCGGGCCATGTAGCGCGGATCGGCACCGCCATCGAGCATGCGTACCAGCCAGTACAGCGCGGCGTCGGGGTCGGAGCCGCGCACCGACTTGTGCAGCGCGCTGATGGTGTCGTAAAACTGCTCGCCGCCTTTGTCATAACGGCGCATGCGCTCGCCCAGCACCTGCAGCAGCCAGGCATCGGTGATGGTTTCCACCTTCGCCTGCTCGGCGGTGACGGCAAGCGTCTCCAGCGTGTTCAGCAGGCGCCGCGCATCACCGTCGGCATAGGCGATGAGGCGCTCCAGCGCTTCGCTTTCGATAGCTGGTAGCGCTTGCAGGGCCTGGGCTTTAGCCACTATTTGCTTCAAATCATCGGCCGCGAGCGGTTGCAGCACGTAGACCGTGGCACGCGACAGCAGCGCCGAGTTGACCTCGAACGAAGGGTTCTCGGTAGTGGCGCCGACGAAGGTAAACAGCCCGCTTTCGACGTGCGGCAGAAACGCATCCTGCTGGCTCTTGTTGAAGCGGTGCACCTCATCCACAAAGACGATGGTGCGCTGCGGCACCAGGCCGTCGCGCGCGCGCTCGGCCTGCTGCACGGCGTCGCGGATGTCCTTCACCCCGCCCAGCACCGCGCTGATGCTGATGAACTGCGCATCGAACGCCTCGGCCATCAGCCGCGCAATGGTGGTCTTGCCCACGCCCGGCGGCCCCCACAGGATGCAGCTGTGCGGCCGCCCCGACTCGAACGCCAGCCGCAGCGGCATGCCAGGCCCCAGCACATGCTGCTGGCCAATTACCTCGCCCAGGGTGCGCGGGCGCAGGCGTTCGGCCAGGGGCTGGTGGGAAAACGGGGAAGCGTGACTCATAGCGCATCGAGCGGGCTCGGCACGCCGCGCCCGCCCTTGTTCAGAACATGGGGGTAGATCATGGTGGTATTCAGAACGTGTTCACGCTCTCACATCCTTGTGGCCCAGCAATTCCTGCACGATACGGATGTCGTAACCCGCTTGCAGCACGCGAGCCCGCTCCAGTTGCTCGCGCAGCGGCGCCAGCAGGATCTCGGGCAGCACTGTCACCCGGTCCTTGTTGCCCTTGCCCTCGCGCACGACCAGCTCACGCCGCTCGAACTCCACATCCTTCACGCGCAAGCGTAACGCCTCAAGAATGCGCATGCCCGTACCGTACAGCAGCGAAGCCACCAGCCACTGCGTGCCCTGCAAGTGCAGCAGCAGTTCGCGCACCTCGCGCTGCGTCAGCACCACCGGCAGGCGGCGCGCCTTCTTGGCCGAAACAACCTCATCCAGCCACGGCAAGTCTTGCTGCAATACCTCTTTGTAGAGAAACAGAATGGCGGCCTTGGCCTGGTTCTGCGTGGAGGCGGACACATTGCGCGCCACAGCCAGATGGGTGAGAAAGGCCGTGACCTCCGGCGCCCCCATCTCGCGTGGATGGCGCTTGCCATGGAACAGAATGAAACGGCGTGCCCAATCCACGTAAGCCTGCTCGGTGCGAATGGAATAGTGCAGCACCCGAATGCGCTGGCGCAACGAATCCAGCAACTTGGGCGGCTGCGACGCGGCGAGAACAGGTGGGGTGGAGGGCGCATCCATCATCCGTGGAATTTTAGGCGGCCTAAATTACCGCCGCCATGGGGTTGGCTTAGGAGATTTTGTGCTGCGCGCTTGACTTAGGCCGCGCCGGGTCAGTAGCATGCGGTTGTCTAAATCTAGTTAGCACCACTGAAAAACCCCTTTATTCAAGCTCATGCTTATTCAAACGGCATTCAGTTTCTCAAGCGTTGTGCAGCGCTGGGTTTGCCGTTTCTCTGGGCTTCGCCTGTCGGCTTGGTGCCGGTTTATGGTCTTTTTGGCCTCTGGACCTTGTGTAGCAAGCACAAGCAGCTATTGTTTTGGTAGTGCTGCGCTGCCTCGGTGGCTCCGTGCTTTTTCGCAGTTAGCGCCCGTCGCCAAATTCAGGTTATCCGTTTCGGCTTCTGGCTCTAACATTTCGGTCAAGCCGACCCGCCTACGGCGGTCGGCTTACCTCGCCCGTTAGGTCAATCATGAATAATAATTTTCCATTGATACTCACATTAATTGGAGCACTCATCGCTTTAATTCCAGCAAAAATTCTTCTTCGATTTGACAGGCAATCAGGCTACAGGCTGTACAAAAGTGCACCCAATGAGGAAATTGGGTTAAAGCGAGCGAAACTTTTCTATAGAATTTTTGGTGCAATCTTAGCTATTGCTCCTTGGATACTTTTCCATTTTTTCTACAAAACAGGCACCTAACCCGGCTACAGGGACTTCCCGCTAATTCAACCAATCATGCCGGGGCTTTTTTCCTTTGATTCGATATTGACTCCTCTCGCGACAGTGAGTGGGACGTATTGATCGAAGGCGACACCATGCAAGGACAGACTGCACATCTACAGGCGGGCTTGTTTCGGTGGTGTTCACCGAGGCCCCAGATACGAACCGCTCAGCAGGACTCCATTCGTTCGCCGTGGTCGGGGCTTGCGCCATGCCACGCCCGAGTTATCGAGTTCACCTGCTGCCGGTCTGACCTGTGGAGAGCATCTTCGAGCGCACGTCCAGTGGGGAAGGGATACCGTTGTTTGGCGGTGTGTAGCGGCTCAAGCCGCCATGGGCACAGCTTGCCGCGCGGCCCGCTCATGCGGCGTCAGCGGCACGTGTTCGGGGTCGAACGT
>NZ_CYIG01000011.1 GCF_001298675.1 Paenacidovorax caeni
GCGAGGCGCGCTGCGTCCACAGCATGCGCACCTGGTCCACGAACTGCTGGTGCAGCATGCGGTGCGCTTCCAGGTGGCGCGGGTCGAGCCCGGCAGCGGCCATCATGTCCTCCTCCTCGCGGAAGTGGTAGGCGGTGTAGGCCAGCAGGCGCGCATACACGTCGGCCAGCACCGGCTCGCTGTCGGCGGTTTGCGAGAACAGCGCGCGGCTGAGCTCGTTGAACAGGTCCACCAGGGCGCGGTGCTGCTCGTCCACCGCATCCAGGCCGGTGACAAAACCGTCGTCCCAAACAAAAGAGGTATCCATCGCAAACAACCGCGTGATGACAGGGGCTGTGAGTGTACGACCGGCACTTTTCGTGGCGTTGACACCCATCAAGCGCGCAGGGGTACCGCTATGCCAGCGCCACCACGCCCAGCAGCCCGATGACGGCCAGCCCGAGCAGTGCCGCCACCGTCTGCCAGAACGCCACCGGGTCGCGCTCGGCCAGCGGCGGCGCGCGGCGGCGGTGGAAGTCCGGCCCGGGCGCGCGCAGGTCGTGCGCGAATTCGGCCGCCGCCTGCTGGCGCCGCGCGGGCTGCGGGTGCAGGGCCTTGCGCAGCACGGCGTCCAGCCAGGCGGGCAGGTCGGGCCGGTGGTGGGCGAGTGGCACGTAGCGCAGGCGGCGCGGGTCGTCGCCCGGGCGCAGGCGCGCGGGCTGCAGGCCGTAGGGCAGTTGGCCGGCGAGCATCTGGTAGGCGATGGCGGCGAGCGAGAACAGGTCCGAGCGTTCGTCGCCGCCCTGGCCGGCGAGGTATTCGGGCGCGGTGTACTGCAGCGTGCCTTCGATGGCCATGGGCCGGGCCTCCTCGGCGGCGTACAGGCCGGGCACGTGGGCGCTGGCCAGGTCGATGATGCGCGCCGTGCCCTGCGCGTCGATCACCACGTTGGCCGGGCGCAGATCCTGGTGCAGCATGCCGCGCCGGTGCAGCGCCTGCAGGCCGCGCGCCACCTGCTCCACGATGGCGCGCACCTCCTCCAGCGCGGGGCGCGGGTGGTCCACCATCCACTGCGCCAGGGTCTGGCCGGGCACGTATTCCAGCGCCGCGAACAGGTGGCCGCGCGGGCGCCGGGGCGCGCGGGCGCGCACCACGTGCGGGCTGTTGATGCGGCTGGCCACCCATTCGTCGAGCAGGAAGCGGTCGAGGAAGGCCGCGTCCTCGTGCGCGCTGGCGGCGGGGGTCTTGAGTACCACGGTCTCGCCGCTGGCGTCGTCGGTGGCCAGGTGCACGTGGCTGCGCGCGCCCACATGCAGCGCGCGCACGATGGTGTAGCCCTCGAAGGCCATGCGCGGCGCGAGCGGCGGCGGCAGGCGCAAGCCGTCGCGCGGCAGCAGGGTGTTCAGGCCCGTTGCTTCGGGTAGCGCGTCGATGCGCAGTAGCTGCACGGTGGCGTCGTCCGTGCTGCCGCGCGCGCGGGCGTGTTCGCACAAGGCGCGGGCGGCGGCGTCCAGGTCGCCCCCATGGCGGTGCAGCGCGGCGTGCACGGCGGCGGCGTCGATGAAGCCGTGCGCGCCGTCGGTGGCCAGCAGGTAGAGCGCGCCCGCCTCGGCGGGCCAGCAGCGCGTGTCGATCTCGACGTGCGCGTGCAGGCCCAGCGCGCGCGCCAGGTAGGACTGGCCCGCGCCCACGTGCAGGCGGTGCTCTTCGGTCAGCGGCTCCAGCGCCTGCGGGTGCACGCGGCAGATGCGCGCGTCGCCCACATGCAGCAGGTGCAGGTCATGCCCCTGCAGGATGAGGGCGCTGAAGGCGCAGACGTAGCCGCTGTCCTTGTCGAAGCGCGCCGGGCTGCGCTGGTTCTGCGCGTGCAGCCAGGCGTTGGTGGCGGCCAGCACCTGCTGCGCGGCGCGGCGCACGGGCCAGGCGTCGGGCGTGGCGTAGTAGTCCTCCAGGAAGCCGCGCACCGCCGCGCTGCTGGCCACCTGGCTCACGCGGCTGGAGCCGATGCCGTCGGCCACCGCCAGCGCGATGCCGCGCGCCGCGCGCAGGTGGCCCGTGGGCAACATGGCGCCGTGGAAGTCCTGGTTCGGGCCGCCGGGCTTGGCCAGGGAGTGCTGGCCGAGCGTGACCTTCATACCGTGCGTTTCGGTGCGGTCTTGTAGTGGGTCGAGTAGAGCGTCGCGCCAACGAAGGTCAGGCCGCCCACGAGGTTGCCGAGCACGGTGGGGATCTCGTTCCAGATGAGGTAGTCCATGAGGGTGAAGTTGCCGCCCAGCATCAGCCCCGTGGGGAACAGGAACATGTTCACGATGGAGTGCTCGAAGCCCATGTAGAAGAACACCATGATGGGCATCCACATGCCGATGGCCTTGCCCGAGACGCTGGTGGACATCATGGCCGCGACCACGCCGGTGGAGACCATCCAGTTGCACATGACGGCGCGCACGAACAGCGTGAGCATGCCCGCCGCGCCGTGCGCCGAGTAGCCCAGCGTGCGGCCCTCGCCGATGTGGCCGAGCTTCTGGCCGACGGCGTTGGGCGCCTCCGAGAAGCCGAAGGTGAAGATGATGGCCATGAACACCGCCACGGTGATCGCGCCCGCGAAGTTGCCCACGAACACCAGCCCCCAGTTGCGCAGCACGCCGGCCCAGGTGGCGCCGGGGCGCTTGTCGATGACGGCCAGCGGCGCCAGCGTGAACACGCCGGTGAGCAGGTCGAACCCCATCAGGTACAGCAGGATGAAGCCGACCGGGAACAGGATGGCGCCGAGCAGCGGATTGCCGGTGTTGACGGTGACGGTGACCGCGAAGGCCGCCGCCAGCGCCAGGATGGCGCCGGCCATGTAGGCGCGGATCAGCGTGTCGCGGGTGGACATGAGCAGCTTGGATTCGCCGGCATCGACCATCCTGGTGACGAATTCGGCGGGGGCGACGTAGGCCATGAAGATTCTCCTTGGGTGAGAAAAAGAAAAAAGGCGTCCCTGCGCACGGCCCTGCCATGCAGGGGGTGCGAGGGGACGCCTTCATCCCGGAAAACGCGGCCGCCTTTGGCCCCGTTGCGAGGGAGATAGCAGGTTCCGTGCCAGTGCGGTGCGATGCACGCTATACAAACAGGAGCTTCTTGCGCTTGGCGGATAAGGGCTGGAGGCCAAAAACACTCATATTTCCGCAGGCCGCGCGAACGCGATGTCGGGCAGCGCCAGCGCGGCCTCGGCCACATCGAGCAGGCGGCGGTTCTGGTCCATCGAGGTCTTTTGCAGCATGCGGAAGGCGGCTTCCTCGCTGAGGTTCAGGCGCGCCATCAGCATGCCCTTGGCGCGCTCGATCACCTTGCGCTCGGAGAGGGCGCGGCGCGCGGCCTGCAGCTCGGTTTCGGTACGCGCCAGGCGCTCGGCCTGGGTTTGCAGCAGCGCGTGCAGCGCGGCGGCCTCGCCGGGTGCATCGGCGGGCGTGCTGCCGGGCGGCTGCGCACGCAGGCGGTGCAACAGGCCCTCGGAATCGTGCAGCGCCTGGCGCGCCTCGGCGGCGTGGCGCACGCATTCGGTGCGCAGGTGGCGCACCAGCGCGCACTCGAAGCCGCCCAGCGCCCCGATGCGCGCGCTGGCAGCGGCGAACCAGGCCTCGCTGTCGGCGGCGTCCAGCACGGTGCCGGGGCGCGCGGCGCACAGCACGCGGCGCAGGCGCTCCAGGCGCACGGCGCCCTCGCCGTGCTGCAGCGCCTCCCAGTCGGCGCGCAGCGCGGCACCGGCGAAGTCGGCGAACACGCGCAGGCCGCGCTCCTGCGCGTCGATGAGGTGCGCCAGGTGCTCCTGCTGCTGGGCGCCGCAGCCGCCCGAAGCGAACAGGTGCGCGCCCGCCGCGCGCTCCTGGCCCGCGGCCTCCTTGGCCTGCACCAGGTGCAGCAGCGCCACCAGCGGGCGCAAAACGCTGGGCACGCCGGGCAGCAGGCTGGCGTCGGCCAGGTGCGAGAGCAGTTGCACCAGGCTGGCGATGCGCGCGGTGTAGGCGGCGATGGCGTCCTGCGCGCTGGTCTGGCGCGCCTGCACGGCGGCGCGCTGCGCGGGCAGCGCCTCCAGCCCCAGCAGCACCCAGGCCATGCGGCAGAGCATGGGCGCATCGACCTCCGCGTCGGCCTGGGCGTCGTCCGCATCGGCCTCGCCCTGCGCGGCCAGCAGCGCGGCCAGGCGCGCCAGCGCGGGCGCGCCAGCGGCGATGGCATCGAGCCGCTCCTGCGCGAAGCGCTCGCCGCCCGAGGCCAGGTAGACGCTGCTGGCGCCGCGCTCGTGCTGCAGCGCGTGGATGCACTCGCGCAGCGCATCGACCAGCGCGATGCGCTCGCCCAGGCGGTGCGCGGCCTGCATCTCCAGCCGCTTGGCGCGCAGCACCAGGCGGCTGGCGGCGCCGGCAGGGGGCGGCACCGTGCTCATGCGCGGGCCACGAGCACCCGGCCGCCATCGACGCGCACCGGGTAGGTGCGCACCGACTGCGCGGGCGCTTCCAGGCATTCGCCAGTGGCCAGGTCGAAGTGCTGCTTGTACAGCGGCGAGGCGACCACGGTGCGCCCGCCCAGGCTGCCCACCAGCCCGCGCGCGAGCACGCTGGCGCCGGACTGGGGGTCGATGTTGTCGATGGCGAAGAAGCCTTCGGTGCCGATGCGGAACACCGCCACGTGGCGGTCCTCGACGCGGGCGCACACGCCCGTGTCGGGCACGATGTCGTCGGCTTGGCACACGGGGGTCCAGGGGTGGGTCTTGGCGAGCATGGGTTCTCCTTTCAGGCGGGGATTTCGTTGGCGCGCTCATCGGCGCGCGCCGGCCGTTTTTGGCCGCGCTCGGGCACGAAGACGATGTGTTCATCGGGCGCGTCGCTGTTGACGAAGCTCTTGAAGCGCTGGCGCACGGCGGGCGTGGTCACGGCGGTCTTCCACTCGCATTGGTAGGTGCCCACCACATGCTGCATCTGCGCCTCCAGCGCTTCGCCCAGGCCCAGGCTGTCGTTCACCACCACGTCCTTCACGTAGTCCAGCCCGCCTTCGAGCGACTCGCGCCAGGTGCTGGTGCGCTGCAGCCGGTCGGCGGTGCGCACGTAGAACATCAGGAAGCGGTCGATGAGCTGGACCAGGCGCTCCTTCGTCAAGTCGCTGGCAAGCAACTCGGCGTGGCGCGGCTTCATGCCGCCGTTGCCGCAGACGTAGAGGTTCCAGCCCTTTTCGGTGGCGATCACGCCCACGTCCTTGCCCTGCGCCTCGGCGCATTCGCGCGTGCAGCCGGAGACGCCGAACTTGATCTTGTGCGGCGCGCGCAGGCCCTTGTAGCGGTGCTCCAGCTCCACGGCCAGGCCCACGCTGTCCTGCACGCCGTAGCGGCACCAGGTGCTGCCCACGCAGCTCTTCACCGTGCGCAGGCTCTTGCCGTAGGCGTGGCCGCTCTCGAAACCGGCGGCGATCAGTTCCTCCCAGATCAGCGGCAGTTGCTCCAGCCGCGCGCCGAACATGTCCACGCGCGCGCCGCCCGTCACCTTGGTGTACAGGCCGTACTTCTTGGCCACCTGGCCCACGGCGATCAGGCCATCGGGCGTGACTTCGCCGCCCGGCATGCGCGGCACGACCGAATAGGTGCCGTCCTTCTGGATGTTGCCGAGGAAGTAGTCGTTGCTGTCCTGCAGCTTGGCGAGCTGCGGCTGCAGCACGAATTCGTTCCACACCGAGGCCAGCACGTTCGCGGCCACGGGCTTGCACACGTCGCAGCCCAGGCCCTGGCCGTGCCTGGCGAGCAGTTCGTCGAAGGTCTTGATGCCGCCCACGCGCACCAGGTGAAAGATTTCCTGGCGCGAATGGGCGAAGTGCTCGCACAGGTGGTTGTTCACCGCCAGGCCGCGCTTGCTCATCTCGGCCTTCATCACCTGCGTGACCAGCGGCACGCAGCCGCCGCAGGTGGCGCCCGCTTTCGTGCAGGCCTTGATCTCGGCGATGGTGCAGGCGCCTTCGCCCACAGCAGCGCAGATGGCGCCCTTGCTCACGTTGTTGCACGAACAGATCTGCGCCGTATCGGGCAGCGCATCCACGCCCAGGCCGGGCCGGGCCTTGCCGTCGCTGCTGGGCAGGATGAGGAATTCGGGCTCATCGGGCAGCGCGATGCCGTTCAGCGCCATCTGCAGCAGCGTGCCGTATTCGTCGGCATTGCCCACCAGCACGGCGCCCAGCAGGCGCTTGCCGTCCTCGCTCACCACGATCTTCTTGTAGACCTGCTTGCGTTCGTCGATGTACTGGTAGCTGCGGCAGTGCGGCGTCTTGCCCTGCGCGTCGCCGATGCTGGCCACGTCCACGCCCATGAGTTTCAGCTTGGTGCTCATGTCAGCGCCCGCGAAGCTGGCCTGCGCATCCCCGGCGATGTGCCGCGCCGCCACGCGCGCCATCTCGTAGCCGGGCGCGACCAGGCCGTAGAGCTGCTCGTTCCACGACGCGCATTCGCCGATCGCATACACGTTGCGGTCGCTGGTGCGGCAGTGGTCGTCGATGGCCGCGCCGCCGCGCGGGCCGGTGGCCAGCGCGCACTGGCGGATCAGGTCGTCGCGCGGGCGGATGCCGGCGGAGAAGACGATCATGTCCGTCTCCAGCCAGGTGCCGTCGGCGAACACCATGCGGTGGCGCGCCGTGGCGCCGTCGGTGATCTCCACTGTGTTGCGGCCCGTGTGCACGTGCACGCCCAGCGCCTCGATCCTGGCGCGCAGCACGCGCCCGCCGCCTTCGTCCACCTGCACCGCCATCAGGCGCGGGGCGAACTCGACCACGTGCGTCGTGAGCCCCATGTCGCGCAGCGCCTTGGCACATTCCAGCCCCAAGAGGCCCCCGCCCACCACCACGCCGCTTCTCGATTTGGCGCCCGCGGCCGTCATGGCCTCCAGGTCCTCGATGGTGCGGTAGGTGAAGCAGTACGGCCGCTCGCGCCCCGGCACCGGCGGTACAAAGGGGACGGAGCCCGTAGCCAGCACCAGCTTGTCGTAGGGCAGCACCTCGCCATCGGCGGTGGTGACGGTGTTCCTGCGCCGCTCCACGGCCACGGCGCGCGCGGCCAGGCGCAGCGAGAAGCCGGTCTTGTCGAAGAAGCCGGGCGGCACCAGCGAGAGGTCGTCCGCCGTCTTGCCGGCGAAGAATTCGGACAGGTGCACCCGGTCGTAGGCCGGGCGCGGCTCCTCGCACAGCACGGTGACCTGCGCGCCCGCAACCTTGCGTTCGTCGAGCTGTTCGAGAAACTGGTGGCCCACCATGCCATGGCCGATCACGACGATTTTCATGTCTAACTCCTGCTGCATCAGTTGGGATCAACCGGGCCGCCAGGGATGCCATGCATCCCGCAGCCCGTTCGTCCGCCGTCGTTAGCGGAGTTGCCACCTGCCCGGCCACGCTACCGGCCAGATGGCATGGCAGAGCTCAGCAAATGCCATGCCAGCGTGCCGCACCCTTTTGGTGCGTGCGCAATTTGCGAGAATTCGGGGCTTTTTTCCGGCCCCGCCCCGCATGCACACCCTCAGCGACTTCGACTTCGTGCTGCCCGAGCAGCTCATCGCCCAGCACCCCGCGCCCGAGCGCAGTGGCTCGCGCCTGCTGGACGGTCGCGCGCCCACGCCGGTGGACCGCATCTTCCGCGAGCTGCCCGCACTGCTGCAGCCCGGCGACCTGCTGGTGTTCAACGACACACGCGTGGTCAAGGCGCGCGTGTTCGGCGAGAAGGCCAGTGGCGGCAAGCTGGAGCTGCTCATCGAGCGTGTGCTCACCGGCAATGACGTCGTGGCGCACATGAAGGTCAGCAAGAAGCCGCTGCCCGGCGCCACGGTGCACATGGCGGGCGGCGCGGCGCACGGCGGCTTCGACGCCACGCTGCTGTCGCGTTGGCCCGATGCCGACGGCCCGCTGTTTCGCTTCGCCCTGCACGGGCCCGCCGGCGAGACGCCGTGGGAGCTGATGGAGCGCCACGGCCACCTGCCGCTGCCGCCCTACATCGAACGCCAGCAAAACAGCAGCCACGACCCCGACGAAGCCGAGGACAACGAGCGCTACCAGACCGTTTTCGCCCGCGCACCCGGCGCCGTGGCCGCGCCCACGGCCGCGCTGCACTTTGACGAAGGGGTGCTCGCCGCGCTGGCTGCGCATGGCGTGGAGCGCGCCAGCGTCACGCTGCACGTGGGCGCGGGCACCTTCCAGCCCGTCAAGACGGAGAACCTGGCCGAACACCGCATGCACAGCGAGTGGTACGAGGTGCCGCCGGACACGCTGGCAGCGCTGGAGCGCTGCCGCCAGCGCGGCGGCCGTGTCGTGGCCGTAGGCACCACCACGGTGCGCACGCTCGAATCTTGGGCCCGCTGCGGCCAGACCACGGGCGAAACCGACATCTTCATCACCCCGGGCTTTCGCTTCCAGGTGGTGGAGCTGCTGGTCACCAACTTCCACCTGCCCAAGAGCACGCTCATGATGCTGGTGAGCGCTTTCGCCGGCTACACACACATCATGGATTTGTACCGGCATGCCATTGCCCAGCGCTACCGGTTCTTCAGCTATGGCGACGCCATGCTGCTGCAGCGCGCCACGCCTACTGCGCCCGCCGCGCCGGCGGACTGACAAAACGCGCCCGCGCGCTGCGCGACGCCGTATTGCAGCGTTTGCCCTAGGCACCCCGCGCGGGCGCTGTGGCACAGTGCCGGCACCCTCGTTCGCCCCGCCGCGCCGCCATGCTCCCACCACCCCAGCACACTGCCCCGCGCAGGTTCGTTGCCGTGCAGGCGGCGCTGCTGCTGGCCGGGGCCACGGCCTGGGCGTTCCAGGCCCGCCAAGCGCCGTGGGCCGCCCCTGCCGCCATAGGGCTGGCTGTGCTGCTGGTCTGCGCCACGGCACTGGTGGCCGTGCAGCGCGGGCGCCTTGGCGGCTGGGCGGCGCTGATGGTGCAGTGCGCCGCGCTGGCCACCGCCACCAGCGCGCTGGGGCTGACCGCATGGCACTGGCTGTTCAAACCCCTGGCCATGCTGTGCGCTATGGTTTGGGTAGCTGCCAGCGCTCGTCCTGAAAGGGCTGGAGCCACTTTTCATGCCGCATCAAGCCCAGCACTCGATGCCACCGGGCGGCGCTGGCTCCTCGGCGCACTGGCGGCCTCGCTGGCGGGCGACGCGTTCCTCATGGTGGAGGGCTTCTTCGTGCCCGGCCTGGCCGCCTTCCTGCTGGCGCACCTGGCGTACATCGCCGTGCTGCGGCGCGGGCAGCGCTGGTTCGCGCACCGCGGCGCGCTGGCCACCACGCTCGCCATCGGCCTGGGCATGTACCTGTTCCTGTGGCACGGCGGGCTGCCGCCCGCACTGCGCCTGCCAGTGGCGGTGTACGTCACGGTCATCGCCCTCATGGCGGCCCAGGCCCTGGGCCGCGCGCACCAGTTGCGCACGCGCGGCGCCACGCTGGTGGCGCTGGGCGCATGCAGCTTCCTGTGCAGCGATGCCGTGCTGGCCACGAACCGCTTCGTCCAGCCCCTGCCCTGGGCTGCGCTGTGGGTGCTGGCCAGCTACTACCTGGCGCAGGGGCTGATCGTCGCGGGCCTGCTGCGCCCCGCCGCGCGGCCCGGCACCTGAGCGCGCGCCCTGCAAGGTGCCCCGGCCCGCATGCGGGCCGCGCCCTTTGGGTAACATCACACCCCTTCTTCGCGGGCGGGCCCCGCTTCCACGGCGGCGCACAGCCCCCAGCCATGCCATGACTTCATCGACCCCACCCTCCTTTCTCAGCCGCGTGGCCATTGCCATCGGCAGCTTCTTCGCCATCCTGGGCAACGGCCGCCTGGCCGCCGATGTAAACCGCCTGCGCGCGGGCGAGCCCCTGGCCGCCGACACGCCCCCCAAAGAGGTACGCGTGGAAGTGCCGGTGGAAAAAATCGTCGAAGTGCGGGTGGAAGTGCCCGTGGAAAAAGTGGTGGAAAAGATCGTCGAGCGCCGCATCGAAGACACCACACCCACCGCCGCCCTGCAGCTGCTGGGCCTGCTGCAGCGCCAGGCGCGCTTTGTGGACTTTGTGCAGGAAGACGTGGCGCAGTACAGCGACGCCGAAATCGGCGCTGCCGCCCGCGTGGTGCACGAAGGCTGCCGCAAGGTGCTGGCCGAGCACTTCACCATCGCCCCCGTGCGCACCGAGCCCGAAGGCAGCCGCATCACGCTGCAGCCCGGCTTTGACGCCGCGCGCGTGCGCGTGACGGGCAACGTGGTGGGCCAGCCGCCCTTCACCGGCACGCTCGGCCACCGCGGCTGGCAGGCCAGCGACGTGCGCCTGCCCCAGCTCACCGACGCCCAGGCCGCACGCACCCTGGCGCAGGCGGAGGTGGAGCTGTGAGCGCTCTTGAATCCATAGCTGCCAGCGCTCACCAGACAAGCGCTGGAGGCCAAATTGACCCGCAATTCAGCATTGGCATCGACCTGGGCACCACGCACTGCGCGCTGTCGTGGATCGACCATGCCGCCAGCGACGGCGAGCGCGTGGCCCAGGGCGTGCTCGACGTGCCCCAGCTCACCGCGCCCGCCAGCGTGCAGGCGCAGCCGCTGCTGCCCTCGTTTTTGTACCTGCCGCACGACAGCGAGCTGACGCCCGCCGACCGCACCCTGCCCGGCCAGGCGCCGCACGGCGGCGTGGTGGGCGAGTTTGCGCGCACGCGCGGCGCGGCCACGCCCATTCGCCTGGTCTCCAGCGCCAAAAGCTGGCTGTGCCACCCCGGCGTGGACCGGCGTGCCCCGCTGCTGCCGGCCGACGCGCCCGAGGACGTGGCCCGCCTGTCGCCGCTGGCCGCCAGCACGCGCTACCTGGAACACCTGCGCTGGGCCTGGGAGCAGGTCCACCCCACGGCACCGCTGGCGCAGCAGCAGGTGACGGTGACCATCCCCGCCTCGTTCGACCCCGCCGCGCGCGAGCTGACGGCCGAGGCCTGCCAGGCCGCCGGGCTGGCGCACTTCACCCTGCTGGAGGAACCCCAGGCCGCGCTGTACAGCTGGATCCAGGCCAGCGGCGGCGCCTGGCGCAAGCAGGTGGCGCATGGCGACGTGCTGCTGGTGGTGGACGTGGGCGGCGGCACCACCGACTTCTCGCTCATCGCCGTGCTGGAGCAAGACGGCAACCTGGCGCTGCAGCGCGTGGCCGTGGGCGAGCACATCCTGCTCGGCGGCGACAACATGGACCTGGCCCTGGCCTACGGCGTGGCGCGCAAGCTGGCGCAGGAAGGCAAGCCGCTGGACGCCTGGCAAACCCGGGCGCTGGCCCACGCCTGCCGCACGGCCAAGGAGCAGCTGCTGGCCGACGCCACCCTGCCCTCGGTGCCCGTGGTGGTGCCCAGCCGGGGCAGCAAGCTCATTGGCGGCAGCATCCGCACCGAAGTCACCCAGGCCGAAGTGCTGCAACTGCTGCTCGAAGGTTTCTTCCCGCGCGTGGCTGCGTCCGACAAGCCCCAGGTGCGCGCGCGCGCCGCGCTCACCCAACTGGGCCTGCCCTATGCGCAGGACGCCGCCGTGACGCGCCACCTGGCGGCCTTCCTGTCGCGCCAGCTTGACGCCACCGCGCAAATCGAAGGCCTGCAACCGCGCGCGGGCGCCAGCTTTGTGCACCCCACGGCCGTACTGTTCAACGGCGGGGTGCTGAAGGCCCCGCAGATCGAGCAGCGCATTCTGGAAGTGCTCAGCGGCTGGCTGGCCGCCGAGGGCGCCCCGGCCCCGCGCGTGCTCGAAGGCGCCAACCTCGACCTGGCAGTGGCCCGCGGCGCGGCCTACCACGGCTACGTGGCGCGCCAGGGGCGCGGCGTGCGCATCCGTGGCGGCACGGCGCAGAGCTACTACGTGGGCGTGGAAAGCAACATGCCCGCCATCCCCGGCATGGAGCCGCCCATCTCCGCGCTGTGCCTGGCACCTTTTGGCATGGAAGAAGGCAGCGAAGTGGCGCTGGATGCGCAGGAGTTCGGCCTGGTGGTGGGCGAGCCCGTGCGCCTGCGCTTTTTCGGCTCCAGCGTGCGCCGCCACGACGGCGTGGGCACGCTGCTGGACTTCTGGGGCCCGGAGGAGCTGGTCGAGCTGCAGGAGATCGAAGCCCTGCTGCCCGCAGAGGGCCGCAGCCCCGGCGAGGTGGTGCCCGTGCACCTGCACGCGCGCGTGACCGACATCGGCACGCTGGAGCTGAGCGCCGTGCCCGTGGGCGGCAATGCGCGCTGGAAGGTCGAGTTCGACGTGCGCGCCCCGGCCTCCGCCTGAGAGCGTGACGACGCGCTAAACCCCACGGCTGGAGAGGCCACCCCACACAAACGCGGCACCTGCGGGCACCATACCGCGCCGTGCCCGCCGCTGGCCTGCGCGCAGGCTATGCCACGGGCACGGTTTTCGCTTATATCCCGGCCGTCCAGACCCGAATGGCCGGACAACCCGCCAGCGGCCAACCGCCCTGGCACCTGGCGCCCTCGATCCGGGGGTGGCCATCCCACGCTGAATCACCGCTTCAGGAGGTTTCATCCATGCACCCGCTTTCCATGCGCGCGCTGGCCGGCGCACTGGCCACGGCCCTGGCGCTGCCCGCGCTCGCTGCCGACCCCACCCTCTCCAAGATCCAGTCCAGCGGCACGCTGACCATTGGCTACCGCAAGGACGCCTCGCCCCTGTCGTACGTCGACGCCAGCGGCCAGCCCATCGGCTACGCCATCGACCTGTGCCAGCAACTGGCCGCGCGCATCCAGAGCCAGCTCAAGCTGCCCACGCTGCAGATTCAGTACGTGCCGGTGACCATGGCCGAGCGCTTTGACCGCATCGCCGAGGGCAAGATCCAGCTCGAATGCGCCGACACCACCAACTCCAAGGCGCGGCGCGACCTGGTGGGCTTTGGCCTGACCTACTACTACGCCGGCGCCCGCATGATGGTGCGCAAGGACGACACGCGCGAGCAGTTGTCGCAAATGGCCAACGCACGCATCGCAGTCATCACCGGCTCCACCGGCAAGACCGTGGCCGAGCGCCTCAAGGGCGCCACCCTGGTGGCCGTGCCCAACACCGACGAAGGCGCCAAGGCCGTGGCCGACGGCCGGGCCGATGCCTTTGTGTCCGACGACATCTCCCTCATCGACCAGGCGCGCATGCTCAAAGGCGCCGTGAAAGTGGTTGGCCCGCGCATGTCGGTGGAGCCACTGGCACCCATCGTGCCCAAGAACGCCCCCGACTTCCAGCACCTGGTGGCCCAGGCCATGAAGGACATGTACCGCGACGGCACGGCGCGCCAGGTGTACCGCAAATGGTTCGAGCACCCGCTGCCGGTGCGCGAATACTCGCTCGACCTGCCCCCCGACCGCCTGCTGAGCGACACCTTCCGCCGCCCCGATACCTTTGTGACCGACTGGACGGTGCTGTAAACCAGCCCCCGGCGGTTTCGGGGTAACAATCGCGCCAGCAGAAAACTGCCTGCCCCGCCCCCGAACCGCCGCATGACCACTGCCCCCACACCGCACCCCGCCACCGCCCGCTACGCCGTCGGCATCGACCTGGGCACCAGCCACACCGTGGTGGCCAGCGTGCCGCTGCACGGCGGCCCCGGGGACATCGCGCTGCTGCCTATCCCGCAGCGCACCACCGCCAGCGAGGTGCAGGCCCTGCCCATGCTGCCCTCGGTGCGCTACCAGGCCGCGCCGGGCGAGCTGGGCGACGCCTGGCGCCAGCCCTGGCCGCCGCTGGGCGCCAGCGACGAAGCCCCAGCCATCACCGGCCGCTGGGCGCGCGAACTGGGTGCCAGCGTGCCCGCACGCCTGGTGGCCAGCGCCAAGAGCTGGCTCTCACACCCTGGGGTGGACCGCAGCGCCCCCATCCTGCCCTGGGGCGCCCCCGAGGACGTGGCGCGCATCTCGCCCCTCGACGCCTCGGCCGCCACGCTGGCCCATGTGCGCGCCACGTGGGACCTGGCCCACCCCGACGCCCCGCTGGCGCAGCAGGCCGTGGTGCTCACGGTGCCGGCCTCGTTCGACGAAGGGGCGCGCGCCCTGACGCTGGAGGCCGCACAGCGCGCCGGCCTGCCCCCGGTGCAACTGCTGGAGGAACCCAAGGCCGCCTTCCACGACTGGCTGGTGCTGCAGGGCGACGCCCTGGCGGCACAGCTGGCGCACAGCCGCCTGGTGCTGGTGGTGGACGTGGGCGGCGGCACCACCGACCTGACGCTGATCCGCGCCACCCCCGCCCCCCACGGCGCGCTGCCCACGCTCACCCGTGTGGCCGTGGGCGAGCACCTGATGCTGGGCGGTGACAACATGGACCTGGCCCTGGCCCACCGGCTGGAGCCGCAGTTCGCCGGCCCCGGCCAGCGCCTGGCGCCGGGGCGCTTCGCCCAGCTGGTGCAGCGCTGCCGCCAGGCCAAGGAACAGCTGCTGGCGGAAGGCGCACCCGCGCAGACCACCATCACGCTGCTCGGCGGCGGCTCGCGCCTGCTGGCGCAAACCCGCTCGGCCCCGCTAACCCAGGCCGATGTGCACGCCTGGGTGGTGGAAGGCTTTTTGCCCCCCGCGCAAGCCACCGACGCCCCGGCACGCCGCCAGGGCGCGCTGCGCGGCCTGGGCCTGCCCTACCCGGCCGACGCTGCCATCACACGCCACCTGGCGCAATTCCTGGCGCAGCACGCGGGCGGCGAATGGCCCGACACCGTGCTGCTCAACGGCGGCGTGTTCCATGCCCACGCGCTGGCCGAGCGGCTGACCGACCAACTGGCGCAATGGCGCGGCGCGCCCGTGCGCGTGCTGCACAACCCCCACCCCGATTGGGCCGTGGCGCGCGGCGCGGCTGCCCATGGGCTGGCGCAATACAAGGAAAAAACGGCTCTAGCCCAGGAGGGACAAGCGCCAGCAGCTCCCAAAACCATAGTGCCGCGCATCGGCGGCGGCTCCGCGCGCAGCTACTGGCTGGTGTTGCCCGGCGCCCCGGGCGGCGCACGCCAGGCCCTGTGCCTGCTGCCGCGCGGCACCGAGGAGGGTGTGCGCCTGGTGCTGTCCGGGCGGCGCTTTGCGCTGCGGCTCGGGCAGGCCGTGCGCTTTGACCTGGTGGCGCGCAGCCAGGGCCAGGCCCAGGCCGGGCAGATCGCCGCGCTCGAAGGCGAGGGCTGGACCGAACTGCCGCCCCTGGCCACCGTGCTGCCCGCACCCGCAGGCCGGGCCACCGCGCAGGTGGAGGTGCAACTGCAGGCCTGCATGAGCGAAGTCGGCACGCTGGAAGTGCGCTGCGTGGCCGCACAGGGCCCGTGCGACGACCCGGCCCAGACCTGGCTGCTGCCCTTTGCCGTGCGTGGCGCAGTGGCGGGCGACGCTACAGAATCCATAGCTTCTAGCGCACACCCAGAAAGCGCTGGGACCGAAAAACGCTTGCAAGCAGCGCTGACGCTGGTCGAGCGCATCTTCGGCCACCAGGCGCAGGAGGTGGCGCCCAAGGAAGTGCGCCAATTGCGCGCTGCGCTGGAGCGCCAGATTGGCCCGCGCGAGGACTGGGACGTGGCCACCTTGCGCACCCTGTTCGACGCGCTGCTGGCCCGCGCCAAGCGCCGCCGCCGCACGCCCGAGCACGAGCGCGTGTGGCTCAACCTGGCTGGCTGGTGCCTGCGCCCCGGCGTGGGCGCGCAGCTCGACGCCTGGCGCATCGGCCAGGTATGGCAGCTCTACCCCCAGGGCCTGGGGCACAGCCAGGACAGCGCCAACTGGACCGAGTGGTGGGTGTTCTGGCGCCGCGTGGCCGCCGGGCTGGACGAAGCCCAGCAAATGGAGGTGCTGGAAGCCGTGGCCGGCTGCATGCAAAAAACCGTGCAGCGCGCCAGCGCCAAGGGGGCCAAGGCGCCCTGGGGCAGCTATGACGACATGCTGCGCCTGTTCGCCGCCATGGAGGCCGTGCCCTGGCAGTACCGCCAGGAGATGGGCCAGTGGATGCTGCAGCGCCTGCGCCGCCCCGACGAACCGGCGCACACCTGGTGGGCCATCGGCCGCCTGGCGGCACGCCAGCCTCTGGCCGCCAACGCGCACCGCGTGATGCCGCCCGAGGCGGCGCAGGAGTTCCTCGACGCCACGCTGGCGCAGGACTGGCGCAAGAACGAGCACGCCATGTTCGCCGCCGTGCAGATGGCTCGCATGACGGGCGAGCGCACGCTCGACCTGCCCGACACCGCGCGCACCGCGGTGCTCGACAAGCTGCGCGCCAGCGGCGCGCCCCAGCGCTGGGTGGCGCAGGTGGAACAGGTGCAGGAGATGAGCCACGAAGACCGCCAGCGCAGCCTGGGCGACAGCCTGCCGCCGGGTCTGGTGCTGGTGGGGTAGCGGCCCCCGGGTCAGTACCCGTGCTGCGCCCGGAACGCCCGGGCCTGGCCGAAGTGGCCGCAGCCAATGAAGGGCACCGGCGGGCGCAGCGCCGACAGCGGCGAGGGGTGGTTGGCCGTGAGCACCAGGTGCCCCCGGTCTGACGGGATCAAGGCGCGCTTGGACTGCGCGTGGCTGCCCCAGAGCATGAAGACCACGGGCCGCGGCCCTTCGGCCACAGCGCGGATCACGGCGTCGGTCAGCAGCTCCCAGCCCTTGCCGGCGTGGCTGGCGGCCTGGCCCTCCTCCACGGTCAGGCAGGTGTTGAGCAACAGCACGCCGTTCAGGGCCCACTTCACCAGGCTGCCGCCGGGCTGCGGGAACGGCGGGAACGGCACGCCCAGGTCGCGCTGCATTTCCTTGAAGATGTTCTGCAGCGACGGCGGCAGGCGCACACCCGGGGCCACGGAGAATGCCAGCCCCTCGGCCTGCCCCCGGCCGTGGTACGGGTCCTGCCCCAAGATAACCACACGCACCTCGTCGGGCGGTGTGAGCTGCAGCGCGCGCAGCGGCTGCGGCGGGAAGATGGCGGCGCCCGCCTGCAGGCGCTGCTGCAAAAAGTCCAGCAGCGCCTGCCCGCGCGGGCTGGTGAAGAAGCCGTCCACCTGCGGCTGCCAGCCGGGCGCGACGGGCCAGGCGGCCGGATCGGCACGGTCCAACTGGGTCAGGTTTTCATGCATCAAATAGCCTTCTGAGAGCCTGTTTACGATTTTTTCATAGTGCCCGCAAGGCAGCAAAAAGCCGCAATCTAGGCGCGCGCCGCAGGACATGCTGGTGGTCTGGGCAAGGTGCGCAACGACGAGTGCGGTTTTTTGCTGCTTTGCCCGAAGGGTTGCCCCGCAAAAGTGGCATCTGCGGCGTTGCAAAGGCTCGCCGGGCCACCAGTCCGGCTGCGCTTTGCGCCTTGCACCTGCCACTTTTGCGGGGCAACGGACACTATGAAAAGATCGCAAACAGCCTCTAAGGCTCTTGCATCGTGCGCAAGCAGCTATTTTTACGATAGCACATCCGTGCCGTCGTCGGCGCGGTTGCGTCCCGCCTGCTTGGCCCGGTACAGGTGGGCGTCGGCCTGTGCCAGCAGCGCCTCGGGGGTCGATTCACCATCGGGCACCTGGCAGGCCACGCCAGCGCTGATGGTGACCACGTCGGCCACCGACGAGGCCTTGTGCTCCAGCCCCAGCGCCTGCACGGCGCGGCACAGTGCCTGCGCCTTGTGGTACGCGCCGGCCAGGTTGCACTCGGGCAGCAGGCAGACGAACTCCTCGCCGCCGTAGCGCGCCACCAGGTCGTGCGGGCGGGCCAGGCCTGTGCGCAGCGCCGTGGCCACGGCCTTCAGGGTCTCGTCGCCCTGCGGGTGGCCGTAGCGGTCGTTGTAGCGCTTGAAGTGGTCGATGTCGAGCATGACCAGGGCCAGCGGCTTGCCGCTGCGGCGGCAGCGGCGCCACTCGGCCTGCAGCGTCGTGTCGAAGTGGCGGCGGTTGGCCAGGCCGGTCAGCCCGTCGATGTAGGCCAGCTTGCGCAGCGCCTCGCTTTGCGCCTGCTGCTCGGTGCGGTCGACGAAGGTGGCCAGAAAGTGCTGGCCAAAGACCAGCCCACCAATCGCCATGGTGCGCAGCGTGCCGTCGTGCGCGACGATGCGGTAGTCGCGCGCGGGGATCTCGCCGCCGCCGTGGGCGGCCAGCGCCATGGCCTGCTTCCAGGTGCGGCCGACGACGCGGCGGTAGTCGTCCTCGGGATAGGCGCGCAGCGTCCATTCGTGCAGCGTGGGCGTCTCGGCCTCGGTGTGGCCGAAGTCTTCGAGGAAGCGCCGGTTGCGAAAGTAAATGCGGTGCGCCTCATCCACCATGCACAAGCCGATGGGCATGTCGTTCATCAGGTGGCGCAGCACGCGTTCGGTTTCGCGCAGCTTCAGGGCCTGCTGCGTGGCCTCGGTCACATCGCTGCTGGTGCCGATGACGCGCACCGGCCGCCCCTGCGCGTCGTGCGCGATGGCACGGCCCCGGTCGTGGAGCCAGCGGTAGCTGCCGTCCTTGCAGCGCACGCGGTGCGTGCTGTCGTAGAACGGGGCTGCGCCGTCCAGGTGGCGCTGCAGGGCCGCCCGCGCACCGACCGCATCCTCGGCATGCAGGCGCGACATCCACGCGTCCAGGCGCCCTTCCAGCGCGTCGTTGGCGTAGCCCAGCATGGCGTGCCACACGGGCGAGAAATACACGTGGCCGCTGGCCACATCCCAGTCCCACACGCCCTGGTTGGTGGCCTGCAGCGCCGCCTCTTGCGCGGCCAGCGCCTGGGCATGCTGCCAAGCCTCCACGCGCCAGCGCTGCAGCAGGTGCAACGCCGCGGCAGCGGCCAGGCCGAGCAGTACCCAAGCCGCTCCCAGGCCAAGGGCCACGGAGCGCCAGCCCGCGAAGATGGCCTGCCAGTCCCGCCCCGCGGCGGCCACCAGCGCCTTGTCCATGCGCAGGTCGGGCGGCTGGATGGTATGGAGGGCGACGAGGCGCTGCACGCCGCCCGGCTGCGTCACGCCGCGGTACACCCCGGCCGCCTGGCCGCTGGCACGGTGCTGCATGAACACGGTGCCAGGCTGCGCCAGGTCGGCGCCAGCCGGTTCGGGCTGCTCGGCCCGCACCAGGAAGCGCAGGCCGTCGCCATGCACCAGCCCGGCCAGCATGTCGGGCGCGTAGCGCACCGAATCGAGCAGGTCGGCAAACTCCTCGGGGTCCAGCGTCGCCGTCACCACGCCCGCAAAGGCCCCCGTGGCGTCCGGGACGGGACGGGCCAGGGTGATGGCCCACACCCCCAGATCGGTGCGAAACGGGGGGCTGACCACCAGATTGCCCGTAGCCAGGGCCGCGCGCGCCGCTTGGAAGTAGGCGCGCTCGGCGAAGTTCCGGCCCACCAGTTCGGGGCGGCTGGCGGCCCGCACGGTGCCCTCGGCGTCAATCCACACCAGGGTGCGCACGCCGGTCATGGCATCGTTGAACGCCGTCAGGCGCTCATGCAGCCACACGGGGTTCACCTCGGGGAGGCCCTGCAGGTCGCGCGCCAGCGTGGTCAGGACATGGTTCACCGCGTCGAGCTGGCGCCCGAGGTTGATCTCGATGGTGCGCGCCTGGTGCGCCAGGCGCTGGCGTTCGCGCGCCTCGATCTCCTCGCGCTCCAGGTACAGGCCGACGGCCAGCAGCACGCCGAGGGCGAGCCAGCCCAGCGCGAGCGCGAACCAGGCGCGGCGCATCGGCCTGGCGGAGGAACTCTGGTGCACGGGCAAGTCGGCCTCGGTGCGCGGACTCAGCCGAACAGCCGCGCCAGCGCCAGGCCGGGGTCGTCGGCGCGCATGAAGGCCTCGCCCACCAGGAAGGCGTGGATGCCCGCGTCGCGCATAGTCTTCACGTCGGCAGGCGCCAGGATGCCCGACTCGGTGACCAGCAGCCGGTCTGCCGGAACGCTCTTTTGCAGGTCCAGCGTGGTCTGCAACGTAACCTCGAAGGTGCGCAGGTTGCGGTTGTTGATGCCGACCAGCGGCGTCTTGAGCGCGAGCGCGCGCTCCAGCTCGGCGCCGTCGTGCACCTCCACCAGCACGGCCATGTCCAGCCCGTAGGCGATGGCTTCGAGGTCGCGCATCTGCGCGTCGTCAAGGCAGGCTGCAATGAGCAGGATGGCGTCCGCGCCCATGGCCCGGGCCTCGTAGACCTGGTAGGGGTCGATCATGAAGTCCTTGCGCAGCACCGGCAGGTTGCAACTGGCGCGCGCCTGCTTCAAATAATCGACGCTGCCCTGGAAGAACTGGCGGTCCGTCAGCACCGACAGGCAGGCCGCGCTGACCTTGCCGTCGCCCTCGGCGTAGCTCTGGGCGATGTCGGCGGGAATGAAGTCGGCGCGCAGCACGCCCTTGCTCGGGCTGGCCTTCTTGACCTCGGCGATCACGGCGGCTTGGCCCTTGGCGATTTTGGCGCGCAGCGCGCCCTCGAAGTCGCGCGTGAGCACGCGGCTCTCGGCGTCGGCGCGCAGTGCGGCCAGGGAGATGCGCTTTTGCGCGGCGGCCACTTCCTCGCGCTTGACGGCGACGATTTGGTTCAGGATGTCACTCATGGGAATCTGCCTTGCCAGCCGCCGGCGGCGGCTGCTGAAGTATCTTGATGAACACGCGGTGCATGGCCACGCCGACGACGATGAACAGCGCCGAAATGCCCAGCGCGATCCAGAGGCCGGGGTCGTGCCACATATCAGGTATCGATGGCGCTGGCGCGCCACCCGCAGCCCATGAAACCGGCGCGGCCCAGGCCAGGCAGCCGCGGAGCTGGCTTTGCCAGGCCGCTGGCTGCGTCCCCCTCCCACGCGCAGCGTGAGAGAGGGGGAAGGCGCCGAAGGCGACTCAGGGGGTGCTTCATTTCAAACCGCCAGTGCGTGCGTGCGCGTGACGAGCTGCTCCAGCTTGGCCTTGGCCGCGCCAGAGTCGATGGCGGCGCGCGCGCGCGCGATGCCTGCGGTGATGTCGCCCACAACGTTGGCGGCATACAGCGCCACGCCCGCGTTCAGGCAAACGATCTCGCGCGCCGGCCCTTGCTCGCCCGCCAGCACGCCCAGCAGCAGGGTGCGCGACTGCTCGGGCGTCTCGACCTTGAGCGCACGGTTGCTGACCATGGCCATGCCGAAGTCCTCGGGGTGGATCTCGTACTCGGTGATCTCGCCGTTCTTCAGCTCGCCCACCATGGTGGACGCGCCCAGGCTGACTTCGTCCATGCCGTCGCGGCCATAGACCACCAGCGCGTGCTCGGCGCCCAGGCGCTGCAGCGCGCGCACCTGAATCCCCACGAGGTCGGGGTGGAACACGCCCATGAGGATGTTGGGCGCACCCGCCGGGTTGGTCAGCGGGCCGAGGATGTTGAAGAGGGTGCGCACGCCCAGCTCCTTGCGCACCGGCGCCACGTTCTTCATGGCGGGGTGGTGGTTGGGCGCGAACATGAAGCCAATGCCCACCTCGGCGATGCACTGGGCGATCTTCTCGGGCGTGAGGTTGAGGTGCACACCCAGCGCCTCCATGACGTCGGCACTGCCGCTCTTGCTGGAAACGCTGCGCCCGCCGTGCTTGCTGACCTTGGCGCCCGCCGCCGCCGCCACGAACATGGCGCAGGTGGAGATGTTGAAGGTGTTGGCGCCATCGCCGCCGGTCCCCACGATGTCCACCAGGTGGCGGGTGTCGGGCACGTGCACCTTGGTGGAGAACTCGCGCATGACCTGCGCGGCGGCGGTGATTTCGCCGATCGTTTCCTTCTTCACACGCAGCCCGGTGATGATCGCGGCCGTCATCACGGGCGAGAGCTCGCCGCTCATGACCATGCGCATCAGGTGCAGCATTTCGTCATGGAAGATTTCGCGGTGCTCGATGGTGCGCTGCAGCGCCTCCTGGGGGGTGATCTTGTGCATGGTGGTCTTTATCTGGTGGAGCGCCGCTGCGCGCTGCAGCTGGCGCAAGCAGGGCAGCGCGGGCTGCTCACGCAAGATTATCGCGCGGCCATGGCAATACGATGGGAATGCACCCAGCCCCTTGGATGGCAAGCGCCAGCAGCTATCAAAAAAAGAGCGCAAGCACGCACCAAGCGGGGCCCACCCGCGCGCAGATCACGTCTCTGCAGCGCGGTCCAACGCCTGGCCCGACTCCAGCAGCGCCGCCGCCTCGCGAGCGGCCACGCGGCCTTCGTCGGTGGGCACGACCCAGATTTCCACCCGGCTGTCAGGCGCGTGGATGGCCCAGGCCGCGTGGCCATCGGCCTGGCGGTTGCGCTGCGCGTCGATGCGCAGGCCCGTCCATGCCAGGCGGTTGCACACCTGCTCGCGCAGCACGGCGTCGTTCTCGCCGATGCCGCCGCTGAAGGCCAGCACGTCCAGGCCGTCCAGGCAGGCGATCAGCGCACCGGTCTCGCGCACCACACGGTGCGTGAACTGGGCGATGGCGCGCTGCGCATCGGCGCTGCCGTCGGCGCGCAGCGCGCGCATGTCGGCCGAGATGCCGGACACGCCGAGCAGGCCGCTTTGCTTGTACAGCAGCTTCTCGATGCGCCCGTGGTCCCAGCCCTGCTCCAGCAGGTACAGCAGCACGCCGGCGTCCAGGGAGCCGCTGCGTGTGCCCATCATTAGGCCGTCCAGCGCAGAAAAACCCATGGTGGTGGCCACGCTCACACCGTCCTTGCAGGCGCACAGGCTGGCACCGTTGCCCAGGTGGGCCATGACCACGCGGCCGCGCCCACGCAGGGTCTGCGCGTGCAGCACCGACATGACGTACTGGTACGACAGGCCATGGAAGCCGTAGCGGCGCACGCCCTGCTCGCGCAGCGCACGCGGCAGCGCGAAGGCGTAGTCCACCTCGGGCATGTTGGCGTGGAAGGCGGTGTCGAAACAGGCCACCTGCGGCAGCTCGGGGAAAGCAGCGCGGAACTGGCGGATGCCCGCCAGGTTGTGCGGCTGGTGCAGCGGCGCGAGCGAATTGAAGCGCGCCAGCTGTTCCAGCACCGCGTCGGTCACGTACACGCTCTCGGTGAACACGCCGCCGCCATGCACCACGCGATGCGCCACAGCCTGGATGTCAGCCCCCTGCAGCGACTGCACCAGGACGCGCAGACGCTCCAGTGCCACGGCGAAGGAGGAAGCCGCCCCGGCAGGCACGCCCAACGCCTCCTGCTGCTTCTGGCCCTGGTACTTCCAGTCCATGACCGGGCTGCCGCCCGGCTCCAGGCCCTGGACGCAGCCCGAGAGCACGTGGGGCTGCACCTGCCCGTCCTGGAGCGGGTGCAGCGAGAACTTGAGCGAGGAAGATCCGGCGTTGACGGCGAGGATGGCCATGGTCGATCCTTGAGTGCTTTAAAAACAATAGCTGCTAGCGCTTACCCTTCAAGGCTTTGCGATAAAAAAGTACCGCAAAACCATGAAAGAAGAGCGCTAGCAGCTCCTTTTTTTGACGAATCAGCTGTGCTTCCAGGCGTTCTCGGCCTGGCGCTTGCGCTGGTCGTGCGCAGCCAGCAGCGCCAGCACGGCCGAGGCGACGCGCGCCATCGGGCCGTCGGCACGGCTGGTCAGGGCGATGGGCACGCGCGCGCCCAGCACCAGGCCAGAGCCGCTGGCACCGGCCATGTATTCCAGCTGCTTGGCCACCATGTTGCCGCTCTCCAGGTTCGGCACGGCGAGGATGTCGGCCTGGCCCGCCACGTCGGAGGCGATGCCCTTGATGCGCACGGCTTCCATGGAGATGGCGTTGTCAAAGGCCAGCGGGCCGTCGAGCAGGCCGCCCTTGATTTGGCCGCGGTCGGCCATCTTGCACAGCGCGGCGGCGTCGATGGTCGAGGGGATCGACGGCGTCACGGTCTCGACCGCCGAGAGGATGGCCACCTTGGGCTGCTCGTTGCCCATGATGCGCGCGAACTCGATGGCGTTCTGGATGATGTCGGCCTTCTCCGCCAGCGTGGGCTGGATGTTGATGGCCGCGTCGGTGACGATGATGGGCTTGGGGTACAGCGGCACGTCGAAGCGGAACACATGCGACAGGCGGCGGCCGCTGCGCAGCGCGGGCTGCGCCAGGATGGCCTTGAGCATTTCGTCGGTGTGCAGGCTGCCCTTCATGACGATCTCGACCTCGCGGCGCGCGGCCATGGCGGCGGCCAGTTCGGCGGCAGCGTGGCTGTGCTCCACGGAGACGATCTCGGCGCCTTCGAGGCTGATGCCGGCCTCTTCCGCCACGCGGCGGATGCGGCCCTCGGGGCCGATCAGCACGGGCTTGATCAGGCCGTGGCTGGCGGCGTCCATGGCGCCAGAGAGCGAGCCCTCGTCGCAGGGGTGCACCACGGCGCAGCGCACGGCTTCCAGGCCTTCGGCGCGTGCCAGCAGGTCGTTGAAGCGTGCCTCGGGGTCAAACAGCTGAATCTGCGGCGCATTCACCTTGGGCACGCGCACCTTCTGCGTCGGCGGCATCAGGTTGGCATCGCCCTTGAGCACGGTCTCGCCCTTCTGGTTGGTGACCAGGCAGCTCATCTTCACGCGCTTCTTCTCATCGTCCTTCTCGCTCACGGTGGCCAGCACGGTGAGCGTGTCGCCGATGCGCACCGGCTTGGTGAACTTCAGCTCCTGGCCCAGGTAAATGGTGCCGGGGCCGGGGAACTGCGTGCCGAACAGCGCCGAGATCAGCGCCGCACCCAGCATGCCGTGGGCAATGACGCCGTGGAACATGGTGGCGTCGGCGTACTCGGGGTTCAGGTGGGCGGGGTTGATGTCGCCCGAGACGGCGGCAAACGCCTGGATGTCCTCCAGCGTCACCGTGCGCAGCAGGCGCGCGCTGCTGCCCACGCTCAGCTCGTCATAAGTGACGTTTTCCATCCACTCGATATCGCTCGCATTGGTGTTCATATGCACTGCTCCGTCATTCAAAAATTCAAAAAAGGCCCACAACCGTTCGCAACCGGCGCGCCCCATGCCAGCAGACGCCGCGCAAGGGCCGCCCCGCCGCGCTGGCGTCGTCCCCCTGCCCGTAGCGCTGCGCGCTGCGAGAGCGGGGGGAAGGCGCGCAGCGCCTCAGGGGGGTGTCGTCAATCCATCGCGTGGACGCCAGCGTCCACATAGATGGTCTGGCCCGTCATGCCGCTGGCCGCTTCCATGCACAGGAAGGCGCTGAGCTGGGCGATTTCGTCCAGCTTCACCAGGCGCTGCAGCGGTGCCTTGGCCTGGGCCGTGGCCATGAGCTCGTCAAAGCTGGCAATGCCCGAGGCGGCGCGCGTGAGGATCGGGCCGGGCGAGACCGCGTGCACACGGATGTTCTTGCTGCCCAGCTCCAGCGACATGTAGCGCACCACGGACTCCAGCGCGGCCTTCACCGGGCCCATGAGACCGTAGTGCGGCACCACCTCGCCCGAGCCCAGGTAGGTCATGGCCAGCATGGCACCACCGTCGGGCATGTGCGGAGCGCACAGCTTGCCCAACTCGGCGAACGAGTGGCAGGACACGCTGACGGCGCGCGCAAAGCCTTCGCGCGAGCTGTCCACCACGTCGCCGTGCAGGTCCTGCAGCGGCGCCCAGGCGATGGAGTGGATGACAAAGTCGAGCTTGCCGAACTTCTGCACGGCATGCTGGACGATGGCCTCCAGTTCCCCTTCGGCCTCCACGTCGCAGTTCACCAGGTCGATGCCCAGCGGCTGGGTGTGCGGCTCGACGAACTTGCGCGCCTTGTCGTTCAGGCAGGACGCGACCACTTCGGCGCCCATTTCACGCATCAGGCGCGCGCAGCCAAAGGCGATGCTGCTGTCGTTGGCGATGCCGAGGATCAGGCCTTTTTTGCCGGCCAGGCTGAACAGGTTGGTGGAGTTCATGTGTTTCCCAAAAAAACAATCGGGTGCCAGCATGCGGGGCCGCGCCGAACCGGCCGCCGCGCCCGCTGGCGCGCTCCCCTTCGCGCGGTCAGGCGCGGCGGGGGGTGTGCGGCAGTGCCGCACGGCGGGGTGTCTCAAGCCCTCAGTCTTCTATGCCGTCGAAAAATGGACGCAGGTTCATGCCCGGCGCCTCGGCCGGGAAACCATTGCACAGCAACCGGTCGTTGGCGCTGAGCAGGATGTCGCGCGCAGCCTGCGGACCCACGTTGACGTTGTAGGCAAGCCGCTCGAACGTCTGGTAGCGCAACACCAGCAGCGCACGCAACTCCTCACGCATGCGCGCCTCGCGGCCCTGGTAGCGGGTGCCGTCGCACTGCAGCGCGGCGTCGATGTCCGCGGGCGTGCGCAACGGCACGCCCAGGGCCTGGGCCAGCATGGTGATGCGCGCGCCCATGGTCTCGAACTGCTTCACGAAGTGCCGCAGGTGCCGTTCGATGACGTCGCGCTCGCTGGTGTGCTTAATCGGCATAGCGCGTCATCACATAGGTGCCAGGGGCGTCGCACACCACATGGTCGGGCGGAATCGCCTTGGCGGGCACCGGCTCGCCCGAACGCGCGGTGATCCAGGCGTTCATTGCTTCCCACCACGAGCCCTGCTGCACCGGCGCATGGGCTTTCCACTCGTCGGGGTCGATCCAGCCGGTGTTGTCCTCAACGCTGGCGATCTGGTAGCTGCGGCGCGGGCGGCCAGGCTCGCTGACGATGCCCGCGTTGTGCCCCCCCTCGGCCAGCACGAAGGTGACGTGCGTATCGGTCTGCAGGTGGATTTTGTAGACCGACTTCCACGGCGACACGTGGTCGCGCGTGGTGGCCACGACCATCATGGGCACGTTGATGTCCATCAGCGCCACCGTGGAGCCGGCCACGCGGTACTGCCCCGCCGCCAGGGCGTTGTTCAGGAACAGCGAGTCCAGGTACTCGGAGTGCATGCGCGCGGGCAGGCGGGTGGTGTCGGCGTTCCAGCTCATCAGATCGAAGCTGGCGTCGTCCTCGCCCAGCAGGTAGCGGCGCGTATTACGCCCCCACAGCAGGCCGCGCGAGGCCAGGAAAACGAACGAGCCGCCCATCTGCTTGCCCGAGAGGTAGCCGCGCTCATTCATGCTGCGGCGCAGGGCGCTGAGCTGGCTCTCGTCAATGAAGACCCCCAGCTCGCCAGGCTCCGAGAAGTCGGTTTGCGCCGCCAGCAGGATGACGGAGGCCAGCTCGGGCATGTCGGCCGGGATCATGGCCTGCTCGGCGGCGGTGCGCTCCTTCGCCTTGCGATGCAGGCGCCCCAGGACAGCCGCGACGATGGCCAGGAACGTGCCGCCAAGGCAGTAACCCACGGTGTGCACGCGTTGGGCACCGCTGCGCGACTTGACGGCCGCCAGGGCTTCCATGACGCCCAGACGCAGGTAATCCTGCATGCCCAGCTCCCGGTCGCTGGCATCGGGGTTGCGCCACGAGATGATGAACACGGTGTGCCCCTGGTCCACCAGGTACTTGACCATGGAGTTGTGCGGCGACATGTCCAGGATGTAGTACTTCATGATGCACGACGGCACGATAAGCACGGGCTCTGGCTGCACCTTCTCGGTGCTGGGGCTGTACTGGATGAGTTCGATCAGGTGGTTGCGAAACACCACCTTGCCCGGGGTAATGGCCACCTGCTCGCCCACGGCGTATTCCAGCGGCTCCAGCTCTTCTGCAGGCGTTTCCGGGCGGGCATTGGCCTGCTCGCGCAAATCCTGCAGGAAAAACTCCCAGCCCTTCTTGAGCGATGCGCCGTGGGTTTCTTGCGCCACGCGCAGCACCTCGGGGTTGGTCAGCGCCCAGTTGGACGGCGACAGTGCATCCAGCGTCTGGCCTGTGAAAAAGTCCACCATGTGCTGGTGGTGGCGCGACACGCCACTGCTGTGGCCTGCGGCTTCACGCCACCAGGTGTCAGCGGCCTTGAAGCCTTCTTTGACGGCGTTGTAAGGCCATTGGGACCAGCCAGGATCGGTGAAACGGCCATCTTTTTCCGGCGCGGCGTCGGCCGACTGGTCTGCGGCCTTGTTCCACGCCTGCACCGACAGTTCAAACGCACGCACGGCCAGCTGGGACTGGCGCCCTGGCGATGCCATCAGGTGCATCGCCCAATCCGCATGGGCCAGCGACAAGGCAATCGGAGAGAGGCCACTGAACGCACGCACCATTTGCGCCTGCACCGACTCATCCAACGCCCGTGCCGCAGAGCGGCGGCGCTCGTGGAAATACTCAGACCCAGACGCATTATCCGTAGCCATGGCCAACTCCTTGATGCAACAAAAACAACAATTGACGGCATTGTGCTGACTTCAGTCAAGAAGTCACTTGATTGATGTCAAAACCGCAACCTATGCCGTATAAATCAGTTTGTAAGAATACAAATTATACATACATGCATGCATGTATATTTTTGCAACCCATTCTGGGCGGACAATACAAAAGCACTACGCAAAGATTGTCATCTTTTGCCTCATCGGTCGCGTGAAAGTAACAGGGCAATCCTTTTTGAGCGTTTACCACATGCTGGAATGAATATAGTCATTCTTTACAGACAGTAACTGACCCATAGCAACCAACCCTTTCACTCCACCATGTCCCTTTCCTGGAACCAGCTGCGGATCACCCAGCGCTTCATCGTCGTCCTGTGCGCCTTCGTTCTGTCGGTCGTTGCCGTCGCCGCCACCGGCCTGTGGGGGCTGTCCTCTGCACGCGACAGCCTAAAGTCCTTGCATGACGAAGCGATGGCGCGCTCCCTGCTGGCCGGCCAGTCGATCGAAAGCACCCTGCAAAACCGCATGCAAGTGCTGCTGGCCTTCCAGCACGCCCCCGCGGGCGGCCTGGCCAGCATCCACGACCATCCGGCCACCATGCACCTGGAGGCCATCGCCGCCAACCAGAGCGCCAGCAACGCGCTGCACAAGACCATGGAGCAAGGCATCACCGACCCACGCGAGCGTGCGCTGTACGACGCCGCCATGGAAGCGCGCAAGCCCTGGCGTGCGGAGCTGGACAAGGCCGTGCAGGCCATCCGCAAGGAAGACTACGCCGCAGAAACCATGGCGGCCTTCCTGGCTGCCGGCCGCAAGGAGGGTGAGGCCGTGGTGAAGACCATGGGCGCCTTGCGCAGCTACCAGGTGGAGCATGCCAACGCCGCCTTCCAAGCCGCACAGAAGCGCTACGAGCTGGCACTGTGGATCTTCGCGCTGGCCGCCGTGCTGCTGGTGCTGCCCTCGGTGCTGCTGGCGCTGGCACTACTGGCACGGCTGAAGAACGGCTTCGCCATCGCCCAGACTGCGGCGGCCCACATTGCCGCGAGCGACCTGACGCACAGCGTCGCACTCCAGGGCAGCGACGAAATCGGCCGTCTGTGCAGCGATATGGAGACCATGCGCGGCAACCTGGCCGAGGTGGTGGGGCGCTTCAAGGCCGGCACAGGGGCCATCGCCGGCGCCTCGACCCAGGTGGCTGCGGGCGCGCTCGACCTGTCCTCGCGCACCGAGCAGCAGGCCAGCGCGCTGGAGGAAACCGCCTCGGCCACGGAACAGCTCTCCGGCACGGTGCAACAGAACGCCGACAGCGCTGCGCAGGCCAACCAGCTCGCGGCGCAGGCCAAGGACGTGGCGGCGCACGGCGGTGCCGTGGTCACGCAAGTGGTGCAAACCATGCAGGCCATCAACCAGTCGGCCGCGAAGATCGTGGACATCATTGGCGTCATCGACGGCATCGCCTTCCAGACCAACATCCTGGCGCTGAATGCCGCCGTGGAAGCCGCGCGCGCTGGCGAAGCCGGGCGGGGCTTCGCCGTGGTGGCCTCGGAAGTGCGGGCACTGGCCGGGCGCAGCGCCGAGGCCGCGCGCGAGGTCAAGGCGCTGATCACGGACTCGGTGGCCAAGACCCAGGCGGGCAACGCACAGGCAGCGCAGGCCGGTACGGCCATGCAGGAAATCATGGACGGCATCCAGCGCGTGGCGGGTATCGTCGATGAAATCGCGCTGGCCAGCCGCGAGCAGGCCTCAGGCCTGTCGCAGATCAACCAGGCCGTGGCCCACCTGGACGGTGTGACGCAGCAGAATGCCGCACTGGTGGAGCAGACCTCGGCCGCGTCGAGTTCACTGCAGCAGCAGGCGCAGGACCTGGCCGCGCTGGCCGGCACGTTCCAGCTACCGCAGCAGCAGGGGCTGCGCGCGGCCACAGCGCCTGCGCTGCCGCGTTGAAAATTCGAATGAAATAGGCACCTACGCCTTATGCAGCAAGCGCTGGCAGCTATTGTTTTCATAGCTTGACACAGGGAGTCCCATGCTCGACAAGCACTACCTCACGCCCTTGTTCGCCCCCAGCTCCGTCGTGGTGCTTGCGGGCCGTGCCGACGCACCCGAGACGCTGACGCCGCAGGCTGCGGCGCTGCACGCCGCGCTGCGCGCGCAGCGCTACAGCGGTACGCTGGCCTTCCTGGATCTACAGAACACCAGCGGCACGCTGCAGGACCTGAAGCAGACGCGCGCTGACCTCGCCGTGATCGCCCTGCCACCGGCCGAGCAGGCCGCGGCGCTGGAGGTGGCAGGCCACCTGCACTGCCGCGCCGCGCTCATCGTGAGCAGCGGCATCGAGGCGCAGCAGGCAGCGCAGTTGCAGCGCATCGCGCGGCGCGAGGGTATCCACCTGCTCGGGCCGAACTCGCTGGGCATCCAGCGCCCCTCGCTGCAGCTCAACGCCAGCACCGCCGGCACGCTGGCGCGCGAGGGCACAATGGCATTGGTCAGCCAGTCGGGCGCGCTCACGGCGGCCACGCTCGACTGGGCCAATGGCAACGGCGTGGGCTTCTCCAGCGTGGTTTCATTCGGGCCGCACGCCAGCATCGGCCTGACGGAAGCGCTCGACTTCCTGGCCAACGACCCGCACACGCACAGCATCGCCGTGTGCATGGAGGGCATCTGCAACGCGCGCCGCTTCATGAGCGCGCTGCGCTCGGCGGCCTACTCCAAGCCCGTGGTGGTGCTCAAGTCGGGCCGGCGCACTGCTGGCAGCGCCGCGGCGTTGACGCACAGCGCCACCATCGTCGGCAGCGACGACGTGTTCGATGCCGCGCTACGCCGTGCCGGCGCGGTGCGCGTGCACTCGTTCGTCGAGCTGTTCTCGGCCACCAAGTGCCTGGCCTCGCGCTACCGCCCGGTGGGGCGGCGCCTGGCCGTCATCACCAACGGCGGCGGCCCGGGCGTGCTGGCTGCCGATGCGGCCAACGACATTGGGCTGGAGCTGGGCGTGCTGTCCGAGGCCGGACGCGCCGCCCTGGCGCCGCAGTTGCCGGCGCAGGCCACGCTGCAGGAGCTGTTCGACCTGTCGGAAGACGCGACGCCCGCACAGTACCGCGCGGCCATCGACGCAGCGCTGGCCGAGCGCCAGATCGCCGGCGTGCTGACCCTGTTCTCGCCCAAGCCCGGCAATGACGCACGCGCCGTGGCCCAGGCCCTGGCAGACGCCAAGCGCCAGGCCGAGAAGCCGCTGCTCTCGTGCTGGCTGGGCGACGCCACCGTGGGCGAGGCGCGCGAGGTGCTGCGCGACGCCAGCATCCCCACCTTCCGCACGCCCGAGGCTGCCGTGGGCGCTTTCGGCAACATCGCCAACTACCACCAGAACCAGCAGCTGCTGCAACAGACGCCACCGTCGCTGGCCAACAGCCTGGCGCGGCCCGATATCGAAGGCGCGCGCCTGGTGATCGAGGGCGTACTGGCCGAGCGCCGCAGCGTGCTCACCGAGATGGAATCGAAGACGCTACTGGCGGCCTTCCACATCCCGGTCACACGCACGCTGCTGGCGCGCAGCGCCAACGAGGCCATGATGATCGCCACGCAGCTGGGCTTCCCTGTGGCGCTGAAGATCGACTCGCCCGACGTCACACACAAGTCCGACGTGGGTGGCGTGATGCTCAACGTGCACAACGCCACCGCTGCGCGCGACGCCTACGAGACCATGGTGCAGCGCGTGGCGCGCGCAGCGCCGAACGCGCGCATCCACGGCGTAACGGTGCAGCCCATGGCGCGTGCCACGCGCGGGCGCGAGGTGTGCATCGGCCTGGTGCGCGACGACCCGTTTGGCCCGGTCATCACCTTCGGGGCGGGCGGCACCATGATCGAGCTGATCGACGACCGCGCCATGGAGCTGCCGCCGCTCAACCAGTTCCTGGCGCGCCGCCTGATCGAGCGCTCGCGCGTGGCGCAGACCCTGGGCGAATGGCGCGGCGCCAACGCAGTGGACCAGGCGGCGCTCGAGCAAGTGCTGCTGCGCGTGTCTGAAATGGCCTGCGCGCTACCGCAACTGCGCGAGATGGACATCAACCCGCTGATCGTGGACGAGCACGGCACCGTGGCGGTGGACGCGCGCATCGTCGTCACCGAGGTCGGACAGACCTCGGGCACGGGACACCATGGCTCGTACGGCCACTTGGCCATCATGCCCTACCCCGAGCGCCTGGAGCAGACCTGGCCGCTGCGCGGCGGCGGCGAATACCTGGTGCGCCCCATCCACCCGAGTGACGCGCAAATGATCCAGCGCCTGGTGCGCGAACTCTCGCCCGAGAGCCGCTACATGCGCTTCGCCTCGCGCATCGCGGAGCTGCCGCCGTCGCTGCTGGCGCGCTTCACGCTGATCGACTACGACCGCGACATGGCCCTGGTGGCCGTGCACCGCGAGCGCACCACCGACGAGGACGGCGAGGTGCACACCACCGAGCGCATCGTCGGCGTGTCGCGCTATGCCATCAACCCCGACCCGAGCAGCTGCGAATTCGCGCTGCTGGTGGCCGACGACTTCGCCAGCCAGGGCCTGGGCGCGCGCCTGATGTACAGCATCATGGACGTCGCGCGCGAGCGCGGCCTGGCCGAGATCCAGGGGCTGGTGCTGGTGGAGAACGCCAAGATGCTCAAACTCATGCGCCGCCTGGGCTTTGAGATTCGCGCCTACCCCGAGGAACCGGAGTTCAAGCTGGTGGTGCACACGCTGTAAAGGCACGCACCGGGGGGCAAAGCGGCACAATCGACGCCATGCCCGCCCCCTTGCTGTTCGAAGCCTGCGACCTGCGCAAACGCTACGGCGCCACGACCGTGGTCGATGGTCTGTCGTTCTCCATTGCCGCAGGGGAATGCCTGGGCGTGATCGGCCCCAACGGCGCGGGCAAGACCACCACGGTGCGCATGTGCCTGGGCCAGACCACGCCCGACGCAGGCCAGGTGCACTACCACCCGCCGCAGGGCGGTGCCCCCCTGGAGATGCCCCGCGACGCGCTCGCCATCAAGGCCCGGCTCGGCGTGGTGAGCCAGTTCGACACGCTCGACCCCGACTTCACCTGTGCCGAGAATCTCGAAGTCTTTGGCCGCTATTTCGGCCTGAAGCCCGCCGCCATGCGCGCGCGCATCCCGCGCCTGCTGGAATTCGCGGCGTTGGGACACAAGGCCCAGGCTCGGCCTGGCGAGCTATCGGGCGGCATGCGGCGGCGTCTGTCGCTGGCACGTGCTCTGGTGAACGATCCACACCTGCTGTTGCTGGACGAACCCACCACCGGGCTCGACCCGCAGGCGCGCCATCTGATGTGGGAACGCCTGCAGCAATTGCTGCAGCAGGGCTGCGCCATTCTGCTGACCACGCACTTCATGGACGAGGCCGAGCGCCTGTGCGCACGCCTGCTGGTGCTCGACCATGGCCGCAAGATCGCCGAGGGTCGGCCGCGCGAACTGATCGCCGAGCACCTCGAACCCGAGGTGGTCGAGGCCTACGGTAACGGCGCGCTGGCCCTGGCACAGGACGCCGCGCTGCGCACGCTGGCGCAGCGCGTGGAGGTCAGCGGCGAAACCGTCTTCTTCTACACGCAGGACGCACGCCCACTGCTGCAGGCCCTGGCCGCGCGCGCCCACCTGCGCACCCTGCACCGGCCAGCGAACCTGGAGGATTTGTTCCTCAAACTCACGGGCCGCCAGATACGGGAGGACGGCTAGGCATGAAGAAACACCCCCCTGATCGGCTGCGCCGCATGCACGGCTTGGCGGCCCTTGCGCGGCGTCCGCTGGCCTGGCCGCGCCGGTTTCATGGGCTGCGGGCGGTGCCCAGCACAGTAGGAAACTGACATGGATACTTCCGCCTCGATCTGGCGCCCACCCGACCTGTCGTGGCGCTGGTGGCCCGTCTTCCTGCGCAACCTGCGCGTGTGGCGCAAGCTCGCCATTCCCAGCCTGGTGGGCAACATCGCCGAGCCGCTGATGTGGCTGGTCGCCTTTGGCTATGGCATGGGGGCACTCGTCGGCCAGGTCCAGGTGAACGACCGCAGCGTGCCCTACATCCTGTTCCTGGCCAGCGGCTCGATCTGCATGAGCGCCATGAACGCCGCAAGCTTCGAGGCGCTGTATTCCGCCTTTTCGCGCATGCATGTGCAAAAGACCTGGGACGGCATCATGAACGCGCCCATCGGCCTGGACAACGTGGTGCTGGCGGAAATGCTCTGGGCCGCTTTCAAGGCCCTGTTCACCGCCACCGCCATCCTGGGCGTGATGCTGGCGCTTGGCATCAGCCACACGCCCAAGCTGCTGGTGGCCTGGCCAGTGCTGCTGTGCGTGGGCATCATGTTCTCCAGCATCGCGCTGATCTTCAATGCCCTGGCCAAAGGCTACGATTTCTTCACCTATTACTTCACGCTCGTACTCACGCCGATGATGTTTCTCTCGGGCGTTTTCTTCCCGCGCGAGCAGCTGCCGCCGCTGGTGCGCGCAGTATCGGACTGGCTGCCGCTGACGAACGCCGTGGAGCTGGTGCGCCCGCTGTTCATGGACCAGTGGCCGCAGCACCCGCTGCGCCATGGCCTGGTGATGGCGCTGACCACTGCCACGGCCTACTGGGTGGCACTGGCGCTGACGCGCAGGCGCTTCCGGGGCTGAGGCGACGCAGGCGGGCTACGCGGCAGCGCGCAGCAAATCCACCGCCTTCTCGGCGATCATCACCGTCGGCGCATTGGTATTGCCGCTGACGATGCGCGGCATGATCGACGCATCGACCACGCGCAAGCCTTCCAGGCCATGCACGCGCAGCTGGCTGTCCACCACGTCCAGCGGCCCCGGCCCCATGCGGCAGCTGCCCACGGGGTGGTAGATGGTGTCGGCGTACTGGCGGATGTACTGCTCAATCTGCGCCTCGGTCTGCGCCTGGGCCAGGGCCTGCCCCTCGCGCCCGCCATACTGCGCCAGTGCAGGCTGCTGCAGGATGGCGCGCGAGATCTGAAAGCCCCGCACCATGCGCACCATGTCATCGGGGTCGGCCAAGAAGTTGGGGTCGACCAGTGGCAGCTGCAGCGGGTCGCTGCTGGCCAGGCGCACGCTGCCCCGGCTCTTAGGCTGCAGCAGGCAGACGTGGCACGAGTAGCCGTGGCCGAACACGGTCTTGCGCCCGTGATCCACCAGTTTGCCGATGACAAAGTGCAGCTGCAGGTCTGGCGCCGCCTCTTCGGGGCGGCTCTTGAGAAAGCCCCCGGCCTCGGCGAAGTTCGACGTGAGTGGGCCCGTGCGCTGGCGGCGCCATTCGCGGATGCTACGCAGCACGTTCAGCCCGCCGCGCAGCGACAGGCCAAACAGGTCGGTCAGCCCGGGCGCGTTCACCACCTGCACCACGTCGGGATGGTCGTGCAGGTGGCGGCCTACGCCGGGCAGGTGGTGCAGCACCGCGATACCGTGGCGCTGCAGCTCATCGGCGGGCCCCACGCCCGAGAGCATGAGCAGCTGCGGCGACAGCAGCGCGCCTGCGCTCAGCAGCACCTCGCGCCGCGCGCGCGCCTGCTGCAGCTGCCCACCCTGGCGGTATTCCACGCCCACGGCGCGGCGGCCCTCGAACAGGATGCGCGTGGCCTGCGCCCCCGTGACGACGTGCAGATTCGGCCGCCCCAGGTGCGGCGTCAGGTAGCCCTTGGCCGTGCTGTGGCGCTCGCCGTTCTTGTGCGTGACCTGGTACAGGCCCACGCCCTCCTGCGTGGCGCCGTTGAAGTCGCGGTTGTGCACATGGCCGGCCTGCACGGCGGCATCGACGAACACCTGGCTGAAGCGGTTGGGCGAGCGCAGGTCGGCCACGTTGAATGGGCCACCCTGGCCGTGCCAGGCGTCTGCGCCGCGCTCGTTGTGCTCGGCGCGCTGGAAGTAGGGGAGCACGTCGCTCCAGCCCCAGCCGGGGTTGCCCTGCGCGGCCCAGTGGTCGTAGTCGGCGTGCTGGCCCCGGATGTAGACCATGGCGTTGACCGAGCTGGAGCCGCCCAGCACCTTGCCGCGCGGCTGGTAGCCGCGCCGCCCGCCCAGCCCGGGCTGCGGCACGGTGGAGAAGCCCCAGCCGAACATCTCGTACTTGGCCATGGCGGCCAGCCCGCCGGGGCAGTGGATGAACACGCTCTTGTCGGCCCCGCCAGCCTCCAGCAGGCACACGCGCACCTGGGGGTCCTCGGTCAGCCGGCCTGCCAGCACGGCCCCCGCCGAGCCGCCGCCGATCACGATGTAGTCGAACATGGGAAACCGTCTCCTTGTCGTTGTCAGGCTGGTGACATTGCCCGACTGATCGATTCACGATAACCGAAGCTCCCTGCGAATGCCGGTACCATGCCCGGTGTTCGTTTCACTTTGAAGAGAGTTCTCTATATGACGATCCAAACCGTCGGCATCATCGGCGCGGGCACCATGGGCAACGGCATCGCCCAGGCCTGCGCAGTCTCTGGCATCAACGTGGTCATGGTGGACATCTCCGATGCCGCCGTGCAAAAAGGCATCGCCACCGTGGCGGGCAGCCTCGACCGCCTGATCAAGAAAGAAAAGATCACCGCGGCCGACAAGGACGCCGCCCTGGCGCGCATCAAGGGTTCCACGCGCTACGAAGACCTGCAGTCCGCACAGCTGGTCATCGAGGCCGCCACGGAAAATTACGAGCTGAAGCTGAAGATCCTCAAGCAGGCTGACGCGCTGCTGGCACCCGAGGTCATCATCGCCTCGAACACCTCGTCCATCTCCATCACCAAACTGGCCGCCGCCACTAGCCGCGCCGACAAGTTCATCGGCATGCACTTCTTCAACCCGGTGCCGATGATGGCGCTGGTGGAGATCATCCGCGGCCTGCAGACCTCCGACGCCACGCACGACGCCGTAAAGGCCCTGGCCGAGCGCCTGGGCAAGAGCCCCATCACCGTGAAGAACGCGCCCGGTTTCGTGGTGAACCGCATCCTGGTGCCGATGATCAACGAGGCCTTCTTCGTGCTGGCCGAGGGGCTGGCCACGCCCGAGGACATCGACGCCGGCATGAAGCTGGGCTGCAACCAGCCCATCGGCCCGCTGGCGCTGGCCGACATGGTGGGCCTGGACGTGTGCCTGGCCGTGATGGACGTGTACCTGGCCGAATTCGGCGACAGCAAGTACCGCGCCTGCCCGCTGCTCAAGGAATACGTGGCCGCCGGCCGCCTGGGCCGCAAGACCGGGCGCGGTGTGTACAGCTACTGAGCTGCCCGCTTAAGCTCCTGATTAGATAGCTGCTGGCGCTTGCCCAGTCCGGGTTTCAGATGGTTTTCCACCTGAAAACCGGACTGGGCAAGCGCCAGCAGCTCTTTTTTTAATAGTACCTGTTGACCCTTTTCCTTTCGTGGCCTCCTGCAATTAAATTGCACACAATTTAATTGCCAACAATAATTCACCCATGCACACGACGCCCTCCTCTTCCGAACGGCTGCGGCTGGACAACCAGGTCTGCTTCGCGCTGTATTCGGCGTCCCTGGCCATGACCAAGCTGTACAAGCCGCTGCTTGACGCGCTCGGCCTGACCTACCCGCAGTACCTGGTGATGCTCGTGCTGTGGGAGCAGGACGGCCTCACCGTGTCCGAACTGGGCGAACGCCTGTACCTGGACTCGGGCACGCTCACGCCGCTGCTCAAGCGGCTGGAGGCAGCCGGCCTGTTGGCGCGCCAGCGCGACGCGCAGGACGAGCGCCGCGTGCGCGTCATGCTGACCGACCCGGGCCGCGCCCTGCGCCAGCAGGCCGAAGGCATTCCCGCCTGCATGCTGCAGCGCATGCAGTGCAGCCCGCCGGAACTCATGGACCTCAAGAACCGGCTGCACGCCTTGCGCAGCCACCTCGCCAGCGCGTAGCCTCGCGCGCGCCGGCCCATCCCGCCCGCACCGGGCACCTCGCTGAAAGGAAAGCACCATGGCATCGCTCGACAAAGTCCTCTACACCGCCCGCGCCCACACCACCGGCGGCCGCGACGGCGCCTCGCGCACCGACGACGGGCGCCTGGACGTGACCCTCTCCTCTCCCGGCACCAGCGGCAGCGGCACCAACCCCGAGCAGCTCTTCGCCGCGGGTTACTCGGCGTGCTTCATCGGCGCACTCAAGGCCGTGGCGGCGCGCCAGAAGCTGGCACTGCCGCAGGACGTGGCGATCGACGCCGAGGTGGACCTGGGCACCCTTCCCAACGCCTACGGCATCGCCGCACGCCTGACCGTGCACCTGCCCGGCATGGACCGCACCACCGCCCAGGCGCTGGTGGAGGCCGCACACCAGGTCTGCCCCTACTCCAACGCCACGCGCGGCAACATCGACGTGACCCTGACGCTGGCCTGAACCCCAGGTTTTCCCTAGGCACCGGCGCAAGATTGCGCTCAGCTTGGCGCGCCATGATGGGGGCTGGAGCCCCCCATGAAAATCGCCCTGCTGTCCGACATCCACGCCAACCGCCAGGCCTTGGACGCCTGCCTCGCACACGCCCGCGCCCAGGGTGCACGGCAATTCGCCCTGCTCGGCGACCTGGTGGGCTACGGCGGTGAACCGGCCGCCGTGGTGGACCAGGCCATGGCCCTGGCACAGGAGGGCGCGCTCATCGTCCAGGGCAACCATGACGCCGCCGCCGTCACCCCGCCCGCGCAGGCCACGCAGCTGGGCGAGCAAAGCGCGCAGTGGACGCACGCGCAGCTCAGCGCCGCGCAGCGCGAGTTCCTCGCCACCCGCCCCCTCACCGCGCGCCTGGGGCCCTACGCGCTGCTGGCGCACGCCAGCGCCGACCAGCCCGGGCGCTGGCACTACATCAGCGACGGCGCAGCGGCGGAGCGCAGCATGTCGGCCGCGAGCCTGCTCGACCCATCGATCCGCTACGTCTTCAGCGGCCACGTGCACGAGCAAGCCCTGTACTTCCTCACGCCCACGGCCAAGCTCATGCGGTTCGCCCCCCAGCCCGGCGTGCCCGTGCCCGTGCCCATGCACCGGCAGTGGCTGGCCATCGTCGGCTCGGTAGGCCAGCCGCGCGACCGCGACACGCGCGCCATGTACGCGCTGTTCGACGAACAGGCCTGTAGCCTCACCTTCCACCGCGTGCCCTACGACCACGCGGCCGCCGCCGCTGCCATCCGCGCCGCGCCGCTGCCGGCGTTCTTCGCCGACCGGCTGGAGACGGGCCGATGAAACTGCTGGCGCCCGGCACGGAAGTCGATGGCTTCGTGGTGCGCGAGTGCATCCACGCGGGCGGCATGGCGCACATCTACGCCGTGGCCTACGCGCAGCAGGCGCGCGACCCCGGCTTCTCCCTGGCCATGAAGATCCCGCGCATGACAGCGGGCGACGGCGCCGAGAACATCGTCAGCTTCGAAGTCGAGCTGCAGATCCTGCCGGTGCTCAGCGGCCCGCACGTACCGCGCTTCGTCGCCGCGGGCGACTTGCTGCGCCTGCCCTACCTGGTGATGGAGTACGTGCCCGGCCAAACGCTGCAGCACTGGCTCGACCAGCCCGAGCGCCCCGACGCAGCCACCGTGGCCCAGCTGGGCAGCGCCATGGCGCTGGCCGCGCACAGCCTGCACCAGCAAAACTGCTGCCACCTCGACCTCAAGCCCGGCAACGTGCTCATCAAGCCCGACGGCAGCGCCGTGCTGTTGGACTTCGGCCTGTCGTGCCACGCCCACTACCCCGACCTGCTGGCCGAGGAAATGCGCAAGGCCGTGGGCTCGCCCGCCTGGATCGCGCCCGAGCAGGTGGTGGGCGTGCGTGGCGACCTGCGCAGCGACATCTTCGCCATCGGCGTCATGCTCTACGAGCTGGCCACGGGCGCGCTGCCCTTCGGCGCGCCCACCACGCAAGGCGGGCTACGCCAGCGCCTGTGGATGACGCCCGCGCCGCCGCGCGCGCACCGCCCCGACCTGCCCGAGTGGCTGCAGGAAATCATCCTGCGCTGCCTGGAGCCCGAGGCCGCGCAGCGCTACCCCTCGGCCGCGCACCTAGCGTTCGACCTGGCGAATCCGGGCCAGGTGCCCATCACCGAGCGCGGCCGGCGCACGCGCGGCCCCGGCGTGCGCGCGCACCTCAAGCGCTGGCTCAAGGCCGCAGGCATGCACTACCAGCCCAGCCCGCTGCCCACCAGCCAGATCGAGGAGGCGCCCATCCTCATGGTCGCCGTGCCGCACCAGGACGTGCAGGACGCCACCCTGTACTCGCTGCGCGAGGCCGTGGCGCGCTCGCTCGGCATCCGCCCCGGCGCACGGCTGGCCTGCGTCACCGTGCTCTCGCCCTCGGCCAGCAGCACCTCGGACGCCGGGCGCAGCGAGACCACGCTGCACCGCACGCACCTGGCACGGCTCAAGGCCTGGGCGCAACCGCTGCCGCTGGCCGGGCACAGCGTGAGCTACCACGTGCTGGAGGCCAGCGACGTCGGCCAGGCCCTGGTGCGCTACGCCGAGGGCAACCGCGTCGGCCTGATGATCCTGGGCGCGGCCACGCACGGGCTGCAATTGCAGCGCTTCATCGACACGGTGCCGATCCGTGTGGCGCGCGAGGCGCCGTGCACCGTCATCCTGGTCAAGCAGCAACTGCCGTTCGAGCAGCTGCACGCATCCGGCACCTCGCCATGAGGGAGCGCGGCAGGCCGCCAGGCGCCCTGCATCGCAGCCACCGCCGGGAGACAATGCCAGGCATGACCCCTGACGCCCCAGCCCCCTACGCCCAGCTCACCCCCACCGCCGTGCTCGACGCCCTGGCCAGCGTGGGCCTGTATGGCGACGGCCGCCTCACAGCCCTGGGCTCGTACGAAAACCGCGTGTACCAGGCCGTGCTGGAGGACGGCTCGCGCGTGGTCGCCAAGTTCTACCGCCCCGGGCGCTGGAGCGAAGCGCAGATTCTGGAAGAACATGCCTTCGCCCAGGAACTGGAGGCGGCCGAAGTGCCGATCGTGGCGCCGCTCATGCTCCATGGCCGCACGCTGCACCACCACGCGGGCTTCGCCTTCTCGGTCAGCCCCTGGCGCGGCGGACGCACGCCGGAGCTGGAGGATTTCGAAACGCTGGAGTGGCTGGGCCGGTTTCTCGCACGCATCCACAACGTGGGCGCGACGCACCCCTTCGCGCACCGGCCCGCGCTGGATCTGCGCCACTTCGGCCATGCGCCGTACGATGCGCTGCTGGCCGGGCAGCACATTCCCCTGGACCAGCAGTCGGCCTGGTGCGCCGCCTGCAAAGAAGCTCTTGAATTGATAGCTGGTAGCGCTTGCCATACAAGCGCTGGAGGCCAATTTGGCTTGCAAGACGCAACCATCCTCCGCCTGCACGGCGACTGCCACCCCGGCAACGTGTTGTGGACGCCCGTGGATGCGCAAGGCGGCGGCCCGCACTTCGTGGACCTAGACGACGCGCGCATGGGCCCGGCCGTGCAGGACCTGTGGATGCTGCTGTCAGGCGAGCGACGCCAGCGCACGCAACAGCTCGCGGCGCTGCTGGACGGCTACGAGCAGCTGCGCCCTTTCGACCGGCGCGAGCTGGCGCTGATTGAGCCGCTGCGCACGCTGCGCCTGATCCACTACAGCGCCTGGCTGGCGCAGCGCTGGAGCGACCCGATCTTCCCGATCAACTTCCCCTGGTTCGGCACCAGCACCTACTGGCAAGGCCAGGTGGACATGCTGCGCGAGCAGATCGAGGCCATGCAGGAGCCGCCCCTGGTGGCCTGAGCGCAAGGTTCAGCGCCGCCGGCGCGACGGCAGCACGGCAGCGGCGCTGGAGGAGATCTCGCCGCGCTGCGGCGCGGGCTGCGCTGCCACCGGGGCCGCAACGGGCGCCTGCGGCGCGGGCGCTGCCGCCACAGGCGCGGGCGCCAGCGAGGCGCGCCAGGCACTCACCAGCACGTCGTTGACGAAGTGCCGCTCCAGCCACAGCCAGACCAGCACGGGCGCCAGCGTGGGCACCACCAGCGCGCCAAGCTGGTAGCCGTAGATGATGGCCTCCATCTGCCCCTGCTCGACCTTGAGCACGCGCGCGTCCAGCCCCGTGGCCAGCAACAGCTGCATCAGCAGGTGCATGGCCAGGCTGAACGCCTGCGCCGGCTGCAGCAGCGCATAGCCCGCGAGCACGCGCCAGCCGCGCCCGCGCTTGCGCTGCAGCACCTGCGCCGCCAGCATCAACGCCAGGAAGATGGGCAAGCCGTAGGCGTAGCGGCCCGGCTCGGCGTCAAGGGTGATCTCGGCCTGGCGCCAGCCGGTCTGCGCGGTGGCAATGGCCACCGATGAATCCAGCACCACCGCCTGCCCCGGCTCCGCGTGCACCACGCGCACCCACTGCGGCGCGGCCTGCTCCAGCCCGGCCTTGGCCATCAGCGCGGCGGGGTAGGCCACCCAGCGCGCCACCTGGAGCCAGGCCAGAGTAATCAGGATGACACCGAGGAAGGCGGTGAACGCGAAGCGCCACAGCGGTGGCAAACGGGTGAACAAGCGCACCATGCCCTCCTTCACGCCGCCACGGCGGCTGGCGGCACGGGGGGCTCCTGCGGCGGCGCTGCCGGGGCCTTGCTGCCGGCGCGCACCCACACCAGCCAGACGACCAGTACGTCGAGCATGATCAGCGCCTGCCACAGGTACTCGTGCGCGAAATCGAATACGTCCATGTCCCACTGCCCCAAGTAGAACAGGCTGATGACGCGCACCACGTTCAGCGCCTGCACGGCGACGAAGCCCGCCACCAGCCCCACCAGCTTGTGGCGCCACGAGGCCGGGAACGCCATGATGGCGGCGAACAGCACGATGCAGGCCTCAATGCCGTTGCAACCCGGCTCGATCGACACGCCAAAGCCCGTCTGTGCATTCCACAGCACCTTGCCTGCCGCCGTGGCCGTGCTGTCGAACCACGTCACCAGTCCCGCACAGATGCGCGCCAGCAGCGCCGTCCAGGGCAGCACCAGATGCTGCTGCACCCACCCGAGCATGTTGATGCCGAACAGGGTGAGCTGCAGCGCCAGAAAGACCAGAAAGAAACGCAACATGGCGGGCATTATCCCTGGCGACCACGCAGGGCGCCACTCACGGATGCGCACGTGGCGCCTCGCCTCCCCGTACACTTTCGCACGCTTTTGACCGCCCCCATGAACTCTGCCCCGCCGCCGCACCGTGCCGGCCTCCTGCCCCTCAACCCCGACGATCCGCGCCACATGGCCTGGCTCACGCTCGGCTTCATCGCGCTGCACCTGCTGCTGTGGACGCTGCTGCCCGCGCTGAGCCACCGCGCACCGCCATGGGACAACATCGAGCAGTTGGTCTGGTCCCAGTCGCTGCAGTGGGGCTACTACAAGCACCCGCCGGCGCCCACCTGGTGGATGGTTTTCTGGACCGAGCTGCTGGGGCGCCATGTGTGGGTCACCTTCCTGGCGGCCCAGCTCAGCGTGGCGGGCATGCTGCTGTGCGTGTGGCGCATTGCCCTGGCGGTCACCACGCCGCTGCGCGCCTTCGTCAGCGTGGTGCTCACGGCGCTGGTGGCGTACCACGGGCTGCGCGGCATCATGGCCAACCACAACACCCTGCAACTGCTGCCGGTGGGGCTGCTGCTGTGGGCGCTGTTGGGCGCCGTGCGCGCGCCACCGCAAGGGGCCGCGCGCTGGTGGCTGTGGGCCGCCGCCGGGGCCGCGGGCGCGCTGTGCGTGCTGTCCAAATACAGCGCTCTGGTGTGGTTCGCCGTGGCCGGGCTGTGGCTGCTGCTGGAGCCGCGCATGCGCAGCCTGCGCGCCTGGGGGCCGGTGCTGCTGGGCGCCGCTGTGTGCCTGGCGCTGCTGGCGCCGCACGTCGCCTGGATGGCGCAGTCGGACTTCGCCACGCTGCGCTATGCCCAGGACTCCTTTGAAAACAGCAGCCCTGACAGCGCCGGCCTGCCCGGCTACTGGGCCGACCTGTGGTTCTTCACCACCGCCCAGCTGGGACGCCTGGCGCCCGCGCTGATCGCCCTGGGCGTGCTGCGCTGGCGGCTGCGCCGCACACCCGCTGCGTCCCTGCCCGCGCCCGATGGCGAGCGCCTGTTCGTCTACCTGCTGGGCACCGGCCCGCTGCTGCTCACGCTGTGCCTGGGCCTGGGCGGCATGCACCTGGCCTCGTCCTGGGCCACCACCTTCTTCGTGCTCGCGGGCCTGCTGCTGCTGCGCTGGGTGCCCGCCGTAACGCCGGCACGGCTGCTGGGCGCCACGCTGGCCGTGGGCCTGGCGGCCCAGCTGCTGCTGGCGGGGGGCCTGGCGCTGGGGCGCGGCGTGCTGGTGGACCAGCTGGGGCGCAACGCCCGCTCCAACTTCCCGGCGCCAGCCATGGCGCACGCGCTGCAGGCGGTCTGGGCCCAGCACGCGCACACGCCGCTGCGCGTGCTGGCCGGCGAAACCTGGCTGGCGGGCAACCTGTCGATCCACCTGCCGTCGCAGCCTCTGGTGTTCATTGACGCCGAGCCGCGCCACGCCCCCTGGATCGACACCGCCGCGCTACCGCGCTGCGACCTGCTGGTGGTGGTGGACCGCAGTCCCGACGCGCCCGCACCAAGCGCGCAAACGCTACAGCTCCTGGCACGCGCCAGCACCCACGGCCAGCTCAGCGTGCCGTGGACCTCCAAGCCACAAGGGCCGCAACTGACGGTGGACTGGGGCATCGTGCCGGCCACGCAGCCGGGTTGCGAGCAGCAAAAACCATAGCTGCCAGCGCTTGCCAGGCAAGGGTTAGAGCCATTTATCAGCTTATTCCCCGCCGCACAGCCGGCGCAGCTTGACGAAGGCCAGCGCTGCCATCACGGCATCGTTGAGCGCGTCGTGCGCGTCGCGCTGCGGCAGGCCGAGGTCGCGCATCAGCGTGTCGAAGCGCAGGTCGATCTCGGGGTTCTGCTGCTGCAGCGGCGGCATGCGGTGGAATTTGTAGTCGTAGTACATCGCCGAGACCTCGATGCGCTGCTGCGGCAGCCCCATGCCCAGAAGCGGCCGCACGGCGCGGTTGAGCATGGCCACGTCGAATTCCAGGTAGTAGCCCACCAGCGGGCGGCTGCCGATGAAGCGCATGAGCTGGCGCATGGCCTCATGCAGCGGCAGGCCGCCGGCCAGGTCGCGCTCGCGCAGGCGGTGGATGCGCACGCTGTCGGCCGTCACGCCCTTTTCCGGGCGCACCAGCAGCTCCAGGCGCTCGCTGGTCAGGATGCGCTCGCCCACAATGCGCACCGCGCCAATGGAGACGATTTCGTCGGTGCGCGGGTTCAGGCCCGTGGTCTCGCAGTCCAGCGCCACCCACTCGCCGGGCGGTGGCGGCTCGAACATGAAGGCGAACTCGGGCTCGCCCAGGTGGTACAGCTTCCATTGGCGGCGCAGGCGCGCCCACCATGCGGCGGCGGCGTTCATACCACGTCCAGCCGCAGGCGGTGGTGCAGCACGGCCTTGAAGCGCTTGACCGCCGAGAGCGCGTCCTTGAGCAGGTCGCGCTCCAGCGAGCTCAGGCGCGCCGGATCGACGTTCCCCGTGACTTCGCGCTTGAGCGCCAGCTCCGCCAGCCCGGCCTGCAGGCGCAGGCCCATGAGGAAGTGCAGGCCCTGCAGCAGCTCCTGGCCAAGGCCCGCGTCAAGCGTGCCATCGGCCACCAGCGCGGCGATGCGCTCGGCCGTACCGGTCGCCATGACGCGCCGCGCCAGCGCCAGGCTGCGCACGCCGTGCACGATGGGGAAGATGCCGGCCTTCTTCAAGTTCACCGGCCCCTCCTCGCCCAGGCCCAGCAGACGGTTCCACCAACCCGCCGGGCTACCGAAGGCGTCCACGGCCATGGCGAAGCGGGCGATCAGCGGGTCGCTGTCGGTGGCCAGTTGCAGCAGGCGCTGGCGCACCTCGGCCAGCAGCGCGGCGTCGCCCGCGACGGCGTGGGCGTCCAGGAAGATGGCCAGGTGCATCAGGCTGTCGCCCTCGGGCTGCAGTAGCCAGTCGCGCACGCGCGTGCTCCACTCGCTGACCGTGCCGCGCCAAGCCGCATTGCGCAGCATGATGCCGCCCTTGCATTCGGGGTAGCCAAAGCAGGTCAGCGCTTCGGAAAAACGCTCGCAGATGTCCTGCAGGTCGGGCGGCGGCACGTAGCCGTCGCGCAGCATCAGGCCGTTGTCCTGGTCAGTTTTCAGCAGCTGCTCGCCACGCCCCTCGCTGCCCATGACAAACAGGCAGCTGTTGGCCACCAGCTCGGGCGGGGCGATCATCTGCCAGGCGCGCTCGAACAGGCGCGCATTGAGCTGCTGCACGAGCTGCGCCATCAGCGCCATGCGCGTGCCGCCGCGGTACAGCACCGACACCAGGCGCGTGACCTGGGCGGCGGCGCGGTCAAGCATCTCCAGGTCGCGTGCCTGTTCGATCTGCACAGAAATCAGGTGCGACTGGTTGGCCACGAAGCTGAACAGGTCAAGCGCGCGCAGCAGTCCGAGCACGCGGCCTGCGCCATCGACCACCACCAGGCGATGCACGCGCGCGCGCAGCAGCAGCGCCATGGCGTCGCCGATGGTGTCGCTGGCACGCACGGTGACCACCGGGTAGGCCGCCAGCTCGCCCACGGACAGGGTGTGCAGCGAGCGCCCGTCGAGGATGGCGCGCTGCAGCGACGTGGAAGTGAAGATGCCCAGACCCTCAGGTGCGTTTGGCAGCCCCTCCACCAGCACGCTGGTGGTGCGCTCCTCATGGAACAGGCGCGCCACCGAGACGATGTCGGCCGCCGCATGCACGCGGTGCGCCGGACGCAGATAGGCCTGGTCCACGCGCGCCATCAGCAGCGACTGCATCTCGTGCTGCTCGGCGCGCTGCGCCAGGGTACTGAGCTTGTGCCCCAGGTCAGAGAACAACAGCGCGCCAAAGGCGGCGTTGCGCGCGATCAGCTCCTGCACCGTGGCACGCGCGAGCTGGTAGGCCACCAGCTCCTCGGCCACCACGAAACGGCTGCTGACGCGCCCGGCCACCAGGCCACGGCCGTCGAAACAGTCGTCCGGCCCATAGGTGGCCTGCACTTCCTCGCCCTCGGTTTGGGTGACGTAGCCCTTGATGATGACGAACAGGTGCTCGGGCACGGCCCCCACATCGAGCACCACGGCCCCCTCGGGGTAGTACGCGATGTCCACACTGGCGCGCACCAGCGCCTGCTCGCCGGGGCTCAGGCAGTCGAACGGCGAGGCTGAAAAGTTGAAAGCATTGGGCATGGCGGGGTATTCAACCCCCCAGGCCTTGCTCCACGCTTGCAGCGGCCTCCCAATGCTGCGCGAACCACGCATCGCCCAGCAGGCTGGCGCGCAGCATGGGCAGGCTGTCGTGGCCCCAGAACAGGCGACCATCGGCCTCGAACGCGGGCACGCCGAACACCCCGCGCGCCGCCGCTGCGTCGGTGTTGGCACGCAGCAGCTGCTTGGCCTGCTCGGGGTCGCCGCGCAGTTGTTCGGCCAGTGCGGCGCGCAGCGCGTCCAGCCGCGCCGGGTCGAGCGCATCGTGCCCGCCCTGCCAAACGTGGCGCAGGATGGCACCCGCCGTAAAGCGGTTGATGCTGCCGTCCTGGCTGCACTCCAGCGCCAGGCGCAGCAGCGGCAGCGGGTGGAAGGGGTGGCGCGCGGGCATGTCCAGCCCCACGCCGGTGCTATGGCCCAGCCAGGTGGCGTGGCGGTAAGTCCAGGCACGCTTGGGCACGATGCCCGCCGGCCCGGGGTTGCCGTGCGCCTTGAGCAACGCTCCCAGCAGCACCGGCCGGTACACCACGCGGTGGCTGATGCCTTCAAGCACCTGTGGCAACTGCTCGAACGCCAGCCAGGCGTAGGGAGAGACGAAATCGAGGTAGAAGGTGATTTCTTTCATCGCGGGGGGCTCCTGGGAGGGGGAATTCATGCCAGGCCCGGAGGCAACGCGATGCCCGCGCGACACAGGGCCTCGGTCCAGATGCGGCGCCGCTCGCTGTTGCCCGCCCGGGACCAGGCGCGAATATCGTCGAGCGTGCGAAAGCATCCCTCGCAGTGGCTGCGGTCGGGGCTCATGCGGCACACCGAAACGCAGGGCGAGGGAACGGGCTCTGTGCTTTGCACATCAAATTGGCCTGCAGCGCTTATCTGGCAAGCGTGAGTAGCTAGCAATTTAGTAGTATTCATGGATTCAAAGCACTTGCACGACATCGGCCAAAGGGGCACCGGTCAGGCCCTGCAGATCCTGCGGGCGCAACTGGAACACGCCATGCGGATGGCCCGCCGCCGCCCAGATCCAGTCGAAGCGCAGCAGCTCGCGGTCGATCAACGTCACCGGCGGCGTGGCGTGGGCCACGGGAGATACCCCGCCAATCGAAAAGCCGGTGCGCGCCTTGACGAAGTCGGCGTCGGCACGGCCCGTCTTGCCCACCAGCGCGGCGACCTTCTTTTCATCCACACGCCGGTCGCCCGAGGTGATGACGAGCACCGCCGCGTCATCGCTCTTGCGCCGGAAGATGATGCTCTTGGCAATCTGGCCCAGCGCCACGCCCAGCGCGTCGGCCGCCTGCTGCGCGGTGCGCGCGGCACCATCGAGCATCACGGGGGCATGTGGGTGGCCCGCATCCTTCAGCGCGGCGGCCACGCGCAGGACGCCTTCGGGTAAATCATTCATGGCAGGTTTTGTAAAGCGGCGCGGTTACATTGTGAGTCCTCTTACCATTCTCCATGAAGCTGCTTCGCCTCTACCTGCTGCTGGGCATCCTGCTGAGCCACTGGGCAGCGGCATGGGCTGCGCCCATCGTGCTCGACGCGCACCCGCGCGGGCTGCTGCTCGGCGAAACCGGCCAGTTGCAGTGGCTCGCCGACGCCAGCGGCACGCTGACGCTGGACGACGTGCGCGCGCCGGCCCAGGCCGCGCGCTTCGTGCCCGCGCCGCACCCGCAGCCCCGCGGCGGCGGCGCACAGGCCCACTGGTTCAAGGTGGAACTGACGCAGCGCGCGGCCACTGGCGACTGGGTACTCACCACGCACACCACGGCGCTCAAGGACGTGCGTTTCTACGGCCCGTTCGACGCCGCCGGCCAGGCGCTGGCGTCGCCAGTGCACACCGGCCTGTCGCAGCCCTTCGCCACCCGGCCGCTCGGCAGCGAGCGCTACCTGTTGCGCCTGCAGTTGCCTGGCCCCGGCACCTACACCGTCTACGCCCGGCTGCTGAACGAAACCGCCGCCACACTCGACCTGTCGGTCTGGGACACCGCTGAATACCTGCAGTGGCGCCAGCACAAGCGGCTGTTCGACGGCATTTGCTACGGCATCCTGCTGGCCCTGCTGGTCTACAACCTGGTGCTCGCGGCCAGCTTCCGCGACACGACCTACGGCTTCTACATTGGCCAGTGCGCGTTCGCCCTGCTGACGTTGGCCAGCTTCAACGGCCACGCGGCCCATTACCTGTGGAGCGACGGGCCTTGGTGGCCTGAGCGCGGCAACGTGGTGCTGCCCAGCCTCTGGCTGCTGCTGGGCACGCTGTTTGCGCGCAGCTTCCTCGAAACGCACCAGGTGCCGTGGATGGACCGGCTGATGCAGGCCGTTGCTGGGCTGGCGTTGGGCACGGCCCTGCTCGGCCTGGGAGGCCGCTTTGGTGTGGCGCAGGCGCTGAACGAGCTCCTGGCCAGCACTGGCACGCTGCTGGCCACCGTGGCGGCCGTGGTCACCATGCGGCGCGGCTTCGTTCCCGCGCGCTGGTACCTGGGCGGCCAGGCCCTGCTGTTCCTGTCGGTGCTGGGCGTGGTGCTGGTCAACTGGCAGGTGATTGATGCGCCGTTCGTGCTGGCCAACGGCCTGCAGATCGGCGTGGCGGCGGAAATGGTGGTGTTTGCCATCGCCCTGAGCAGCCGCATCAACAGCCTGCGCGCGTCCCAGGCCATGCTGCGCCTGCACGCCGAGCATCTGGCGCAGGCCGCCGCCACCGACCCGCTCACCGGCCTGGCCAACCGCACCGGCCTGGCGCAGAGCGCCACGCGCATGCTGGCCGACGGCCTGCCCCATGCGCTGATGCTGCTCGACCTGGACCGCTTCAAGCCCATCAACGACCGCTACGGGCACGACGCGGGCGACATGGTGCTGCGCGCCGTGGCCACGCGCCTGCAGGCGCAGGTGCGTGCCACCGACGTGGTGGCACGGCTGGGTGGCGACGAGTTTGTGATTCTGCTAGCCGACCCTTTGCCCGACGAGCGCCTGGCGGCCCTGGCCAAGGACTTGGCCGAGGCCGTGCGCCAGCCGGTGGACTTCCTGGGCCAGGCGCTCACCGTGGGGGTCAGCACGGGCATCGCCCGCAGCCCCCGGGATGGCCAAACGCTCACGGCGCTGATGCGCAGTGCCGACCAGGCGATGTACCAGGCCAAGCAGACGCGCAGCGGGTATGCGTTTCAGACGGCCGTCTGACCGGAATCGCTTTACAAACACGAAATATGCGCGCCGCACAATACGGCGGCGCCCCCAACGAATCCGTACCACTTCTATGCACGATGCCGCGCCCCCTCCGCTGCACCCCCACCCGTCCGCGCGAACGCTCCCTGTCTCCTGGTACCGCCGCAGCACCGGCCGTGCGGCCCTGTGCATGCTGCTCCTCGCGGGCACGCTCGGCGCCTGCTCAAAGCAGAGCCCGGCACCCGCCGCCACCGAGGCCGTAGCCGAAGTGGGCGTGGTCACACTGCAGCCGCAGCATCAACAGCTCGACACCACGCTCCCTGGGCGCACGCGTGCCTCGCTCAGCGCCGAGGTGCGCCCCCAGGTGTCAGGCATTCTGCAAAAGCGCCTGTTCACCGAGGGTGCGCTGGTGCGCCAAGGCCAGCCGCTGTACCAGATCGACGATGCCGCGCTACGCGCCACCGAGGCCAGCGCCCAGGCCGCGCTCGCCAAGGCCGAAGCCAGCGCCCGCACGCTGGAGGCCACGGCCCGGCGCAACGCCGAACTGGTGAAGATCGACGCCATCAGCCAGCAGGTGCATGACGAAAGCCAGGCGGCGGCGGCGCAGGCGCGCTCCGACGTGGCGGTGGCCCGTGCCAACCTGGAGACAGCGCGCATCAACCTCAAGTACAGCCGCATCGAGGCGCCAATCACGGGCCGCACGGCGCTGTCTACCGTGACGCCCGGCGCGCTGGTCACGGCCAACCAAGCGAGTGCCTTGACCACCATCGTGCAGCTCGACCCACTGTACGTGGACTTCACGCAGTCAAGCACCGAACTGCTGCAGCTGCAGCGCGAGATCGCGGCGGGGCGCTACGCCCGGGTGGATGGCGACAAGATTCCCGTACGCATCCGCCTGGACGACGGCACCGAGTACGCCCACCAGGGCAAGCTGGCGTTCTCGGGCGTGATCGTCAACGACACCATGGGCACCGTCACGCTGCGCGCCGTCGTCCCCAATCCCAAGGGCGAACTCATGCCCGGCATGTACGTGCAGGCGCTGCTGCCCACGGCGCTGGCGCCCGACGCGCTGCTGGTGCCCCAGCAGTCGGTGACGCGCGACCTCACAGGCCGCCCCAGCGTGCTCGTGGTCAAGGCCGGCGACGTGGTCGAAAAGCGCGACGTCACGCTCGACCGCGCCATTGGCAGCCAGTGGCTGGTGCAAGGCGGCCTGCAGGCCGGCGAGCGCGTGGTGGTGGAGGGCTTCCAGCGCATCAAGCCGGGCAGCCAGGTCAAGCCGGTGGAGGTGGACATGGCCGCCAAAGCCGAGCGCAAGAGCCCGCCGGGCCAGCCACCGGCGCCCAGCAGCGCGGCGCGCTAAACACAAGGCACCGCCATGGCGCAGTTCTTCATCAACCGGCCCATCTTCGCCTGGGTCATCGCCATCGTCATCATGCTCGCCGGGGCTTTGTCGATCAAGACACTGCCCTTGGAGCAGTACCCTGATATCGCACCGCCACGCGTGACCATCGGCGCGCAGTACACCGGCGCATCGGCCGAGACGGTGGAAAACTCGGTCACGCAGATCCTGGAGCAACAGATCAAGGGCATCGACAACATGCTCTACATGAACTCGACCAGCAATGCGTCGGGCCAGTCGCGCATCACGCTGACCTTCGCGCCGGGCACCAACATCGACGTGGCCCAGGTGCAGGTGCAGAACAAAATCCAGGGTGCAGTCAACCGCCTGCCCGACAGCGTCAAGAGCAGGGGCGTCTTCATCAACAAGGGCGGGCAGGACTTCCTCGTCACCTACAGCTTCTACTCGGCCGACCCGGACATGGACGAGGTGGACATCGGCGACTACATCAACAGCAACCTCGTCGATGTGATCGGCCGCATCGAGGGCGTGGGCGACATCAACGTCTTCGGCACCTTCTACGCCATGCGCATCTGGATGGACCCGGCGAAGATGGAAAAGTACCGCCTGATGCCCTCCGACCTGGTAGCCGCGCTGAACAACCAGAACGCCCAGGTCTCGGCCGGCCAGCTGGGCGCACTGCCGGCGGTGAAGAACCAGCAGCTCAATGCCACCATCACGGCGCGCACCAAGCTCAAGACGCCGGAGGAGTTTGAGGCCGTCGTGCTCAAGACCGCCACCGACGGCGCGGTCGTCACCATCAAGGACGTGGCACGCGTCGAGCTCGCGGCGGACAACCTGTCGATCCAGGCCAAGCTCAATGGCATGCGCGGCGCGGGCATGGGCATCATCCTGGCCGACGGTGCCAACGCCATGGCCGTATCGGACGCCGTGGCCGCCAAGCTGGCCGAGCTCAAGCCCTACTTCCCCAACAAGATCGACTACTTCGTCAGCTCCGACTCCACGCCCTTCGTGCGCGCCTCCATCCACGAGGTGGTCAAGGCGCTGGCCGAGGCCATGGTGCTGGTGGTGCTGGTGATGTTCGTGTTTCTGCAGAACCTGCGCGCCACGTTGATTCCGGCCATCGCCGTGCCGGTGGTGCTGCTGGGCACCTTTGGGGTGCTGTCGGCAGCGGGCTACTCCATCAACACGCTGACCATGTTCGCCATGGTGCTGGCCATCGGCCTGCTGGTGGACGACGCCATCGTCGTTGTCGAGAACGTGGAACGCGTGATGCACGAGACGGGCCAGTCGGCCAAGGAGGCTACGCGCGCCTCGATGAAGGAAATCACGCCCGCGCTGGTGGGCATCGGCGTCACGCTGTCTGCCGTGTTTGTGCCCATGGCCTTTTTCGGTGGCTCCACGGGGGTGATCTACCGCCAGTTCTCCATCACCATCGTCGCCGCCATGGCCCTGTCGGTGTTCGTGGCGCTCACGCTCACCCCGGCGCTGTGCGCCACCATCCTGAAGCCGCCGGTGGCCCAGGGCCATGGGCCGCTGCGCTCCGGGTTGCTGGGCCTGTCGGACCGTTTCTTCCGCTGGTTCAATCGCAGCTTTGACGCCACGGCCGCACGCTACCAGGGCACGGTGGCCTACACGCTGCACCGCACCAAGCGCATGGTGCTGATCTTCATCGGCGTGTGTGCGGCAGTGGCGTTGCTGATGCACCGGCTGCCCACCTCGTTCCTGCCCGACGAGGACCAGGGCTTTCTGTACGTGAACGTCAACCTACCCTCGGGCGCCGCCGACGCGCGGCTTCAGGACGTGCTCGACCAGGTGCGCGCGTACCTGCTGCGCCAGCCGGAGATTCTCAGCTTCTACCAGGTCTCGGGCCTGAATGGCGACCAGAGCTCGGCACGCGGCTTCGTCCGCCTCAAGCCCTGGAGCGAGCGCCCGCTGGCCGCGCAGTCGGCGGCCGCCGTGGCCCAGCGCGCGACCAAGGAGCTAAGCGCGATCCGCGACGCGCGCGTGATCATCGTGCTGCCGCCCGCCGTGCGCGGCCTGGGCGCGAGTTCAGGGTTCAACTTCATGCTCAAGGACATCAACGCCGTAGGCCACGAAGCACTGCTGGCCGCGCGCGACCGCGTGCTCAGCGCCATGCGCCAGCATGGCGAGCTGACCGGCGTGCGCACCACCAACCTGGAGGACGCGACCGAGCTGCGCCTGGACATCGACGACCGCAAGGCCGCGGCCCTGGGGCTGTCGTACAGCGACATCAACAACGTGCTCTCCAGCGCCATGGGGGGCACCTACGTGAACGATTTCCTGAACAACAGCCGCATCAAGCGCGTCTACATCCAGGGCGATGCGCCGCACCGCATGCTGCCGCAGGACATCGCCAAATGGACGGTGCGCAACCAGAACGGCGAAATGGTGCCCTTCAGCGCCTTCTCCCGCACCTACTGGGCCTACGGCTCGCCGCAGCTCATGCGCTACAACGGCAGCCCAGCCTACGAGTTCGAGGGCCGTGCCGCGCCGGGCGTCAGTTCGGGCACGGCCATGCAGATTGTGGAAGACATCCTCAAGACCCTGCCGCCCGGCATCGGCTACGAGTGGACCGGCGCCTCGCTGCAGGAGCGCCAGTCGGGCGCGCAGGCGCCGCTGCTCTACGCCATCTCCATCCTGTTCGTGTTCCTGTGCCTGGCGGCGCTGTACGAGAGCTGGACGGTGCCACTGTCGGTGATGCTGGCCGTGCCGCTGGGCGTGGTGGGCGCACTGCTGTTCACCACGCTGCGCGGGCTGACCAACGACGTGTACTTCCAGGTCGGCCTGCTGACCACGGTGGGGCTGGCGGCGAAGAACGCCATCCTGATCGTGGAGTTCGCCGTGCAACTGCAGGAGCAGGGCCGCAGCGTGTTCGACGCCACGGTGGCTGCCGTACGGCTGCGCCTGCGTCCCATCCTGATGACCTCGCTGGCCTTCGGCTTCGGCGTGATTCCGCTGGCCATCGGTACCGGCGCCGGTGCCGGCGGGCGCAACGCCATCGGCACGGCCGTGCTCGGCGGCATGGCCGCTTCCACGGTACTGGGTATCTTCCTGGTGCCGGTGTTCTTCCTGCTGGTGCGCAGCTGGTTCAAGAGCCGCTCGCGCCACGACGATGCACAGAAGCACGCGGCATGACGGTAAAACCCTTGCTGTGCACTGCGGCGCTGCTGCTGGCGGGCTGCAACCTCGCGCCCACGCACCAGACACCGCCCCTGCCCGTTCCGCAAGCTGTCTCTGCCCAGGGCGCGCCCGCGCAAGCGGACGAATCCGCCCTGCGGGAGGCCCAGGGCATGCAGTGGCTGCAATCGCCCGCGCTGCGCGAGGTTGTGGCCCTGGCGCTCACGCACAACCGCGACCTGCGCGTGGCGGTGGAGAACATCGAGAAAGCCCGCGCCCAGTACGGCATCAGCCGCGCCGACTTGCTGCCCGGCGTGAACGCCCAGGCCCAGGCCAACCGCGCCCGCACGGCCGCCGACCTGAACGCCAGCGGCAACGCCACCCTCGCCACGCAGTACACGGCGCAGCTCGGCTTCGCCAGCTACGAGCTCGACCTGTGGGGGCGCGTGCGCAACCTGAACGAAGCAGCCTTGCAGCAATTCCTGCAAAGCCAGGAGAACCAGCGCAACGTGCGCATCGGCCTGGTGGCCGACGTGGCCACGGCCTGGCTCACGCTGGCAGCCGACCAGGCGCGCCTGCAGCTGGCCCGCGACACCCTGGCCAGCCGCGTCAAAGCGCTGGAACTGACGCGGCGCATGCACCAGCTCGGCGCGGTCTCGGGGCTGGTGCTGGCGCAGAACCAGACCACGGTGGACACCGCACGCGGCGACGTGGCCAGCACCACGGCCCAGGTCGAGCGCGACCGCAACGTGCTGCAACTGCTGGCGGGCGGCACCGTGCCGCAACACCTGTTGCCGACGGCGCAAACCCTGGGCCTGCAGGAGTCGGCCGACGTGGCAGCGCTGCCCCCCGTGCCAGTGCCATTGCCCTCGACCGTGCTGCTGCGCCGCCCCGACGTGCAAGCGGCCGAGAGCACGCTGCGCGCCATGAACGCCAACATCGGCGCCGCGCGCGCAGCGCTGTTCCCCACCATCAGCCTCACGGCCAACGTGGGCACGGGCAGCACCGAGTTGGAGCAGCTGTTTGGCAACGACAACAGCACCTGGAGCTTCGTGCCGCTGGTGCGCCTGCCTATCTTCGACGGTGGACGCAACCGCGCCGGCGTGCAGGTGGCCGAGAGCAACCAGCGCATCGCCCTGGCGCAGTACGAGAAAGCCGTGCAAACGGCTTTCCGCGAAGCCGCCGACGTGCTGGCCGACCTGGCGCAGTGGCGCGAGCGCCTGGCGGCGCAGGCCAGCATGGTGGCGAACACGCAAAAAGCGTTCGACCTGTCGGACGCACGCTTCAAGGCCGGCGTGGACAACTACCTCGCAGTGCTGGACGCGCAACGCAGCCTGTACGCCGCGCAGCAAACGCTGATTGGCCTGCGCCTGTCGGAGCAGGTCAACCGCGTGACGCTGTGGAAGGTGCTGGGCGGAGAGTGACGTGCCACGCCCCTGAGGCGCTTCGCGCCTTACCCTCTCACGCCCTCCATGAAAGGGGGACGCCGCCCTCGCTCGGTGACCCGCGCAGAGGCCGCGCCGGCTTCAGGGGTCGAGGGTAAAGCGCAGCGCCATGGATTTAAACAAAAATAGCCACCAGCCCTTTACAGACAAGCGCTAGCAGCTATCAAATCAGGAGTGCCTTGCCCGGCACGCTTGTTCAACAGCGCCACGGCCACGCGCGAGCCGCTCTTGCGGCCGAGGAAATCGCTGATGTACGCGCCCGCATCGACCAGCTTGTCCAGGTCGATGCCGGTCTCGATGCCCATGCCGTGCAGCAGGTACACCAGGTCCTCGGTGGCCACGTTGCCGGTGGCGCCCTTGGCGTAGGGGCAGCCGCCCAGGCCCGCCACCGAAGACTGGAAGTTCCACACGCCCAGCTCCAGCGCCGCCAGCGTGTTCGACAGGGCCTGGCCGTAGGTATCGTGGAAGTGGCCAGACACGGCATCGAGTTCGTAGTGCTGCAGCGTCGCCGCGATGGCGCGCTGCACCTTCAGCGGCGTGCCCACGCCGATGGTGTCGGCCACGTCCACGCGCTGCACGCCGATGCCCTTCATCAGCCCCGCCAGGTAGGCCACGCGCTCGGGCGCGATCTCGCCCTCGTAGGGGCAGCCCACGGTGCAGCTCATGGCGCCGCGCACGGCCACGCCTGCGGCGCGCGCCGCCTCGACCACCGGCGCGAACCGCTCGATGCTCTCGGCAATCGAGCAGTTGATGTTCTTCTGGCTGAACGCCTCGCTGGCGGCGCCGAAGACGACGATTTCGTCAGGCCGGTCGGCCACGGCCGCCTCCCAGCCCTTGAGGTTGGGCGTGAGCACGCTGTAGCGCACCCCGGCCTGGCGCGCGATGCCGGACATGACGGCGTGGTTGTCGGCCATCTGCGGCACCCACTTGGGGCTGACGTAGCTGGTCACCTCGATCTCGCGCAGGCCCGCGTCCTGCAGGCGCTGCACCAGGCCGATCTTGACCTCGCTGGGCACGGCCTGCTTTTCGTTCTGCAGGCCGTCGCGCGGGCCGACGTCGATGATGCGTACGCGGGTGGGGATGTTCATGGTCGTGCTCCGGAAGGGGATCAATGCAGCGGGCCGCCCTGGGCGCGCACGTCGCAGGCATTGGCCTGGGCGCGCGCACGGTAGGGCTGGCCGCCGAGCAGGGGTTCGGGCGCATCCTGCGGCGCGCCCAGGGAAGGGTAGGCGGTGGCGCCACCGTAGCCGAGCAGGTCGGCCACCGTGGCGGCGAAGACACGGTTGTCCAGGCGCGGCAGGCCCTCAGGCGCAGGCTGCGCATGGTGCGCCAGTTGCGCGGCCCAGGCAGGCTGGGCGGCACGGAAGGCAGCGTTGCTCCAGGCCAGCAGCGGCACCTCGTAGGCGCTGCGCGCGCTGCCGTGGGTGTAGTTGCCGCCGCAGTCGAGCAGGTTCAGGCCGTGGTCCGAGAGGTACAGCAGCACCGCGCGGCGGCCCTGGCCCTCGGCCTGCAGCAGGCCAATCCACTGCGCCAGCAGTTCGCTGGCGTAGGCAATGCTGTTGTCGTACACGTCGTCCCAGTGCGCGCGCTCGGGCGGGTAGCGCTTGCCGGTGCGCGGGTGGCTGCCGTAGGTGTGCAGCGTGACCAGCAGCGGCTGCGCGCTTTCACGCGCCTCGCCCAGCGCCTGCTGCAGCAGCGGCGTGAGCGCGCCGTCGTATTCGCCGTCGGGCAGGTTGACGTACCAGTCGGAGCGCTGGCGGTAGGCAGCGTGGAAAAACGTCTCCGCCGTGCCCGAAGTGCTCTGGTTGCTGAACGTGGCAACACGAAAGCCCGCCGCGCGCGCCCAGTCCAGGTAGGTGGGCAGGCCCTGCGGCGGCAGGTGCTCCAGCCCCTGGCCGCTCAGCAGCACGGGCAGCGCGAGCGCGGTGTTGTTGCCGTTGGCCAGCACGGGCAGCGCCTGCAAATCGGCTTGCAGGGGCCGCAGGGCGGCGTTGGTGTCGTGTCCGGCATAGCCCAGCAGCGACCAGCGCTGCGCGCTGGCGCTCTCGCCAATCACCAGCACGATCAGGTCGGCGCGCGCCGGCGCGGTGGGCGCAGCCACGCGCGGCACGGCAAAAATCTGGTGCGACGCCACCTGCTGGCGTGCATACGACTCGAACATGGCCACGGGATAGACGCGGTTGATCTTGCGCAGCGTGGCCTCGACGCTGTCGCCCTTGAAGGCCGACACCACGCCCCAGGCCACCCACACCAGCCCCAGCAGCGCCAGCACGCGGCGCCAGGCCTTGCGCCGCACCGGCCGCGCGCGCCGCGCCAGCCACCAGGCCACGGCAGTGGCGGGTGCCAGCCACGCCAGCAGCCACAGCGCATCGCGCCAGCGCCACGAGGACGCGTACTCCACCGCTTCCTGTGCATGCGAGCCGAGCAGCGTGAACCAGAAGTACTCGTCAGGCGCCGAGCGCACGGCCAGGAAGTAGCCCAGGTACACGGCACCGATCAGCACCAGCAGCCACGCCGCGGCCTGGCCCACGCGGCGCCACAGGAATACCGGCGCCAGCACTGCCGCCGACACCACGGTGTCGAGCAAGGTGCGCCCGCTGGGCCACATCCAGAGCACGGGACTGCACAGGAACCACCAGGCCAGCGCCAGCCGCCACAGCGGCGGCGCCGGAGAATCGTCCTGGGAGGTTGGGGTCGGGAGTAAAGCCTGCATAAACGATCGGCCGCGCCGCGCCGGGCAAAAAAGTGCAACCCCCGAGCGTACCGCGCGCGCCGCCGCCGCGCTGTCAGGCGGCGCAGAGCTTGAGCAGCTCGGCGCCCTCGGTCACCTGGTCGCCGGGCGCGTAGAGCAGCTCCTGCACCACGCCGTCGGCCGGCGCGGCGATGGTGTGCTCCATCTTCATGGCCTCCATCACGGCCAGCGGCTGGCCCTTGGTCACCTTGTCGCCAGCCTGCACGGCAAACGAAACCACCTTGCCCGGCATGGGCGCGGTGAGGCGCCCGCCCTCGCCCTGGGCATCACCCGCGTGGGCCAGCAGGTCGATGGCCTCGATGCGCGTTGCGCCCTGGGGCGTGAACACGTGGTCCGTCTCGCCCTGGGCATACACGGCAGCGCGGGTGCGCTGGCCTGCGAACTGCAGGTCGATGGCGCCGTCGGCCAGCGGCGCAAACACCAGCGGCCCGGCCACGGCCGCGTCGCCCTCGCCCACGCGCAGGGCCAGCGCGCCGTCGCGGCCGTAGGTCAGCCAGGCCTTGGCATGCTGGCCGCCGAAGTCGAACTCGAAGCGGCGCTCCAGTTCGGCGTGCGAGTGGAAGCCATCGCGGCGGCTGAACGGATCGGCGCTCTCGGCGGCGCGCTCGCGCAGCAGCGTTTGCGCCACGGCGGCGGCAGCGGCCAGCGGCAGACCAACGCGCTCCTGCTGGAACAGCACGGCCTGCTCGCGCTGGATCAGCGCAGTGTCGAGGCGGCCCTGGGCGAACGAATCGCTGCGCGCCACCAGGCGCAGGAACTGCACGTTGGTCGCCAGGCCGACGATGTGGGTCTGCGCCAGCGCGTCGTCCAGGCGCGCCAGCGCCTGCTCGCGCGTGTCGCCGTGCACGATGAGCTTGGCCACCATGGAGTCGTAGAACGGGCTGATGGCGTCGCCCTCGCGCACGCCATCGTCCACGCGCACAGCGCCGCGCTCGAAGCTGGTGCAGGCGGGCTTGCGGTACACGGCCAGCGTGCCGGTGGCCGGCAAGAACTGTTTGTCGGGGTTCTCGGCACAGATGCGGGCCTCGATGGCGTGGCCGGTGATGCGCAGTTCGTCCTGGCGCAGCGGCAGCGGTTCGCCCGAAGCCACCCGCAGTTGCCACTCCACCAGATCCAGGCCGGTGATGGCCTCGGTCACGGGATGCTCCACCTGCAGGCGGGTGTTCATCTCCATGAAGTAGAACTTCATCTGCTCGGGTGCGTCGTAGCCGCCAGGCTGCTCGACGATGAACTCCACCGTGCCCGCGCCCACGTAGTGCACGGCTTTGGCAGCGGCCACGGCCGCCTCGCCCATGCGGGCGCGCAGCTCGGGCGTCATGCCGGGCGCTGGCGCCTCTTCCAGCACCTTCTGGTGGCGGCGCTGCACCGAGCAGTCACGCTCGAACAGATAGACGCAGTTGCCGTGGGTGTCGCCAAACACCTGGATTTCGATGTGGCGCGGGCGCTGCACGTATTTCTCGACCAGCACGGCGTCGTCGCCAAAGCTGTTGATGGCCTCGCGCTTGCACGATTCAAGCGCCGCGGCGAAATCCTCGGCCTTCTCCACCGCGCGCATGCCCTTGCCGCCGCCGCCAGCGCTGGCCTTGATGAGCACCGGGTAGCCAATGCGGTCGGCCTCGCGCTGCAGCAGCGCCGGGTCCTGGTCGGCACCGTGGTAGCCCGGCACCAGCGGCACCTGGGCCTGCTCCATCAGGCGCTTGGACTCGGCCTTCAGGCCCATGGCGTTGATGGCGCTGGCCGGTGGGCCAATGAACACCAGACCGGCATCGGCGCAGGCCTGCGCGAAGTCCTCGTTTTCGCTCAGGAAGCCGTAGCCCGGGTGGATCGCCTGCGCGCCGGTGGCCTTGGCCGCGTCGATGATGCGCTGCCACTGCAGGTAGCTGTCCTTGGGCGCATTACCGCCCACGTGCACGGCTTCGTCGCACGCCGCGACATGCTTGGCCTGCGCGTCGGCATCGGAATACACCGCCACGGTCTTCACACCCATGCGGCGCGCGGTGGCCGCCACGCGGCAGGCGATTTCGCCACGGTTGGCAATCAGGATCTTGGTAAACATTCAAACCACCTTGGCAGGTTCAGAGAGAAAGAAAAACACGCGCCGCGACACAGCGCGCAGGAACTTGAACAGCACAACCAGCAGCAGCACCGACACCGCCAGCACCAGCACCAGGGCCACACCGAACCACACCGGGTGCTGCAGGGCGAGCCACACCAGCCCCGCCACCAGGCCGTCCTCCAGGAACGACAGGCCCCAGTTGCTGAAGGGCTCGGGCGATGTGTTGGCGGCGGCACGCGCCGTCATCTTGGTGGCCAGCGCCGTGGCCGAGAGCGAGCCGCCCAGCAGCCCCGCCACCACGGCCATGGCGACGTTGTCGGCGCCAAACACCCCGGCCGCCAGCAGCGCGCCCGCCGGCACGCGGATGAAGGCGTGCACCCCGTCCCACACCGAGTCGAGCAGCGGCACCTTGTCGGCAAAAAACTCCACGCACAGCATGAAGCCGCAGGCCAGCAGCACCAGCGGATGCTCCAGCACCAGCAAACCCGGCGGCAGCGCCAGCCAATCCAGCGCCCCCAGAGCGCCCACGGTGAAGACCACGGCATACAGGCGCACGCCGCTGGCCCAGCCAAGGGCGGCAGCCAGCGCCAGCAGGCTGGGCATGTCGAGTTGCCGCGTAGCGCGCTCCGCTCCCTCGGCCACCGCCTGTGCGGTGCCCGCATCGACATGCAGGCCCACGGTGTGGAGCCATTGCACGATCTGCAGCCAGAGCGCGTCCATGGGTCACAGCCAGCCCGGCTTGCGCTTTTGCAGGAAGGACTGCACGCCCTCGCGCCCCTCGGCGCTGGCACGGATGTCGGCAATGCCCTCGACCGTGGCAGCGATGAGACTGGCATCGATCTCGCGCTCGGCCACGTTCTGCACCAGTTGCTTGCAGGCGCGCACGGCATTCGGGCTGGCGCTGGTCAGGGCCTTGAGCAGCTCATCGACCTTGGCGTCCAACTGGTCCGCGCCCACCACCGCATGCACGAAGCCGATGCGCAGCGCCTCGGCGGCATCGAAACGCTCGGCCGTGAGGAAATAGCGGTGTGCGGCGCGCGCACCCATGGCGCGGATGACATAGGGGCTGATGGTGGCAGGAATCAGGCCCAGCTTCACTTCGCTGAGGCAAAACCCCGCGGTGTCCACGCTCACCGCCATGTCGCATGCGGCCACCAGGCCCATGCCACCGGCATACACGTCGCCCTGCACGCGGGCAATGGTGGGTTGGGGGCAGGTGTAGATCACGCGCAGCATCTCGGCGAGCTTGCCCGCGTCGGCGAGGTTCTCGTCGCGCGTGTAGTCGGCCATGCGGCGCATCCAGTTGAGGTTGGCGCCAGCGCAGAAGGCCGGGCCTTCGGCTGCGAGCACCACGGCGCGCACGTCGGGGCGCGCGCCCACGTCCTGAAAGGCGGCGGTCAGCTCCGCGATGACGTCATCGCTGAAGGCGTTGCGAATCTCGGGCTGGGTCAACGTGATGCGCGCCACTGCACCGGACTGGGTGATGGAAAGGTTTTGCGTCATGGCTGCGAGGGGTTTTGCAGGTAATAGACAAAGTCCAGCGCGGGACACGGCTGGCCCTGTGCGGTGAGCGCCGCCGTGATCTGGCCGCGGTGGTGCGTGCCGTGGTTGAACACATGGGCCAGCGTGGCAGCAAAGGGCAAAGAAGCCGCGTCGCCACGCATGGTGGTGTAGTCCAGCGCGCCATCCCAGCGCTCGGCGGGAACCGCCGCGACCAGCCGCTCCCAACGCGCCGCGCCCTCGCGCAGGCGGGCATCGAGCCGTGCGCGGCCGGACTCCAGTTCCGCATCCAGCGCCACGCGGGGCGAGGCGCCTTCGGCAAAGCGCGGATACCAGAGATGGTGCTCGGCCACCAGCAGATGGTTGAGCGTGCCGTGAATGCTCTTGAAGAACAGGCCCACGTCGCGGCGGTAGTCCGCTTCCTCCACGGCACGCACCGCATCAAGCAGGCGCGCCGTGGCCCACGCGTTGTAACGCGCAAGCTGGCTGAAGTGGGCCACCGCGTCCATGGTCGCGCCCCTCACATGCGGAACACGCCGAACCGGGTGTCCTCGATGGGCGCATTGCGCGTGGCCGACAGCCCCAGCGCCAGCACGCGGCGCGTGTCGGCGGGGTCGATCACGCCGTCGTCCCACAGGCGTGCGGTGGCGTAGTAGGGGTGGCCCTGCTCTTCGTACTGCTGGCGGATCGGCGCCTTGAAGGCTTCTTCTTCCTCCGCGCTCCAGCTGCCGCCCTTGGACTCGATGCCATCACGCTTGACGGTGGCCAGCACGCTGGCGGCCTGCTCGCCGCCCATCACGGAGATGCGCGCGTTGGGCCACATCCAGAGGAAGCGTGGGCTGTAGGCGCGGCCGCACATGCCGTAGTTGCCGGCGCCAAAGCTGCCGCCGATGATGATGGTGAACTTGGGCACACTGGCCGTGGCCACGGCCGTGACCAGCTTGGCGCCGTGGCGCGCGATGCCCTCGTTCTCGTACTTGCGGCCCACCATGAAGCCGGTGATGTTCTGCAGGAACACCAGCGGAATCTTGCGCTGGCAGCACAGCTCGATGAAGTGCGCGCCCTTTTGCGCGCTTTCGCTGAACAGGATGCCGTTGTTGGCGATGATGCCCACCTGCATGCCCTCGATGCGCGCAAAGCCGCACACCAGGGTGCTACCAAAGCGCGCCTTGAACTCGTCAAACGCGCTGCCATCGACGATGCGGGCGATGATTTCCCGAACGTCAAAGGGCTTGCGCGTGTCGGTGGGAATCACGCCGTACAGCTCGTCTGCTGCATATTTAGGAGCTACTGGCGCTTGATCGGCGGGGTTTTGCGCCTTGTTTTTATTCAAATTGGCCACCGCCGTGCGCGCCAGTGCCAGCGCGTGCATGTCGTTTTGCGCCAGGTGGTCGGCCACGCCGGACAGGCGCGTGTGCACGTCGCCGCCGCCCAGGTCCTCGGCGCTGACCACCTCGCCCGTGGCGGCCTTCACCAGCGGCGGGCCGCCCAGGAAGATGGTGCCCTGGTTCTTGACGATGATGGACTCGTCGCTCATGGCAGGCACATAGGCACCGCCAGCGGTGCACGAGCCCATGACCACAGCGATCTGTGCAATGCCCTGGGCGCTCATGTTGGCCTGGTTGAAGAAGATGCGGCCAAAGTGCTCGCGGTCCGGGAACACGTCGTCCTGGTTGGGCAGGTTGGCGCCGCCCGAGTCCACCAGGTAGATGCAGGGCAGGCGGTTTTGCGCCGCCACTTCCTGCGCGCGCAGGTGCTTCTTCACCGTCATGGGGTAGTAGGTGCCGCCCTTCACGGTGGCGTCGTTGCACACGATCATGCAGTCCACCCCGTTCACGCGGCCAATGCCGGTGATGACGCCCGCGCCCGGCGCGTCGTTGTTGTACATGTTCAGCGCGGCCAGCGGTGCCAGCTCCAGGAAGGGCGTGCCGGGGTCCAGCAGCATCTGCACGCGCTCGCGCGGCAGCAGCTTGCCGCGCGCCACGTGCTTGGCGCGTGCGGCCTCGCCGCCGCCCTGGGCCACCTTGGCGAGCTGCGCCCGCAGGTCTTCCACCACGGTACGCATGGCTGCGGCGTTGGCCTGGAAGTCGGCGGAACGGGGGTTGAGTTGGGATTCGAGAATCATGGCGGGGGCCTTTTCAAACGGGGTGCGGCTCAGGCGGTTTTTTCCTCGGTCAGGCCAAGGCTGTTTTTCATCTCGTCACGGATCTTGAATTTCTGGATCTTGCCCGTGACGGTCATGGGGAAGCCGGGGACGAAGCGGATGTAGCGCGGCACCTTGTAGTGCGCGATCTGGCCCTTGCAGAAGGCACGGATGTCGTCCTCGGTCGGCTGCGTGCCGGGCTTGGCGATGATCCAGGCGCACAGCTCCTCGCCGTAGCGCGCATCGGGCACACCCACCACCTGCACGTCCTGCACCTGCGGGTGGCGGTACAGAAACTCTTCGATCTCGCGCGGGTAGATGTTCTCGCCGCCACGGATCACCATGTCCTTGATGCGGCCGACGATGTTCACGTAGCCCTCGGCGTCCATGGTGGCCAGGTCGCCGGTGTGCATCCAGCCCTCGGCGTCAATGGCCTCGCGGGTTTTCTCGGCATCGCCCCAGTAGCCGTGCATCACCGAGTAGCCTCGCGTGCACAGCTCGCCGCTTTGCCCCACGGGCACGACGGCGCCGGTCTCGGGGTGCACGATCTTCACCTCCAGGTGCGGCTGCACCTGGCCCACGGTGGCCACGCGCTTTTCCAGCGGCGTGGCGGTGCTGCTCTGGCAGCTCACCGGGCTGGTTTCGGTCATGCCGTAGGCGATGGTGATTTGCGACAGGTGCATGTCGCTGACCACGCGCTTCATCACCTCGATCGGGCAGGGCGAGCCAGCCATGATGCCGGTGCGCAGCGTGGAGAGGTCGAACTCGGCAAAGCGCGGGTGGTCCAGCTCGGCAATGAACATGGTGGGCACGCCGTGCAGGCCGGTGCAGCGCTCGGCCTGCACCGTCTCCAGCACCAGCAGCGGGTCGAAGCCGTCGTTGGGGTAGACGATGGTGGCGCCGTGCGTCACACAGGCCAGGTTGCCCAGCACCATGCCAAAGCAGTGGTACAGCGGCACGGGAATGCACAGCCGGTCTTCGGGCGTGAGCTGCATGCATTCGCCAATGAAGAAGCCGTTGTTCAGGATGTTGCGGTGCGTCAGCGTGGCGCCCTTGGGAAAGCCCGTGGTGCCGCTGGTGAACTGGATGTTGATCGGGTCGGTGTTGGCCAGCGTGGCAGCCACGACGTCGATGCGCGCGTCCTGCGCGTCGCCGCTCGCCATAAGCGCAGAAAAGCGCTGCATGCCGGCAATGTCCTCGCCCTGCCCCGGCGTGTCGATCCAGAAGATGTGCTGCAGCTGCGGCAGCCGCGCACGGCCCAGTTGCTGCAGCATGCCGGCGTAGTCGCTGGTCTTGAAACGCGCCATGGTCACCAGCGCCTTGCAGCCCACTTTGTTCAGCGCGTACTCCACCTCGCTGGTGCGGTAGGCCGGGTTGATGTTGACCAGCACCAGGCCCACCTGGGCCGTGGCGAACTGCATCAGCACCCATTCGGCGTTGTTGTGCGACCAGATGCCGATGCGGTCGCCCTTTTGCAGCCCCAGGCCGAGCAGTGCGCTGGCCAGGCGGCGCACCTCGGTGTGCAGCTCGGCGTAGGTATAGCGCAGCCCCTGGTGGCGGCATACCAGCGCCTCGCGCGCGCCCTGGCGCGCGGCCATGGCGTCGAAGAACTGGCCGATCGTCTGCTCAATCAGGGGCGTATCGGTGCGGCCCTGGGCCTGGCTCAAGGTAAGGGGTGCGGTCATCCAACGGTCTCCTGTGCGTGCGGGTGCCATCCCGCCTGGACGCAGCATACGCCGCCAGGTGCTGCAGATGGGGCCAGCCAGGTTGCAATAATTGCCACAACCGCATCACACCATGTACACCCCGTCCCTGCCCTCCCAGTCCGCCCTCCGCCCCTTGCCGCGCACCGGCGCAGCGGTCACGCCCATGGCGTTTGTCCAGGCCATCGTGCGCGCCTACGCACTGCGCGGCATGGACGCGACCCACGTGCTGCGCCAGGCACAAATCGCGCCAGAGGAAGTGGCCGATCCCCAGGCCCGCATCACCGCCTGGCAAATGGAGGCGCTGTGCGAGGGCGCCATGCGCGAGCTGGACGACGAAGCCCTGGGCTGGTTCACGCGCCGCCTGCCCTGGGGCAGTTACGGGATGCTGGCGCGCGCCTCCATCACCGCGCCGCACCTGGGCGTGGCGCTGGCACGCTGGTGCCGCCACCACGGCCTGCTGACCGACAGCATCGCGCTCACGCTGACCACCGAGGGCGCCACGGCCCAAGTCACGCTGCAGGAGCGCGACCCGCCCGGCGGCGACGGCGCGCTGCGCGAGTTCTGCCTGGTGTCGGTACTGCGCAACCTGCATGGCGTGGCGTGCTGGCTGATCGACTCGCGCCTGCCGCTGCAGGAGGCGCGCTTTCCGTTCGCGGCACCCGCACATGCCGGGGTGTACCCGCTGCTGTTCCCCGGCCCGGTGACGTTTGGCGCGCCGCACGCCGCCATCCGCTTCGACGCGCGCTACCTGCAGCTGCCCCTGGCACGCGACGAAACAGCGCTGCGCCAGATGCTGCAGCGCGCCCTGCCGCTGACCGTACTGCAGTACCGGCGCGACCGCCTGCTGGTGCAGCGCGTGCGCCAGCTGCTGACCAGCGACCCAGCCGCGCTGCACAGCGCCGGGCTGATCGCCGAGCGGCTGCACCTGTCGGCACGCACGCTGCACCGCCAGCTCAAGGAGGAAGGTGCCTCGCTGCAGGCGCTGAAGGACGAGGTACGCCAGGCGCGCGCCGTGGAGCTGCTGCAGCGCACCGACCGCCCGGTCAAGCAGGTGGCGCAGGCAGCCGGGTTCGGCAACGAAAAGAGCTTCATCCGCGCCTTCCGCGCCTGGACCGGGCAATCGCCCGCCGCGTTCCGGCGGCAGTCGCGCCCAGGGTGAGCAAAGAGATTCAATTTTGATAGCTGCCAGCGCTTGCTGGGCGCACGTTTACGGCCGATTTGACCCTTACCCGCCCAGGGCAAGCGCCACGCCCAAGCGCGGCCCAGCCCAGCAGACGCCGCGCAAGGGCCGCCCCGCCGCGCTGGCGTCGTCCCCCTTCCCCTAGCGCGAAGCGCGTAGAGAGAAGGGGGAAGCGGCGCAAGCCGCTCAGGGGGATGCCCCCTACCGCACCCGCTGCACATCTTCCAGCGAGCGCAGCAGCCCTTGGTAGTCGGGCGACTGGCGCAGCACGCGGCGGCCCGCCTCGATGAGCTGGGTGACCTCGTCGGGTGCGATGGTGAACGCCGTGGGCACCTGCAGCAGGCGGCGGCGCACGTGCGGGTCGTTCACGTCGCGCAGGTTCACCTGGATCACGTGCAGCTCGGCATTGGCGGCGAAGGCGTCGGTGCCATCCTGCGCAGCGCGGGACAGCTCGTTGCGCCACTGCTGCGTGATGTCGCGCAGGAACTCCTGCGTCTCCAGCGTGGCGCGCGCGCCGGCACCAAACAGCAGTTGGTCCACCACCTGCCAGGTGGTGGGCACGGTGTCCATGCGGTCAATGTTCTCCGACGGGTCGCGCTCGGAGTTGACCACCACCAGCACCAGCTTGCGGATGGTGCCGGGCGGCAGGCCCATGTCGCGCATGCTGGCGCGCAGGCCGCCATCGGCCAGCGAGCGGTCGAGCAGGCGCACCACGCCCAGGTTGTCGGCCAGGCCGCCATCGACCAGGTGGATGTAGGGGCGCGCGTCCGCGTCCAGGTAGCTGCGCACGTGCGAACGGAACATGCGCGCGCGGTAGTTGGCGGGGTTGGCATCGCGCGCCGCGGTGCGCGTGGGCCGCACCAGGTCCACCGGCGGCGGGCACTGCGGCGCGTAGTTGTGCAGCGTGACCGGGCTGAGCAGCAGCGGCACGGCCGACGATGCCGCCACCGCGAACGACAGCGGCACGCTGCGCAGATCCGAGCAGATGGGCAAGAACTGGTCCCACGAGAACTCGAACGCCGTGCCGCGCGACAGGTCGGTGGCCGTGACCAGCAGCTGCGGCTGGCGCGGGCGCTTTTCCAGGTCGCCGAAGGTCATGCCGCCGTACAGCGCGTCGAGCTGGCGCGCCAGCAGGTGCGTGCGGCCGAACCAGGGCGAGCTCAGCTCCACCATGTTGGCCGGCAGCAGGGCCAGGTTGACCAGGCTGCGCTGGAAGTCCTGGCGCAGGAAGTCGCGCTCGAAGCGCGGCAGCCCCTCGGCGCCGTGCACGGCGTAGTAGGTGGCGATGATGCTGCCGCCCGACACGCCGCTGACCACGTCGGTGGCGTCCAGCAGGTTCAGGCGGCGGCCGTCCCAGGCGAACTCGGTGTCGCGCAGCTCGCTCAGCACGCCGAAGCCAAAGGCCGCCGCGCGCGCCCCGCCGCCCGAGAGGGTCACGGCCATGAGCATGCTCGGGTCGCGCCCGTCGGCCAGGCGCATGGAGGGGGGCTCGCCGCCGTGCAGCGGCTCGTTGATCCAGGGCCGCAGCGACGAGCAACCGGCCAGGAGCGCGGCACACGCCAGCAGCGCCGCACGGCGCAGCCAGGCGCTCAGCACCCCTGCGCCTCCAGCCAGGCAGGCAGGCCGGCCATGTGGGGCAGGATGTCCACTGCCCCCGCCGCACGCAGCGCGGCGGGCGTGCCGTGCCCGGCCCCTTGCGCCCCACCCGGGCTGTAACCCAGCACGGTGGCGCCGGCGGCCACGCCCGCGGTGACGCCGGTCACCGTATCCTCGACCACCAGGCAGCGCGCGGGCGCCACGCCCAGGGCTGCGGCGGCGGCCAGGTACACGTCCGGCGCAGGCTTGGTGGCCGGCATTTCGTGCCCGCTGAACACGTACCCAGCAAAGTACGGCGCCATGCCCACCTGGTGCAACTGCATCTCCACCTTGTGCCGGTCGGCCCCCGAGGCGCAGGCAATACGCCCCTGCAGCCGCGCGTGCACGGCGCGCACGGCGTCGAGCGCACCTTCGATGGGCTGCAGCTCAGCCTGCAGGCGCGCATTGCGGCGCGCATAAAAGGCGGCCATCCAATCGTCGGTGAGTGGCCGTCCGGTATGGGCCTCGATGCGCGCGGCCTCGCTGCGCACGGTCTTGCCAATGAAGATCTCCATGCACTCCTGCGCGGACAAGGCCCAGCCGGCCTCGTTGAGCATGGCGCACAGCACGCCGTTGGTGATGGCTTCGCTGTCGACGAGCACGCCGTCGCAGTCGAACAAGATGGCTTCGAATGTCATGCGGAAAGGAAAAAGAAGGGGAATGCGGTGCCAGGCCCGATTAGAGCGCAGCGCGCGGTGAGCCAAGGGCACGCTGCGCTCACCCTTGCTGGGCAGCTTCCGGCGGTGGCCCGGCCTGCACATCGGCGCCATACAGCGCCACACGGTCGCGCCCGGCCTGCTTGGCGCGGTACAGCGCCTCGTCGGCCTGCTGGAACAGCGTGGTCTGCGCATGTTCCTGCGGCTGGCTATCGGCCGGGCGCACGCAGGCCACGCCAACGCTGATGGTGACCTGCGCGCCACACGGGCTGGCCTGGTGCTCCAGCGCCAGTTCGCGCACGGCCTCGCGCAGGCGATGCGCCACCGCCACGGCCCGCAGTTCGTCGGAATCGGGCAGCAGCACGGCGAACTCCTCGCCGCCATAGCGCGCCGCCACCTCGCCCGCACGCTGCACCGCGCCGGCGAGCGCGTGGGCCACGCGCTGCAGGCAGCGGTCGCCCGCAACGTGGCCGTAGTGGTCGTTGTAGGCCTTGAAATAGTCCACGTCGATCATCAGCAGCGCCAACGGCATGCCGCGCAGCCGCGCCTGCTCCCACTCGCGCTGCATGGCCTCGCCCAGGGCCAGGCGGTTGGCCACCTGGGTCATCGGATCCAGGCGCACACGCTCCTCCAGCGCATCGCGGTAGCGCGCCAGCTGCTGCTCGGCCTGCTTGCGCTCGGTGATGTCCTGCACCGTACCCGTCATGCGCAGCGGATCGGCATCGGTGCCGTCGCCGTATTCACCCCACACCTGCAGCCAGCGCTGTGCGCTGTCGCTGGCACGCACAATGCGGTACTGCATGCCCAGCGGGGTGCGCGCGGCGATGGCGTCGGCGTGCACCTGCAGCACATGCGCGCGGTCCTCGGGGTGCACCATGTCCATCCACTGCTGCAGCGTCATGTACTCCTGCGGCGGCAGCCCAAAGATGGCGTGGGCCATGCTGGACATGAAGAACTTCTGGTGCTCCGCGTCGTAGGCGAAGTAGCCGGCGCTGGCGGCCTTCTGCGCGCTGTCGAGCCAGCGCATGTTGCGCTCCAGCGCCAGCTTGAGGCCACGCTCGCGCCGCCAGGCCCGCCATTGCCACGCGGCAGCGGCGCAGCCCCCGGACAACAGCGCCAGACTGGCCAGCAGCGCCAGGGCCAGCCACTCGCCGCGCTGGGCCTCGACGAAGGCTTCGTCCACGTCGAGCTTGGACACGAGCACCCACGGCGAATCCGGCACCGCGCTGACCAAAGCCAGCACCTCCTGTCCGCGGTAGTCGCTGCCGTAGACCACGCCGCGCGCGCCCGCCACGGCCTGCACCACCACGTCGCGCCCCGGCACGATGGCCTGGCGCAGACTCAGGGGCGCGTCGCTACGGTGGCGCAGCGGGCTCACGTACACCAGTCCGTCACCATCGCGCTGCACCAGCAGCGACTCGGCCGAGCGGCTGGCACTGGGCCAGGTCTCAACCTGGGGAAACAACTGGGTGCGCGCATCGCTCACCAGCCACACCGCGCCCAGGGGGGTATCGCCATCAAACACGGGCGCGAGCACGCCAAAAATAGCGAAGGCAAAGGCGGCATCTCGGTGCAGCTCCACCGCCACCGGCTCAGCCTGGGCCAGCGCCTGGCGCAGCGCCTGCTGCTCGGGCGGCGCCAGCGTGCCTTGCAGCGCTCCCTGCGGCCCGAGCCGCAGGGCTCCCCGAGCATCCACCCAGAAGGCGGCGCTATAGCCCCCATGCTCGACGAAGCTGCGCAGCCGTTCACGCAGCGGCTCCTGCAGCGCCTCGCTGGGCGCGGCGTGCCAGCGCGCCGCAGCCTGGGCGAACAGGCCGTCATCGGTCAGGGCAGCCGCATCGGCAATGTGCTGGCGGCGCCAGTCGGCCACGTTGCGCACCTGCAACAGGCTGATGGCGCGCAAGCCGCCCTCGATCTGGTGGTGGTAGCGCTGCTCGCGCTGCTGGTACACACTGCGCGCGCCCCAGGCCATGGACAGCAGCAGTCCCAGCACCAGCCCGGCCAAGAGCCACCACGCCCAGCGGTGGGCGCGCAAACGGGTTGGAACGGCGGGCGCAGGCATAGGGGCGACCGGCCCTGGGCCGGGAATGAAATGCAGTTTTGGCTACGATGTAGTTTCATTTTGTCGCAATTTCGGGCTCCGCCATGCGCCATTCCGCACTTTCCTGGCCTCTCACGCGCCGCGCCTACCTGGCGCACACCCTGGCCCTGGCCGCTGCCCCCGCGTTGGCCGGGGCAGCGCAGCGCGCCCACCAGCGCTGGGTGGTCATCAACCTGTCGCTGGAGCCCGACAGCCTGGATCCGACCATGGCCGCTTCGGCCGCCGTGGGCGAGGTGGTGCACTACAACGTGCTGGAGGGCCTGACGCGCATCGAGGAGAACGGCAGCGTGGCGCCTCTGCTGGCGCAGCGCTGGCAGATGGATGCGCGCCAACGCACCTGCACGCTGCAGCTGCGCCAGGGCGTGCGCTTTCACGACGGCACGCCCTTCGACGCCGCAGCGGTGCGCTTCAGCTTCGAGCGCGCACGCGCGCCCGGCTCGACCAACAAGGCGCGCAAGACGCTGTTCGACAACATCGCGCACATCGCCACGCCCGACGCGCACACCGTGGTGCTGGGGCTGCACCATGCCGACGCGCACCTACCCTTCCGCCTGGGCGAGAACACGGCCGTGATCCTCAGCCCGGCGAGTGCCGGCGCCGCTGCCACCGCGCCCGTGGGCACCGGCCCGTACCGCGTGCAACAGTGGCAGCGCGGCCACAGCATCACGCTGGAGCCGGCCAGCACCTACCGCCACGCCAAAACCCTGTACATGCGCGGCGCGACATTCCGCTTCCTCTACACGCCCGAGGCGCAGGCAGCAGCCCTGCACGGCGAGGAGATGGACCTGTTCCTGCACTTCGCCACCAACTCGGTGCGTGGCCTGGTGGCCGACAGCCGCTACCAACTGCTGCTGGGCACCTCCAGCAGCAAGGGCCTGCTGGCACTGAACCACCGGCGCGCACCGCTGGCCGACCTGCGCGTGCGCCGCGCCATCACGCACGCCATCGACCGCGAGGCGTTCATCCGCACCGTATTCGAGGGGCGCGGCACCGTGATCGGCAGCCATTTCTCCCCCTCCGACCCTGGCTACGTGCACCTGGCGCACCGCTACCCGTACGACCCGGACCGCGCCCGCGCCCTGCTGCGCGAAGCGCTGGGATCGGCGCCGCTGCGCCTGTCGCTGGCGCTACCGCCACCGCCCTACGCACGCCTGGGTGGGCCAGTGCTGGCGGCCGACCTGGAGCGCGTAGGCATCACGGTGGAGCCCCGGCCACTGGAATGGGCGCAATGGCTGGCAGGCCCGTTCAAGGGCGACTTCGACATGACGCTGATCACCCATGTGGAGCCGCTGGACTACCCGATCTACACCGACCCGGGCTACTACTTCGGCTACGACAGCGCAGCCTTCCGGCAACTGGTGCAGCGCCATGCGCAATCCGAGAGCCCACGCGAACGTGCGCGCCTGTTCGCCCAGCTACAGCGCCACCTGGCCGAGGATGCGGTCAACGCTTGGTTGTACGCCTCGCAGGTTGGCACCGTGGTGCGCAAGGGACTGCGCGGGGTGTGGATGCACTACCCCATCTTCGTGCACGACATTGCCGCGCTGCGCTGGGAGAGCGAAGAAGATACGGCCTGAGTTTGCTATTCAATAAATAGCTGCTTGCGCTTAACAGGCAAGGTCTAGAGGCCGATTTGCATCAAAACTGATCGCCGTCCACGTAGTACCAACGCCCGCCTTCGCGCACGAAGCGGCTGCACTCGTGCAGGCGCACGGCGCGCCCACCGACGCGCCAGCGGGCGACGAACTCGACCTCGGCGCTGTCCGGGCCCGTGGACTGGTGGCGGCGCACCTCCAGGCCCAGCCACTTCGCACCCGTGTCAAAGTCGATGGCGGGGGGACGGCGTGACGCATGCCAGGTGGCGAGCAGGTAGTCGCCGCGCTCGCCCACAAAGGCGCTGTAGCGCGAGCGCATGAGGCGCTCGGCATCGGGCGCATCCGCCTTGCCCTCCAGAAAGCGCCCACAGCAAGCCACCAGGGGCGCGCCGCTGCCGCAGGGGCAAGCGGTCTCGGCGGGTGGGCGGCGGCTCATCGCGCGCCAAAGACTTTTTGCAGCAGGGCGCTGCCGGTGCCCACCGGGTCCTTGCGAATCTTGCGCTCTTCCTCGCCGATCATGAAGTACAGGCCATCCAGCGTCTTGCCGGTCACGTACTGCTGCAAATTGGCGTCCTCGGGCTTGAGCAGGCCAAGACCGGCAGCCTTGCCGGCGAAAGCGTTGTACTGCTGCGCCAGGCCCACCTTGTCGGTGGCCTGGGTGACCACGGGCAGAAAGCGCTCGCCCAGCGGCGCGCGCGTCTTGCTGGCGAAGAACTGCGTCACGGCGGTGTCGCCGCCGGTGAGGATGTTCTTCGCGTCCTGCACGCTCATGCTTTGCACGGCGCCCACGAGCAGATCCTTGCCCATGGGCACAGCGGTCTCGGCGGCGCGGTTGATGGTGGTGACCAGCTCGTCGATGCGCTGGCCCTGGCCGAAGCGGCGCATCAGCTTGGCGGCGTCTTCAAGCTGCCCCGGCAGGCCGATGCGTACCTGCGGGTTGCCCAGAAAGCCGTCGGTGCGCCCCAGCAGATCCACCGCCACCTCGGCGCCGCGCGCCAGCGCCGCCTTGACGCCGCTGGCCGCGTCGGCATTGGACAGCTGAGACAGCGACACGGCCAGCGCCCGCTGGTGCGCTGCCAGCAGCAGCAGGCCGAGCGCGCTGGCTCGGTGGATGAATGCGCGACGAGACGACATGGAAAAGCCCCCCAAGGGTTCAGCAAAGAGCGCCATTCTTGCAGAACCCGCGGCACGTCGCGGACTGGTTAGCCGTGCGCCCTGCCGACGATCAGCGTGTCGAGCCTGCCGATGGCCTTGAGCGACTTGTTGGCATAGGGCAGCTTGTGCAGCACGTAGCGCATGGCGTTGAGGCGCGCGCGTTTCTTGCAATCGCTCTTGACCACGGTCCAGGGCGAATCGGCCGTGTCGGTCTCGAAGAACATGGCCTCCTTGGCGCGGGTGTAGTCATCCCACTTATCCAGCGAGGCCAGGTCCACGGGGCTGAGCTTCCACTGCTTCAGCGGATGGATCTCGCGCTCCTTGAAACGCCGGCGCTGCTCGGCGCGCGTGACGGAGAACCAGAACTTGACCACGTGGATGCCGCTGCGCACCAGGTGGCGCTCGAACTCGGGCGCCTGGTGCATGAACTCGTGGTACTCGGCGTCGGAGCAAAAGCCCATGACGCGCTCGACGCCCGCGCGGTTGTACCAGCTGCGGTCGAACAGCACGATCTCGCCCGCCGTGGGCAGGTGCTGGATGTAGCGCTGGAAGTACCACTGCCCGCGCTCCACCTCACTGGGCTTTTCCAGCGCCACCACACGCGCACCGCGCGGGTTCAGGTGTTCCATGAAGCGTTTGATGGTGCCGCCTTTGCCCGCGGCGTCACGCCCCTCGAACAGGATCACGACGCGCTGCCCGGTCTCCTTCACCCAGGCCTGCAGCTTGAGCAGCTCCACCTGCAGGTTGTACTTCTGCGCCTCGTAGGTGGCGCGGCGCATGAGGTGCTTGTAGGGGTAGCCGCCCTCGCGCCAGTCGTCGGCCAGCTCATCGTCGGGATGGCCTTTGAACAGCGGCGTCTCGCTGCCTTCCTCGCTGCCCAGCAGCACCTGGCGCAGCATCTGGCGGTCGTCCTCCGAGGCGCCCTCAATCAGGGCGCGCAAGGCGGCCGCGCGCTGCTGCGACGGCACAGCATCGCGCTCCAGCAGTGCCTGCACCACCGCCAGGCGCCGCCCCTGTGCCGCCTGCGTGGCCTCGGCCTGGGCGTGGCGCGGTAAGGCCTTGGGGCTGAGCGTGGGCAGGGTATCGCCCTGCCGTACGGTGCGCGGCTGGGCGCGCTTGCGCCGGGGCGCGGAAGAGGGAGTAGTGGTGGCAGTGGGAGCCACAGAAGGCGAGGGTGCGGGGGTGGAAGCGGTCATGGTTGAAAGCCCATCGGGGGAATGCGTGTCACCATTTTGTCACCGTGGTTTTCGCTGCTCCAATTGCGGCAAACCCACCCGCGCTGCACGGCACAGATAATCTGGGCCATGAGCTTGTTCGCGGAAGGCATTCTCAACACCCACTGGGACCAGTCCGTGCCCGTCAACCTGGCACATATCGCCAAGGCCATGGGCATCGCCGTGGCCGTGGGGGACACCGGCGCGGCCTGCGCGGTGCTGGAGATTTCGCGTCAGCGCAAGGCGCGTATCACCATCAATGCCTCGCACAGCTTCATGCGCCAGCGCTACGGCGTGGCGCACGCCCTGGGCCACATCGCGCTGCACCACCTGCGCCCCGGCATGCGCCGCGAGATCATGGTGTCGGAAAGCTACCACGTGGACTACAGCCTGCGCATGGAGAGCGAAGCCAACGATTTCGCGCTGCGCCTGCTCATTCCGACGCAGGTGCTGCAGTTCACCCTGACCGAGGGCCACGCCGAAAGCCTGCAGGAGCTGGCCCATCTGTTCGAGGTGCCGGACATCCTGGTCAAACAGCGCCTGGCCGACCTGGACCTGCGCCTGCCGCAGCCGCTGGTGCGGCAGTTGCAGGCACAGGTGCGCCGGGATGACTGAGCCGGACCGCAACACCATGCGCCGCCACCGCGGCGCCACAGAGGAGGAGCCATGCTGGCCCTGAGCGTCCCCTGGTGGGAATTCGTCGTGCGCGCGCTGGTGGTCTATGCCTTCCTGCTGGTGTTCCTGCGCGTCACCGGGCGGCGGCAGGTGGGGCAGTACGCACCGTTCGACCTGGTGCTGCTGCTCATCCTCTCGAATGCGGTGCAGAACTCCATGAATGCGGGTGACAACTCGCTGGTGGGCGGGCTGATTTCCGCCGCCACGCTGCTGCTGTGCCACACGCTGATCGCCCGGCTGAGCTACCGCTTTCCGCGCCTGGGGCGCTGGATAGACGGGCGCCCGCGCGTGCTGGTGCAAGGCGGTGTAGTCAACGCTCAGGTGATGCGCGAGGAAGCGCTGACGCCAGACGACGTGGCAGCGGCCCTGCGCTCGGCCGGATGCCTGCATGCCCACGAAGTGGAACGCGCCACCATCGAAACCAACGGGCAGATTACCGTCGTGTTGCGGCGGCGCAGCGCAACGCAAAACCCCAACGGGAATTGCTGACCCGACACCCCATCACCCATCGGCCACGCCCTCCCACTGTCGCCAGGAAAAGGGGGCTTGTGATCAAAAAAGCCTGGAGGAACCAGCCGTAAAGCGCAAGAAGCTATCAAAACAGAAGCAAAAATGCGCCAAAGGCACACCCCTACCGCCCCAGCAGCCGCGCCCGCACCTCCGCCGTATAGGTACGCCCCACCCGAACTACCGTGCCATCGGCCAGCACCACCGCGAGGGACGAGAAGGCCCCCACCGCCAGCCGATGGACCGCGCCGATGCGCACCAGGGTGCTGCGGTGGATGCGCAAGAAGTCCTGCGCGGGCAGCCGCTGCGCCAACTCCGACAGGCTGGCGCTGTACAGGTATTCGCGGCCATCGGCGTGGATGCGTGCGTAGTCGCGCTCGGCCTGGATGCGGGTGATGCTGGCGGCGGCGATGCGCACGTGCTGGCCCTGGGTCTTGACCCACAGCTCGGCCAGGCCGCGCGGCTGCGACGCTGCGGTGCGCAGATTGGCGATGACCTCCTGCAGCTGCGCGATCCGCTGCGCGCTGGCGCGCTGGGCTACGGCCTGGCGGGCGCGCTCCAGCGCGAGCTGGAAGCGCCCCGGCTCGATGGGCTTGGTGATGTAGTCGGTGGCGCTGGCGTCGAAGGCCTGGAGGGCTTGGTCGTCAAAGGCGGTGATGAAGACGGCCACCGGCGGCGCGGGCTGGCCCTGCAGGCGGGCCAGCAGATCGAACCCGGTGCCGCCGGGCATCTGGATGTCCAGCAGCAGGATGTGCGCATCGAACCGATCCAGCCGTTCCAGCGCCTGCGGCACGTGGGCCGCCTCTTCGATGGCGCCGACCCACGGCAGCGCGCGCAGCAGCCGCGCCACGCGCCGCCGGGCAAGCGGCTCGTCGTCCACCACCAGCACGTTGAGCGGCGTCATGCGGCCTTCCAGGGCAGCTCGATCTCGGCCCGGAAATGGGTGCCGCTGCCCGTATCGACGCGCAAGGCCCCCGCCTCGCCGAAGCGCACGCGGATGCGCTCGGCCACATTGCGCAGGCCGATGCCGAACCCGGCGGCTTCGGTGCGGCGCGGGGCGTTGGCGTCCAGGTCGTTTTCCACCGCCAGCCATAGGCGCTCGTTGCGCCGCCGGGCGCTGATGCGGATGCGGGTGTGCGCCAGCGAGGGGCCCACGCCATGCTTGATGGCGTTCTCGATCAGGGGCTGCAGCAGCAGGCTGGGCACCAGCGCCTGGAGCGCCTCGGCGGGCGCGTCAATGGTGAAGTCCATGCGGTCGCAATAGCGCTCGCGCTCGATCGCGAGGTAGTCCTGCTGGAGCGCGAGTTCGTCTGCCAGGGGCACGTCGTGCAGGGGGTCGAGTGACAAGGTGGTGCGCAGGAACGTGGAGAGCGACAGCACCATGCGCCCGGCCTGCGCGGCCGATCCTTCCTCGATCAACCCGGCGATGGAGTTGAGGGTGTTGAACAGGAAGTGCGGGTTGATCTGGTAGCGCAGCGCGCGCATTTGGGCGGACAGCGCTTCCTCGCGGGCAGCGGCCAGCCGGCGTTCGCGGTCATTGAGTTCAAAACTGAAGAGGAGGCTGATGAACAGGCAAGACCAGCCAAAGAACAAGGCCGCGCCCAGGGCCGTTTCGTTGATGAAGTTGCTCCACTGGTACGCCGCCTGGGTGGCATAGCCCCATGCGGCCCACACCGGCGCCGCTGCCAGCGAGATGATGAAGGCAACCACGATGAACACCGGCAGCGAACTTTCCGCCGGCCCGCGGCGCTGCGCCCACTGGTGCAGGCGGAACAAGGCGTAAGAAATAGCGCTGGCGACCAGCCACCCCGATCCGTACCGCAGAAACTTTTCCGCCAGGTACATGGCGTGCCGGGCATATGCCGTGAAATCCGTGATTTTCAGAACATAGAGAACGGCCGACGCCAGGAACGCGCCGCCCCAGAAGACCAAACCGAATCGGATGTGGGCCTGGCGGATGGCGCATTCAGCAGGAGATCGTTGCGTCATGGGGGGCATGGTGTGTGGCTTCCTTGCGCCAATGGTAGGCAGCGCCCGCCCTCGCTGCCTGGCGCTCGTCGGTTTTTCCCAGCCATCCGTCGAAATCCCTGGCGGCCCGTCGGCACAAGCCCGCCATTGGCAGTTTGGCGCACCGCGAGCGTGGAGAAGCTTTCTATGCTTTTCGGTAAACCCTTCCACTCCGAAAGCAACCATGCACTCTCTTTGCGCTCCCCGCTTTTTCGCACTGCCCGTGGCCCTGGCCTGCCTGCTGACCGCCTGCGGCGGCGGCGGTGACGACGCCACGTCGCCGCCGTCCGGCGACGGCTTCACGCTGGGCGGCGCCGTGACGGGCCTGGGCCAAGGCAAGCGCCTCGTGCTGCAGAACAACGGCGCGGCCGATCTGGACGTGGCGGCCAGCGGCCCCTTCACCTTCACGGGCCGCATCGCGGCGGGCAGCGCCTATGCCGTCACCGTCAAGACCCAGCCGCAGGGCCAGACCTGCGCCGTGGCGCAAGGCAGCGGCACGGCCACGGCCAACGTGGGCGACGTGGCCGTGCGCTGCGCCGATCTGCCGGCGGCACGCTACAGCGTGGGCGGCACGGTGAGCGGCCTGGCGGCGGGCGGCGCGCTGGTGCTGCAGAACAACGGCGGCGACGACCTGGCGGTCTCGGCCAACGGCGGCTTCACCTTCGCCACGCCACTGGCGGCGGGCGCGGCCTATGCGGTGGCCGTGAAGACGCAACCCGCCGGGCAGGCCTGCACGGTGAAGAGCGGCAGCGGCACGCTGGGCAGCGCCAACCAGTCCTCCGTCGAGGTGGCCTGCGCCACCCAGGCGGCCGCGCTGCCCGAGGGCGACTGGGAGATGGCGCTGTGCTCACAGGTCTTGCCCGGCACCTGGGGCCGCACGCTGTGGCGCATTGCCCGGCAGAGCAACACCCGCGCCGCCATCGAACAGGGCATGGTGCTGTACGGCAACGCGCAGTGCGCGGGCACCGGTACCGTGCAGACCTCGCCCGCGGGCGCGCTGGGCACGGTGGCGTTCGACCGCACCGGCGCCACGGCCAGGCTCACGGCCTTCTGGGGTACCTGGAGCCAGCCCACGGGCCTGACCAGCCGCACCGTGTGGGCGCGCAAGGGCGCCTACCTGTGCGTGCTGGGCGACACCACGCCCAGCGTGCTGCCCACGGCGCAGGCGGTGGAATCCTCCGCCGACCTGTCGATCGCGGGCAAGGGCTGCTACACCAAGCGGTAAGCGGCATATGGGCACCCTATTTCACTGCGCGGCTCTCTTCATCGCGGCACTGCTGTGCGGATGCGCCACCACAACAACGGTGACGACCGCACCCGCTGGACAGGCGCCGGTCTGCCAGCCGGAGTCAAAGCTGAAGGCCACAGTGCTTTGGCAGACCCGCTGGCGGGCCGACCAAAAGGATGTGCCGCAGCGCGAAGCGGCGGCGGCGCGAGGCATGGCGGATTTTTTTGCCGGTGCCGCGTGCTTCCCCACCACCACCGTGGCCCGCGCGGACGCGGACCACCCCGCATTCACGGTGCCGCCCGGATCGGACATGCTTCTCGTGCTCACGGTGCGGGAGCTGGGGCCGACAGTGAAGCTGCTGTCCTCTGCGGCCTTGATCGAAGGCGGTACGGAGGTGGCCGTGGACGTGGCCCGTTATGTGCCAGGCGGGAGCGCCCCTGACCGCCAGTTTTCCATCCACTGGCGCAGCGGCGGCCCCGGCGTGGTCAAAGGAGTGCAGTCGCTGCCCGCCGACCTGGCTGCGGCCTTGCGGGCGGGGCTGCAGGCACGGTAGCCCTCTCAGGCCAGCGCACGCTGGATGATGATCTTCTGCACGTCGCTCGTGCCTTCGTAGATCTGGCACACGCGCACGTCGCGATAAAAGCGCTCCACCGGGAAGTCGTTCACCACGCCGTAACCGCCCAACGTCTGGATAGCGGCGCTGCACACGCGCTCGGCCATCTCGCTGGCGAACAGCTTGGCCATGGCGGCTTCCTTCAGGCAGGGCTGGCCGGCGTCGCGCAGGCTGGCGGCGTGCCAGATGAGCTGGCGCGCCGCTTCCAGTTGCGTGGCGCAGTCGGCCAGGCGAAAACCCACCGCCTGGTGGTTGAAGATGGGCTGGCCAAAGCTCTCGCGCTCTTTGCTGTACTGCAGCGCGCATTCAAACGCGGCGCGTGCCATGCCCACGCTTTGCGCAGCGATGCCAATGCGCCCGCCCTCCAGCGCCGACAGCGCAATCTTGTAGCCCTCGCCCTCGGCGCCGATCAGGTTGGCGGCTGGAATGCGGCAGTTGTCAAAGTTGATCTGCGCCGTGTCGCTGCTGTGCTGGCCGAGTTTTTCTTCCAGACGCGCCACCTGGTAGCCGGGGTTGCTGGTGGGCACCAAAAAGGCGCTCATGCCTTTTTTGCCCGCGGCCTTGTCGGTCACGGCAATGACGATGGCCACATGGCCGTTCTTGCCGCTGGTGATGAACTGCTTGACACCGTTGATCACGTAGTCATCGCCCTCGCGTGTGGCCGTGGTGCGCAGCGCCGAAGCGTCCGAGCCCACATGCGGCTCGGTCAGGCAGAACGCGCCCAGCATTTCGCCGCGCGCCAGTGGCGCCAGCCACTGCTGCTTTTGCGCCTCGCTGCCGTAGCGCATCAGGATGGCGTTGACCGGGCAGTTGGTCACGCTGATGGCGGTGCTGGTGCCGCCGTCGCCCGCAGCGATTTCCTCCAGCACCAGCGCCAGCGTCACGTAATCCAGCCCGGCGCCACCGTACTGCTCGGGCACGCAAATGCCGTAAGCCCCCAGCTGCGCCAGCCCCTGGTGCACGTCGCGCGGGAAATGGTGCTCCTTGTCCCAGCGGGCCGCATGGGGGGTGATCTGTTCGCGCACGAAGTCACGCACGGCGTCGCGCACCATGGTCTGGTCCTGCGTCAGCAGCATAGGGGTCTCCTTGGATTTTTTAGGTATAAAAAGCACGCCAGCGCTTGCCTGAAAAGCGCTGCTAGCTCTCACTATGAGAGCAAAATCAGAAGCGGGCCAGGGCCTCGGCGCGCGTAGGCTCGACGTTCAGAATGGCCAGGAAGCCGCTGATGTCGAACACCTCGCGCACGTGCGGCTGCATGCCGCACAGCACCAACAGGCCGCCTTCCTGCTTCAGGCGCTTGGCCACCACCAGCACCATGCGCAGCCCTGCACTGGAGATGTAGTCCAGCGCCGAGAAGTCGAACACCAGGTTGCGGGCACCGCCATCGACGATGGCCAGCACCTGTGCTTCCATGGCGGTGGCGTTGGCGCTGTTGATCTGCCCCTGCAGGGACACGATGGTGGCGGAAGCGGTGGTTTCGGTGGCAATCGTCATGGCAAAAAATCTCTGTGGGCGAAGGCGTGGTTTATCGCAGAATGCAAGCCGCCGCGATGATAGCGCGGCGTTTTTGCTTTCCACGCTGCCATCGCACCATGCCCCTGCCTGCCCTGCGCCTGCCTGCCCTGCCCATCCGGCGCCGCCCGCCCGACCTGGTGTACGCCGCTGGCGAACGCCCGCCCCTTGCCACCTTGCTGGTACTGGGTGCGCAGCACGCGGCCACGGCCATGGCCTTCATCGCCTACGTGCTGGTCACGGCGCGCATGGCCGGGCTCGACCGCTGGGGCACGCAGTCCATGGTGGCCATGACGCTGCTGGGCATGGCCCTTTGCACCGCATTGCAGGCCTGGGGCGGGCGCTGGGGCAGCGGCGCGCTGCTGGTGCACATGCCCAACCCGTTCATGATCGCCTTTGGCGCCGCGCTGGTGGCCGCGCACGGCCCGGGCGGCATGGCAGCGGCCGCACTGGTTTACGGCCTGGTGGCGCTGGCCATGGCGCCGCTGGTGCGCCACATGCGCGCGCTGTTCCCGCCGCCCGTGGTGGGCGTGGTGATCTGCATGGGCGGCATGGCGCTGGTGTCTTCATCGGTACGCCACGCCCTGGGCGTGGGCGACGGCCAATGGCATGTGGACGGCGCCAGCGCCCTGGTGGCGGGGGTGACGCTGGGCGGCATCGTGGTGCTGTCGGTTTGGGGCGGGCGCCTGCGCCTCATGGCGCTGCTGCTGGCCATCGGCGCTGGCGTGGTGCTGGCCGCGCTGCTGGGGCGGCTCGAAGGCACGCAGGCCCTGCAGGGCGTGCCGCTGGTGGCGCTGCCCACCGTGGCGGCGCCCGTGTTCAGCCTGGACGCCGGGATGATGGTGGCGGTGGCCCTGGTCGCCATCCTGACGCAGCTGGACATGCTGGGCAGCGTCATCATGCTCGACAAGATGGACGACTCCGACTGGAAGCGCGCCAACATGCAGGCCGTGGCCAGCGGCATCAAGGCCAACGGCCTGGGCGACCTGGCCATGGGCCTGCTGGGCGGCTTCCCCACCTGCGTCAGCTCGGCCAACATCGCGCTGGTGTACGCCACGCGCTCCACGGCGCGCGTGGTGGGCTTCGCCGCCGCGGCGCTGCTGGCGCTGATCGCCTTCCTGCCGCAGCTGACCATGGCGCTGACGCTGATCCCCGAGCCCGTGCTGGGTGCGGTGGGGCTGTACGCGGCGGGCTTTCTGATGGTGTCGGGCATGGAGCTGGTGGCCTCGCGCGCCATGGATAGCCGTGCCATCTTCGCCGTGGGCCTGTCGCTCAGCGCCGGGCTGGCGCTGCTGCAGCTGCCGCAACTGGCCCAGCACGCACCGCAGTCGCTGCATTTCCTGGTAGGCGACGGCTTCGTCGTGGCGGGCATCCTGGTCATCGTGCTGAACCTGGTGCTGCGCATTGGCACCGGGCAGCGCGCCACGCAGCCGCTGCAGGCCAACAGCCCCCAGCTGCACGCCGACATTACCGGTTTCGTCGAGACGCGGGGCGCCGCCTGGGGGGCACGCCGCGCCGTGGTGCAGCGCGCGGCGCTGGCCGCGCTGGAGGCAGCCGAGGCCATTGCCACCAGTGCGGGCGGGCCACGCCAGGTCACCGGCATCCGTGGCAGCTTCGACGAGTTCAACCTGGACCTGGAGCTGCTGCACAGCGGCGCCCCGCTGCCGCTGCCTGCCGCCACACCCGGCACCCCGGCGCCAGCCAGCCTGCTGGAGGGTGACGACAGCGCCATCGATGCGGCGCTGGCGCAGATGTCCGGCCTGCTGCTGCGCCACCTGGCCGACCGCGTGAGCGCCAGCGCAGGCAGTGGTGCCGATGCAGGCCAGTCCGTTTTGCGCCTGCATTTCGAACACTGAGACCGCGTGAAAGTACCCGCCATGACCGCAGCCCCCACCGATTCCCACTGGCCGCCCTGGACGGCCGAGCCCGACCGGCTGGCGCCCGGCAGCGGTGCGCCGGCCGTGGCCAGCGCCCTGGCCTGGCTCGAAGCCCTGGGCGAGCGGCACGGCTGGCCGCCCAAGGCCCTGTTCGCGCTCACGCTGTGTGCCGATGAGGCACTGGCCAACGTGGCCTCCCACGCCCGGCGGGCCGACGGCCAGAGCGCCCAGCTGTGGCTGGCCTGCGGCCCGACACCTGGCGGCCTGGCGCTGCGCATCGAGGACGACGGCGAGGCCTTCGACCCCACGGCGCAGGCCTCGCCGCAACTGGCCGCGTCGCTGGACGAGGCACAAATCGGCGGCCACGGCCTGCGCCTGATGCGCCACTACCTGCGCCATTTGCTGTACCGGCGCGAGGGGCTGCGCAACGTCCTGCTGCTGGAGCTGGCCACCTAGAACGTGCTGACGCTCTTCAAAAATCCACGCTGATTTGTCCATTTCCGCCGGCTGCCATGGCAGCATTGGCCCCCATACCGACCGCCCCTTGGAGAAACCACCTTGGCCCACCACGACCACACGCACGCCCCTGGCACCGCTTGCCGCGACATCAGCCACCTGTTCGAAGGCATCAAGCAGTTCCGCAAGCGCTTCTATGAGAAGAACAACGACCTGATGCGCCGCCTGGTCGATCTTGGCCAGGCCCCGCCCGCGCTGGTGATTTCGTGCAGCGACTCGCGCGTGGATCCGACGCTGCTGTCCGACGCCGACCCGGGCCAGCTCTTCGTGGTGCGCAACGTGGCCAACCTGGTGCCGCCCTACGACCCCGAGCGCTACTTCGACGGCGCGGGCGCGGCCATCGAGTACGCGGTATGCCACTTGAAGGTGGACCACATCATCGTGCTGGGCCACGCGCACTGCGGCGGCATCAAGGCCATGCTGGGCGCTGCGGGCGGCCAGTTGCTGCAGAGCGACTTCATCGGCAACTGGGTGTCGATGGCGCTGGACGCCAGCCGCCTGCAGCTGTCCGAGAAGGACGCCCAGGGCCAGCCCCTGCTGGCCCCGCTGGAGCGCCTGAAGGACAACCCGGCGCTGGTCGAGCGCGCCTCGGTCGCCGGCTCGCTGAAGAACCTCATGACCTACCCCTGGGTGCGCGAGCGCGTCGAGGCGGGCAACCTGGTACTGCACGGCTGGTGGTTCGACCTGGATACGGGCGACCTCTGGGCCACCGAGCCCGGCGGCACGCAACTGATGCCCGTGATCGACTGACACCACGGGAGACTGGCGCATGCGGCGTCCCGACAACATCGCCTTCGGCGTCAACGACCCGCTGCCCCCCCGGCTGGCGCTGGGGCTAGCGCTGCAGCAGCTCGCCTTCCTGGGCGCGCTCATGGTCATCCCCGACATCTACGCGCGCGCCAGCGGGCTGCCCGAGCCGGGCGGGTTCCTGAACATCGCCTCGGCCACGCTGCTGGTGTCGGCGCTGGTCATCGTGCTGCAGGTACGGGCGCTGCGCTACCTGGGCGCGGGCTACTACTACCCGCTGCAAACCACGGGCGCGGTGCTGCCCGGCATGTACCTGGTGGCCAGCCTGCCCGGCAGCGGGCTGGACGCCGTGTTCGGCATGGTCTGGGTGGTGGGGCTGACGCAGATCGGCTTCAGCTTCCTCATCCTGCGCATGCGCAACATCTTCACCACCGAGGTCTCGGGCGTGGCCGTGATGCTCATCGGCCTGGGCCTGGGTGCGCTGGGCCTGCAGCAAATGTTCGGCACCAGCGCCTACAGCCAACCCCTGTCGGGCGCCTCGCTGCTGGCGGGCGCGCTGGCGCTGGCCACCATGGTGGGCTGCAACGTCTGGGCCAAAGGCCTGCTCAAGCTGCTGGCGCCGCTGGCCGGGCTGCTGATGGGCATGGCCCTGAGCCTGCTGCTGGGGCTGCTGCCCGAGCAGGTACAGGCCTGGCAGGCGCTGCCCTGGCTGCGCCTGCCGCAGCTACCCGCGTTTGGCTGGCGCTTCGAGGCCGGGGCCATCGTGCCGTATGCAGTGACCGGGTTTGCGCTGGCGCTCACCTCCATGGGCACGCAGACCATCGTGCAGCGCAGCGCCGACGCCGACTGGGTGCGCCCGCACCTGCGCCCGCTGGCGCGCGGCGTGCGTGCCGAGGGCGTCGCGCACCTGTTCGCCGCACTGGTCAACGGCCTGCCGCTGGCCGCCAGCGGCGGCGCCGTGAGCCTGGCCGCCGCCTCGGGCAGCGCCAGCCGCTACCTGGGCTACTGGACCGCCGCCCTGCTGCTGCTGGCGGCGCTGGTGCCCAAGCTCATCGGTGCCTGGCTGCTGCTGCCCGCGCCGGTGATGGGCGCGCTGCTGCTGTACCTGGCCACCTTCACCACCCTGAGCGGCCTGCAGCTCATCGCCTCGCGCATGCTGGACAACCGGCGCGTGCTGGCCGTGGGCCTGGGGCTGGTGGTGGGCACGGGCATGCCGGTCATCCAGCCGGCCCTGCAGAAGCTCTGGCCCGCGCTGGCCTACGTGGCGCTGTCGGGCTTGGCGGCGGGGGTGTGCGTGACAGTGCTGATGTCCTCGGTGTTCCGCCTGGGCATCCGCCAGGGCACGCGCAAGCGCTTCGTGCTGGCCAGCACCACGCTGGACGACATCACCGAATTTCTCGAAAGCCAGGGCAGACTCTGGGGCGCGCGCCACGAGCCCGTGCGGCGCGCCGAGCTGGTGGGCTGGCAGGTGGTCGAAGCCCTGACCAGCCACCACCTGGTGGCGGGCCCGCTGAGCGAGATCGAGGTGGAGACGGGTTTCGACGAATACATCTTCACGCTCATCGTGCGCTACCGCGGCGGCCTGCTGCCGCTGGCCAAGCAGCCCCCCTCGGCCGAGGAGCTGATGGCCAGCACCGAGGCCGAGCTGCAGATGGCCGGCTACCTGGTCAGCCAGTCGGCCCACAGCGCGCGCGCCAGCAGCAACGCGGATGGACTGTGCACGCTGCGGTTGACGTTCGAGAATTGAAGCACCCCCTGAGTAACCGTCTTCAAAGTCAAGCACGATGAAGCGACGGGTCCCAAGGTTTGCCGGTTCTGACCATTGCGTTGAGCGTGGTCAGCAGCTTGCGCATGCATGCCACCAAGGCGACCTTGGGCAGTTTGCCCGCAGCCCTCAAACGCTCGTAGAACGCCCGGATGACTGGGTTGTAGCGCGCTGCAGTCAGCGTGGCCATGTACAGCACACGCCGTATCTCAAAGCGCCCACCCTGCACCCTGCGTCGCCCCTTCCTGTTACCCGAGTCATTGGCCACGGGCGCCACGCCCGCCAGGGCGGCGATCTCGCGGCGGTTGAGTCTGCCCAACTCGGGCAACTGAGCAATCAGCGTTGCGCTGGCCACCGGGCCGATGCCGTTGGTCGATTGCAGCAGCCCATCGAGCTCACCGAAGTGCTCGCGCACATGGCCCACCATCTGCCTCTCCAGATCATCGAGCTGTGCCTTGATCGCTGCCACGATGGCCTCGATGCTGGGGTGCAACTTACGGGGCGTAATTTGCAGCCGCTGGCGCTCGGAATTGAGCATGGTCAGCAACTGGCGCCTGCGCGTGACCAGGGCGGCGAGCCACTGCTGGCGCTCATCGGCTACAGGGCGAAGAAAGCGTGCCAGGTCATCGCGGCGCATCAGCACCGCAGCCAACTCGGCCAGCATGCG
>NZ_CYIG01000012.1 GCF_001298675.1 Paenacidovorax caeni
ACCCGGGGTTGCCGGGCTGCTTGGGCCGTGCTGCTGCTGCCGTGCTGCTGGCCAGCCATTGGCCGGGTGCGTGCCACCGTGCGCTCGATCCAGCTCAATGCACTGCCCGGCGCTGGTGGCCAGGGCTGTGCTGCTGCCTGCTGTCTTGGTGCTGCTGCGCGTGCTGGTGGCCAGCACCTGGCCAGGCCGTGCGCCTGATCCAGCCGGGTGCGCTTCCCCGGAGTGCTGCCGTGCTGGTGCTTTTTGCTATCAATGAAATAGCTGCTTGCGCTTGCCTGGCGTGGCCAAGAGGCCGATTCACCTTCAAGCGCCCCAGCACGCAAAGACCCACCAGCCCAGGGCAACCCCTTGCCCGGCAAGCGATGACCGCGCCTGGCGCGTTCTGGTGGCCAGCCCTTGGCCGGGTGCGTGCTGCGCGTGCCGCTGGCCAGCTCTTGGCCGGGTGCGTGCCGCCGTGCGCTCGATCCACTGCCCGGCGCTGGTGGCCAGGGCTGTGCGCAACCCGGGGTTGCCGGGCTGCTTGGGCCGTGCTGCTGCTGCCGTGCTGCTGGCCAGCCATTGGCCGGGTGCGTGCCACCGTGCGCTCGATCCAGCTCAATGCACTGCCCGGCGCTGGTGGCCAGGGCTGTGCTGCTGCCTGCTGTCTTGGTGCTGCCACCCCTTGGCCGATGGGCCTTGCTGCCTGGCGCAGCGTTCTGAAGTGGTGGCAGAAATTGCAACCTTTGGCGATTTTTGCGGTGCTTCGACAGGAAAAAATCGGAGACAGAAAAACCAAGTTTTGGCCAGCCCGTGGATAACATTGTCGCCAATCATGCGAATTTACGACATTTGTTAGGGTTTACCCCTGTGGATAGTGCTATTTTGTCCCCGGTGTCCCCGGTGGATAACTTTTGTCCCCGGCTGGTTCTGGGGACAGAATTTATCAATGGCAACAATAACTTAGAGCACTTATTCACAGCGTGTCCCCGGTGTCCCCGGTAAAAAATGTCGATACCGAAGGAAAAGCAGTTTTTGCCTGAGCGGGTGCCTGTCCGTTTTGGGTGGCACAAATTGCAACCTTGGGGCCTGCTGCTGTGCCGGTTGTCACCCCTTGGGCGCACCGTCCTACAGGTGGGCCGGGTGCCGCTTGCTGACCGAGGGCAGGGCACCCCCCCCTTCGTAGGTTCTCCCTGGATGGTTGCAGTGCGGGTAATTCGAGCCGCCATCTCGGACTGTTGTGCAAATCTCCCAAGGGGGTTAAGTGAAGGCCCAAAGCAGGCTGCAGCACCTAGCCAAGGCCGGGGCAGGCTGGGTGCGCTGCGCCCTTGGACTGGCTGGCCAGCGGGTGGGCGCTGGTTTGGCCGTGGCATGTGAAACTGAGGCGGTTAAAAACGGGGGAACAAGACCTAACGGGGGAACAAACGGGGGAACAAATCGCCATTTTTTGGCGTTTCTCATTGGAGAAATCGAATCCCGCCGCTCCGACCAAAAAATCAAGGGCTTGCATCTTTTAGGTGCAAGCCCTTTTTATTTATTGCTCTCGTGTGAAGCACCTGGGAGCAATGGTTTGTCAGTTTGGCAAACGCCCGTGTGATCGTCGTGTCGAGGCTTGGCGCCGCCTGCCCATGCCAAGAAGCTGGTGCTTAACCAGCTAGATTACCCCTCAGGTTCAGCACAAAGCAACTGACAACGTGGCGCGTCGATGACGCTCAACGCGCATAACCAATAAAAAAAGCCCGCGCTCAGCGGGCTTGGGTGTTAAGACTGTGCCGCAGCAGCCTCAACCCGCCAGAGCGGCCAATGCGCGCTGTGTGATCTCTTCTACGCTGCCGGTACCGCTGATGGCGCGGTATTTGGGCGCGGCGGTGGGTTCTGCCTGGGCCCAGTTGCTGTAGTAATCGACCAGCGGACGTGTCTGGGCGCTGTAGACCTCCAGGCGCTTCTTCACGGTTTCTTCCTTGTCGTCGTCGCGCTGGATCAGGTCTTCGCCTGTCACGTCGTCCTTGCCGGCCACTTTGGGCGGGTTGAACTTGACGTGGTAGGTGCGGCCGCTGGCAGGGTGCGAGCGGCGGCCGCTCATGCGTTCGATGATGGCGTCGAACGGCACGTCGATTTCCAGTACGTAGTCGAGTTTGACGCCCGCCGCCTTCATGGCTTCGGCCTGGGGAATGGTGCGTGGGAAGCCGTCGAACAGGAAGCCCTGGGCGCAGTCTGCTTCGGCGATGCGTTCCTTGACGAGGTTGATGATCAGGTCGTCGCTCACCAACTGGCCTGCGTCCATCACCGCCTTGGCTTGCTGACCCAGGGGCGTACCGGCCTTCACGGCAGCGCGCAGCATGTCGCCGGTGGAGATTTGCGGAATGCCGTATTTCTGGCAGATGAAGGCCGCTTGCGTGCCTTTCCCGGCGCCGGGTGCGCCCAACAGGATCAGTCTCATGGAGTTCCTCGGATGGTGTTGAAATCTCGGGGCGGTGCTGGCTGCGGGGCCGTAGGGCCGGGCTGCACCGCTCTTATATAGGACTTGCGAGGATAGCATGGGCATGTCATCGCCTGGCTTACGCCTTCGGTGGCAGCCTGCGGGGCCGTTTTTCGGTTTGCTGCGCTCTGCGCTCAGGCGAAAAGTGCGCGCACTCGGGCCAGGTCAGCGGGTGTGTCAACCCCCGGGCCGGGCGCTTGGGCACTCACGTGCACGGCGATGCGGTGGCCGTGCCACAGGGCGCGCAGTTGTTCCAGTGCCTCAATAGCCTCTGTAGGCGCCGGCGTCAGGCGTGGAAACTGGCGCAGAAAGCCTGCGCGGTAGCTGTAGATGCCGATGTGGCGCAGCGGTGCGAAGCCCGCCAGCGCTGTGGCTGCAGCCGGGGCGTCCCACCACGCCTGGCCCGCATGGTCGCGTGCGTAGGGAATGGGGGCGCGGCTGAAGTAGTGCGCCATGCCCTGCGCGTCGCATACCACCTTCACCACGTTGGGGTTGGTGTAGTCGTCCAGGTTGCCAATGGCGTGCGCCGCTGTACCCATGCTGGCGCCAGGATGGGCTTGCAGCAGTGCAGCCACGGCGTTGATCAGCGCAGGGTCGATTAGTGGCTCGTCGCCCTGCACGTTCACCACCACGGCGTCGCCGTCCAGCCCGAGCTGCTCACACGCTTCGGCGAGGCGGTCGCTGCCGCTGGCGTGGTCGGGCCGGGTGAGCAGCGCGGGGACGCCGTGGTCTTGGCAGGCCGCCTGGATGCGGGCGTCGTCGGTAGCGACAACGGTACGCGCGGCTCCGCTCAGGCCCGCCTGGCGCGCCACGCGCACGACCATGGGCAGCCCAGCGATGTCGGCGAGGGGCTTGTCGGGCAGCCGGCTGGAAGCCATGCGCGCTGGGATCAGTACCGTGAAGCCAGGCGCCGCTGCTGCGGCGGGCGCGCTCATTTTTCGAGTTCCTCGTCGCTCAACGGCCGGGCTTCGTTTTCCAGCAGCACGGGAATACCGTCACGCACCGGGTAGGCCAGGCGCGCGCTGCGCGACACCAGCTCCTGGCGTTCGCGGTCGTAAGTCAGCGGGCCTTTGGTGACGGGGCAGACCAGCAGTTCGAGCAGTTTCGTGTCCATGGCAGGCAAGTGGGTTGGTGCAAATCAGGGCGCTGATGATAGCGAGGCGTCGAGCTGCGCCCAGAATTCCGACGGCAGGCTCAGGTGCAGTGGTACCGCCAGTGCCCCTGGGTGGGCGGGCCAGAGCTTGACGGCGTCTTTTTCAGTGCAAATAAGGGTCTTCCCCTTGTTATGCAAGTGCTGCCAGCTATCAAAATCGTAGTGATCTGGCAGCGCCTCACACTGCGCCAGCGTGAGTCCCCGGGTGCGCAGCATGGCGAAAAACTCTTCAGGCCGGGCGATGGCGGCCACAGCGTGCAGTGCCTGTCCCTGCAGGCGGGTCAGCGGCACCTGACGGCCTTGCGCGTCGATGCCACAGGGCGCCAGTTGCCGCACGAGGCGGAAGGCTGGGGCGCGGGTGCCGCGCGGCGGCTGGGGCGCGGTGTGCAGCACGGCATCCACCGTGCGTGGCCAGGCCTCCCGCAGCGGGCCGGCGGGCAGCAGGAAACCGTTGCCCACGCCTTCGTCATTGAACACGCAGATTTCCATGTCGCGCGCAAGCGCCAGGTGCTGCAAGCCGTCGTCGCAGACGATCACGTCGGTGGCGGGATGGGCGGCTAGCAGTGCACGCCCAGCTTGGGCGCGGCGGCGCGCGACGAACACGGGTACGCCGGTTGCGCGGGCGATCAGCAGGGGCTCGTCGCCCACGTCTGAGGCAGTGCTGGCGGGCCGCACCTCGCGGCAGCCGTCGCTTGTGCGTCCGTAGCCGCGCGAGATCACGCCAGGCTGCCAGCCCGTGGACTGTAAGTGGCGCACCAGCGCCAGTGTGACGGGCGTTTTACCCGCGCCGCCGGCGATCACATTGCCCACGACGATCACGGGCACGGGAAGTCGCTCACTGCGCAGCACGCCCCAGAGGTACAGCGTGCGGCGCAACGCAACGAGCGCGCGGTAGGGCAGGGACAGCGGCCAGAGCGCCAGGGCCAGCCAACCGCGCTGGCGCCAGGCGCTGCGCAGGCCGGCAGACAAAGACATCGATTCCTAGCGGCCGGCGCTGGCCGAGGACTGGGTGGCGAAGGTGATGTGCGACAGCCCGGCACGGCGAGCCGCTTCCATCACGGTGATCACGGCCTGGTGCGGCGCCTGGGCATCGGCGCTGATGATGACAACGCTGTCTGCTCCCGCCTTGGCTGCGTCGCCCAGCGCGCGCGCCATGGACTCAACGCCGCCGCCTTCAACGGCGGCCTTGTTGACGGCGTAGCGTCCGTCAGCAGCCACGGCCACGACGATTTCCTTGGGGTAGTCGCGCTGCTGCTCGGCATCGGCCACGGGCAGCGTCAGCTGCAACTCGGTGAACTTGCTGTATGTGGTGGTGAGCATCAGGAAGATGAGGATCACCAGCAGCACATCGATGAACGGGATCAGGTTGATCTCCGGCTCATCCTTGGGGCGGGGGCGGAAGTTCATTTCGCTTTCAGACGCAGCAGGTGGCGCACGAACTGCTCGGCCGACAGTTCCAGGGTGAGCAAGTAGGCATCGACGCGGCTGCGGAAGTAGCGCCAGAAGATCAGCGCTGGAATGGCCACGATCAGGCCAAAAGCGGTGTTGTACAGCGCAATCGAGATACCGTGCGCCAACTGCGCCGGGTTACCGCTGCCGACGGCGCCACCGCCTGCCTGAGAGCCAAAGATCTCGATCATGCCGATCACCGTGCCCAGCAGACCCAGCAGGGGAGCGGCAGAGGCAATGGTGGCCAGCGCGTTCAGGTACTTCTCCAGCCGGTGCGCCACGGCGCGGCCCGCGCCTTCCATAGCGGCGCGCAGATCGGCTTCGCTGCTCTGGGGGTGCAGGTGCAGGGTGCGCAGACCGGTGGCTAGCACCTCACCCAGGGCCGAGTTCTGTGCCAGCTGGTTCACGGTGTCGGGCGTGGGCAGGCCCTTGGCGGACACGGCCATGGCTTCATCCAGCAGCTTCGGGGGGGCGACGCGGGCAGTTTTGAGGGACAGGAAGCGCTCGACAATCAGCGCCAGGGCCAGGATGGAGCAGGCAACCAGGGGCCAAATGGGCCAGCCTGCGGCTTGTATGATCGTTAGCAATTCTCTCTCCGCGCGAATGGGTGCAGCCCGCGATTATGGCCTACGCCGCCGTGCCTACCGATGCTTGGCAGGGTGCGTTGCAGACGGTTGCACAGGCCCGCGCGAAACCCACAAATCCTGTGGATAACTTTGTGGGCAAATGCGTGGACAGTCGCCGCCAGGCGGCGCCAATACACGCTTGTGACAGATTGATGAAATTTTGGTCAGTAAAAAATTATTTAAAATCAATGACTTGCACGTACTTGCTGGCGTTTCGGGTGGTTTTGATGCTTTGGTGCCGCACCTTGCTAGCGCTGTGGAGTAGTGCCCGCTACAAGGGGCCGTCAAACCCTTTCCACGCCTATGTTTGAGCCCGAAAGTCCTGTATTGGCGCCGCGTGTGTGGGAGGTTGGCGCGCTGTGCCGCGCCGTTGCTGATGCCTTGCAGGCACGCTTCAATCCGGTTGCGGTGCGCGGCGAAATCACGGGCTTCATGCGCGCGTCCAGCGGGCACTGCTATTTCTCCATCAAGGACGCACAAGGCCAGATCCGCTGTGCCATGTTCAAGCGTGCGGCGGGCCTGCTCGACTTCACACCGCGCGACGGCGAGCTGGTGGAGCTGCGTGGCCGTCTGGGCGTGTACGAGCAGCGCGGCGACCTGCAGCTCATCGTTGAGAGCCTGCAGCGCGCGGGGCAGGGCGCCTTGTTCGAGCAGTTCCTGCGCCTGAAGGCGCAGTTGGAGGCCGAAGGCCTGTTTGACGCCGGGCGCAAGCGCCCGTTGCCCACCATGCCGCGCGGTATCGGCCTGGTGACGTCGCCCGGCGCGGCGGCGCTGCACGATGTGGCCACCGCGCTACGCCGGCGCGTGCCGCATATTCCGGTGGTGCTGGCACCGGCGCTGGTGCAGGGCGCGCAGGCACCCACATCGCTGTGCGAAGCGCTATCAAAACTGTATCTGCTAGCGCAATCTGGTAAAGGGCTAGAGGCCGAAATGGCTGCAAAGTCTGATACGCCACCGATCGACGTGATCCTGCTGGTGCGTGGCGGCGGTTCCATGGAGGATCTCTGGGCTTTCAACGACGCCCAGCTGGCGCGCACCATCGTGCAAAGCCCGGTGCCCGTGGTCAGTGGCGTGGGGCATGAGACGGACTTCACCATCGCCGATTTCTGTGCTGACCTGCGCGCCCCCACGCCCACCGCAGCGGCGGAGCTGGTAGCGCAGCCGCGCGACCTCTGGCTGGGCGCGCTGCAGCTGCTGGCGCAGCGCTTGGATGACGGCGTGCAACGCCAGATCGATCTGCGCCACCAGCGGCTTGACAGTGCCGCGCAGCGCCTGGGCCGGCCCTCGGGCATCGTGGCGCGGCAGGAGCTGCAACTGGCCCGGCTGGCGCAGCGCATGCGCCACGGAGTGCTCCTGAAAGTGCAGCGCCTGGCGCAAACCCAGCAAGCCTTGCAGGCCCACTTGCCGCAAACGCTGCAGCGCAGCCTGATGGGCCAGGCGCAGCGCCTGGAGCGCGCCGCCCTGCGCCTGGAGCTGCTCGACCCGCGGCTGGTGCTGCAGCGCGGCTATGCGCTGCTGGCCGATACCGAGGGCCGCAGCGTCACCAGCGTGGCCCAGGCACGGCCCGGCGCACCGCTGCGCGCCACCCTGGCCGACGGGGTGTTGGACCTCACGGTGGTTCCGCCCCGGCTGGTGTAGGGGCTTGGCGTTCGACCTCTCTGCACGCGCGCCGGGTTCTTCCTACAATGCTCTTTTGCCCCTTGCCAGGGCTGGGCCTCCGCCCCGTCGCCTGCGCACTCTGATAATTTCAACCACGAGGAATACACCATGGAACACACCCTGCCACCGCTGCCCTATGCCATCGACGCCCTGGCACCGCACTACAGCCAGGAAACGCTGGAGTACCACCATGGCAAGCACCACAACGCCTATGTGGTGAACCTCAACAACCTGCAAAAGGGCACCGAGTTCGAGAACATGGCGCTCGAGGACATCGTCAAGAAGTCCAGCGGCGGTATCTACAACAATGCGGCGCAGATCTGGAACCACACCTTCTTCTGGAACTGCATGGCCCCCAACGGTGGCGGCGAGCCCACCGGCGCGCTGGCCGATGCCATCAACGCCAAGTGGGGCAGCTACGCGGCTTTCAAGGAGGCCTTCGTGAAGAGCGCTGTGGGCAACTTCGGCTCGGGCTGGACCTGGCTGGTGAAGAAGGTGGACGGCAGCGTGGACATCGTCAACACCGGCGCCGCCGGTACGCCGCTGACGACTGCCGACAAGGCGCTGCTGACCGTGGACGTGTGGGAGCACGCTTACTACATCGACTACCGCAACCTGCGTCCGAAGTTCGTCGAGACCTTCCTCGACAAGCTGGTGAACTGGAAGTTTGCGGAGGCCAACTTCGCCTGATTGCACTTGGCCGCAAGCTAACCCGCACAAGGCCCGGAGAGTGATCTCCGGGCTTTTTTTTGGCTTGTACGGCGCAGAAAGTCCGAGGTAAGCCTAAGTCTTATACAAGACTTACGAAAAAAATCGTGTTTCGCGGATAGAATTTTGTATTGTGATAGCGCATTGCAAATGACGTGAAAAGCACGTAGCCTGTGGCGCGCTGTTGCAGCGAACGCCTCAAGCGCCATCCCCGCCTATCTCATCCGGTGGCGGGTCGCAGGTCGGCGGCATGACCTCTGTTTTTTGACCAAAGAGAGACAAGATGAGCACCCAACAACCCACTATCATCTACACCCTGACCGACGAAGCACCGCGCCTGGCCACGGCATCGTTCCTGCCCATCGTGCGCGCGTTTGCCGCCCAGGCTGGCATCAACGTGGCCGAGAGCGACATCTCGGTGGCCGGTCGCATTCTGGGCCAGTTCCCTGAATACCTGAGCGAGGCGCAGCGCGCGCCTGACAACCTGGCCGAGCTGGGCAAGCTGACGCTACGTCCTGAAGCCAACATCATCAAGCTGCCCAACATCAGCGCCTCTGTGGCCCAGCTCAAGGCTGCGATCAAGGAGCTGCAGGACAAGGGCTACAAAGTGCCCGACTTCCCGGAAAACCCGGCGACCGAGGAAGAGAAAGACATCCGCGCCCGCTACAACAAGTGCATTGGCAGCGCGGTGAACCCGGTGCTGCGCGAAGGCAACTCCGACCGACGCGCGCCCAAGGCCGTGAAGGAATACGCGCGCAAGAATCCGCACAGCATGGCCGAGTGGAGCCAGGCCTCGCGCTCGCACGTCTCGCACATGCACTCCGGTGACTTCTACCACGGGGAAAAGTCCATGACCCTGGACAAGGCCCGCGACGTGAAGATGGAACTGATCACCAAGAGCGGCAAGGCCATCGTGCTTAAGCCCAAGGTCAGCCTGCTCGACCGCGAAGTGATCGACAGCATGTTCATGAGCAAGAAGGCCCTGCTGGCCTTCTACGAGAAGGAAATCGAGGACGCGCGTAAGACCGGCGTGATGTTCTCGCTGCACGTCAAGGCGACGATGATGAAGGTGTCGCACCCCATCGTGTTCGGCCACTGCGTGCGCATCTTCTACAAGGAAGCGTTTGAGAAACACGGCAAGCTGTTCGACGAGCTGGGCATCAACGTCAACAACGGCATGGTCGATCTGTACAACAAGATCGCCACGCTGCCGCAGAGCCAGCAGGACGAGATCAAGCGCGACCTGCACGCCTGCCACGAGCACCGCCCCGAGCTGGCCATGGTGGATTCGGCCAAGGGCATCACCAACTTCCACTCGCCCAACGACATCATCGTGGACGCCTCCATGCCCGCCATGATCCGCAACGGCGGCAAGATGTGGGACGCCAATGGCCGCCTGAAGGACGTGAAGGCTGTGATGCCCGAATCCACCTTCGCCCGTATCTACCAGGAGATGATCAACTTCTGCAAGTGGCACGGCGCGTTCGATCCCAAGACCATGGGCACGGTGCCCAACGTTGGCCTGATGGCGCAGCAGGCTGAGGAATATGGCTCGCACGACAAGACCTTCGAGATCCCCGAAGACGGCGTGGCCAACATCACCGATCTGGCTACCGGCGAAGTGCTGATGAGCCAGAACGTGGAGCAGGGCGACATCTGGCGCATGTGTCAGGTGAAGGACGCCGCCATCCGCGACTGGGTCAAGCTGGCTGTGACGCGCGCGCGCAACTCCGGCATGCCCGTGGTGTTCTGGCTGGATTCCTACCGCCCGCACGAGAAGGAACTCATCACCAAGGTGAAGATGTACCTGCACGAGCACGACACCACCGGCCTGGACATCCAGATCATGAGCCAGGTGCGCGCCATGCGCTACACGCTGGAGCGCGTGATCCGCGGCCTGGATACCATCAGCGCCACCGGCAACATCCTGCGCGACTACCTGACCGACCTGTTCCCCATCATGGAACTGGGCACCAGCGCCAAGATGCTGTCCATCGTGCCCCTGATGGCCGGCGGTGGTATGTATGAAACAGGTGCTGGCGGCTCTGCGCCCAAGCACGTGCAGCAGCTGGTGGAAGAAAACCACCTGCGCTGGGACTCGCTGGGTGAATTCCTGGCATTGGCCGTGTCATTCGAGGACCTGGGCCTGAAGAACAACAACGCCCGCGCCAAGCTGCTGGCCAAGACGCTGGACGCCGCCACCGGCAAGCTGCTGGACAACAACAAGGGCCCGAGCCCGAAGACCGGCCAGCTTGACAACCGCGGCAGCCAGTTCTACCTGTCGCTGTACTGGGCGCAGGAGCTGGCTGCGCAGTCCGAGGACAAGGAGCTGGCCGCCAAGTTCGCGCCCCTGGCACAGAAACTGGCCGACAACGAGCAGAAGATCGTGGAAGAGCTGAACGCCGTCCAGGGCAAGCCGGCCGACATTGGTGGCTACTACCTGCCCGACGCTGCCAAGCTCGACGCCGTGATGCGCCCGAGCGCCACGTTCAACGCAGCCCTGGCAGTACTCGCCTGATGCGCGTTGGCGCCGCTGCGCGCCACGCCCGTGCCAAAAGGCCACCCTCGGGTGGCCTTTTTTGTGCCGAATTGAGCTCTAGCGCTCTGCCAGCAAGCGCTAGCCGCTATCGTTTAAAGAGCGAGCCGCCGAGCTTGCTGCCCGCCTTGATGCCGCGCTTGGCGAACCAGCCCTGGTTCATCTCCAGCACATAGCGCACCGGCTTGGCCGAGCAGTGCGAGTCGTCGGTCTGCGGCTTCATGTCGGCCAGGTTGACGATGGTGCCGTCGTCCGCCACGAAGGCGGCCGTCAGTGGTAGCAGCGTGTTGCGCATCCAGAAGCACTGGGTGGCGGGCTGCTCGAAGACGAACAGCATGCCCTCCTGTGCGGGCATGTCCTGGCGGAACATCAGGCCTGTCTGCCGCGCGGCGTCTGATGCGGCCACCTGGGCGTCGATACGGTACATACCGGCCGTCAGCTCCACGCGCGGCAGGTTCATCTGCGGGCCGGGCTGTGCCGGGGCGGTGCTGCACACCAGGGCGAGAAAGAGGGGGGCTAAGCGCAGGGCAGGCAGTTGCATAGGACGTGGTCAAGAAATGGCGCGGATGAAAAAAGCCCGCAAAACGGCTATTTTGCGGGCTTTTGCGTGCGCCCATGGAGAGGGCGCCATCGGGCGTGGATTAAGCGGCCGACTTCTTCTTGGAGCGCTTCTTGGCGTGCTTCTTGCCAGCCTTGTGGGCCTTGGCAGCCTTGGCTTCGGGGGCCGGAGCGGCGCTGGCAGGCGCGGCAGACACGGCCGGAGCCAGGGGGGCGGCGGGAGCAGCAGGGGCTTGTGCGAAGGCACCAGCGCAGAGCAGGCCCGTCGTCAGGAGTGCGAGGAGTTTTTTCATATATGCCATTTCCTTGACAGACTAGGGAGGGGGTGACGTGCGGCGCGTAAGGCCGCGCTGCCCTTGCTTAACGGCGCTTTTCACCGCGCCGTTGACAAGGAGAGCACCGGTATTTTGTCGCTAGAATTTCCCCGCTCCGGGGAAGAACGGCCCTGTGGCGTTTCTTTTTTTGCCTGCCACAAGGAGACACAAGCGCATGACCAGCTACCAGCACATCAAGGTGCCCGCCGAAGGCCAGAAGATCACCGTCAATGCCGACATGTCCCTGAACGTGCCGGACCAGCCCATCATTGCTTACATCGAGGGCGACGGCACGGGCCGCGACATCACGCCCGTCATGCTCAAGGTGGTGGACGCTGCCGTGGCCAAGGCCTACGGCGGGCGTCGCAAGATCCACTGGATGGAGGTCTACGCTGGCGAGAAATCGACCCAGGTGTACGGCCCCGACGTGTGGCTGCCCGAGGAAACACTGAACGCCGTGCGCGACTACGTGGTCTCCATCAAGGGGCCGCTGACCACGCCCGTGGGCGGCGGCATCCGCTCGCTGAATGTGGCGCTGCGCCAGGAACTGGATCTGTACGTTTGCCTGCGGCCGGTGCGTTACTTCAAGGGCGTACCTTCGCCGCTGAAGGAGCCGGAGAAGACCGACATGGTGATCTTCCGCGAGAATTCCGAGGACATCTACGCTGGCATTGAGTTCGAGGCCCAGTCCGACAAGGCGAAGAAGCTCATCCAGTTCCTGCAGACCGAGTTCGGGATCAAGAAGATTCGCTTCCCCGAGACTTCCGGTATCGGCGTCAAGCCCGTCTCGCGCGAAGGCACACAGCGCCTGGTGCGCAAGGCCATCCAGTACGCCATTGACAACGACAAGCCCAGCGTGACCCTGGTGCACAAGGGCAACATCATGAAGTTCACGGAAGGGGGCTTCCGCGACTGGGGCTACGAGCTCGCGGCGCAGGAGTTTGGCGCTGAGCTGATCGACGGCGGCCCCTGGATGCGCCTGAAGAACCCGCGTACCGGCCGCGACATCACCATCAAGGACAGCATTGCCGACGCCTTCCTGCAGCAGATTCTGCTGCGTCCGGCCGAGTACAGCGTGATCGCCACGCTCAACCTCAATGGCGACTACATCTCGGACGCGCTGGCGGCGCAGGTTGGCGGCATTGGCATTGCCCCGGGTGCCAACCTGTCCGACTCGGTTGCCATGTTCGAGGCCACGCACGGCACGGCGCCCAAGTACGCGGGCAAGGACTATGTGAACCCCGGCTCGGAGATTCTCTCGGCCGAGATGATGCTGCGCCACATGGGCTGGAACGAAGCCGCCGACATCATCATCAGCGCCATGGAAAAGGCCATCCAAAGCAAGAAGGTGACCTATGACTTCGCCCGCCTGATGGAAGGCGCCACCCAGGTCAGCTGCTCGCGCTTTGGCGATGTGATGATCGAGCAGATGTGATCCGCGCTGCCGCGCCCTTGGCACCTTGCCAGGGGCGATGAACAAAAAGCCCTGCCAGGTTGCTCTTGCGCAGGGCTTTTTTTGGAGTGCGAGCCCCCTGTTCAGGCGTTTTGCAGCGCACTGAACTGTGGGGGGGGGCGCTTACAGACCGAGCACCTTGGCCACGTAGTCAGCGTCCTTGTCGCCCCGGCCGGACAGGTTCACCAGGATGTGCTGGTCCGGGCGCAGCGTGGGCGCCACGCGCATTGCCCAGGCCACGGCATGGGCGCTTTCCAGCGCGGGGATGATGCCTTCCACGCGCGAGAGCTGCATGAAGGCGTCCAGGCACTCCTTGTCGGTCACCGATTCGTACTGCACGCGGCCAATGTCCTTGAGGTAGCTGTGCTGCGGCCCCACGCCGGGGTAGTCCAGACCCGAGGCGATGCTGTGCACGGCGGCGGGTACGCCCGGCGCATCCTCGAGCACGTAGCACTTCATGCCGTGGATCTCGCCGGGCTTGCCCATGCTCAGGGTGGCGGCGTGGCGCCCGGGCTTGTCCGTGCCTTCGCCCGAAGGCTCGACGCCCACCAGCTTCACGTCTGCGTCCTTCAGGAAGGCGGTGAACATGCCCATGGCGTTGGAGCCACCGCCCACGCAGGCCGTCACGTAGTCCGGCAGGCGGCCATGCTTGGCCAGGAACTGCTCGCGCGCCTCGCGGCCGATGATGCTCTGGAAGTCGCGCACCATCATCGGGAACGGGTGCGGGCCCACCACCGAGCCGATGGCGTAGAGGTAGTCGGTGGGGTTGGTCAGGTACTCCTCGAAGGCGCTGTCCACGGCTTCCTTCAGCGTGGCGGCGCCGCGCGTCACGGCCACGAGCTTGCAGCCCAGGATGCGCATCTTGGTAACGTTGGGGTGCTCCTTCTCGATATCCACCTGGCCCATGTGAATCTCGCACGGAATGCCCACCAGCGCGCAGGCCGTGGCCAGCGCCACGCCGTGTTGGCCGGCGCCGGTCTCGGCGATCACTTTCTTCTTGCCCATGAACTTGGCCAGCAGCGCTTCGCCCAGGCAGTGGTTGATCTTGTGCGCGCCGGTGTGGTTCAGGTCCTCGCGCTTGAGGTGGATTTGCGCGCCGCCCAGCAGCCCCGACAGGCGCTTGGCATGAAAAATCGGGCTGGGGCGGCCCACGTAGTCAGCGAACAACTGCGCCAGCTCGTCCTGGAAATCCTGGCGCTGGGTGATCTCGGCATAGGCGGCGTTGATGTCGTCCATGGCCTGCTTGAGGTGCGGCGGCACCAACTGGCCCCCGTAGGGACCGAAGAAACCAGCAGCGTCAGGCATGGGGGCGAAGGAGGTAGAGGCTGTCATCGCTGTGCAAAAGAAGTGGTTAGGAATTCAGTTTTGATAGCTGCCAGCGCTTTTCTGGCAAGGGCTTGAGGGCGATTTGCGCCGCATGCGGTCACCCATGCCATGGAGCGCCCGCAACGGCGCAAAGCAATATACGCGCAGATGCGGGGCCTGGGGCCGGCCAGCGCATCAGGGCTTGCCCCAGCGCAAAACCCGCAGGGTTCCATGGCAGAAGGGCGCCGCAGCCATGCGCTGCGGCGCCCGTGTCAGGCGAGTAAAACCGGGCCTGCGTGCCTCAGCCCTGCTTTTGCAGCATCTTGATCACGCTGGAGAAATCTTCGCCCCCATGCCCGGCGATGCTGTGCGCCGCGTAGATCGCGCGTGCCAGCCCGCCCAGCGGCGTGGCGGCCTTCACGGCCATGGCGTTTTCCTGTGCCAGGCCCAGGTCCTTGAGCATCAGGTCGGTGCCGAAGCCGCCCGTGTAGCCCTTGCTGGCGGGGGCGTTCTCGTGCACGCCGGGGAAGGGGTTGTACTTCTCCAGTGCCCAGTTGCCACCCGAGCTGCGGCGCATGATCTCGCTCAGCACCTTGGGGTCGAGGCCGTTGGCCACACCGAGGGCGATGGCTTCGCTGGTGCCGGCCATGAGGATGCCGAGCAGCATGTTGTTGCAGATCTTGGCGGTCTGGCCCGCGCCCACGCTGCCGGCGTGGAAGATGTTGGCGCCCATCTTTTCCAGCAGCGGGCGGGCACGCTCCAGATCGGCGTTGCTGCCGCCCACCATGAAGGTCAGGGTGCCGGCAATGGCGCCGCCGGTGCCGCCGGAGACGGGGGCGTCGATGAAGGCAATGCCTGCGGCCTCTGCGGCCTTGGCCACCTTCTGGCTGGTGGCGGCGGCGATGGTCGAGCTGTCGATCACCAGCGCGCCCTTGGCGATGCTGGCCAGCAGGCCGGGCTGGCCGTCGCGGCCGAGGAACAGGCCCTCCACGTGCTGGCTGGCGGGCAGCATGGTGACGACCGCCTCGGCGCCTTGCACGGCGGCTTGCGCGCTGGCCGCGGCCTGGCCGCCTTCGGCGACTACTTTGGCCACGGCGTCCTGGCTCAGGTCGAAGGCCTTGACGCTGTGGCCGGCCTTGACGAGGTTGATGGCCATGGGGGCGCCCATGTTGCCCAGACCGATGAATGCGATTTGCATGGTGTTGTCTCCTGTGGTGTGTGAAAAGGAACTACGGTTTTGATAGCTGCTAGCGCTTGACTGGCAAGCGATAGAGGCGAAAAACACTGATAAAAATCATGCGGCGCGCTCCTTGCGCCGCCGCGGTGTTGCCTTGGCCTGCGGGTTGTAGGCGAGGGCGGTGTCCACCCAGTGCTGCCACTGCACGCGCGTGGCGTAGCCCGCGGGCTCGATCCAGAAGTAGCCGGGCATGCCGCCGCGCGGGTCCAGCGCGCGCACGCCGGGCTGCTCGGCCACGGCGGCGTGCTGCGCAGGCGGCAGGCGCACCAGCAGGTCTTCGCCCTTGACGGCCAGGCACAGCTTGCCGTCCACCATGAAGGCGTGGCAGCCGAACAGTGGCCGCTCCTCCACCGTGGCCTGCGCACCCAGGCGCTCTGCCAGTGCGTTCTGCACGGCGGCGATGAGCTGCAAGGTTTCACTGGCCAGGGGGCGGGCGGGCATGTCAGTCCTTGGCGTAACGGGCCAAAAAATCGTTCAGGGTGCTGGGGTCGTCCTGGCGAAACACCATGCCGCACGCCCGGCACATCTGAAACTGGTTGCCACGCAGCGCGACCCCGTGGGTGGCGCGTAGCCACTTCAGGGGGCGCCCGGTGGGCTGGAACGGGCCGCTGGGTGGCTCGGCGCCCAACTGCAGCGTCAATGCCTCCAGCGCGTCGCTGCCGCACCCCGGGCAGTGCATGAAGCGGGTCTCGGTAAAGAGATGCTGCATGGGGCGGGCCAGGGTGGTGCTTTAACGGATCACGTCGGGTGCGTCGCCGTCGAGCATGCGCCGCCCGATGATGACGCGCATGATCTCGTTCGTGCCTTCCAGAATCTGGTGCACGCGCGCATCGCGCAGCAGGCGCTCCAGCGGGTATTCGCGGATGTAGCCGTAGCCGCCGTGCAACTGCAGCGCTTCGTTCACCACGGTAAAGCCCGCATCGGTGGCGAAGCGCTTGGCCATGGCGCAGTAGGTGCTGGCGTCGGGTGCGCCCGCGTCCAGCTTGCTGGCGGCCAGGCGCACCATCTGGCGTGCGGCGACCAGTTCGGTGGCCATGTCGGCCAGCTTGAACTGCAGCGCCTGGAAGCTGGCCAGGGCTTTGCCAAACTGCTTGCGCTCTTGCATGTAGCGCTGGGCGTGGCCCAGGGCACCTTGGGCGGCGCCGACCGAGCAGGTGGCGATGTTGATGCGCCCGCCGTCCAGGCCCTTCATGGCGATCTTGAAGCCCTCGCCCTCGCGGCCCAGCAGGTGGTTGGCGGGAATGCGCACGTTGTCAAAGCTGATCTGGCGCGTGGGCTGGCTGTTCCAGCCCATTTTTTCTTCTTTCTTGCCGTAGTGGATGCCGGGCAGGTTCGCGGGCACGGCAAAGGCGCTGATGCCGCCTGCGCCCGATTGCGCATCGCCCGTGCGGGCCATGAGCACCAGCACGTCGGTGGACCCGGCACCGCTGATGAAGGCTTTGCTGCCGTTGATCACGTACTCGTGCCCGACCAGTTCGGCGCGGGTCTTGATACTGGCGGCGTCGGAGCCGCTGCCGGGCTCCGTCAGGCAGTAGCTGGCCAGTTTTTGTCCGCTGGTGAGCGGCTCGCCCCATTCGGCGCGCACTTCATCGGTGGCCCAGGTGCCGAGCATCCAGGTCGCCATGTTGTGGATGGTGATGAAGGCGGTGGTACTGGGATCGACGGCGGCCAGCTCCTCGAACACCAGCGTGGCGTCGAGCCGGGGCAGGGCGAGGCCGCCTGCGCTCTCGGGTGCGTACAGGCCGCAAAAACCCAGCTCGCCCGCCTTGGCAATGGCCTCACGCGGGAAGGTGCCCTGGGCGTCCCACTCGGCGGCGTGGGGGGCCAGCTCCGCCTGGGCGAATTGGCGCGCCGTATCGGCAAAGGCGCGCTGGTCTTCGGTCAGTTCAAAGTCCACGGGCGTGTCTCCTGCTTTTGTTCTGCTTTGGTTTTAATAGCTGCCAGCGCTTGCTGGACGGGCGTTATAGGCTGTTTTTATTCACAATATCCTGCACATCACGCGCAACGCATGAAACCGGCGCGGCCCAAGCGCGGGCAGCCGCGCAAGGGCCGCCCCGCCGCGCTGGCTGCGTCCCCCTCCGACGCGAAGCGTCAGAGAGGGGGAAGGCGCGGAGCGACTCAGGGGGTGTTTCACTTCAAGCTGATGGTGGTGTTCACGCCGTGGCTGGCGGTGCTGTCGTCGAACCAGCGCGCCGTCACCGTCTTGGTCTGTGTGTAGAACAGCACCACCTGCTTGCCGTAGGGGCCCAGGTCGCCCAGCTTGGAGGCGCGCGAGCCGGTGAACGAGAACAGCGGCACGGGCACGGGCACGGGCACGTTGATGCCGACCTGGCCGACGTCGATCTCTTCCTGGAACTTGCGTGCCGCGGCGCCCGACTGCGTGAACACGGCAGTGCCGTTGCCGTTGGGGTTGGCGTTGATGAACTCGATGGCTTCGTCCAGCGTCTCGGCGCCCACCACGCACAGCACGGGGCCAAAGATTTCCTGGTCGTAGATGGTCATGCCGGGCTTGACGTCGCTGAAGATCGTCGGGCCCACGAAGTTGCCCTTTTCATAGCCGGGCACGGTGGGCTTGCGGCCGTCCAGTGCCAGCGTGGCGCCTTCGGCCACGCCGCGCTCGATCAGGCCCTCGATGCGCGACAGCGCAGCGCACGAGATCACCGGGCCCACGTCGGTGCCGGGCTCGGTGCCGCCGCTGACCTTCAGGCTCTTGGCCTTGGCCACCAGGTCGGGCAGCCACTGCTGCGCTTCACCCACCAGCATCACCACCGGCAGGGCCATGCAGCGCTGGCCGGCCGCGCCGAACGATGCACCGGCGATGGCGTTGAGCGTCTGCTCCTTGTTGGCGTCGGGCAGCACGACGGCGTGGTTCTTCGCGCCCATCATGCACTGCACGCGCTTGCCGTTGAGGCTGGCGCGGTTGTACACATGCGTGCCCACGCGGGTGGAGCCGACGAAGCTGATGGCCTTGATGTCCGGGTGGTCGCAGATGGCGTTCACGGCGTCTTCGCCGCCATGGATCACGTTCAGCACGCCCGGGGGCACGCCGGCTTCCAGTGCCAGCTCGCACAGGCGCATGGTGACGAGGGGGTCTTGCTCCGAGGGCTTGAGCACGAAGGTATTGCCCGTGGCGATGGCCATGGGGAACATCCACAGCGGGATCATGGCCGGGAAGTTGAACGGCGTGATACCCGCGCACACGCCCAGCGGCTGTAGCACGGTGTAGGTGTCCACACCATTGGCCACGTTGTTGGCCAGTTCGCCCAGTTGCAGGTTGCCGATGGCGCTGGCGTGCTCCACCACTTCGAGGCCACGGAACACGTCGCCTTCGGCGTCGGGCAGGGTCTTGCCCTGCTCGGCGGTCAGGATGGCGGCCAGTTCCTTCATGTTTTCGCGGATGAGCTGCTGCAGCTTCAGGAAGATGCGTGCGCGCGCACCGATGGGCGTCTTCTTCCAGGTCTTGAAGGCTTCCTTGGCGTTGGCCACGGCGGCGTTGATCTCATCGGGCGTGGCGAAGGGCACGCGTGCCAGCACTTCTTGCGTGGCGGGGTTGACCACGTCGCGCCACTGGGTGGTCTTGGATTCGACGAACTGGCCGTTGATCAGCAGCTTGACGGTAGGAATGGTTGCGCCCATGGTGCGTGTCTCCTTGATGGGTGGTTAAAACAATCGGGGGCCATGGTATGTGTGCGAAATTCATCATGCAATAGCTAAACTTGCACCTTGGCTTTGCAAATTTGCACATTGAGGTATGCATGGACTGGGACCACCTGCGCTACTTTCTCGAACTCGCCCGTGCCAGCACCCTGGCTGCCGCTGCGCGCCGCCTGGGCGTGGAGCACACCACCGTGGCGCGGCGCATCCAGGCGCTGGAAAAACAGCTGGGCACCCCGCTGTTCGCGCGCGAGGCGGCGGGCCACCGCCTGACCGAGGCGGGCCGCCACCTGCTGCCCGCGGTCGAGGCCATGGAAGCCGCCGCGCTCGGCGTGGAGCGCACCACGCCCGTGGCGGGCGGCGGCCCCTCGGGCCTGGTGCGCGTGGGCGTGACCGAGGGCTTTGGCACGCTGATCCTGGCGCAGCACCTGGCGCAGCTCACGCAGCGCTACCCGCAGCTGTCCATCGATCTGCTGGCGCTGCCGCGCCTGCTGCACCTGTCGCGGCGCGAGGCGGACATCGTCATCTCGCTGGAGCGGCCCAAGCGCGGCGCGGTCATCGTCACCAAGCTGGCCGATTACAGCCTGCACCTGTACGGCCAGCGCGAGTACCTGGCGCGCCGTCCCCTGGTCACGCGCCGCGAGGACCTGCGCCACCACGACTTCATCAGCTACGTGGACGACCTGCTGTTCACCAAGGAGCTGCAGTTCCTTGACCAGCTCTACCCGCCCGAGCGCTTTGCCCTGCGCAGCACCAGCATCACCGCCCAGTACGAGGCCGTGCGCGCCGGCGCTGGCCTGGCGGTGCTGCCCGCCTTCCTGGCCGATCGCGACCCCATCTTGGCGCGCGTGTTGCCGCAGGAGGCCGCGTTCACACGCACCTTTTGGATGAGCATGCCCGCCGAGGCCAAGCATTTGGCGCGCATCCAGGCCGTCTGGTCGTTCTTGAAAGACGTGGGCCAGCGCGAGGCCGCGCTGCTCGTGCCGCCTGCAGCGGGCTGAGGCGCGCGGCCGACTGGCCGCTGGCGACCATTTTGGAATGAAATTCGGCGCAAGTTCTTTCTGGTAAAGAGCCGATAGCTATTGATTGAATAGCATGAAGTGCCGCGCCAGTTCGCCGGCCACCTGCATTGGCAGGCTGCGCAGGTACCAGCGCGTGGGGCCCGTCAGCTGCGGCGGCGCAGCAACACCCCGGCACCCAGGGCCAGCAGGCCGGTCAGCAGCAGGCGGCTCCACTCGCCCAGCGTGGGCACGGCCGTGGTGGTGCTGGCTGCGGGCGTAGCCGTGAAGGTGAAGGTGATGGAGCCGTTGCCGCCACTGGTGCCCGTGCCATCGTTGCCACTACCGCCCGCAATGCCTGCGCTGCCACCGTTGGCAGCAAGCGCATAAAGGGTCGTGGAGCCTGCGGTACTGGGGCCGATGCTCCCCCCGCCGCCCCCACCGCCCCCGCCCCCGCCATTGGTGGCATAACCACCGCCACCGCCACCGCCACCGCCAAAACCGCCACCGCCCCCGCCACCGCCGCCACCGCCAAAGGCGGCGATGCTGCCGTTGCCGCCAGCACCTCCACCGACTCCTCCGCTGCCGCCGCTGCCCGGGCCGCCACCTTTGCCGCCGTAGCTGCTGGTGCCAGCGTAGCCGTCGTCGAGGCCACCGGTGTGGGGGCTGCTGTTGCCACCGCCGCCGTCGATGTTGTCACTGCCACCACCGCCGCCGCCACCACTGTTGTCGGCACCGGTGTAGGCGCCGCCGCTGCCACCAGGGCTTCCACCCGGGCCTCCGCCATTGCCGCCTGCATGCCCATTTTCATTTGCGCCGCCGCCACCGCCACCGCCACCACCACCGGCGATGATCTGCAGGGTAGTACCTGCCGCGACCTGGCTGCTGCCGCCACCGCCGCCGCTACTGCCACCGCCGCTGTTGCCATTGGCAATGATGTCGTCGCCGTGGCCTCCGCCGCCACCGACAAAAAAATTCAACATGGTCATGGGGGTCACTGGGTAGTTGCTCACGGTGACCTTGGCACCCGCGCCACCAGCTCCGCCTGCACCGGTGTAAGCCATACCACCACCGCCCCCGCCGCCACCGCCGCCACCAATGACCACGACCGTCATGCGCGTGACGCCCGCAGGCACCTCGCAAGCGTCGGCTGCGCCTGTGTAGGTGTAGGTGTGGCCACTATCACAAAGGGCAGCCTGGGCTGCGCCGGCGCCAAGGGCCAGGCTCAGCAGAGCGAGACGGGGAAGGTTGTGCATTTTCAGAAGTCTTAAGTTTTCAAGGAAGGAATGGGGGCACCTGCGCTTTGCAGCACGTTGGGTTGGCGTGGGGCTTGAGGGGTGGCGGAGTGGCTGACCGAGCGGCGCGCGCCGCGGGTCGGCAAGGGGCGGCAGCCGTTCCACGGCTGTACTCGCGGTCGGCATGCCAAGCCCGCATGTTACATAAAGTCAATTTTGTAAACGCCATGCCGGAGGTGCGTCATGGGCTTGGTGCGCGTGGGCGCCACAGCAGGCTTTGGCACGCTCATCTTGGCGCCGTACCTGGCGCGGCTGACGCAGAAGCACCCGCACCTGTCCATCGACCTGCTGGCGCTGCCGCGCATGCTGCACCTGAGCCGGCGCGAGGCGGACATCGTCATCTCGCTGGAGCGGCCCAAGCGCGGCTCGGTCATCGTCACCAAGCTGGCCGACTACACGCTGCGCCTGTACGGCCAGCGCGAGTACCTGGCCCGCCGCCCCCTGGTGGCCACGCGCGAGGACCTGCGTCACCACGCCTTCATCAGCTATGTGGACGACCTGCTGTTCACCAAGGAGCTGCAGTTCATCGACCAGCTCTACCCGCCAGAGCGCTTTGCACTGCGCAGCACCAGCGTAAGCGCGCAGTACGAGGCCGTGCGTGCGGGCGCGGGCCTGGCGGTGCTGCCCGCCTTCCTGGCCGACCGCGACCCCATCCTGGCGCGCGTGCTGCCGCAGGAGGCGCGCTTCACCCGCACCTTTTGGATGAGCATGCCCGGCGAGGCCAAGCACCTGGCGCGCATGCAGGCCGTGTGGGGGTTTCTCAAGGAGGTGGGCCAGCAGGAGGCCGGGCGGCTGATGCCGGGGTGAGGGTGCGGCCTCTATTACAGTGCACGGCTTTGCCGACGGCTGCTGAAGTGCAACGCCTCCCCTGGGCCGCTGCGCAGCGCCCTGGAAATCCGCAATGAAAACTGAAACGCTGTTGATCTTTCTGCCCGCCTGCTTCGCTTTGAACATGGCGCCGGGGCCGAACAACCTGTTGTCGGTGTCGAACGCCACGCGCCATGGCTTTGGCGTAGCCTGCCTGGCCGGGGCAGGGCGTTTGCTGGCCTTCGCCGCAATGATCGCCATCGCTGCCACCGGGCTGGCGGTGGTGCTGCAGGCGTCCGAGGCGCTGTTCCTGGCCATCAAGGTCGCGGGCGCGTTCTACCTGTTCTACCTCGCGCTGCAGCTGTGGCGCACCGCGCCTGCCGAGGCCCAGGCACCCGTGGCCTGCCGCCGCACGCGCTGGGGCCTGGTGCGGCAGGAGTTTTGGGTGGCGGCGGGCAACCCCAAGGCGATTCTGATCTTCACGGCTTTCCTACCGCAGTTCATCGACGCCACGGCACCCGCCATGGCGCAGTTCGCCGAGCTGGGCGCGTGGTTCCTGCTGCTGGAGTGGGTGGCGATCGCGGCCTACGCCGCCATCGGCAGCCACCTGCGCCGCTGGTTTGCCGCACCCCGGCGGCGCCAGTGGTTCAACCGCGTGTGCGCCGCGCTGCTGGGCACTGCGGGCGTCGGCTTGCTGGCCGCGCGGCGCTCTGCCGGTGGGGGGTGACCCCGCGTCGGTTCAAGCAAATTCCTCGACGCGTCTGTCTTGGTGTGGCATTGCGCCAGGCGGGCACCGCCGCGTGCGGCTTTTTGCTGCCTTGCCTGAAAGGGGGCTTTCCACAAGTGGCATGTGCGGCGTTGCCAAAGCGGGCTGGGCCACCGGACAGGTTGCGCCTTGCACCAGCCGCCTTGGTCGGGCAAGGGACACTATGAAAAGGCCGTGAAGACGTTCCTATTTTGATAGCTGCTTGCGCTTTTCTGGAAAGGGTTTGAGGCCGATTTGACTTGTATTTTGTGCGCGCTGGGGATCGTTTGTCGGTACGCATTTCAGGGTTTTCCCTTGGTTTATGCTCGCCCTCTTGCCCGTTTCGTCGGTGTTTGCTGCGGCGCCGCTGCGCGGCCCCGGCTCTTTTGGTCTGGTTGAGACAAAGGTGCCAGGAACGGGCGCCTGTTCATCCCCCCATCCACGAGAGCCTTTGCCATGACCCACAAGGTCCCCTCCGACGCAAGGCGCACGCACGGCCAAGACGACCTGCAGCGCAACCTCACCAACCGCCACATCCAGCTCATCGCCATCGGCGGCGCCATTGGCACGGGCCTGTTCATGGGCTCGGGCAAGACCATCAGCCTGGCCGGGCCGTCCATCGTGTTCGTCTACGCCATCATCGGCGTGATGCTGTTCTTCGTGATGCGCGCCATGGGCGAGTTGCTGCTGTCGAACCTGCAGTACCGCTCGTTCATCGACTTCTCCGACGACCTGCTCGGCCCCTGGGCCGGGTTCTTCACGGGCTGGACCTACTGGTTCTGCTGGATCATCACGGGCATCGCCGACGTGATCGCCATCTCGGCCTACGCGCAGTTCTGGTTTCCTGGCGTGCCGCAATGGGCGCCGGCCATTGCCTGCGTGGGCCTGCTGCTGGCGCTGAACCTGCTCACGGTCAAGCTGTTCGGCGAAATTGAGTTTTGGTTCGCCATGATCAAGATCGTGGCCATCGTCACCCTGGTGGGCACGGGCCTGTACATGGTGACCACGGGCTTTACGGCACCCACGGGGCGCCAGGCCAGCCTGGCCAACCTGTGGAACGACGGCGGTATGTTCCCGCACGGGGCCATGGGCTTCTTCGCCGGGTTCCAGATCGCGGTGTTCGCTTTCGTTGGCATTGAGCTGGTGGGCACCACCGCCGCCGAGGCCAAGGACCCCGAGCGCACGCTGCCGCGTGCCATCAATTCCATTCCGGTGCGCATCATCGTGTTTTATGTGTGCGCGCTGCTGGCCATCATGGCTGTCACGCCCTGGCGCGACGTGGTGCCGCACAAGAGCCCGTTCGTCGAGCTGTTCGTGCTGGCCGGTCTGCCGGCGGCGGCGGGCATCATCAACTTCGTGGTGCTGACCTCGGCGGCCTCTTCGGCCAACAGCGGGGTGTTTTCCACCAGCCGCATGCTCTACGGCCTGGCGCTGAAAGGGGATGCGCCGCAGGCGTTTCACCAGCTGTCGCGTGCCAGCGTGCCTTCGCGCGGGCTGATCTTTTCCTGCGCCTGCCTGCTCGGGGGGGCGTTCCTGATGTGGGTGATTCCCGATCTAGTGCAGGCGTTTACGCTGGTCACCACGGTGTCGGCCATTTTGTTCATGTTTGTGTGGTCGCTGATCTTGCTGTCGTACATCGCCTACCGCCGCCAGCGCCCGGCACTGCACGCAGCCTCGCGCTACAAGATGCCTGGCGGCATCGCCATGTGCTGGACCTGCCTTGCGTTCTTCGTCGGCATTCTGGTACTGCTGACGCTGGAAGCTGATACACGTCAGGCGCTGCTGGCTACACCGGCATGGTTCGTGCTTCTGGCGTTGGCCTACCGGGCGATGCGCCAGCGCCCGGCAAGGTGATGGCAGGGTAGCTACCCACGCGCGGCGGCGCGAAGCACGCTATCCTGGGCACAGGCGAAAGCAGGGCGAAGACCAACCGGGAGTGGTTCACGGCATGGGCGCGAAGGCATCTTCTTTAATCAGATCCTGGATACCGGGCCTGGCGGTGGCGCTGGTGGGCCTGGCGCTGACCTATGCGCTGGTCCAGCAGCAGCGCAGCGCCAGCGAGACCATTGCCAACGTGCGCTTCACTGAAGAGGTGCGCTCGTCGGCCAACGCTATCGAGCAGCGCATCGTCGCCTACACCGAGATCGTCTCGGGCATGCGCGACCTGTTTCTGGTCAATCCGGACCTGGGCTACCGCGATTTCGAGCGTGTCGCGGCCGAGCGTTCGATACGCCAGCGCTATCCCGAGATCCGCAATCTCCACTTCTCCCGCTGGGTGCCCACGCAGGGGTTGCCTGCGTTCACGCAGCGCCTGCGCGCCCAGGGGCGCACGGGTGAGCGCGCCCAGCAGGAGATCCTGAGCCAGCTCACGGACGGGCCCGACCACTACGTCATCGAATACCTCTGGCCCTGGGAGGGCAACGAGCGCATCTGGGGGCTGGACATCAGCTCGCAGCCAACCAACCTGGCGGCCGTGTTGGCAGCGCGTGCTACGGGCCAGCCCGTCGTGTCGGCACCGTTCGAGCTGCTGCAGGAGAAGGAGCAGCGCCAAGGTTTCATCCTGCGCGAGCCCATCTTTGCCGAGGGGACGGGCGCGGGCTTCGTCGGCTCGGTCGGTGTTTCCGTGCGGGTCAGCGCCATGCTCGATGCCATCGCATCAGCGGGTTTCTTCAATGGCGTGGCGCTACGGCTTGAAGATGTGGGCAGCGTGGCCGACAACGCTGCACCCACAACCGCACCCGCGCTGGCGCCGGCGCTGCTGGGCCAGTTCGGCGTCTGGCCCGACACCTCGGCGGCGCGTGAGCTGCGCGTGCTGCAGGTGCACGACCGGCGCTGGCGCCTGACCTTCGTGCCCACGCGCTCCATGCTCTCGGACGTGGAGCGCCAGTTGCCTTGGTGGATGGGCAGCGCGGGCGTGGCGCTGACGCTGCTGCTGGCTGTGCTGGCCAGCCTGCTGGTGCGTGAGCGTGCCCTGGCATTGGGCGAGGCGCAGTCCTCCAACGAAGCCCTGGAGCAGAGCGAGCAGCGTTTTCGCGCGGTGTTCAACCAGGCGGCGGTGGGCGTGTCGCTCACGCGCGTGGATACGGGCCAGATCCTGCGCGTGAACCAGCGCTACTGCGACATCGTCGGCTACAGCGCCGAGGAGCTGCTGCAGCGCGACGTGCAAAGCCTGTGCCATCCCGATGACTATGCCGCCAACGAGGCGCAGCTCAAGCGCCTGGCGGCTGGCGACATCACCGCCTTTCACATGGAAAAGCGCCTGCTGCGCAAGGGGGGCGACGAGGTCTGGGTCGATCTCACGGTTTCGCCCATCTGGCAGCCTGGCGAGGCGCCGGTCTACAACGTCAGCGTGATCCAGGACATCACGGGGCGCCGCCGCATGCAGGAGCAGTTGCGCGAAAGCGAGCGCAACTTGCGCGACATCCTCGACCACTTGCCCGTGGGCGTGCTGCTGGTGCAAGGGGGCGAGCGCATCGTGTTCCGCAACCGCAGTTTCGTGCAGATCACCGGTTACACCGAGCAAGACGTGGACGGCACGCAGCATTGGTGGGAGCGTGCCTACCCAGACGCGCAGTTGCGCGAACGCACGCGCCGCCATTGGGATGCACTGTGCGACGCGGCGCGCCAGGGCGACGGCAGCATCCGCGCGGGCGAGTACGACATCACCTGCCGCGATGGGCAGCACCGCATCGTGGACATCTCCGGCGTGCTGCTTGGGGCGGATCACCTGGTGATTTTTGAGGACTTGAGCGAGCGCAAGGCCGCCGAGGAAGAGGCTACCTACCTGGCCTATTACGACCCCCTGACCGGCCTGCCCAACCGGCGCATGCTGCTCGACCAGGTGCGCCAGGCCATGGCGACCAGCGCCCAGACCGGGCGCTGCGGCGCGCTGCTCATGCTCGATCTGGACCACTTCAAGACCATCAACGAAACGCGCGGCCACGACTGGGGCGACATGCTGCTGCGCCAGGTGGCGGAGCGCCTGCGTGCCTGCACGCACGAGGAGCACACCGTGGCGCGCCATGGCGACGACGAGTTCATGGTGGTGCTGGAATCGCTGGCGGACAACGCGGCAGACGCCGCCGTGCAAGCGCAGGAGGTGGCGCAGCGCATCCAGGCGGCGCTGCGCGCGCCCTACATGCTTGGTGGCGAGCCCTGGCATGCCACCGTAAGCATGGGCGCGGCCATTTTCCAGGGGCTGGGCGAGAGCGTGGATGACCTGCTCAAGCGCGCCGACCTGGCCATGTACCAGGCCAAGGCGGCGGGGCGCGATACGCTGCAGTTCTACGACCCGCGCATCCAGGCTGTGGTGCACGCCCGCGCCGCGCTGGAGCTGGACATGCGCGCGGGCCTGGAGCAAGGCCAGTTCGAGCTGTTTTACCAGGCGCAGATGGACCACGGCCGCATCACCGGCTGCGAGTGCCTGCTGCGCTGGCGCCACCCGCGCGACGGCTTCGTCTCGCCCGCCGCCTTCGTGCCGCTGGCCGAGGAAACCGGCCTGATCCTGCCGCTGGGCGAATGGGTGCTGCAGGCGGCCTGCCGCCAGCTCGCCGCCTGGGCGCGGCAGCCCGCGCTGGCGCACCTGACGCTGGCCGTCAACGTCAGCCCGCGCCAGTTCCACCAGGCGGCGTTCGTGTCGCAGGTGCTGGCGGCGCTGGCGGGCTCGGGCGCCGACGCGCGCCATCTCAAGCTGGAGCTGACCGAGGGGCTGCTGCTGCAGGACGTGGAGGACACCATCGCCAAGATGGTGCAGCTCAAGGGCTACGGCGTGGGCTTCTCGCTCGACGACTTCGGCACCGGCTACTCGTCGCTGTCGTACCTCAAGCGCCTGCCGCTGGACCAGCTCAAGATCGACCAGGGCTTCGTGCGCGACGTGCTCACCGACCCCAACGACGCCACCATCGCCCGCACCATCGTCGCGCTGGGCACCAGCCTGGGCCTGCACGTCATCGCCGAGGGCGTGGAGACCGAGGCGCAGCGCGAATTCCTCGCGCGCAGCGACTGCCACGCCTGGCAGGGCTACCTGCTGAGCCGCCCGCTGCCCGTGGCCGAGTTCGAGGCGCTGGTGCTGCGCCAGGAGGCCGACGGCCAAAGCTCCTGAAAGAATAGCTGCCAGCGCTTTCCTGCAAAGGGCTAGCGCCTGATTTTTGCCTGAATGTCAAAACCCGCATGGGGGCCGTGCGCGCGGGGCGGTCACGGTATGATTCAGGGCTTTCCCGACCACGCGCCCCCTTCATACCTGCCTGCCCCGTGCGTCTCCAGTCCATCAAGCTCTCCGGCTTCAAGTCCTTCGCCGAGCCCACCAACTTCATGCTGCCCGGGCAACTGGTGGGCGTGGTGGGGCCGAACGGCTGCGGCAAGTCCAACATCATGGACGCCGTGCGCTGGGTGCTGGGCGAGAGCAAGGCCAGCGAGCTGCGCGGCGAGAGCATGCAGGACGTGATCTTCAACGGCACCACCAGCCGCAAGCCCGCCAGCCGCGCCAGCGTGGAACTCACGTTCGACAACAGCGACCACCGCGCGGGCGGGCAGTGGAGCCAGTTCGGCGAGATCGCCGTCAAGCGCGTGCTCACGCGCGACGGCAACAGCAGCTACTACATCAACAACCAGCCGGTGCGCCGCCGCGACGTGCAGGACGTGTTCCTGGGCACCGGCCTGGGCCCGCGCGCCTACGCCATCATCGGCCAGGGCACCATCAGCCGCATCATCGAAAGCCGCCCCGAGGAACTGCGCCTGTTCCTGGAGGAGGCGGCCGGCGTCTCCAAGTACAAGGAGCGCCGCCGCGAGACGGAAAACCGCCTGGCCGACACGCGCGAGAACCTCACGCGCGTCGAAGACATCCTGCGCGAGCTGAACGCCAACCTGGAGCGGCTCGAAAAACAGGCCGAGGTAGCCGCGCGCTACCACGGCCTGCAGCAGGACGTGACACTCAAGCAGCACCAGCTCTGGTTCCTCAAGCGCGCCGACGCCGAGGAAGAACAGAACCGCGTGCGCACCGAGGGCCTGCAGGCCGTGAACGACCTGGAAGCGCGCATGGCCGAGCTGCGCCACGTCGAGGCCGACCTGGAGGCCATCCGCCAGGCCCACTACGCCGCGGGCGATGCCGTGAACCAGGCCCAGGGCCAGCTCTACGAGGCCACGGCCGAGGTTGGCAAGCTCGAAGCCGAGATCCGCTACGTGGTCGAAGGCCGCCAGCGTGTCGAGCAGCGCCTGGCGCAGCTGGCCGAGCAGGCTGCGCAGTGGGCCGCGCGCCGCGAGGAAGCCGCCGCCGAGATGGAAAACCTCGAAGGCGCAGGCATGGACGCCGAGGAGCAGGCCGAGATACTCGCCGCCCAGGTGGAGGAGCAGGCCGCGCGCCTGCCCGACCTGGAAGATGCGCTGCGCCAGGCGCAGTCGCGCGCCGCCACGCAGCGCGCCGCCGTGGTGCAAGTGCAGCAGCAAATCCAGGTGCTGGCCGCCGAGCAGCGCAGCATCGACGAACAGCGCCGCCAGCAAGAGACGCGCCACGAGCGCCTGCGCGCCGACCGCAACGCACTGGCTGCACCCGATGAGGCCCGTTTGGCGGACTTGCAGGCGCAGCTTGCCAGTGCGCAGGACAGCGCTGAAATGGCCGAGGCCGTGCTGTTCGAGCTGCAGGAGGCCGTGCCCCAGCTCGACGAAGACCGCCGCACGCGCCAGCAGGCGGTGAACCAGGAGAGCGCGCGCCAGGCCGACCTGTCGGCGCGCATGGAGGCCCTTAAGGCTTTGCAGGAAAAAGTGAAGGTCTCCGGCAAGCTCCAGCCCTGGCTGGCGCAGCACGGGCTCGATGGTTTGCCGGGCCTGTGGAGCCGCATCCACGTCGAGCAGGGCTGGGAAAACGCGCTGGAGGCCGCACTGCGTGAGCGCATGGGGGCGCTGGAAGTCGGGCGGCTGGAGAGCGTGCGCGGCTTTCTGGGCAGCGGCGCGCACGACGCACCGCCCGCGCGCCTGGCCTTCTACAGCCTGCCGCCCGGCGAAGGTGCCGCCGAGCCGCCTGCGTCTTTGCAACGCCTGTCGGCCCTGCTGCGCGTGAGCGATGGCGGCTTGCGTGCGCTGCTGGTGCAGTGGCTGCATGGCTGCTACACCGCCGCCACGCTGGACGATGCCCTGGCCCAGCGCGCCAGTCTGCAGCCGGGCGAGACCATTTACGTACCCAGCGGGCATGCCGTGGGGCCGTACAGCGTGGGCTTTTACGCGCAGGATTCGGAGCAGGCCGGGCTGCTGGCTCGCGCACAGGAGATCGAGCACCTGGACAAGGAGCTGCGCGCCCAGGCGCTGATTTGCGACGAGGCGCGTACCGCGCTGGTGCGCGCCGAGGGCCAGTACGCCGACGCCGCGCAGCGCCTGGTGGCGGCGCGCCGCGAGGCCAGCGAGGCCCAGGCCCAGGCGCATGCCCTGCAGGTCGAAACCCTGCGCCTGGCGCAGCAGGCCGAGCAGATGCGCGCGCGCAGCCAGCAGATCGATGGCGACTTGGCCGAAGTCACGGCGCAGCTTGACGACCTGCAGGAGCGCAGCGTTGCCGCCGAGGCGCGCTTCGAGGAGCTCGACATACAGCTCGCCGACAGCCAGGAGCGCGAGGCGCAGCTGGGCGACGCCGTGATCGAAGCCGAGCGCCGGCTGAATGAATGCCGCGAGCAGCAGCGCGCGCTGGAGCGCCAGGCACAGGAGGCCACGTTCTCGCAGCGCAGCCTGCAGGCGCGCCGGGCCGAACTGTCGCGCACCATCGAGACGGCCCAGCAGCAGGCGCGTGCCCTGCAGGACGAGGAGCAGCGCGCGCGCGAGGAGCAGTCGCGCCTGTCCGCCGCCGCTGCGCAGGGCGGCCTGGAGGACGCGCTGGCGCTGAAGCTGGCGCGCGAGAAGGCGCTGGGCGAGTGCCGCAGCCAGTACGACGGCCTGACGGCGCAGCTGCGCGCCAGCGACGAGCGGCGCATGCAGGCCGAGCGCACGCTGGACCCGCTGCGCCAGCGCATCACCGAATTCCAGCTCAAGGAGCAGGCCGCGCGCCTGGGCCTGGAGCAGTACAGCCAGCTGCTGGCCGACGCGCAGGCCGACCTGGCGGCCGTGGCGCAGTCCATCTCCGAGGGCAATGTACGCCTGCACGGCCTGCAGGGTGAGATCGACCGGCTGCACCGCGAAATCCAGGCCTTGGGCGCGGTCAACCTCGCAGCGCTGGATGAGCTCACGCTGGCACGGGAGCGCAAAACCTTCCTGGACGCGCAGACCGAAGACCTGACGCTGGCCATGAATACGCTGGAGGCGGCGATCCAGAAGATTGACGCCGAGACGCGCGAACTGCTCTCGGGCACCTTTGAAACCGTCAACGGCCACTTCGGCCGCATGTTCCCCGAGTTGTTTGGCGGCGGGCAGGCGCGCCTCATCATGACTGGCGACGAAATCCTCGACGCCGGCGTGCAGGTCATGGCGCAGCCGCCAGGCAAGAAGAACCAGACCATCCACCTGCTCTCGGGCGGCGAGAAGGCGCTCACCGCCATCGCGCTGGTGTTCGCCATCTTCCAGCTCAACCCGGCGCCGTTCTGCCTGCTCGACGAGGTGGACGCGCCGCTGGACGACGCCAACACCGAGCGCTACGCCAAGCTGGTGTCGGCCATGAGCCGGGGCACGCAGTTCCTGTTCATCAGCCACAACAAGATCGCCATGGAAATGGCGCAGCAGCTCATTGGCGTGACCATGCAGGAGCAGGGCGTGTCGCGTATCGTGGCAGTGGACATGGAGTCGGCCCTTTCCATGGCGGAGCTATGAGGCACGGCATGCGCCGCACTACTACAGAGAACCATCTTCTATGAGTACCTTGCAACTCAGCCTGGCCATCATCGGCGGCATCGTGCTGGCGGTCATCGTGGCCTACAACGCCTGGAACACCCACCGCAACACGCCCCGGCGCGCGCTGCCCGAAAGCCGTGACGGCCGGGAGGGGCAGGAGCCGTCGCTGCCGCCCGAACCGGCGCTGCGCCAAGAGCCGTCGTTTGACGGCGCCGTGGCGCCTGCACCCATGCCGCTGAACGAGCCGAGCCTGGCGCCCGCCGATCCCGACGTGCTGGCGCAGCAGCACGTACCCACGGTGGACGCACACGATGCGCTGCACATTCCCACCCCGGCACCGGCGCACGAGCGCCGCCTGCAGCTCGACCCGCTGATCGACGCCATGGCCTCGCTGCTGGTGGAGAACCTGGTCTCTGGCGATGCCGCGCTGGCGGCCTTGCCGCCCACGCGCCGCGCGGGCAGCAAGCCTTTTGCCATCGAAGGCTTCAACGCCACCACCAAGCTGTGGGAGCCGCCGCAGCCGGGCCAGCGCTACATGGCGTTCCAGGCCGGGGTGCAGTTGGCCAACCGCACGGGCGCGCTGAGCCAGATCGAGTTCTCTGAATTCGTCGGCAAGGCCCAGGCGTTCTGCGATGCGGTGAATGCCGCCCCTGAGTTTCCCAATATGCCGCATGAGATTGCCCGCGCGCGCGAGCTGGACCAGTTCGCCGGCGAACACGATGCGCAGCTGTCCTTCATGCTGCGCGCACGCCAGGCCGCCTGGAGCCCGGGCTACGTACAGCAGTGTGCTGCCCGCCTGGGCTTCGTGCCCGGCCCCATCGCTGGGCGCCTGGTGTTGCCCAGCTCCACCCCCGGCCAGGCGCCGCTGTTGCACCTGGCCTGCGACCAGCATGCGGCCTTGTCCGAGGACCCGGACCAGTCTGCCGTGCGCGATCTGGCGCTGAGCCTGGATGTGCCCCAGGTGCCGCGCGGCGAGCAACCCTTCGCGCGCCTGCGCGAAGTGGCCACGGCACTGTGCCAGGCCATGGACGGCGTACTCTGCGACCAGGATGGCAACCCGCTGCCCGCCATGGCCATGGACGCCATCGCCGCCGACCTGGAGCAGCTCTACGACGTGCTCGACCAGCGTGAGCTGTCTGCCGGATCGGCGCTGGCGCGCCGGTTGTTCAGCTGATGGGGCGACTGATGTGTGGGGTCTGTGCGGCATGCCACCGCACTGCGCCCCGAGGGGAGCACTTTTCGCATGGCTGAACAATCCGACCTTTTTTCGGCGCCAGAGCCCGCGGCACCTCCGCTGGTAGCTACGAAAGTAGAAGCATTGCGCGCCCAGCTTAACGCCTGGGCCCATGAGTACTACGTGCAGGACGCCCCCAGCGTGCCAGATGCCGAGTACGACCGCGTGTTCCGGCAGCTGCAGGCGCTTGAAGATGCCTACCCCAGCCTGGTGACGCCCGACTCGCCTACGCAGCGCGTGATTGGCGCGGTGATGGAGGGGCTGGCGTCCGTGCGCCACCGCGTGCCCATGCTCTCCATCCGCACTGAAACCGACACCGAGGCCTCGGGCGCAGAAGCGTTCGATGCACGCATCCGGCGCGAGCTGAAGCTGCCACCGGATGCGCCGCCTGTCGAATACGTGGCCGAGCCCAAGTTCGACGGCCTGGCCATGAGCCTGCGCTATGAGGAGGGCCGCCTGGTGCAGGCCGCCACGCGCGGCGACGGCGAGGTGGGCGAGGACGTGACGCACAACGTTCGCACCATCCGCCAGATTCCGCTGGCATTGCCTGCGGGCGTGCCTCCCGTGCTGGAGGTGCGGGGCGAGGTCTATATGCGCCGGGCAGATTTCGACGCGCTCAACGAGCGCCAGCGTGAGCAGGGCGGCAAGACCTTCGTGAACCCGCGCAACGCCGCTGCCGGCGCCGTGCGCCAGCTCGATTCGGGCATTGCCGCGCAGCGGCCACTGTCGTTCTTTGCCTACGGGCTGGGGGAGGTGCAGGGCGCTGAGTTCGCCACGCACTTCGAGGTGCTGGAGAAGCTCAAAACTTGGGGTTTTCCGGTTGCAGCCCAGGCGGGGATTGCGCTGGGTGCTAGTGAGTTGGTAGCGTTTCACCAGCGCATCGGCGCCGCGCGGGACCAGTTGCCCTACGACATCGATGGCGTGGTCTACAAAGTCAACAGCCTGGCGCTGCAAAGACAACTCGGTTTTGTGACACGCGAGCCGCGCTGGGCCGTGGCGCACAAATACCCGGCGCAGGAAATGATGACGCGCGTCGAAGGGATCGACGTGCAGGTGGGCCGCACCGGCAAGCTCACGCCCGTGGCGCGCCTGGCGCCGGTGTTCGTGGGCGGCGTTACCGTGACCAACGCCACGCTGCACAACCTGTTCGAGCTGCGCCGCAAGCGTGTGCGCGTGGGCGACCAGGTGATCGTGCGCCGCGCGGGTGACGTAATCCCCGAAGTCGTGGGCGTGGTGCCCGCGCCGCGCGCAGCGTATGTGCCCAATTTCCGCATGCCTGCGCAGTGCCCGATCTGTGGCAGTGCCGTGGTGCGGGAGCCGGGCGAGATGAACCACCGCTGCTCCGGCGGTCTGTTCTGCCCCGCGCAGCGCAAGCAGGCGGTGCTGCATTTCGCCCAGCGCCGTGCAATGGATGTGGAGGGCCTGGGCGAGAAGCTGGTGGATCAGCTGATCGACGGCGATGTGATCCGCACGCTGCCCGACTTGTTTCGCCTGGACGTGCAGGCCCTGGCGGGACTGGATCGCATGGCGGAGAAGTCGGCGCAGAACGTGCTCGATGCGCTGGAGCAGTCCAAGCGCACCACGCTGCCGCGCTTCCTGTTCGGGCTGGGCATTCGCCATGTGGGCGAGGCCACGGCCAAGGACTTGGCGCGTCATTTCGGCGCGCTGGACGCCATCATGGAGGCCAGCGTGGACCAGCTTCTGCAGGTCAACGACGTTGGCCCCGTGGTGGCGCAGAGCATTCACACCTTCTTTGCCCAGCCGCACAACCGCGAGGTGGTGGCGCAGCTACGCGCCTGTGGCGTGGCCTGGGAGGAGTGCGCACCCGTCGAAGGTGCCACGCTGCCGCTGGCGGGCAAGACCATCGTGTTGACGGGCACGCTGCCCACGCTGGGCCGCGACGAGGCCAAGGACCTGCTCGAAGCGGCGGGCGCCAAGGTGGCAGGCTCGGTCAGTAAGAAAACCTACTGCGTTGTGGCCGGTGCTGAGGCCGGTAGCAAGCTGGACAAGGCGCAGGCCCTGGGCATCCCGGTGCTGGATGAAGACGGCCTGCGCGCGCTGCTGCAAGGGCAGTTGCCGGGTGGCGCAGAATTCTCCTGATTTGATAGCTGCTGGCGCTTATCCAGCAAGGCTTTTCGGCGATTTTGATGGATATTTCGCTTTGCCGGGCGCTACGGTTTCCGGCAGGCCAAGAAACCGGGGCCTGGACCAGGCAGCCAGCGGTGCTGGCTGCGTGCCCCCTCCCACGCAAAGCGTGAGAGAGGGCACGGGGGTGTTTCTCTTTAGTGCTTGTGTCCGCCGTGGTCGTGCGGTGCGGGAGTGGGGTTCAGCGCGCGCGCCGGGGCTTGTACGTTGACCGTGGTGCGCTTGCCGTCCTTGTCCTCGAAAACCAGGGCCAGCGGGATGTCGTCGCCTGCCTTGACCTGCTGCGGCAGGTTCATCAGCATGATGTGGTAGCCCCCCGGCTTCAGATCGACGGGCTTGCCCGCGGGCACTTCGATGGCGGGCACTTCGCGCATTTTCATCACGTTGTCTTGCATCAGCATCTCGTGCACTTCCACCGTGGCGGTCAGCGGGGACGAAGCGCCGACGAGCTTGGTGTCCTGCGCCGACTCTAGGCGCATGAAGGCGCCGGTGGCCTTCTGCTGCGCCACGGTGGCGCGGACCCAGGCGTCCTTGACGGTGACCTGGGCGTGGGCGGCGCCAGCTGCAGCCAGGGCGGTGGCAAGGGTGAGTGTGCGGATCAGAGACTTCATCGTGTTGCCTTTGCAAAGGAAGTGAAAAAGGGGTGAGGGTGAGGCCGGATGTGGCGTCATTCGACGTCGATGCAGTGCACGCCGAACGCCCCCGTGCGGCAGTCGGCAAAGTAGCGCAGCAGCGTTTCGCGCACGGTGCGAAAGGCCAGTTCGTCCCAGGGCACTTCTTCCTCGGTGAACAGGCGCGCTTCCATGGTTTCGTAGCCCGGCGCGAACACATCGCTCAGCAGCGTGGCGCGGTAGAACAGGTGGACCTGGCCCACGCGCGGCACGTTGAGCAGCGAGAACAGCGGCCCCAGCGTGAACTGTGCGCCGGCTTCTTCCAAAGTTTCGCGGGCTGCGCCCTGGGCGCTGGTTTCCTGCAGCTCCATGAATCCAGCGGGCAGCGTCCACTTGCCCTTGCGGGGCTCGATGTTGCGCTTGCACAGCAGCACCTTGCCGTCCAGCACGGGTATGGTGCCCACCACATTGAGCGGGTTCTCGTAGTGGATGGTGTGGCAGGCGGGGCAGACGGCGCGCTCGCGGGTGTCGCCATCGTCGGGAATGCGGTACTCGACGGCGCTGCCGCAAGTGCGGCAACACCGGATGGTGCGTTGGAACATCATGGGCTAATTGTGCCGTTGTACGATGCTACGTTTTTCAAACCGTGAAGCAAGGAGCGTTGGCTGTGATGGCTTTGGGGATTCCGGTGCGGTGGGGGCGTGCCATGGCCGTATTGGCGCTGTGCGGCGCCTTGGCAGGGTGCTTTCAGCGCCAGGCGGCGCCGCTGGTGCGCTTCGAGCCAGAGGCCTTCAGCGCGGCGGCGGGTTTTTCGCGCTTCTATGAAACGTCTCCCGCGCTGGCATGCGAGGCGGCTCGCCGCACGCTGCTGAGCCAGGGCTATGTGATCAGCAGCGCCAGTGACGAGCAGGTCACGGGGCGTAAATTCTTCCAGCCCAGCGCCGAGGCCCATGTGCCGCTGGAAATGCGCGTGGTGTGCGCCACCGAGGCGGGCGACGCGGCGGTGGTTTTCGCCGTGGCGGTGCAGGAGCTGCATGCGGTGCGCAAGGCCAACCATTCGGCCTCTCTCGGCGTGGGCGGTTTGGGCTCGCTGTCGCTGCCCGTGGAGGGCAGCAACGACGGCATGGTCAAGGTTGGTACGCAGACGATTTCCGACCCGCATTTCTACCGCAGCTTCTTTGACCTGCTGGGCGAGCACCTGGCGCAGTGATCAGTCGATCTGCACGCGCAGACTGCCCAGGCCCTCGATACCGCCTTCCAGCAGGTCGCCGCGCTGCACGGCACCCACGCCTTCGGGCGTGCCGGTGAAGACCAGATCGCCCGGTTGCAGCTCCCATGCGCTGGAGAGCTGTTCCAGCGTTTCGCCGATGTTCCAGATCAGCCGGTCAATGCTGCTGCGCTGGCGCTCCTGGCCGTTAACCTGCAGCCAGATGGCGGCGCTGGCGATGTCGCCGGCCTGCGCGGCGGGCGTGATCGGCCCGATGGGAGCGCTGTGCTCAAAGCCCTTGCCAATGCACCAGGGGCGGCCCTGCTTCTTCATGTCGTTTTGCAGATCGCGGCGCGTCATGTCCAGGCCCACGGCGTAGCCGTAGATGTGGCGTGCTGCGTCGCGGGCGGCGATGTTGCTGCCGCCCACACCGATGGCGACGACGAGCTCGATCTCATGGTGCAGGTTGCTTGTCAGGCTGGGATAGGGCATGTGGCCAGTGGCACCGGAGGCCACGGGAAGCACCGTATCGGCAGGCTTGAGAAAGAAGAATGGCGGCTCCCGGCCGGTGAACCCCATTTCCTGTGCATGCTCGGCGTAATTGCGGCCAACGCAGTAAATGCGGTGCACCGGAAAGCGGTCTTGCGTGCCTAGCACGGGCACGCTGGCTTGCTGGGGAGGAACGATCACGTAGGACATGGCGGCACCAGGGCAAAAACCTGCAGTTTGCCATGCGTCCAGCGTGCTACGGGCGGTGTTTCGTGCAGCGCATCCCTGGGGCTACACTGCCGCCATGACACGAGGCTATGACTTCCGGCGGGCGCCAGGCCATCTGGTGCGGCGCGCACACCAGCGTTCCGTGGCGATATTCGCCGAGGAGATGGCGCGCTTCGACGTCACGCCGGTGCAGTTCGCCATCCTCATGACGCTGATGGACAAGCCTGGGGTCGATCAGGTGACGCTGGCGGCCCATGTGGCGCTTGACGCCGCCACATCGGGTTCGGCCATTGGCCGTCTGGAGGCGCGCGGCTGGCTGCGGCGGGAGTGCGATCCGCGTGACCGGCGCCGCAAGCTGCTGTGGATTACCCCTGAGGGCGCACAGGCGGGCGCAGAGATGGCGCTGGCGGCACCGCGCATCCAGGAGCGCCTGGTGGCACCACTGGCGCCCGAGGAGCGCGCGCAACTGAGCCTGTTGCTGTCCAAGCTCGAAGAGGGCTCGCCATGAAGCTTTACAGCTACTTTCGCTCTTCAGCCTCGTACCGCGTGCGCATCGCGTTGCAGCTCAAGGGGCTCGATTACACCTACGTGCCCGTGCACCTGGTGCGCGGGGAGCACCTGCAGCCCGCGCATGCGCAGCGCCAGGGGGATGCGCTGGTACCGCAGCTGCAGACCAGCGATGGGCATGTCCTGGGGCAGTCGATGGCCATCATCGAATACTTGGAGGAAGCCTACCCCGACACCCCCCGGTTGCTGCCCGCCGGCGCTGTGGCGCGCGCGCGCGTTCGCGGTCTGGCGCAGATGGTGGCCTGCGACATCCATCCGCTCAACAACCTGCGTGTGCTCAAGTACCTGGTGCATGGCGTGCACGCCAGCGAGGAATCCAAGACCGCCTGGTACCACCATTGGGTGCGCGGTGGCCTGGAGGCCTTCGAGCGCCAGCTCGCGCTGCTGGCCGAGGAGCGCGCGCGCGAGGGCATGGCGCCTTCGCGCTACTGCTGGGGCGACGCCCCGACGCTGGCCGACTGCTGCCTCGTGCCGCAGCTTTTCAATGCCCAGCGTTTCCAGGTGCGCCTGGACAACCTGCCACTGACGATGGGGGTGCATGCCGCGTGCATGCAGCTGCCTGTCTTCCAGCAGGCGCAGCCATCGGCCTGCCCGGACAGCGAAGCCTGATGCACCCCGACTGGATCATTCCCGACTGGCCCGCGCTCGCTGGCGTGCACGCGCTGTGCACCACGCGTGCGGGCGGCACCAGTGCCGCGCCGTACGACAGCTTGAACCTGGGCGACCATGTGGGCGATAGGCCAGAGTCCGTCATGGCCAACCGTCTGCTCCTGCAGCAGGCGCTGGAGCAGCACAGCCCGGGCGCACATGCGGTGTTCCTGCGGCAGGTGCATGGCGCGCAGTGCTTGCCTCTGGACGCTTCGCGCGCCGACGGCGCGTGCGCCGATGCCTGCGTTAGCAACGTGCCGGGGCGTGTGTGCACCATCATGGTGGCCGACTGCCTGCCGGTTCTGCTGGCGCACCGCAGCGGCCGCGTGGTAGCCGCCGCGCATGCCGGCTGGCGCGGCCTGGCGGGGGCTGAGGGGCAGGGGGTACTGGAGTCTGCTTTCAAGGAATTTTCGGCCTTGGCCCAAGCTGATAAAGCGCCAGCAGCTCCTGAAACCATAGCGCGTGACACACTCGCCTGGCTCGGGCCGTGTATCGGGCCGCAGGCGTTCGAGGTGGGGGCCGAGGTGCGGGCAGCCTTCTGCGACGCCGACCCCGGAGCGCAGGCGCATTTCAGCCCGCAGGCCGGGGGGAAGTTCCTGGCGGATTTGCCGGCGTTGGCGCGGCGGCGGCTGGCTGCGCTGGGCGTCACTGCCCTCTATGGCAACGACGGCAGTGCGCAGTGGTGCACGGTGGCCAATCCGTCACGGTTCTTTTCGCACCGGCGCGACAACGCCACCCTCGGCGGTAGCGGGCGCTTTGCCGCCTGCGTTTGGATCGCCTGACCCCTGCGCGGCCAGCCACGCCTGCTGCTCGGCCTCCCGGCGTGCCTGCAGGGCCCGCTTGCGCCCGGGAGTTCCCAGGATGTAAGCCACGATCGCCATGGGCAGCAGCCCGTACAGCACGAAGGTGACGATAGCGCCCAGCACGCTGCCGGTGCTGCTGGTGGCTTCCGCCAGCGCCATCATCAGCGTGACGTACAGCCATGCAATGATGACGAGGTACATGGAGAAAATGTGAAAAACAGCCCAATGGGCGACTAGACTGCGATGCAATCGTTGCTTTTGCCATTCGCCCTGGGCAACAATGGTAAAACCACCACGGCATTCCACTCAAAGAGACCAAGGCATGAATTCTGAAGCAATCTGGGGCGAAGGCGCCCAGCAATTCCAGCAAATGTTCGCCAATGGCTGGAGCCAGGCTCTGGATTCTTTCCAGAAAATGGATTTGGGCAGCGCCAAGGCACCCATGCCCTTGCGCCTCGCGCCTGAAAAACTCCAGGCACTGCAGGCCCAATACCTGCAGGAAGCCAGCGATCTCTGGCAAAAAGGGCTGCAGCAGGGAACGTCGGCGGCGGGGGACAAACGCTTTTCCGGTGAAGGCTGGGCGCAAAATCCCGTCGCTGCATTTTCAGCCGCTGCCTATTTGCTCAATGCACGCACGCTGATGCAGTTGGCCGAAGCGGTCGAAGCCGACGAAAAAACCCGCGCGCGTATCCGTTTTGGCGTTGAACAATGGATGGCGGCCATGGCGCCGAGTAATTTCCTCGCGTTCAATCCCGATGCGCAGAAAAAGGCCTTGGAAACACAGGGCGAAAGCATTGCCAAGGGCATTGCCAATTTGCTGCACGACTTGCGCCAGGGCCATGTGTCAATGACCGACGAGAGCCTGTTCGAGGTGGGGCGCAACGTCGCCACCACCGAGGGCGCGGTGGTGTTCGAGAACGACTTGTTCCAGCTCATCGAGTACAAGCCGCTCACGGCCAAGGTGTACGAGCGTCCTTTCCTGATGGTGCCGCCGTGCATCAACAAGTTCTACATCCTCGATCTGCAGCCCGAGAATTCGCTGGTGCGCTACGCGATCGAGCAGGGGCATCGGACCTTCGTGGTGAGCTGGCGCAATCCAGATGCCTCGCTGGGCCACAGGACCTGGGACGACTACATCGACGAGGCCGTGCTCACGGCCATCGCGACGGTGCAGAAGATCGCCGGGGCCGAGCAGATCAATGCCCTGGGCTTTTGTGTCGGCGGCACCATGCTGGCCAATGCCCTGGCCGTGTTGGCGGCGCGTGGCGAGGAACCGGTGGCCAGTGCCACCTTCCTGACCACCCTGATCGACTTTGCCGACACCGGGATCCTCGACGTCTTCATTGACGAAGCCTTCGTGCGTTTCCGCGAGATGCAGCTGGGGCAGGGCGGACTGATGAAGGGGCAGGATCTGGCCTCTACCTTCAGCTTCCTGCGGCCCAACGACCTGGTCTGGAACTACGTGGTGGGCAACTACCTCAAGGGCGAGACCCCGCCGCCGTTTGACCTGCTCTACTGGAACAGCGACAGCACCAACCTGCCCGGCCCCTACTACGCCTGGTACCTGCGCAACTTTTACCTGGAAAACAAGCTGGTGCAGCCCGACGCGCTCACCGTGTGCGGCGAGAAGATCGACCTGGGGCGCGTCGATCTGCCTGTCTACATCTATGGCTCGCGCGAGGATCACATCGTCCCCATTACCGCGGCCTACGCTTCGACCCAGGCGCTACCCGGGGACAAGCGCTTCGTGATGGGGGCATCGGGGCATATTGCGGGCGTCATCAACCCGCCCGCCAAAGGCAAGCGCAGCCATTGGATTCGCGCCGACGGAGAGCTTCCGCCCACGCTGGACGAATGGCTGACGGGTGCCACAGAGCACAAGGGCAGCTGGTGGCCCGACTGGGCTGCTTGGCTGCAAGCACATGCCGGCAAGCAGATCGCTGCGCCCAAGGCCTATGGCAAAGCGCCGCGCTTCAAGGCCATCGAGCCGGCGCCGGGCCGCTACGTGAAGCAAAAAGCCTGACATTCCCTTGTTCCTGCAAGCGCTTCTTCATCGCCGTGCCGCTGCCGCTGCGGCGCATGCATCTCTGTTGTAACTAGAAAGACTGCCATGGAAGACATCGTCATCGTTTCAGCCGTTCGCACGCCTGTGGGCAAGTTCGGCGGCTCCCTCGCCAAGACGCCGGCCTCGGCGCTCGGCGCCATCGTCATTCAGGAGGCTCTGGCACGTGCCAAGGTCGGGCTGGACCAGGTCGGAGAAGTCATCATGGGCCAGGTGCTGGCGGCGGGCTGCGGCCAGAACCCGGCGCGCCAGGCTCTGATGAAGGCCGGAGTGGCCAAGGAAACCCCGGCCCTGACCATCAACGCCGTGTGCGGCTCGGGCCTGAAGGCCGTGATGCTCGCTGCCCAGGCCGTCGCCACCGGTGACAGCGAGATCGTGGTAGCCGGTGGCCAGGAGAACATGAGCCTGTCGCCCCACGTTCTCAATGGCTCGCGCGACGGCCAGCGCATGGGCGACTGGAAGATGACCGACACCATGATCGTCGATGGCCTGTGGGATGTGTACAACCAGTACCACATGGGCATCACCGCCGAAAACGTGGCCAAGCAGTACGGCATCACACGCGACATGCAGGACGCGCTGGCCCTGGCCAGCCAGCAAAAGGCGGCCGCCGCGCAGGATGCGGGCCGCTTCGTGGATGAAATCGTCGGCGTGAGCCTGGCGCAGAAGAAGGGGGATCCCATCCTCTTCAACGTGGACGAATACCTCAACCGCAAGACTAACGCCGAGGCGCTGGCGGGGCTGCGCCCAGCCTTTGACAAGGCCGGCACGGTGACGGCGGGCAATGCCTCGGGCATCAACGACGGCGCTGCCGCTGTGGTGGTGATGAGCGCCAAGAAGGCCGCTGCACTGGGCCTGAAGCCGCTGGCGCGTATCGCGGCCTATGGCACCTCTGGCCTCGATCCGGCCACCATGGGCATGGGCCCGGTGCCCGCCTCGCGCAAGGCGCTGCAGCGTGCGGGCTGGAACGTGGCGGACGTCGAGCTGTTCGAACTGAACGAGGCCTTCGCTGCCCAGGCCTGCGCGGTGAACAAGGAGCTGGGCGTTGACCCCGCCAAGGTCAACGTCAATGGCGGCGCCATTGCCATCGGCCACCCCATCGGCGCCTCGGGCTGCCGTGTGCTGGTCACGCTGCTGCACGAAATGCAGCGCCGCGACGCCAAGAAGGGCCTGGCGGCGCTGTGCATCGGTGGCGGCATGGGCGTGTCGCTGGCGCTGGAACGCTAAGAAAACGCACCGAGGCCGGCGGCCTCGGTGTTTGCCACAGCATGGCAATGCACGAATCTTGGTTAGAGTGACCAAGGCATCTATCACAACAGGAGCAAGAGAATGAGTCAGAAAGTAGCGTATGTCACTGGCGGCATGGGCGGTATCGGCACCGCGATCTGCCAGCGTCTTCACAAGGAAGGCTTCACTGTCATCGCGGGTTGCGGCCCGACGCGTGACTTTCAAAAGTGGCTGGACGAGCAGAAGGCCTTGGGCTACACCTTCCACGCCTCGGTGGGCGATGTTGGTGACTGGAATTCCACCGTCGAGGCTTTTTCCAAGGCCAAGGCCGAGCACGGCAGCATCGACGTGCTGGTGAACAACGCGGGTATTACGCGCGACCGCATGTTCCTGAAGATGACGCCCGACGATTGGGCGCAAGTGATCGACACCAACCTCAACAGCATGTTCAACGTCACCAAGCAGGTGGTGGCCGACATGGTGGAAAAGGGCTGGGGCCGCATCATCAACATCTCCAGCGTGAACGGTGAGAAGGGCCAGGCAGGCCAGACCAACTATTCCGCCGCCAAGGCCGGCATGCACGGCTTCACCATGGCGCTGGCGCAGGAGTTGGCCACCAAGGGCGTGACGGTGAACACCGTGGCGCCTGGCTATATCGGCACTGACATGGTGAAAGCCATCCGTCCCGACGTGCTGGAGAAGATCGTGGCGACCGTGCCCGTCAAGCGCCTGGGTGAGCCCAGCGAGATCGCTTCCATCATCGCCTGGCTCGCCAGCGACGAGGGCGGCTACGCCACGGGCGCTGAGTTCTCGGTCAACGGTGGCCTGCACATGAACTGAGCGCCTTGCGCCCACAAAAAAACCCGCCGAGGCGGGTTTTTTTGTGGATCAAAGTACGATGTACCGCGAAGCAGCCTGCACGCTGCCCGCGCTCAGAGGCGGGCGGGTGCGCGTTTGCGATCGCGTTCGTCTTCGGGCCAGGCAGACAGGATAGCGGTGGTGTTCATGGCAAATCACTCCTTTGATGAGTAAACAACGCACCGTCCAAGCAAGGCGTTGACAGCAAAATGCAAAAAATTTTTGCTCCTAAAGGAATAGCTGCTAGCGCTTGCCTACAAAGGGTTTGAAGTGATTTTTACGAGGAAGCCTGGGCGGCTTCAAGCGTTTCGATCTCCGAGGACAGCACCAGCCAGCGCTCCTCCAGCGTTTCGATTTCGTCCCCGCAGGCCTTCAGGCGCCGGCCACAGTCGGCGATCTCGGTGGGCGGAAGCGGTTCAGTCAGGCGCTGCTCGAGCTGCGCCTTCTCCGCACCGAGCTGCGCCAGGCGCTTGTCCACCTGCTCCAGCTCGCGCTTGAAGGGTTTGGTTTTCTCGGCCAGCTGCTGGCGGGCCAGCGCACTGGCCTTGCGCTGCTCGCGGCCATCCCGCGCCAGCGGTGCCGTAGCCGCCGCGGGGGCGCTCGGTTCGGCGGTGGCGCGGGCCAGCTCGCGCAGGCGCCGGGCTTCTTCCAGCAGGTAGCGCTGGTAGTCGTCCAGGTCGCCGTCGAACGGGCCGACCTGGCCGCGTCCCACCAGCCAGAACTCGTCGCACACGGCGCGCAGCAGGGCGCGGTCGTGGCTGACCAGCATGACGGTGCCCTCGAACTCGTTGAGCGCCATTGACAGCGCCTCGCGCGTCGCCAGGTCGAGGTGGTTGGTAGGCTCGTCGAGCAGCAGCAGGTTGGGGCGCTGCCACACGATCATGGCCAGTACCAGGCGCGCCTTTTCGCCGCCGCTCATGCTGCCCACGGCCTGCTGCACCATGTCGCCGCTGAAGTTGAAGCTGCCCAGGAAATTGCGCAGGTCCTGCTCGCGCGCGTCCACGCCCAGCGTGCGCGCCAGCCGCACCATGTGGCCCAACGGGTGGTCGTCGCCGTGCAGCACGTCCAGCTCCTGCTGCGCGAAGTAGCCAATCGACAGGCCCTTGCCCTCGGTCACCTTGCCGCCCAGCGGCGGCATCATGCGCGCGATGGTTTTCACCAGCGTGGACTTGCCCTGGCCGTTGGCGCCCAGGATGCCGATGCGCTGGCCCGCCAGCACCGTGCGGTTGACGCCGCGCAGGATGGTGGTGGGCGTGCCGCCGTCCGCGGGCGGGTAACCGAAGGCCGCGTCGCTGATGGCCAGCATGGGGTTGGGCAGGTTCGGCGGCTCCTTGAACTCGAAGGTGAAATCGGCGCTGGCCAGCACGGGCGCGATTTTCTCCATGCGCTCCAGCGCCTTGACGCGGCTTTGCGCCTGCTTGGCCTTGGTGGCCTTGGCCTTGAAGCGGTCGATGAACTTCTGCAGGTGCGCGATCTTCGTTTGCTGGCGCTCGTAGGCCGCCTGCTGCAGCGTGAGCTGCTGCGCGCGCAGTTCCTCGAACTGGCTGTAGTTGCCGCCGTAGCGTGTGAGCTGCGCGTTGTCGATGTGCAGCGTGACCTGGGTCACGGCGTCGAGGAATTCGCGGTCGTGGCTGATGACGACCAGCGTGCCCTCGTAGCGCTGCAGCCAGGCTTCGAGCCAGACCAGCGCGTCCAGGTCCAGGTGGTTGGTCGGTTCGTCGAGCAGCAGCAGGTCGCTCGGGCACATCAGCGCGCGCGCCAGCTGCAGGCGCATGCGCCAGCCGCCCGAGAAGCTGTTGACCGGGCGTTCCAGCTCGTGCACCTGAAAGCCCAGGCCCAGGATCAGTGCCTGCGCGCGCGCGGCGGCGTCGTGCGCGCCCGCGTCGTGCAAGTCGGAATGCGCCTGGGCAATGGCCATGCCGTCGCCCGCCTGTTCGGCTTTTTGCAGCGCCAGGCGCAGCGCCAGCAGGCGCGTGTCGCCGTCGAGCACGAAGGCGGTGGCCGGCTCGGCGGTTTCGGGCATGTGCTGCGCCACCTGCGCCATGCGCCACTGCGGCGGCAGGAAGAAGTCGCCGCCGTCTTCGTGCAGCGAGCCGTTGAGCAGCGCGAACAGGGTGGATTTGCCGGCGCCGTTGCGGCCCACCAGGCCGACTTTTTCGCCGGGGTTGATGGTGGCGGAAACGCCATCCAGAAGCACCTTGGCGCTGCGGCGCAAGGTGACGTTCTTCAGTGTGATCATCAGGGAGAGGGAAAGTCGGCCAGGGCGCTGCGGGTGATGAGCAGCACCTGGTCTTCGCCCGCGCTGGTTTCGAGCCAGAACACGGGCAATTGGGGAAAGGCCGCCTCGAAATGCGCGCGCTCGTTGCCGATTTCGAGCACCAGCACGGCGTCCTCGCGCATGCAGGCCGGGGCGGCGCGCAGCAGGCGGCGGATGAAGTCCATGCCGTCGGCGCCGCCGGCCAGCGCCAGTTCGGGCTCGGCGCGGTATTCGGCGGGCAGTTGCGCCATGCTGTGGGCATTGACGTAGGGCGGGTTGCACAAAATCAGGTCCCACGGGCCGGGCACGCCGGCCAGCGCATCGGACTGCATCAGGTGCACGCGCTCGTGCAGGCCGTGGCGCTCGACGTTGATGCGGGCCACGGCCAGCGCATCGGCGGAAATGTCGGCGCCGGTGACCTGCACCTCGGGCCAGGCCATGGCCGCCAGCACGGCCAGGCTGCCGTTGCCGGTGCACAGGTCGAGCACGTCGCGCGTCTGGTCGCTGAGCCAGCCGTCGATGCTGCCGTCGGCCAGCAGCTCGGCGATGAAGCTGCGCGGCACTATGGCGCGTTCGTCCACGTAGAACGGCACGCCCACCAGCCAGGCCTCGCGCGTGAGGTACGCCGCAGGCTTGCGCGTGGCGATGCGTTCTTCAAAAAGCGTAGCTACCAGCGCTTGCTGGGCGGGCGTTACAGGCTGATTTGCCACGGAGTCGGGCTCGTCGCCCAGGGCACTGTCCAGTGGCAGTCCGAGGCGCCACAGCACCAGCCAGGCGGCCTCGTCGTGCGCGTTGGCGGTGCCGTGGCCAAAGCCTGCGCTTGCGGCCTCCAGGCGTGCCGTGCCGCTGGCGATGAGCGCGCCCACGGTGGCGCCTTGCACGGTGGCGCTCATGGCTGCTGCGCCTGGGCGTTGAGGTTTTCGAGCGTGCGGCGGTAGATGTTCTTCAGCGGTGCGATGTCGGCCAGTGCGATGTGCTCGTCGATCTGGTGGATGCTGGCGTTGGGCGGTCCGAGCTCGATGACCTGCGGGCAGATCTGCGCGATGAAGCGGCCGTCGCTGGTGCCGCCGGTGGTGGACAGCTCGGTATCCAGCCCGGTTTCCGCATGGATGGCTTGCTGCACGGCACTCAGCAGGTCGCCCGGTTCGGTCAGGAAAGGCTGGCCGCCCAGTGTCCACAGCAGTTCGTACTCCAGGCCGTGGCGGTCCAGCAGGGCGTGCACGCGCTGCTTTAGGCCTTCGGCCGTGGATTCGGTGCTGAAGCGGAAGTTGAAGTCAACCACCACATGGCCCGGAATCACGTTGGTGGCACCCGTGCCGGCGTGGATGTTGCTCATCTGCCAGCTGGTGGGGGGGAAGAAGGCGTTGCCCGCATCCCAGGTGGTGGCTGCCAGCTCCGCCAGCGCCGGCACGGCTTGGTGGATAGGGTTGCGCGCCAGGTGCGGGTAGGCGATGTGGCCTTGCACGCCGCGCACGGTGAGTTTGCCCGAAAGCGTGCCACGGCGGCCGTTCTTCACCATGTCGCCGGTCTGGCGCACCGCAGTCGGTTCGCCGACGATGCACCACGACAGCTGCTCGCCGCGCGCTTGCAGGCGCTCGACCACGACCTTGGTGCCATCGACAGACGGGCCTTCCTCGTCGCTGGTGAGCAAGAAGGCGATGGCGATGGCCGGCTCAGGGTGTGCGGCGAGGAACTCCTCCACGGCCACGACGAAGGCGGCAATCGAGGTTTTCATGTCGCTGGCGCCCCGGCCGTAAAGCTTGCCATCGCGCTGCGTGGGGATGAACGGGTCGCTGTGCCACTGCTCTACGGGGCCGGTCGGCACCACATCGGTATGGCCCGCGAAAACCAGTGTTTTTGCTCCCTTTTCAGGAGCTTCTTGCGCTTGACTGGCGCGCGCTGCAGGTCGTTTGGCCCATAAATTGCAGACGTGGAAGTGAGGGGGGCCGCTGTCCATGCGTTCGCAGACGAAGCCCAGGGGTTCCAGGCGGCTGGCTAGTAGTTCGAGGCAGCCTGCGTCCTCGGGAGTGACGGAGGGGCGGGCGATCAGCTGTTCGGTCAGCTGCAAGGTAAGGGACATGGCGTGGGCGGGAAGCGGTTCAGTTGGGCTTGACGTCGAGAACGATCTCGGTGAACGACGGCATGTCTTCGTCCTGGGAGGCATCGTTGGCCTCCTTTTGCGCCTGGGCAGCCTTGCCGGCCATGGCGAAGTCGTTCTGCAGGCGCCACATCAGGTTGGTGGGCGAGTCGGCGTAGGCGATGCCTTCCTTGCGGTCGATGCGGCCTTCGCGGATCAGGCGTGCCAGGTCTTCCTCGAAGGTCTGCGAGCCTTCGGCCATGGATTTTTCCATCGCCTCGCGCACGCCGGAGAAATCGCCCTTTTCGATCAGTTCGCCCACCAGCTTGGTGTTGAGCATGACCTCGCAGGCGGGCACGCGGGTACCCGACTGGGTGCGCACCAGGCGCTGGGAGACCACAGCCTTGAGGGCGGAGGCCAGATCGCCCAGCATGGTCGGGCGCACTTCGACAGGGTAGAACGACAGAATACGGTTGAGCGCGTGGTAGCTGTTGTTGCCGTGCAGCGTGGCCAGCACCAAGTGCCCGGACTGCGCGTAGGCGATGGCGGCCGACATGGTTTCGCGGTCGCGGATTTCGCCGATCAGGATGACGTCGGGGGCCTGGCGCAGCGCGTTCTTCAGCGCCGTCTGCAGAGACTGCGTGTCGCTGCCGATTTCGCGCTGGTTGACGATGGATTTCTTGTTTTTGAACTGAAACTCGACCGGGTCCTCAATCGTCAGGATGTGGCCGGTCAGAACGGCGTTGCGGCTGTCGAGCAGCGAGGCCAGCGTGGTGCTTTTGCCCGAGCCCGTGGCGCCGACCATGAGCAGCAACCCGCGCTTTTCCATCACCAGTTCGCCCAGCACCGGCGGCAGGTTCAGCGTCGCCAGTTCTGGAATGTGCTGCGCGATGAAGCGCACCACCACCGCATAGCTGCCGCGCTGGCGCATGGCGCTGACGCGAAAGCGCCCCACACCCGACAGCGGAACGCCCATGTTCAGCTCGCCCGTTTCCTCCAGCTCCTCGATGCGGTCGGGCGGTACCACCTCGGCCAGCAGGTTCTTGGGCGCGTCGGGCGGCAGGATCTGGTTGTTGATGGGGACGCACTCGCCGTTGATCTTGATCAGCGCCGGAGCGGCCGCCGAAAGGTAGACGTCCGAGGCTTTTTTTTCTGCCATCAGGCGCAGGATGCGCTCCATGGTGCTCATGAGGAATGTCTCCTTTCGAGGGCCGCAGGGGGGGCTGTGCGTCAGTCGCGCAGCAGGTCGTTCAGGCTGGTTTTGGCGCGGGTTTGTGCGTCGACGCGCTTGACGATGATGGCCGCGTACAGGCTGTACTTGCCGCCATCCTTGGGCAGGCTGCCGCTGATGACCACCGAGCCTGCGGGCACGCGGCCATAGCTGACCTCGCCCGTGGCGCGGTCGTAGATCGGGGTGCTCTGGCCGATGTACACGCCCATGGAGATCACGGAGTTTTCCTCCACGATCACGCCTTCGACGATTTCCGAGCGCGCGCCGATGAAGCAGTTGTCCTCGATGATGGTCGGGTTGGCCTGCAGCGGCTCCAGCACGCCGCCCAGTCCCACGCCGCCGGAGAGGTGCACGTTCTTGCCCACCTGCGCGCAGGAACCGACGGTAGCCCAGGTATCGACCATGGTGCCTTCGTCGACGTAGGCGCCGATGTTGACGTACGAGGGCATCAGGATCGCGCCCTTGGCAATGAAGCTGCCACGGCGCGCCACGGCGGGGGGCACCACGCGCACGCCAGTGGCCGCCAGCTCCTCGGCGCTGAGGCCGGCAAACTTGGTCGGCACCTTGTCGTAGAAGCCCAGGTCACCGGCGTTGATGGCCACGTTGTCATTCAGGCGGAAGGACAGCAGCACCGCCTTCTTGATCCATTGGTGCACCGTCCACTGGCCCACGCCTTCGCGGGTGGCCACGCGCAGGCGGCCAGCGTCGAGTTCGCGGATGACGTGCTCGACGGCGTCACGCACTTCCTGCGGGGCGGACTGGGAAGAAATGGCGGCGCGCTGCTCCCAGGCAGCGTCGATGATGGTTTGCAGTTGTTGGCTCATGGGAGCGGCTCAATGGGTGTGGGATTGGATGAATTGCACGATGCGTGCAGCGGCCTCGACACATTCCGAGGTTTCGGCCACGAGGGCCATGCGCACACGTTGCGCGCCGGGATTGATGCCTGCGCTGTCGCGCGCCAGGTAGCTACCCGGCAGCACGGTGACATTGTATTGAGCCAGCAGCGCACGGGCGAACTCAGCGTCGCTCATGCCCAGGTGATCGGGCACCTTGGCCCAGAGGTAGAAGCCTGCGTCGGGCAGGGCCACTTCCATCACCGCGGACAGCATGGGCGTGACTTGGGTGAACTTCTCGCGGTACAGCGCGCGGTTTTCTGCCACGTGGGCTTCGTCATTCCAGGCAGCGATGCTGGCACCCTGAACCGCAGGGCCCATGGCGCTGCCGTGGTAGGTGCGGTACAGCAAGAAGGACTGGATGAGCGCAGGATCGCCAGCGACGAAGCCGCTGCGCAGGCCTGGCACGTTGCTGCGCTTGGACAGGCTGGTGAATGCAATCAGCCGGCGGTAGTCCGACCGGCCCAGCTTGGCGGCGGCTTCCAGGCCGCCCAGCGGGGGCTCACCCTGAAAGTAGATTTCGCTATAGCACTCGTCGGAAGCGATGACAAAGCCGTAGCGGTCGCTCAGTGCGAAAAGTTTTTCCCATTCGGTCAGCGGCATGACTGCGCCCGTCGGGTTGCCGGGTGAGCAGACGAACAGCAGCTGCGTGGTTTGCCAGACGGATTCCGGCACGCTGTCCCAGTCCACAGCGAAATTCCGCGCGGGGTCGCTGGGGGCGTACCAAGGCGTGGCGCCGGCTAACAGCGCGGCGCCTTCGTAGATTTGGTAGAAAGGGTTGGGGCACACCACCGTGGCCCCGGGGCGTGAGGCGTCGATCACGGTTTGGGCAAAGGCAAACAGCGCCTCGCGCGAACCGTTGATGGGCAGCACTTGCGTGTCGGGGTTAACGGCTACGCCGTAGCGGCGCTGCAGCCAGCCGGCACAAGCCTGGCGTAAACGCGGCTCGCCTGCCGTGCTGGGGTAGTTTGCCAACCCCGCCAAGCTCTGTACCAGGGCTTGCTGGATGAAGGCCGGGGTGGGGTGGCGCGGCTCGCCCATGCCCAGGCTGATGGGGCGAAGCTGGGCGGGCGGGGTAACCCCCGCGAACAGTTGCCGCAAGCGCTCGAACGGGTAGGGCTGGAGTTTGGAGAGCAGGGGATTCATGGGCCGCCATTATCGTGGCAATGGCAGTCTGCCCCGGTGGCGCGCAGCACGCGTGGCGGTGTGTCAAATGGCGGCGAGAGCCCCTCGGTGCAGCCGCCGTGTCAAGGCGGTGTAAGCGGTACGCCCCTAGCATCGGCATTGGCCTTAGATATGACCAATGCGCTCGCGAGGCGCTGTGGCAAGGAGACAACGACGATGGCTGGTTTTTCTGTCCTACGGCCTGGGGTCGGGCTGATGCGGCGTTTGCCCCTTGGGGGCAAGCTGGCACTGGTGGCGGGCGCCTTGGGCTGCGCGCTTGTGGCGACGGCCTGGCTGCAGGGCGCCGCCGCATGGGGGGCCGCTGGCGTGGGCGCAGCGCTGGCCGCATACCTCATCTTGTCGCTGTATGCGAGCCAAGCCAGCAGCCTGGCACACATCACGCGCGTTATGGAGCAGGTTACGCGCGGTGACCTGCGTGCCCGTGCGGAAATCCGCGGGGATGACGAGCTGGCGCGGATGGCGGGCCTGCTCGATGGCATGGTGCGCACGCTGTCCGCCATGGTGGCAGACATCCGCAGCAATGCCGCGCTGGTGGCCCATGCGGGGGAAAGTCTGGCGCACGACAGCCGCGCTTTGGCCGAACGCACGGAGCAGCAGGCCGCGAGCCTGGAGCAGACGGCGGCCAGCGTCGATACCCTGTCGGCTGCCGTGCAGAACAATGCCGAGACAGCCCAAAGCGCTGACCAGCGCGCCACCCAGGTACGTGACGCGGCCCAGGCGGGTACCCAGGCCATGGAGCGTGCCGTGCACTCGGTGCAGGGCATTCAGCAGAGCGCGCGACGCATGAACGAGATCATCGGCGTGATCGACAGCATCGCCTTTCAGACCAACATCCTGGCTTTGAACGCTGCGGTGGAGGCCGCGCGCGCGGGCGAGCAGGGCCGCGGTTTTGCCGTGGTGGCTTCCGAGGTGCGCTCGCTGGCGCAGCGCTCAGGCGCCGCGGCACGCGAGATACGCCAGCTTATCGGCAGTTCTGTGCAGCATGTGGAAGCCAGCGCGGACATGATCCGCACGGCGGGCGAAGGCATCGCCAGCATGACGGGGGGCATCCGCGTGGTGGCGGCGAACATGACAGACATCGCCGAGTCCGGACGCAAGCAGAACCAGGGGTTGGCTGAAATCGGCACAGCGGTGCAGCAGCTCGACCAGATCACCCAGAGCAACGCCCGCATGGTGGGCGAGGCCGTGCTCCGTGCCGAAGCGCTGGAGCGGCGTGCGGCCACGCTTTCCAGCGCCGTCGCGGCTTTTCAGCTGCAGCAGGGGACGGCCGAGGAAGCTCAGGCCCTGGTGCTGCGGGCCGTGGCGCTGGGCCGGCAGCTGGGAGCAGGCGCAGGGCTGCTGCGCAGCGTGACCGACAAAGCCCAAGACTTCCACGACCGCGACATGTATGTCTTTGTGCTGGATCGCGGGGGGGCCTACCTCGCCTTCGGCGGCAACGAAGCCAAGGTGGGTACGCGGGTGCAAGACATCGTCGGGGTGGACGGCGCGCGTCTGCTGGCGGATATATGGGAACAGGCAGATCGCGGGCCGGGCTGGGTGGAATATGACATTACCAACCCACTGACTGGGAAGGTGCAGACCAAGATGTCGTTCGTGCACGCCCTTGGTGATTGGGTGCTCGGTTGCGGCGTCTACAAGTCGTTCTCGGGGTAGGAGCGGCGGGCCCGGGCGCGTGCCAGCGCCGCAGCGATCACCGATTGTTTGGCGGCCGCCTCATCAGGCACCACCGGCCTTGCTGGGGGGGCTTGGCGCGCCAGGCGCGTTTGGCGTTGCGCATAGCGCAGGCGCGCTGCGTCGGCTTGCGCGGGTGACCACGCGGCCCAGCCAGTAGCGCCCGCGCTCGCCTCTTCCAGACCGATGCAATCGACAGGGCATACCGGCACGCACAGTTCGCAGCCCGTGCAGTGGGCGGCAATCACTGTGTGCATGTACTTGTTTGCGCCCAGGATGGCATCGGTCGGGCAGGCCTGGATGCACAGCGTGCAGCCAATGCACCAGGCTTCGTCAATGACGGCCAGCGTGCGCGGCCCCTCGTGGCCGTGTGCGGGGTTGAGCGGTTCAGCGGGCTGGCCCGTCAGGGCAGCAAGGCGGCGTACCCCTTCGATGCCCCCGGGAGGGCACTGGTTGATGGGAGCGCTCTCGCTGGCGATGGCGCGCGCGTAGCCCGCGCAGTCAGGGAAGCCGCAGCGTGTGCACTGGGTTTGCGGCAGGGCCGCCTCCAGGCGGGCCAGCAGCAGATCGGCAGACCCGCCGCGGCGGCCCTGGCCGGAGCCACTCACGCCTTGCGGGCCGGGCGCCGGGCGCGTGCCTGGGGAGCGGCCGTCACGGCGGCGGCAGGCATCGGCGCTTCTTCCGCGGCCGAGGTGCTGGAGGCGGCGCCAGTGGTCGGGCGCTGCCCAGCCTGTGCGCTGGATTCGTTGGCGCGAATGAAGTCGCGCACCTGCGGATACACAACCTCGCGCCAGCGGCGGCCGCTGAAGATGCCATAGTGGCCCGCGCCCTTGACTTCAAGATGGCGCTGCTCGCGGTCTTGCAGTCCGGTGCACAGGTCATGCGCTGCGCGTGTCTGGCCGGAGCCAGAGATATCGTCCAGCTCGCCTTCGATGGTCAGCAGGGCCGTGGTGCGGATGTCCTGTGGGCGCACGCGTTCGACCTGGCCCTCGGGCGAACGCACGTCCCAGGTGCCGTTGACCAGCTTGAAGTCCTGGAACACGGTGGCGATGGTCTCCAGATAATAGTCAGCATCCATGTCGAGCACGGCGTTGTACTCGTCGTAGAACTTGCGGTGCGCCTCGGCGCTGGCATCGTCGCCCTTGACCAGGTCCTTGAAGTAGTCGTAGTGGCTGGTGGCGTGGCGGTCCGGGTTCATGGCCACGAAGCCTGTGTGCTGCAGGAAACCCGGGTACACGCGGCGGCCGGCACCAGGGTAGTTCTCGGGCACGCGGTAGATCACGTTGTTCTCGAACCACTGGAAGCTGCGCTGCACCGCCAAGTCGTTCACCGCCGTGGGCGAGCGGCGTGCGTCGATGGGGCCGCCCATCATGGTCATCGACAGGGGAGTTTTCTCCCCCCGGCTGGCCATCAGCGAGACGGCGGCCAGCACCGGCACCGTGGGCTGGCACACGCTCATGATGTGGCAGTTGCCATAGACGCTCTGCAGGTGGCGGATGAATTCCTGCACGTAGTTGACGTAGTCGTCCAGGTGGAACTCGCCGTCCTCCATAGGCACCAGGCGCGCGTTCTTCCAGTCGGTGATGTAAACCTTGTGGTCCTTGAGCATGGCGCGCACGGTGTCGCGCAGCAGCGTGGCGTAGTGGCCCGACAGCGGCGCCACGACCAGTACCACAGGCTGAACCTTGAGCTTGGCCAGCGTGGCCGGGTCGTCGGAGAAGCGTTTGAAGCGGCGCAGCTCGCAGAAGGGCTTGTCCATCTCGATGCGCTCGTGGATCGCCACGCCCACGCCATCCACATCCACCGTGGTGATACCGAATGCGGGCTTTTCATAGTCCTTGCCCAGGCGGTACAGCAGGTCGTAACCCGCGGCCACGCGTTGCGCGAGCGGGGTCTGGCCCAGGGGGGAGAGGGGGTTGCTGTAGAGCTTGGCGGCGGCCTGCGCGAAATCGGCGAACGGCTCCATCAGCGAGCGCTGGGCTTCATAGATCTGGTACAGCATGGGGTCTTGGAGTGTGTTTATGTTGCACTGCAATATAACAGCAGAAGCCGGTTTGTGTCATGTTGTGTCCGTGACACGCGCGCAGCACGGCGACGCCTTTTAGGAGCCTGTTTACGATCTTTTAATGCTGCCCGTTGCCCCGCAAAAGTGGCAGCTGCAAGGCGCAAAGCGCAGCCGGGCTGGTGGCCCGGCGAGCATTTGCAACGCCGCAGATGCCACTTTTGCGGAGCAACCCTTCGGGCAAGGCAGCAAAAGCCGCACTCGTCGTTGCGCACCTTGGCCAGGCCACCAGCATGGCCTGCGGTACGCGCCTAGATTGCGGCTTTTGCTGCCTTGCGGGCACCATGAAAAGATCGTAAACAGGCTCTAAGGGCGCAAATGACTATGCCAGCCCGACGGCGATCGCGTGCGAAGCGGGTAGTAAAAACTGCGCTGGCGACAGGGGTGGGAGAACCCCTATCGCCCTGTTTTTGCTTTATTTTCAATAGCGCCTGGCGCTTTACCCAAGCGGGCTAGACGCTCATTTGGCTCATATTTCGGTAGGCGGTTTTACAACCGGCTGGCGGCGTGCCTGCGCCATGACCTCGCGCGCCGGCAATTGCTTCAGACGGTGGTCACTCCAGACCTGACGCCAGCGCCGCGCGCCCGGCAGGCCGTTGCGTAGACCCAGCATGTGGCGCGCGATGGCATACCAGGGGGTGCCGTGGCTGCGTGCCTCGCGCTCCATGTAGTCCACCATGGCTTCTTCGATGCCCTCGCGTGTCAGGGCGCGGTCTACGCCACCCAGGTGCAGCGTGTCCCAGCGGGCGAGCCACCAGGGGTTGTGGTACGCCTCTCGTCCCACCATCACGCCGTCAAGCACGGCGAGCTGCTCTTGCACGGCCGCGTCGGTCTGGAAACCGCCGTTGATGGCGATGGTGAGGTGCGGGAAGTCGCGCTTGAGCTGCGCGGCCACGGCGTAGCGCAACGGAGGGATCTCGCGGTTCTCCTTGGGCGACAAACCCTTGAGCCAGGCATTGCGTGCATGCACGATGAACACGCGGCAGCCCGCCTCGGCCACGGTGCCGACGAAGTCGCGCACGAAACCATAGTCCTCGCGCTGGTCGATGCCTATGCGGTGCTTGACCGTGACGGGCACGCTCACTGCGTCCACCATGGCCTTGACACAGTCGGCCACAAGCTGGGGCTCGTTCATGAGGCAGGCGCCGAAAGCCCCGCGTTGCACGCGCTCGCTCGGGCAGCCACAGTTGAGGTTGATCTCGTCGTAGCCCCACTGCTGGCCCAGGCGCGCGCAGTGCGCCAGGTCTTGCGGCTCGCTGCCGCCCAGTTGCAGCGCCACGGGGTGTTCCGCCGCATCGAAGCGCAGGTGCCGCGCCACATCGCCATGCAGCAGCGCGCCCGTGGTCACCATCTCGGTGTAGAGCAAGGCGTGGTGCGACAGCAGGCGGTGCAGGTAGCGGCAGTGGCGGTCGGTCCAGTCGAGCATGGGGGCGACGGACATGCGCCAAGGGTGGGTTTGTGTGTTCTCTGGCATGCGGATTCAGGGGGGGGGGAATTGCACCGCTGTCACCTGGGTGCGGAGCCTTGTCAGCGGCGTGTAATGTTTTGTTAAGCTCTCTGCCAAGCCGCGAGGGGGGGCAGGTCACCACCAGAGGCTACAAGGAAGAAAGAAAGGGCGTTCCGCCATTTTAGAAATCCTGGGGCGCACCATCACGTCTCCAGGCCGGCGGACGGGGCGTAACAAGCGCCAGGTTGCACTGCTTTTTTCTTGCCCCTGTCCCTTGCCGTACGCGAGCCCCGCTGTGGGCTTGGCACTAGGATCACCGCAATTTTAGGAAACGTCTCATGCAAACCGACTCGACTCCACCAGTGCAGTGCATTGGCATTCCCAGGGAAACCTTTCCCGGTGAGAAGCGCGTGGCCACCGTGCCCGACGTGGTGGAAAAACTGATCAAGCTTGGCTTTAAGGTCGCCGTGCAGGCTGGCGCTGGCGAGGCTGCCAACTTCAGCGACGACGCCTACCGCGCCGCCGGGGCTGAGGTCATCGACGGCGCAGCCGCCTTGTGGGCGGCGGCCGATATCGTGTTCAAAGTGCGCCCGCCCAGCAGCGAGGAAGTGGCGCTGATGCGCGAGGGCGGCGCCTTGATCGGCTTCGTCTGGCCGGCGCAGAACCCGGCGCTGATGGAACAGCTGGCCGCCAGAAAGGCCACGGTGCTGTCCATCGACTGCCTGCCGCGCACCCTGAGCCGCGCGCAGAAGATGGATGCCCTGACCTCCATGGCCGGTGTCAGCGGCTACCGCGCTGTCATTGAGGCGGCCAACGCCTTTGGCCGCTATTTCAACGGCCAAATCACGGCGGCGGGCAAGGTGCCGCCGGCCAAGGTGTTCATCGCCGGCGCTGGCGTGGCGGGGCTGGCGGCCATCGGCACCGCGGCCAACCTGGGCGCCATCGTGCGCGCCAACGACACGCGCGCTGAGGTGGCAGACCAGGTCAAGTCCCTCGGCGGCGAGTTCGTCAAGGTCGATTACGAGGAAGAGGGCTCGGGCGGCGGCGGCTACGCCAAGGTCATGAGCGAGGGCTTCCAGGCCGCGCAGCGCCAGATGTATGCGCAGCAGGCCAAGGACGCCGACATCATCATCACCACGGCGCTGATTCCGGGCAAACCGGCACCCAAGCTCATTACCGCCGAGATGGTGCAGAGCATGCGGCCCGGCAGCGTGATCGTGGACATGGCCGCCGAGCAGGGCGGCAACTGCGAGCTCACCGTGCCCGGCGAGGCCGTGGTGCGCCATGGCGTAACCATCATCGGCTATACCGACCTGGCCTCGCGCCTGGCCAAGCAGTCGTCCACGCTGTACGCCACCAACCTGCTGCGCCTGGCGGAAGAGCTCTGCAAGGCCAAGGACGGCCACGCCGTGGTCAACATGGAGGACGACGCGATCCGTGGCCTGACGGTCATCAAGGATGGCGCCGTCACCTGGCCCGCACCGCCGCTCAAGCAGGCCCCGGCGCCGGCCCCCAAGCCCGCCGCCGCGCCGGTGGAGCAGAAAAAGGGCGGCCACGGCCATGGCAGCAGCGGCCCGTTGCCCGGCAAGACACTGGCCATCCTCTTCGCCGTGGCGGCGCTGGCCTTCTGGTTCATCGGCGCCTACGCGCCTGCGGCCTTCCTGGGGCATTTCACCGTGTTCGTGCTGGCCTGCTTCATCGGCTACATGGTGGTGTGGAACGTCACGCCTGCGCTGCACACACCGCTGATGAGCGTCACCAACGCCATCTCCAGCATCATCGCCATTGGCGCGCTGGTGCAGATTGCGCCGCCCGAGGCGGGCGTGAACGGGCGCCCGGACAGCCTGATCCTCTGGCTGGCCTTTGCCGCGCTGGTGCTCACCGCCGTCAACATGTTCGGCGGCTTTGCCGTCACGCGCCGCATGCTGGCCATGTTCCGCAAATAACGACAAGAACGACGAGGAAACAGAACAATGTCCCAAAGTCTTGCTACGGTGGCCTATCTTGGTGCCGCCATTCTTTTCATCCTGAGCCTGGGCGGTTTGTCCAACCCGGAAACCTCGCGCCGCGGCAACCTGTTCGGCATGGTCGGCATGGCCATCGCCGTGCTGGCCACGGTGTTCGGCCCGCGCGTCAGCGCATCGGGCATGGCCTGGATCGTCGGCGCGCTGGTGATCGGTGGCGGTATCGGCCTGTATGCCGCCCGGGTCGTGAAGATGACCCAGATGCCCGAGCTGGTCGCGCTCATGCACAGCCTGGTGGGCCTGGCGGCCTGCCTGGTAGGTTTCGCCAGCTACGTCGATACGTCGATCCAGCTTGAAGGTGCGGAGAAGCTCATCCACGAGGTGGAGATCTACGTCGGCATCCTGATTGGCGCGGTCACTTTCTCGGGCTCGCTCATCGCATTCGGCAAGCTCAACGGCAAGATCGGCGGCAAGCCGCTGCTGCTGCCCGCGCGCCACTGGCTGAACCTCGTGCTGCTGCTGGTGGTCATCTGGTTCGGCCGCGAGTTCCTGCGTGCGGAAACGGTGGAGCAGGGCATGCTGCCGCTGGTCGTGATGACGGTGGTCGCGCTGCTGTTCGGTATCCACATGGTCATGGCCATTGGCGGGGCCGACATGCCGGTGGTGGTGTCCATGCTCAACAGCTACTCAGGCTGGGCGGCCGCGGCCACCGGCTTCATGCTCTCCAACGACTTGCTGATCGTCACCGGCGCGCTGGTCGGCTCGTCGGGCGCCATCCTGAGCTACATCATGTGCAACGCGATGAACCGCAACTTCATCAGCGTGATCGCGGGCGGCTTTGGCTCGGGTGGCGGTGCACCGGCCAAGAAGGGCGACGCAGCCGAGCCCCAGGGCGAGGCCGTGCCCGTGAGCGCCACAGAGACGGCCGAGCTGCTGCGCGAGGCCAAGAGCGTCATCATCGTGCCTGGCTACGGCATGGCCGTGGCGCAGGCCCAGCACACGGTGAACGAGATCGTGAAGACGCTGCGCGACAAGGGCGTGCAGGTGCGCTTCGCCATCCACCCCGTGGCGGGCCGCATGCCCGGCCATATGAACGTGCTGCTGGCCGAGGCCAAGGTGCCTTACGACATCGTGATGGAGATGGACGAGATCAACGAGGACTTCCCCGAGGCCGACGTGGCCATGGTCATCGGCGCCAACGACATCGTGAACCCGGCCGCGCAGGACGACCCGACCAGCCCCATCGCCGGCATGCCGGTGCTGGAGGTGTGGAAGGCCAAGCACTCCATCGTGATGAAGCGCTCCATGGCCTCGGGCTACGCGGGCGTGGACAACCCGTTGTTCTACAAAGAGAACAACCGCATGCTGTTCGGCGACGCGAAGAAGATGCTGGACGAAGTGCTCTCCGCCCTCAAGGGCTGAAAGCGCTCCTGCTTCGATAGCTGCCAGCGCTTGCCTGGAGAGCGCTGGAGGCCGATTTGGCACGTATTCCCAGTCAGGGCATGCGGCGCTGAAGCGGCCAAAGGCGCATCCGTTCGGGCTGCGTTACATTGGCGGCTTGTTTTTTTGGCGCCGCCGCCAGTTTCCGCTGGCGGCGGCGCATTGCATTCGCACCATGATTGACCTACGGGGTATCACCCAGATTTACCAGGGCCCACAAGGCCCGGTCGAGGCCTTGCGGGGCATCGACCTTTCCATCGCGCCGGGCGAGGTGTTCGGCATCATCGGGCGCAGCGGCGCGGGCAAAAGCTCGCTGGTGCGCGTCATCAACCTGCTCAACCGGCCCACGCGCGGTGCCGTTGTGGTGGCAGGGCGCGACCTGACCCAGCTCAACGGCGAGCAGCTGCGCGCGGCGCGGCGCGACATTGGCATGGTGTTTCAGCACTTCAACCTGCTGTCCTCGCGCACCGTGTACGACAACGTGGCCCTGCCGCTGGAGCTGGCCGGCATGGCGCCGGCCGCCATGCGTGAGCGCGTGGGGCCGCTCTTGGAGCTGGTGGGCCTGTCGCACCTGGCCGACCGCTACCCTGCGCAGATCTCGGGCGGGCAGAAGCAGCGCGTGGGCATTGCCCGTGCGCTGGCCAGCCGCCCCAAGGTGCTGCTGTCCGACGAAGCGACCAGCGCGCTCGACCCCGAGACCACGCGCTCCATCCTCGACCTGCTGCGCCAGGTGAACCGCGAGCTGGGCCTGACGGTAGTGCTCATCACGCACCAGATGCAGGTCATCAAGCAGATTGCCGACCGCGTGGCGGTGATCGATGCCGGGCAAATCGTTGAAATGGGACCGGTGCTTGACGTGTTCACGCGCCCGCAGCAGCCCATCACCAAGAGCCTGATCGACGAAATCGTGCCGCAGGAGCTGCCTGCCAGCGTGCTGGCGCGCGTGCGCAGCCTCGCTGCGCGCCTGGCACCGGGCGACAGCGGCCAGCTGCTGCGCCTGTCCTACGCGGGCGAGCAGGCGTACGAGCCCATCCTGTCGCACCTGATCCGCGAGCTGGGGCTCGATCTGTCGATCCTGCATGGGCAGATCGACGAGATCCAGGAACAGACCTTCGGCTCGCTGGCGGTGTACGCCAGCGGCTCCATGGCGCGCATCGGCGCGGCCATCGACTATCTGCGCGCACAGGGCGTGGTGGTGCAGACCGTGGAAGTGACGGGGTGACGCGATGTTCGAGAATTTTTCTGAAATGATGCTGGAACTGTTTGCCACCTCGCTGTGGGAAACGGTGGTGATGGTCGGGGCCTCGGGCATCGTGGGCGGGCTGGTGGGCATTCCGCTGGGCGTGTTCCTGCGCCTGACCGACAAGGGCGGGGTGCTGGAGCATGGCCTGGCCAACAAGGTGGTGGGCGGCATCGTCAACGCGGTGCGCTCCACGCCGTTCATCATCCTGCTGGTGGCCATCATTCCGTTCACGCGGCTCGTCACCGGCACCTCGATCGGCACCTGGGCCGCCGTGGTGCCGCTGACGCTGGCCTCCGCCCCCTTCATCGCGCGCCTGGTGGAAACCGCGCTGCGCGAGGTGGACCACGGCCTGGTGGAGGCCGCGCAGTCCATGGGCGCTTCGACCTGGCAGATCGTCTGGAAGGTGCTGCTGCCCGAGGCGCTGCCCGGCATCGTGGCGGGCCTGACCATCAGCTTCGTCAGCCTCACGGGCTACTCGGCCATGGCCGGTGCGGTGGGCGGTGGCGGCCTGGGCGACTTGGGCATCCGCTACGGCTACCAGCGCTTCCTGCCGGACGTGATGTTGGCCGTGGTGCTCATCCTGATCGTGTTCGTGCAAGCCATCCAGAGCTTGGGCGACTGGGCAGTGCGGCGTCTGTCGCACCGCTGAGCACTCTTTTTTTGATAGCGGCTAGCGCTTTCTGGTAAAGCGCTAGCGCCATTTTTTATCTAAATACCAAAGGAACTCTCATGCACAAGCGCACTGCACTGCAATCGCTGGCCCTGGCTGTGGCCCTGGGGTGGACGGGCGCCGCCCTGGCGCAGGACAAGCCGTTGAAGATCGGCGTGACGGCTGGCCCGCACGCGCAGATCATGGAGCAAGTGAAGAAAGTGGCGGAAAAGCAGGGCCTGAAGATCCAGGTCGTCGAGTTCAGCGACTACGTGCAGCCCAACGCGGCCCTGGCCGCTGGCGACCTGGATGCCAACAGCTACCAGCACAAGCCCTACCTGGACGCGCAGGTCAAGGACCGTGGCTACCCCTTCGCCGTGGCGGCCAACACCGTCATCTTCCCGATCGGGCTCTACTCCAAGAAGGTCAAGAAGCTGGCCGACCTGAAGGAGGGGGCGCGCTTTGGCATCCCCAACGACCCCACCAACGGCGGCCGCGTGCTGCTGCTGCTGCAGAGCCTGGGCCTGGTCAAGCTCAAGGACGGCGCGGGCCTGAAAGCCACGCCGCTGGACGTGGTGAGCAACCCCAAGAAGTTGAAGTTCGTCGAGCTGGACGCCGCGCAGCTGCCGCGCTCGCTGGACGACCTGGACGCGTCGGCCATCAACACCAACTTCGCCATCTCGGCCGGGCTGAACCCCAAGACCGATGCCATCGCGCAAGAGAACGCCGACGGCCCGTACGTGAATATCCTGGTCGTGCGTGAGGCCGACAAGAACAAGCCCTGGGTGGCGCAGCTCGTGAAGGCCTACCATAACGACGAGATTCGCCGCTTCATCGATACGCAGTTCAAGGGTTCGGTGGTGGCGGGCTGGTAATTCCTCCACACTGCTCCGAAAGGACTCTCCATGGGCACGTACCGCATCGCCGTCGTCGTCGGCAGCCTCCGCAAGGACTCCTTCAACCGCAAGCTGGCTACGGCGCTGGCGCGGCTGGCACCTGCCGATTTCGCGTTCCAGCAGGTGCGCATTGACGACCTGCCGCTTTACAACCAGGACGATGACGGTGCGCCGGCCGAGGCGGTGCGCCGCTTCAAAGCCGAGATTGCGGGGGCGCAGGGCGTGCTGTTCGTCACGCCGGAGTACAACCGCTCCATCCCGGGCGTGCTCAAGAACGCGCTCGACCAGGGCTCGCGTCCTTACGGGCAAAGCGCCTGGGCGGGCAAGCCCGCCGGAGTGATTGGCACCTCCATCGGCGCCATTGGTACGGCGCTGGCGCAGCAGCACTTGCGCAACGTGCTGGCGTACCTGGACATGCCCACGCTGGGCCAGCCCGAGGCCTTTGTGCATGCCAAGGACGGCCTGTTTGATGCCGACGGCAATATCGGCGAAGCCAGCCGGGCTTTCCTGCAAGGCTGGGTGGACAAGTACGTGGCCTGGGTCAAGCGCCACGCATGAGGCGTTGCACTCCTGATTCGATAGCTGCCAGCGCTTTCTGAGTAAGCCTTAGAGCCGCTTTTCATGTAAAAAACCGGCCATGCCTGTGCGGCATGGCCGGTTTTTTTGTCGGGTGGGCGCTCAGGCGGCTTGCGTTACTTGCGCCTGGTTGGCGGCGCCGCCATGTACTTCGGTGGCGATCGCCTGGGCGGCGGCTTCCAGGGCCTTGGCCTTGGCCTCGGGGCCCATGCCCACGCCCTCGGCGCGCACGAAGCGCACGTCGGTCACGCCGAAGAAGCCCAGCACGGTCTGCAGGTAGCTTTCCTGGTGCTCCATGGCACGGCCTGCGTCGCTGGTGGAGTACATGCCGCCACGGCTGGAGGCAACGATCACCGTCTTGCCCTTGGCCAGGCCCTCGGGACCGTTGGCGGTGTAGCGGAAGGTGCGGCCCGGCTGGGCGATACGGTCGATCCAGGCCTTGAGCTGGGTCGGAATGGTGAAGTTGTAGAACGGCGCGCCGATCACCACCACATCGGCGGCCAGGAACTGCGCCACAAGGCGTTCGGACACAGCGTTTTCGCGCTGCTGGGCCTCGCTCAGACCTTCCGTCTGGCCGGTGCGCGGGGCCATGGCATCCATGGTGAAGTGGGCCGGGGCGTCCTGCACCAGGTCAAGGTACTGCACCTGCGTGCCAGGGTGGCTGGCTTTCCAGGCCTCGACGATCTGGGCCGAGAGTTGGCGGGAAACGGACTGGGCGCCGGTGATGGCGGAATCGATGTGCAGCAGTTGCATGGTGGCTCCTGAAAGAAAAAGGCCACGTTCGTGTGGCGATGGGTGAATTTTGAATTGGCCTGCCACTGTTGATAAGTAGGCGTCGATGCGATAGATTGTTCTGCCAGTAGAACAATGAGGGCGCGCCGCCATGCAAGACCTGAACGACATGCTGTATTTCGCCGAGGTGGCCGAGCGCGGCGGCTTTGCCGCGGCCGGGCGGGCGCTGGGCATTCCGAAGTCGCGCCTGTCACGCCGTGTGGCCGAGCTGGAGGTCCAGCTGGGCGTGCGCCTGCTGCAGCGCACCACGCGGCGGCTGGCACTGACCGAGGTGGGCGAGGCGTACCTGCGCCACTGCCAGGCCATGCGCGAGTCGGCCGAAGCGGCGGCCGACCTGGTGGCCCAGGTGCAGACCGCGCCGCGCGGCACGGTGCGTGTGAGCTGCCCGGTCACGCTGGCGCAGACCGTGCTGGGCGAGCTGATGCCGGACTTCCTGGCACGCTGCCCCCAGGTGCGCGTGGACATGCAGGTCAGCAACCGCGCGGTGAACCTGGTGGAGGAGGGCATTGACGTGGCGCTGCGTGTGCGCGCCACGCTGGACGACAGCGGCAGCATGGTCGTCAAGCGGCTCGACAGCGCGCGCCAGGTGCTGGTGGCAAGCCCGGAGCTGATCGCCCGCCAGGGGCTGCCTGCGAGCCTCGACGATCTGGCGGGCATGGACAGCATCGCCATGTCGGCGCCCGACGGCAAGGCCGTCTGGGTGCTCTCGGGACCGCATGGGGCGCAGCAGACGGTGCACCACAGCCCGCGCTACGTGGCTGACGATCTGCTCACGCTCAAATTCGCGGCGCTGGCGGGCACCGGCATTTGCTGGCTGCCCGACTACATGTGCCACGAGGAAATCCGCGCGCGCCGGCTGGTGCATGTGCTGCCCGAGTGGGAGCCGCCACAGGGCATCGTGCACGCGGTCTTTCCCTCGCGCCGTGGGCTGGCGCCCGCGGTGCGGCATTTCCTCGACTTCCTGGGCGAGACCATGCCCGGGCGCAGCAGCTGGGCCACGCGCGTTGCGGCGGCGCCCCCGGCGTGACGCGGGATTGAATACCGGCACGCCGTGCTGCTATCGGAGCCTGGTGCTTCATTTGCTGCGACAATGCAACAAATTGCTACATGAGTGCCGCAGCCATCGTGACCACGCACCCTATTGACCAGGACATCGACCAGGCCCGCAACCTGCCCGCTGTGCGCGCCATCATCATTCCGCCGTGCCCCGAGGCCTTGCAGAAGCTGATGCGCATCGTTCACAGCGCAGAGCCGGAGATGGGGGCGCTGGACCAGCTCGCGTCTTCCGATGTGGCGCTGGCCGCCGCGCTCATCCGCCAGGCCAACAGCCCGCTGCACGGGCTGACGCAGCCGGTGCAGACGGTGGGCATGGCGCTCACCGTGCTCGGTCTGCGGCCAGCGCTGGAGCTGATGACCGCCTTCATCACCCGCCATGCGCTGCAGGTGCGTTCGCCACTGCTGGAGCATTTTTGGGACAGCTCGCAGCGCCGAGCCATCGCGTGCGAGCACATTGGCGCGCAGCTCTACAGCATGCCGCCGGGCCTGGGCTACAGCTTCGGGCTGTTCTGCCATGTCGGTTTTCCGGTCCTGCTCAAGGCGTTGCGCGGCTACGCCAGCACCGTGACGGAGGCGCTGGCGCGCAAGGACCGCACCTTCACCCAGACCGAGAACGCCAACCACCGCACCGACCATGCCGTGGTCGGCGCCATCGTGGCGCGCACCTGGCACCTGCCCGGGGACGTGGCCCAGGCCATCTGGCTGCACCACGACTTTGCCTGCCTGCAGGACGAGCGCTTTGCCCCGGTGGTGCGCCAGCTGGTGGCGCTGGGCGCGCTGGCCGATTTCCTGGTGCACCAGCACGAGGGCCTGGAGCCCGCGCGCGAGTGGCACCAGCACGGCCAGGCGTGCCTGGACTTCCTGCAGGTGTCACGCGACGAACTGGAGCATTGGATCGACCAGCTGCATCCGGCCCTGGACGCGGTAGGGCGTTGACCGCTTATTGCGCTTGAATTGATAGCTTTTAGGGAAATCCTGCAAAACCTTCCCCTCTGTTTGGTGGGTGTCAGCAGGCCATGGCATCGTCTCACCGCATGTGAAGCAAAGCAGCCTTGATCTGAACCTGAGCACCAAAAAAACCCGCAAGCAGCAGTTGTTCAGGATGTCCCAAGAGACTCTCAGTCATGCAGATGTTCGGCCACAAACTGGCGAAAAATTCCCATGGCAGGCGCTTCAGTGCGGTCGGCCAGGGTAACGAACGCAAAGTGTGCGCCCTCATTCAACGCCGGAGTGATGGGCAACTCCACCAAGCTACCATTGGCGATGGCTTCACGCGCGGGGCTGATGAGGCCGAGGAACACCGCGTCACTGCCGTGTACCGCTTGTAGCAAACTGTTGATATCGTTGCAGCGCAGGGTCACCGCGACCTGGGGGTCAGCTGCGGGCCCATAGCGGGTGATCAGAAGACGTGCCAACTCCGGATTGAGTGAAGTCGACGCTAACGGATAGCGTTGGAGGTGTGCAAATGTAATGGGGGTGTTGAATTTGGTAAGGGGGTGACCCACGCGACAGATGAAACCACCGCGCATTTGGCCCAAGTCTTCGATCAACAGGTCATCAGCAGGCGTGACGCTGCGTAGATCCACGACCAGGGCGTCGAATCCACGTTCGCGCAAGCGCCTGGTCTGCAACTCGGGGGGGCCGGATTCGAGGCTGACCTGCACTCTCGGATGCATGCTGGCCATGTAACGCAGAAAGGGCTGCATCAGCAGTGCAGTAGGCCCCGCGCCGAGTCCAATGCGGATGACCCCCAAGTAGCCCTCTTGCAATAGCTGTGCGCTGCGTTTTAGCTCAACGGCATCCAGCACCATGCGGCGCGCCCGGCTTGCAACGGTCTGGCCGAACGGCGTCAACTCGTTGCGCTTGCCCATTCGGTCGATCAGACGTGCTCCGAGGTCGTCTTCGAGGGTCTGAATGCTGCGACTCAGGGCGGACTGGGTGATGTGGCACCGCTCCGCGGCGCGGCTGAACGAACCGGTGTCCGCCACAGCCAGCAGGTACTCCAGATGGCGCAGGTTCATTTCCTTTGTCGCATGAGTTTTTTGAATGCATTCGGAATAAATTATGCATTAGACGCATTTGATCATGATTCCTATGATTTCGCACGCTGTCGTCCAAGGCAGCAGCAATCATCCGGAGACAAATTCATGGGCGTTCAAAATTCCAGTATGGGCGACGTTGCGTTGCCGCCCACATCCCAGCGCGTATCGAACAATTCAACTGCCGCGACGAGTAAGGTGCAGCCCCGCGTCGTGGCTGCAACAGTGGCTGGCAACGCACTTGAGTTCTTCGATTTCACCACCTACGCGTTCTTCGCCGTTTATATCGGCCAGACCTTCTTTCCCGCTGACGAACCGCTGGTCACGGTGATGCTGTCGGTAGCGGTCTTTGGCGTTGGCTTCATCACGCGCCCTTTGGGCGGGCTGCTGATCGGCGCTTTTGCCGATCGTGCAGGACGCAAGCCGGCCATGCTGTTGACCATTGCGCTCATCACGGTCGGCACGATCGGCATGGCGCTCACCCCCTCGTACGCAAGCATCGGATTGGCGGCACCCATCATCGTCATTGCCTGTCGGCTGGTGCAGGGGCTGGCCCTGGGCGGCGAGGTCGGGCCGTCTACCACGTATCTGATCGAGATCGCACCCCAGGGCCGGCGCGGCCTGTATGGCAGCTGGCAGCTTGCCAGCCAGGGCATAGCCTCGCTGGCGGCTGGCGTCGTCGGCATTGTGCTCACGCTGGCGCTAAGCAAGGAGCAGATGCTGGCGTGGGGTTGGCGTATCCCTTTCTTGCTCGGTCTGGCATTGATCCCCATTGCCGTCTTTCTGCGCCGCCACATGCCCGAGAGCCTCGAGCAGCCCACGCATAGCGGACCCATCAAGAGCCCGCTGGCCGATATCCGGCACCATCTGCGACCGATCATGCTGGCGCTCATGGTCATCCTGGGTGTGACGATCTCGACCTATGCGGCGATCTACATGACCACCTATGCCGTGACCACGCTCAAGCTCTCCGCGACGATCGCCATGTCGGCGACCATCGTATTCGGCGTGGCGACCTGGGCGGGTGCGCTGCTTGGGGGCTGGCTGTCAGATCTGTATGGGCGCAAACCCGTGATGCTCTGGGCTCGCGTGGCATTGTTCGTGCTGGTCTATCCGGCTTACATGCTGCTCATCGAGCACACCAGCGTTGCCACTCTGGCACTGGCGACTGCGCTGCTGGCATTGCTCACGGGCATTGGCGGCGCGCCAACGCTGGTGGCCATCCCGGAGCTGTTCCCCGGCCATGTACGCGCGCTCGGGCTGTCGATTGCCTATGCCTTTGGCGTGGCGCTGTTTGGTGGCACCGCGCAACTGGTGATCACCTGGCTCATCAAGGTGACCGACAACCCGGCGGCGCCAGCGGTCTACGTCCTTATCACCAGCTTGATCGCCATCGTCGGCATTCTGCTCATGCGCGAAACCGGCGGTGACAAGGAACTACAGAAATGATCACCAGGCGAATTTTTCCGGACTGTGAGTTCATAGCATGACTGTTCAAGACACCTTGCAGGCGGTACGCGCACACGAAGACGAATTCATCGCTTTGCGCCGTGATATCCATCAGCACCCCGAGCTGCCATTCGAAGAGCTGCGCACCAGTGATTTGGTGGCTGCGCGACTGCGGGACTGGGGTTACCACGTTGAGCGCGGCCTGGGCGGAACCGGTGTGGTCGGGCAACTCAAGCGTGGCGACGGCACGCGCACGCTGGGTCTGCGCGCGGACATGGACGCACTGCCGATCCAGGAAACCACGGGGCTGCAGTACGCAAGTCGCAACCAGGGCGTCATGCACGCCTGCGGCCACGACGGACATACGGCCATGCTGCTGGCGGCAGCAAAGGTGCTTGCAGAGCAGGGTGACTTCTCAGGGACACTCAACCTGATCTTCCAGCCCGCGGAGGAATACGGCACCAGCGACTGTGGCGCCGTACGCATGATGAACGACGGCCTGTTCGACAAATACCCATGTGACGCTATCTTCAGCATGCACAACATGCCCGGCTGGCCACAGGGGCACTTGATCTTTCGCGAAGGCCCAATGATGGCCTCCTCAGACAAGGTCTACATCACGCTGGTAGGCCACGGTGGTCACGGTGCTGTGCCGCACAAGACAGCCGATCCGGTGGTGGCGGCGGCCAGCCTGGTGATGGCGTTGCAGACCGTCGTCTCGCGCAACGTCGATCCACTGCAAACAGCGGTGGTGACCGTGGGGGTGCTGCAATCCGGGCGCGCCAATAACGTCATCCCCGACAGCGCATATCTTGAGCTGAGCGTGCGCGCGCTCGATTCTGAGGTGCGCAGCCTGCTGCAGCAGCGCATTACCGAAATCGCCCACGCACAGGCGCAGAGCTTTGGCGTCAAGGCCGAAATCGACTATCGGCGCGGCTACGCGGCACTGGTCAACAGCAAGGACGAAACCGACTTCGCCCGCCAGATTGGCAGCGAATTGGTTGGTGCCGAGCGCGTTGTGCTGCAGGCCCCGCCACTCACCGGCAGCGAAGACTTCGCCTTCATGCTGGAGAAGCGCCCCGGCTGCTACCTATTGATCGGAAACGGGGATGGCGACAAGCTGGGCGCCTGCATGGTGCACAACCCGGGTTACGACTTCAACGACGCCAACCTGGCCATTGGCGCTGCATACTGGGTGCTGCTGGCGCGGCGTTACTTGGCCTGAACGATGGGCCACGCCGCTTTGGAAACGCTCCAGGGCTTTCTGGTAGGGCTCGACGCGCGCATGAAGCGCGCACACAAGCGCGGCCGGGTGGCGCACTACATTCCGCAACTGGCCAGCGTTGATGTGCATCAGTTCGGGATCAGTGTGTGCCTGGCCAGCGGAGAGCGGCTGAGCGCGGGCGACGCTGCGACGCCGTTTTCGATCCAGAGCATCTCAAAGGTCTTCTCACTGGCGATCGCATTGGGCCGTCACGGCGACCGGCTCTGGAAGCGGGTGGGCAAGGAACCATCTAACTACACCTTCAACTCGGTCATCGAGCTTGAGCAGGAAGGCGGCAAACCGCGCAATCCTTTCGTCAATGCGGGCGCACTGGTCACCACCGACGCCATGCTCGATGCGCCTGACGCAGGCTGCGGACTCGACGCACTGATGGATTTCGTTCGCGCGGCGGCTGGAGATGACCGGATCTCGATTGATGAACAGGTTGCCGCCTCGGAATACCGGACGGCCTACCGCAACTTCTCTCTGGCGTACTTTCTACGCTCGTGCGGCAATCTGCACATGGAATGCGAACGTCTGCTGCAGATTTACTGTCGCCAATGCGCGATCACGATGAACTGCGAGCAATTGGCCAGCGCCGGCCGGTTCCTGGCCGGCTTCGACTCCGCAGCCCACCTGCTGAACCCAGCTCAGGCACGCAGCATCAACGCCTTGATGTTGCTCGCGGGGCACTATGATGGTTCAGGCGACTTTGCCTATTCGGTCGGCTTCCCCGGCAAGAGTGGCGTCGGAGGCGGCATTCTGGCGGTCGTTCCGGGACATGCATCGATCGCGGTCTGGTCTCCTGGCCTGAATGCGTTTGGCAATTCACTGCTCGGCACGCGCGCGCTGCAGGAGTTATCGGAGTTCACCGGCTGGTCGGTGTTCTGATGTGTAGGCTTTATCGTTTGCCTCGACATGAACAGCCCCGGATTTCGAGGAGGCTGGTTGGTTTAAATTGAGGTCGGTGTGACTGCCTCGCTGGCGAGTTGCCGCCAGACAGTTAAGGAAATCCTGCAAAACCTCCCCCTCTGTTTGGTGGGTGTCAGCAGGCCATGGCATCGTCTCACCGCATGAAGCAAAGCAGCCTTGATCTGAACCTGAGCACCAAAAAAACCCGCAAGCAGCAGTTGCTGGCCCAGATGGAACGCGTGGTTCCCTGGGCTGCGTTGGTTGAACTGATTGCCCCGTATTACCCCGAAGGCAAGAACGCTCGCCCGCGCTTTGCACTGGAGACCATGCTGCGCATCCATTGCATACAGCAGTGGTTTAGCTTGTCGGCCATGTAGCACTTGCGCAGCCGAGTTGTTCAGGATGTCCTTAGCGCTTGCTGCACAAGGGTTTGAGCCCATTTTTACCCCATGCGCACGCTGTACTTTTTGCTTCTATATTCCAAAAATAGATTAATTAAAAAAAATATATTCTTTTGAGTTTTATGCGGCGCCCGGGAGAATGCCTGATCCTTACCAATCCCTGGGCGATACCTGCATGAACTCCTCCCGACTCAAGACCCTGGTGGCCTCCCTGGCCCTGACGCTCGGCGGCGCGGCATTTGCGCAAAGCCAGCTGCTCAACGTCTCCTACGACGTAGCGCGCGAGTTCTACAAGGACTACAACGTCGCCTTCGCCGCGTACTACAAGAAGACCACCGGCAAGGACGTGAAGGTGGATCAGTCGCATGCCGGCTCCAGCGCCCAGGCGCGCGCCGTGAACGACGGACTGGACGCCGATGTGGTGACGTTCAACACCACGACCGACGTGGAATTCCTGGCCAACAACGGCGTGGTGGCCAAGGACTGGGCCAAGCGCTTCCCGCATGACGCATCGCCCACCACCTCGACCATGCTGTTCTTGGTGCGCAACGGCAATCCGAAGAACATCAAGGACTGGGACGACCTCATCAAGCCGGGCGTGCAGGTGGTGGTGGTGAACCCCAAAACTGGCGGCAATGGCCGCTACGCTTACCTCGCCGCCTGGGGCGCCGTGCGCGAGAAGGGCGGCAGCGACGCGCAGGCGGCCGATTTCGTCGGCAAGTTCTACAAGAACGTGCCGGTGCTGGCCAAGGGCGGGCGCGACGCGACCAGCATCTTCTTGCAGCGCAACATCGGCGACGTGCTCATCACTTTCGAGTCGGAAGTGGTGTCGGTGGACCGCGAATTCGGCAAGGGCAAGGTCGATGCCGTGTACCCCTCGGTCAGCATCACCGCCGAGAACCCCGTGGCCGTGGTCGAGCGCACCGTGGCCAAGAAGGGCACGGGGACGCTGGCCAAGGCGTACCTGGATTACCTGTATTCCGACGAGGCGCAGGAAATCGCGGCCAAGCACGCCATCCGCCCGCGCTCGGAGGCGGTGCTGAAGAAGCACGCCGACCAGTTCAAGCCGATCAAGCAGTTCACCGTGGCCAAGTACTTCGGTTCGCTGACCGAGGCGCAGAAGGTGCACTTCAACGACGGCGGCCAGTTCGACAAGCTCTACACGCCCGGCAAGTAAGCACGCCATGACCACGCTAGCGCTGGGCACGGCCCCGCCCCCGAAGCGCGCGCCCAAGCGCGTGCTGCCCGGCTTCGGCCTGACGCTGGGCTATACGCTGTTTTACCTGAGCGTCATTGTGCTGGTGCCGCTGTCGGCGTTGGTGTTCAAGACCTTTTCCCTCACCTGGGAGCAGTTCTGGGCCGCCATCAGCGCGCCGCGTGTGCTCGCCTCGTACCGGCTCACGTTCGGCGCGTCGTTCATCGCCGCCTGCGTCAACCTGGTGTTCGGCCTGCTCATCGCCTGGGTGCTGGTGCGCTACCAGTTCCCGGGCAAGAAGCTGGTCGATGCACTGGTGGACCTGCCTTTCGCTTTGCCCACCGCCGTGGCCGGCATTTCGCTCACCGCGCTGCTGGCAGGCAATGGCTGGATCGGCCAGTACCTGGAGCCGCTGGGCATTCAGCTGGCGTTCAACCCCAACGGCATCGTGATTGCGCTGATCTTCATTGGCCTGCCGTTCGTGGTGCGGACCGTGCAGCCCGTGCTGGAAGACACAGAGAAAGAGCTGGAGGAGGCCGCCACCAGCCTGGGGGCCACGCGCTGGCAAATCTTCACCCAGGTGATCCTGCCGTCAATCACGCCTGCGCTGCTCACCGGCTTCGCCATGGCCTTCGCGCGCGCCGTGGGGGAGTACGGCTCGGTCATCTTCATCGCAGGCAACATGCCCATGGTGTCTGAAATCACGCCGCTCATCATCATCGGCAAGCTGGAGCAGTACGACTATGCCGGCGCCACCGCCGTGGCCGTGGTGATGTTGGTCATCTCCTTCGTCATGCTGCTGGTCATCAATGCGCTGCAAGCATGGCAGCGCCGCCACGCGGGGATGCCGGCATGAGCCACGTCGACACTGCAAGCGCGTTGCCCACGGGCACGCCCGCCGCCGCCACTGGCGGGCACACGCCGCCACGCCGCCGCGCCAAGGCCGGTACGACCGAGGCGCGCTGGGTCCAGTGGCTGCTCATCGGTGTGGCCCTGGTGTTCCTACTGCTGTTCCTGGTGCTGCCGCTCGCGGCGGTGTTCACCGAGGCGCTGCGCAAGGGGCTGGATGCCTATCTGGCCGGGCTGCGCGAGCCCGACGCCTGGTCGGCCATCCGGCTCACGCTGATCACCGCCGTGATCGCCGTGCCGCTGAACCTGGTGTTTGGCGTCGCAGCGGCCTGGGCCATTGCCAAGTACGAGTTCAAGGGCAAGGCGCTGCTGACCACGCTGATTGACCTGCCGTTCTCCATTTCCCCCGTGGTGGCGGGCCTGATGTATGTGCTGGTGTTTGGTGCCAACGGCTGGTTTGGCCCCTGGCTCGCGGCGCACGACATCAAGATCATCTTTGCCGTGCCGGGCATCGTGCTGGCCACCGTGTTCGTCACCTTTCCGTTCATTGCGCGCGAGCTGATCCCGCTGATGCAGGCGCAGGGCAACGACGAGGAGCAGGCGGCGGTGGTGCTGGGCGCCAGCGGCTGGCAGACCTTCTGGCATGTCACGCTGCCCAACATCAAGTGGGGCCTGCTGTACGGCGTGATCCTGTGCAACGCCCGCGCCATGGGCGAATTCGGCGCCGTGTCGGTGGTGTCGGGCCACATTCGCGGGCAGACCAACACCATTCCGCTGCACGTGGAGATTCTCTACAACGAGTACCAGTCGGTGGCGGCCTTCGCCGCCGCCTCGCTGCTGGCGCTGCTGGCGCTGGTCACGCTGCTCATCAAGACGGTGGCCGAGTGGAAGAGCGAGCAAGAGTTAAAGGCTGCCGCCGCGCTGCCGCCTGAACGCCCAAATACACCATGAAAATGGCCCCTAGGGCTTATGGATAAAGCGCTGAAAGCTATTAATTTATGAGTATCGAAATTCGCAACGTCAGCAAGCAGTTCGGCGACTTCCAGGCGCTGAAGGACGTCAGCCTGAACATCGACTCGGGCGAACTCATCGCGCTGCTCGGCCCCTCGGGCTGCGGCAAGACCACGCTGCTGCGCATCATTGCCGGGCTGGAAACGCCCGACACCGGCACCATCCACTTCAGCGGCGAAGACACCACCGACGTGCACGTGCGCGAGCGCGGCGTGGGCTTCGTATTCCAGCACTACGCGCTGTTCCGCCACATGACGGTGTTCGACAACGTGGCCTTCGGCCTGCGCATGAAGCCGCGCAAGGAGCGGCCTAGCGAAGCGCAGATCAAGGAGAAGGTGATGAGCTTGCTGCAGCTTGTGCAGCTCGACTGGATCGCTGATCGCTACCCCTCGCAGCTCTCGGGCGGGCAGCGCCAGCGCATCGCCCTGGCGCGCGCGCTGGCGGTGGAGCCCAAGGTGCTGTTGCTTGACGAGCCCTTCGGCGCGCTCGACGCCAAGGTGCGCAAGGAACTGCGGCGCTGGCTGCGCCGCCTGCACGACGAGCTGCATGTCACCAGCATCTTCGTCACGCACGACCAGGAAGAGGCGCTGGAGGTGGCCGACCGCGTGGTCGTCATCAACAAGGGCCGCATCGAGCAGGAGGGCACGCCCCAGCAGGTGTGGGACAACCCGGCCAGCCCGTTCGTTTACGGCTTCCTGGGCGACGTGAATCTGTTCCATGGCCGCGCCCACGAGGGCACGGTGCACGTGCAGGGCGGCATGGCCATCGACTCGCCCGAGCATGCCGGCGCACAGAACGCCAGCGCCCTGGCCTACGTGCGTCCGCACGACCTGGACGTGCAGCGCCACCAGCCTGGGCAGGCGCTGGGGCAGGGCATCGTGGCGCGGCTGGAGCGCGCCATCGTCGTCGGCCCCATCGCGCGGCTGGAACTTCTGGCCACCGAGGGCCCCAAAGCAACGGACAATGCAAGCCCGCAGACCCTGATCGAAGCGCAAATCGCTGCGCAGCAGTTCAAGGAGATGGGCTTGCAGGAGGGGGAAACCGTCGTGGTCACGCCGCGCCGGGCCCGTGTTTTTCTGGACGAGGCCGCCGGTATCTGACCCACCGCACGGCCCGCCCGGTGCCTTGAAGGAATCAATACCGTGTTGAGTTTGTTGGACAAATGCCCGCGCCGCCTGTTGGCGCTCATCAGCGCGGCCTGCGTGGGCCTGTTGGCTTTCGGCATGTACCTGCAGTATGGCGTGGGCCTGGAGCCTTGCCCCATGTGCATCGTGCAACGCTACGCGCTGATTGCCGTGGCTATCTTCACCGGCCTGGCCAGCGCCCGGGCCGGCACGGGCTGGCGGGTTTCCTGGAGCGTGCTGGCGCTGGCGTTTGCCGGGTTCGGCGCTTTCACCGCCGCGCGCCAGAGCTGGCTGCAGTGGTTTCCGCCCGAGTTCGCCACCTGCGGGCGCGACTTCTACGGCATGATCGAAAGCTACTCGCTGAGCCGCGCCATTCCTATGATCTTCCGTGGCTCTGGTGACTGCACGGCGGTGGACTGGACCTTCCTCGGCGGGTCGATTGCCAACTGGTCCTTCGTCTGCTTCGTGCTCATCGGCGTGGTGCTGCTGGCCTTGCTGGCACGCAGCCGCAAGGCCTGACGCGGCCCACCCCGCCAGGGCCTCCGGCATGCCGGGGGCCTTTTGCTTTTTCCCCTACCATGGCAGGCTGCATTCCCAGGGGAGGGGAGCGCCATGGATTCGACACAACACCTGCTGGAGCGGCTGGAGCAACTGCACCGCATTGGCGCAGCGCTGTCGCGCGAGCGTGACATCCACCACCTGCTCGAAAGCATCCTGGAGGCCGCCAAGCGGCTGCTGGGGGCCGACGGTGGCACGCTGTACCGCGTGACCGAGGATGGCGAGGCGCTGCGCTTCGCCATCGTGCGCACCGACTCGCTGGGCCTGCGCCTGGGCGGCGTATCGGAAGAGTCGCCGCAGTTTCCCGACCTGCCGCTGCGCCTGCCCAGTGGCGCCCTGAACGACAGCCTGGTGGCCGTGCACGCGGCGGTGCACGACCGCACCATCAATATCGCTGACGCCTATTGCCAGCAGCATTTCGACTTTTCCGGCACACGCGCTTTCGACGCGCGTACCGGCTACCGCTCGCAGTCGTTCCTGACGGTGCCGATGAAAAACCATGAAAACGAGCTCATCGGCGTGCTGCAGCTGATCAATGCCATCGACCCGGCTACGGGCCAGGTGCGCGCCTTCACGGCGCAGGACCAGCGCCTGGCCGAGTCGCTGGCCTCGCAGGCCGCGATTGCGCTGAGCAACCGCCAGCTCATCACGCAGCTCGAAACCTTGTTCGAGTCCTTCGTCCAGCTCATCAATCTGGCCATTGACGAAAAATCGCCCTACACCGGCGGGCACTGCCAGCGCGTGCCGGCGCTGACCATGCTGCTGGCCGAGGCCGCCCATGCCACCACCGAGGGGCCGCTGGCGGAATTCGCCATGAGCGAGCGCGACCGCTATGAACTGAAAATGGCCGGCTTGCTGCACGACTGCGGCAAGATCACCACGCCGGTCCATGTGGTGGACAAGGCCACCAAGCTGCAGACGCTGTACGACCGCATCGGCCTCGTCGATACGCGCTTTGAAGTGCTCAAACGCGACGCGCGCATCGACATGCTGCGCCGCCAGCTGGCGCTGCGCCCCGTGGCCGATGCGCACGCCGAAGCGCAGCTACAGGCCACGCTGGGGCGGCAGCTGCAGGCGTTGGATGAGGAGCGCGACTTCCTGCGCCACTGCAACCACGGCGTGGAAGCCATGCCCGAGGCCGACCAGCAGCGCGTGCGTGCCATTGGGCAGGGGCGGCGGTGGCGCAATCCCGACGGGGTGACCACCGCGCTGCTCACTGCCGAGGAGCTGCAGAACCTGACCATTCGCTCGGGCACGCTGACCCAGGCGGAGCGCGACGTGATCAACCACCACATCGTCTCCACCATCAATATGCTGGAGAGCCTGCCCTGGCCACGCCACCTGCGTAACGTGCCCGAGTACGCGGGCGGGCACCACGAGCGTATGGACGGCCGGGGCTACCCGCGCGGCCTGACGCGCGAGCAAATGTCGTGGCAGGCGCGCATGCTAGGCGTTGCCGACATCTTCGAGGCCCTGACCGCCGCCGACCGGCCGTACAAGCAAGGCATGAAGCTGTCGCAGGCGCTGGCCATCATGCGCCGCATGGCCGATGGCGGCCATATCGACCCCGATCTGTTCGCCGTGTTCCTGCGCCAGCAGGTGTACCTGCGCTATGCCGAGCGTTTTCTCGATCCTGGCCAGATCGACGCGGTGGACGTGCAGCGGCTGCTGCGCGCCGATATGCCGCTGGATTGACGATGCGCAGGCGCACCTTCATCGCCGCCACTTGCCTGGCTGGGAGCGCGCAGGCCCGCCAGGACCGCGCCACGCGCTCCTTGCTAAGCGCACTGCGCGGCGTCGAGCAGGACGTGGGCGGGCGCCTTGGGGTGGCGGTGCTCGACACGGGCACCGGCCGCCTGGCCGCACACCGGGGTGGCGAGCGCTTTGCGTTGTGCAGCACCTTCAAGCTGCTGCTGGCGGCGCAGGTGCTGCACCGCGTGGACCAGGGGGTGGAGCACCTGGCGCAGCGCGTCGCCTACGGCCAGGCCGACCTGCTCGACTATGCCCCGGTGACGCGGCAGCATGCCGGTGGCGCGGGCCTCACGGTGGCCGAGCTGTGCGAGGCCGCGATGGCCTGGAGCGACAACACCGCCGCCAATCTGCTGCTGGCCCGCCAGGGCGGCCCGCAGGCGCTGACGGACTGGCTGCGCACGCTGGGCGACCCTGCCACGCGGCTGGACCGCAACGAGCCGGCGCTCAACGACGTGCCCCCGGGCGACGTGCGCGACACCACCACGCCCGAGGCCATGGCGCGCACGCTGCAGGCTGTGGCGCTGGGCGAGGTGCTCACCCCCGCCTCGCGCGAACGGCTGCAGGGCTGGATGCTGGGCTGCCGCACCGGCGACCAGCGCCTGCGCGCGGGCATGCCGCCCGGCTGGCGTATCGGCGAAAAAACCGGCACCGGCCCGCGTGGAACGAGCAACGACATCGGCGTGCTGTGGCCTCCTGGCCGCGCGCCGGTGGTGCTGGCCTGCTACCTCACCGGCAGCACGGCCGATGGCGCACGGCGCGATGCCGCCCTTGCCGCGGTGGGGCGCAGCGTAGCGCAGTGGGTTGCGGCCTGATACGCTCCATTTTTAGAGCCTGTTTACGACCTTTTCATAGTGCCCGTTGCCCCGCAAAAGTGGCAGGTGGTAGGCGCAAAGCGCAGCCGGGCTGGTGGCCCGGCGAGCATTTGCAACGCCGCAGATGCCACTTTTGCGGGGCAACCCTTGGGGCAAAGCAGCAAAAAGCCGCACTCGTCGTTGCACACCTTACCCAGGCCTCCAGCATGGCCTGCGGTGCGCGCCTAGATTGCGGCTTTTTGCTGCCTTGCGGACACTATGAAAAGGTCGTAAACAGGCTCTTGGGAGCCGGTGACGCTTGCTGGATAAGGGTTAGAGCCTTTTTACCAGCACCTGGCTCTTGCGATCCCAGTTGTACTTGCGCTTGCGTGCCTCGGGCAGCCAATTGGGGTCTACCGGGGCGAAGCCGCGCTTGAGGAACCAGTGCATGGTCCGCGTGGTGAGCACGAACAGGCTTTGCAGCCCCTGGTTGCGCGCGCGCTGCTCGATGCGCTTGAGCAGCTTTTCGCCGTCGCCCGTGCCCTGGCTTTGCGGCGAGACCGTCACGGCTGCCATTTCGCCCGTGCGCGCCTCGGGGTAGGGGTAGAGCGCCGCACAGCCGAACAGCACGCCGTCGTGCTCGATGATGGTGTAGTTGGCGATGTCGCGCTCGATCTCGGTGCGGTCGCGCTTGACCAGCGTGCCGTCCTTCTCGAACGGCTCGATCAGCTGCAGGATGCCCGCCACGTCGTCGGCCGTGGCCTCGCGCAGCTCCTCGAGCTTTTCATCGACCACCATGGTGCCGATGCCATCGTGCACGTAAATCTCCAGCAGCAACGCGCCATCCACGGCGAACGGAATGATGTGGCTGCGCTCCACGCCGCCCTCGCAGGCCTTGACACAGTGGCGCAGATAGAAGGCCGTGTCCGTGGGCTTGTGGCTGTCTGGCACGCTGGCCAGCATGCGGCGCGCCTGGGCCAGCGGCAGCTCGGTGTCGATGGGGTTGTCCTCGCCGGGGGGATCTTCGGGGCGCATGCGAATGCCGGGCACCTCGGTCATGAACAGCAGCTTGTCGGCCTTGAGCGCCGTGGCCACCGAGGTGGCGACCTCCTCCATGGCCAGGTTGAAGGCCTCGCCCGTGGGCGAGAAGCCGAACGGCGAGATCAGCACCAGCGCGTCCATGTCCAGCCCGCGCTGGATACCCGCCACGTCCACCTTGCGCACCACGCCGGTGTGCTGGAAGTCCACGCCGTCAACGATGCCCACCGGCCGCGCGGTGATGAAGTTGCCCGAGATGACGCGCACCGTGGAGCCCGCCATGGGCGTGTTGGGCAGGCCCTGGCTGAAGGCCGCCTCGATCTCGTAGCGCAGCTGGCCCGCGGCCTCCTGGGCGCAGTCCAGCGCCACCGAGTCGGTGATGCGCATGCCGTGGGAGTAGCGCTCCTCATGCCCCTTGGCGGCGAGCTGCTCGTTCACCTGGGGCCGAAAACCGTGCACCAGCACGATTTTTACGCCCATGGCCTGGATCATGGCCAGATCCTGCGCGATGACCGGCAGCTTGCCCGCGGCGATGGCCTCGCCCGGCAGCCCGATGACGAAGGTCTGGTGGCGGAACTTATGGATGTAAGGCGCGACCGAGCGGAACCAGGGGACGAAGGTGAAGTTGAATACGGCGGACATGGGCGGTGTGAACGGCGTGGGCAACGGCAGAGGGCGGAAAAAATGCCTGCGCTCCGCGCGCCAGTGGGCGTGGCGCGGGGATGGCAGGCAGGTTCAGCGCGCAGTGTAGCGGCAGTGCGCGGAATGTGTGGTGTAAAGGGGGCCGTGCTGCAAAAGAAGGAGCTGCTGGCGCTTTCCATGCGGTCATTTCAGGTGCTTTTCACACCAAATTCCGCGATGGAGAAGCGCTACCAGCTATCGAAATGAGAGTGCAGGCGAGCCAACGCTGCGTTCCCGCGGCGGCTTGTGCGGGGCCGGCCGTGCGTCGCGCCAGCGCAGGGCCCAGCGCTCCACGGTATGGAACGACAGCGCTGCCAACGCCAGCGAGATGGCCAGGCCCAGCGCCACGGTGAGCGACCAGTGCAGGTCGGTGCGCAGGTAGCGCACCACCGGGTAATGCCACAGGTAGACACCGTAGGAGAGCTTGCCCACCCACACCAGCGCCGGGGCGCGCAGCATTTCGTGCAGCAGCGTGTGCTCGCGCTGCACGGCCAGCAGCACCATCAGCGCACCGCCTTCCACCACGGTGATGCCCCAAACCATGGCGTCCATGTTGTCCCAGGAGTGCGCCATGAGCAGCGGCACCGCGAACACCAGCCACATGCCATGGGCCATGCGCTGGCGCAGCGCGCCAAACCAGGCAGGCTGCTCGTGCAGCAGGCAGGCCAGCAGGCTGCCCATGAGCAGGCCCGAGGCGCGCGTGTCGAAGCGGAAGAACACCTCGTAGAACTGCTGGCCCTGCGCCACCCACAGCACGCGCCAGGCCCAGGCCAGCACGCACAGCAGCAGCACCGGGCGCCAGACTTTGCCCGGGGGCATGTGGCGCACCAGCAGCGCCAGCAGGGGCGGCCACACCAGGTAAAAATGCTCCTCCACCGACAGCGACCACATGTGCAGCAGTTTGTCGGGCTGGTCGAAGAAAGCGATGCCGTAGTCGGCCAGGTAGAGCGCGGCCACCAGCGCGTCGGCGTACATGTCGTCCAGGCCGGGCCACAGCAGGGGCGCTACCAGGCAGTACACCGCCAGGAACAGCAGCAGTGCCGGCATCAAGCGCAGGAAGCGGCGGCGGAAGAAGCGCCCGTAGGCGATGCGGCCCGTGCCCTGCAGCTCCTGCAGCAGCAGCGACGTGATGAGGTAGCCGCTGAGCACGAAGAAAATGTCCACGCCGTAGAACGCACCCTCGAACATCGGCGCATGGGCGTGCGACAGCAGCACCAGCACGATGGCGACGGCACGCAGCCCGTCCAGCGCGGGGTTGTAGGGCAGCCCGATGCGGCCCGGAGAAAGGGACTGTGGAACCTCGGCCAAAACCTGGCACCTCCTGAAAACATCGTGGGATGAACGCGCCGGCGGCGCCGTAGCGCAAGCACCTCACCGGGAGTGGGGGAGTGGCGGCATCTGCCGCCAGGGGTTTCCGGCATGCGGTGCACGCATGCCCTTCGGGTTTACCCGAAAGCGACGGATTGTAGTCAGCTCGTGTCAAAAATGTGTAAACAAGCATGACGCATGCCGCGCGGGGATAATTCCTGCCCCTATGCCCCTCTCGATCACCTTTCCCGAGTCCCTTCCCGTTTCCAGCCGCCGCGAGGAAATCATGGCCGCCATGGCCGCGCACCAGGTCATCATCGTGTGCGGTGAAACCGGCTCGGGCAAGACCACGCAATTGCCCAAAATCGCCCTGGCGCTGGGGCGCGGGCGGCTGAACGCCAAGCCCGGTGAACGCGGTCAGCTCATTGGCCACACCCAGCCGCGCCGCATTGCCGCCAGCAGCGTAGCCAAGCGCATTGCCGAGGAGCTGAAAACCCCGCTGGGCGAGGTGGTGGGCTACAAGGTGCGCTTTCAAGACACGCTGCAAAAGGGCGCCTCGGTCAAGCTGATGACCGATGGCATCTTGCTGGCCGAGACGCAGACCGACCCGCTGCTCAAGGCCTACGACACCCTCATCATCGACGAGGCGCACGAGCGCAGCCTGAACATCGATTTTTTGCTCGGCTACCTCAGGCAAATCCTGCCCCAGCGGCCCGACCTGAAGGTGGTGGTGACCTCGGCCACCATCGACGCCGAGCGCTTTGCCAAGCACTTTGCGGGCAAAAACGGCCCGGCGCCGGTGATCATGGTGTCGGGGCGCACCTACCCGGTGGAGATGCGCTACCGGCCCTTCGAGGAAAAGAAAGACTACGACCTCAACGACGCCATCGCCGACGGCGTGGACGAGCTGTGGGCCGGCGGGCAGGGCGGCGACATTTTGATTTTCTTGCCCGGCGAGCGCGAAATCCGCGAAGCCGCTGACCACCTGCGCAAGCATTTGCAGCATTCGCCCGTGTTGCGCAACGCCGAGGTGCTGCCGCTGTTCTCGCGCCTGTCGCAGGCCGAGCAAGACCGCATTTTTGACGGCCACACGGGCCGGCGCATTGTGCTGGCCACCAACGTGGCGGAAACCTCGCTCACCGTGCCGGGTATCCGCTATGTGATTGACGCAGGCACGGCGCGCGTCAAGCGCTATTCTTTTAGAAGCAAGGTGGAGCAGCTGCTGGTCGAGCCCATCAGCCAGGCGGCGGCCAACCAGCGCGCGGGGCGCTGCGGGCGCGTGGCTAACGGCATTTGCATTCGGCTGTACGACGAGGCGGACTTCAATCAGCGCGACCGCTTTACCGACCCGGAAATTTTGCGCTCGTCCTTGGCGGGCGTCATCTTGCGCATGAAGTCGCTGGGCCTGGGCGACGTGGTGAACTTCCCGTTCCTCGAAGCGCCCTCGGGCCGCGCCATTGCCGATGGCTACCAGCTGTTGCAGGAGCTGGGCGCGGTGGACGAGCGGGGCAACTTGTTGCCCATGGGGCAGGAGCTGTCGCGCCTGCCGCTGGACCCGCGTGTGGGCCGCATGATTTTGGAGGCGCGTGCGCGCGGCGCCGTGGCCGAGGTGCTGGTGATCGCCTCGGCCCTGAGTGTGCAAGACGTGCGCGACCGGCCGCTGGAGGCGCAGCAGCAAGCCGACCAGGCACACGCCAAGTTTGACGACGAGAAAAGCGAGTTCTCCGGCTACCTGCGCCTGTGGCAGTGGCTGATGGATGCGCGCGGCGGCAAAGTGGTGGCCAAAACGCGCAAGGAAATGGCCGCCCAAAGCGCCCCGGCGCCGCGCCAGAACGCGCGCCAAACCGCCTTTTTGCCCGTGGCCCAGCGCGGCAGCGGCGCCCAGGCGCAAGACAGCGCCGAGCCGCGCCCCGCTGCGTTTCAGCCCAGCGGCACCGCGCCCGAAACAGAGGCCACGCACAAAATCAGCAACCGCCAGTGGGAGCAGCTGCTGCGCCAGAACTTCATCAACATCCGCCGCGTGCGCGAGTGGCGCGACATCCACTCGCAGCTACTCACCGTGGTCAAGGAACACCGCTGGCAGGTCAACACCCAGCCCGCCAGCTACGAGGCGGTGCACCTGTCCATGCTCTCGGGCCTGCTGGGCAATATCGGCTTCAAGGGCGAGGAGAGCGAGGCCTACCTGGGCGCGCACGGCATCAAATTCCACCCGCACCCCGGCGCGCACCTGAGCAAAAAGCCCGGGCGCTGGATCGTCGCGGCCGAGCAGGTCGAAACTTCGCGCCTGTATGGCCGGGGCATTGCGGCGATTGAGCCACAGTGGCTGGAAGAGGTGGGCTACCACTTGCTGAAAATGCAGCTGCTCGACCCGCACTGGTCGAAAAAGCAGGCCGACGTGGTGGCCTACGAGCGCGCCACGCTCTACGGCCTGGTGATCTACAACGGGCGCGGCGTGAGCTACGGCCGCATTGACCCGGTGGAGGCGCGCCAGCTGTTCATCCGCCGTGCGCTGGTGGAGGGCGAGTGGGAGACGCACTGGCCCTTCCTGGCCGCCAACCACAAGCTGGTGCGCAAGGTGGAGGAGCTGGAGCACAAAAGCCGCCGCCAAGACGTGCTGGTGGACGACGAGCTGATTTACGCCTTCTACGACCAGCACATTCCCGAGGGCGTGTACAGCGGCGCCACGTTTGACAAGTGGTTCCGCCCCGCCAGCAAAGCCGACAGCGGCCTGCTGCAGCTCAAGCGCGACGAGCTGATGCGCCACGAGGCGGCGGGCATCACCACCGAAAAATTTCCCAAAACCGTCAAGCTCGGCGGCGCCGACTGCTCGGCCAGCTACCTGCACAGCCCGGGCGATGCGCGCGACGGCATCACCGTGACGGTGCCGCTGTTCGTGCTGAATCAGGTGAGCGAAGAGCGCGCCGAGTGGCTGGTGCCCGGCATGTTGAAAGAGAAAATCCAGGCGCTCTTGAAAAGCCTGCCGCAGCGCCCGCGCAGCCGCTTTGTGCCGCTGCCAGAAAACGCCGCGCGCCTGGCGGCGCTGTTCACCGAGAACGGGCGCTGGGCCGAAGTCACGGGCAAGGCCGGGCTGATTGACACCTTGCTCAAGCAGGTGCGCGATGAAACCTCGCTGGATGTCAAGCGCGCCGACTTCAAGCTGGACATGCTCAGCCCGCACCTGTTCATGAACTTTCGCGTGACCGACGAGCATGGCCGCCAGCTAGGGCAGGGGCGCAACCTGGCCGCGCTCAAGGCCGAGTGGGGTAGCAAAGCACGCGGTGCCTTCCAGGCGCTTGCTACATTAAAAGTAGCTGCTCGCGCTCAGCCTGAAAAGGTTTCAGAGTTAAAAACATCGGAAAATGGCTCTAAGCAAGCGCAAGCAGCTCCTGAAAAAAGAGCGCAGGCCGCGCCACCAGCCGCAGCCCCGCACGATGCCCGCTACACCGAATGGTGCTTCGGCGAGCTGCCCGAGCTGATGGAAATCAAAAAGGGCCAGCAAACGCTGTTGGGTTTTCCTGCCCTGATCGACCACGGCGAGGCCGTGGCCATCGAGGTGTTTGACGAGCCCGAAGTGGCCGCCGCGCGCCACCGCGTGGGCCTGCGCCGCCTGTTTGCGCTGCAAATCAAAGACGCGCTCAAGTACCTGGAAAAGAACATTCCCGACCTGCAAAAAATGGCCGTGGCCTATATGCCGCTGGGCACGCAGGAAGAGCTGCGCGCGCAAATCATCAATGTGGCCATGGACCGCGCCTTCCTGCAAGACCCCTTGCCCGCCACCGAAGACGCCTTCAAGCAGCGCGTGCAAGAGGGCCGGGGCCGCCTGACCTTGATTGCCAACGAAGTGGCGCGCATGGCTGCCACCATCTTGCTGGAATACGCTGGCGCGCAGCGCAAGATAAAAGACACCAAAAATGCCCCCGAAGCCACGCGGGACGCGGGCGAGCAGCTACAAAAGTTGATGCCCAAGAACTTCATTGCCCAGGCGCCCTGGGCGCAACTGCAGCACTACGCGCGCTACCTCAAGGCCATCACCGTGCGCCTGGACAAATACCGCGCCGACCCCGCGCGCGACGCGGCCAAGCTCAAAGAGCTGCAGCCGCTGGAGCAGCGCTACTGGCGCCTGCTGGCCGAGCGCAAGGGCCAGATGGACGCGCGCCTGCAGGAGTACCGCTGGATGCTGGAAGAGCTGCGCGTGAGCTTTTTCGCGCAAGAGCTGCGCACGCCGTACCCCGTCAGCACCAAGCGGCTGGACAAGGTGTGGCAGCAGCTGCAGCACTGAACCCCGCGTCGCCCAGGTGACCCCGGCTCAGGGCTTTCCCCGGCGTCAGCAGGGCGCGTAAGCCTTAGCTTCAGCGGCTTGGCAACTCTTCCAACCGCTCTTGCTATGCAGCCACCCCATCTCGCCCACTGGCCCAGCCATTTGCCCCAGTCCATCACGGTGCCCGCCACCGCGCTGCCGGACAACCTTGAAACCAGCGCGCGCCGCTACCCCGACAAGGCGGCGCTGGTGTTCTTCGGCCGGGCGATGCCGTACCGTGAGTTGGCGCACACGGCGGAGCGCCTGGCCGCCTATCTGCACAGCGTTGGCGTGCGCCAGGGTGACCGCGTCATCTTGCTGATGCAAAACCTGCCGCAGCTGGTGGCGGCGCACTTTGCCATCCTGCGGGCCAACGCCGTGGTGGTGCCGGTCAACCCCATGAACCTGGCCGAGGAGCTCAAGCACTACATCACCGACGGCGAGGTGAAGGTGGCCATCGCCAGCGCCGACCTGGGCGCCGAGCTGGCCAAGGCCAGCAACGCCCTGCCGGCCGGCCAGCGCCTGGACCATCTGCTGGTCACGCAGCCGGGCGAGTACCTACCACCGCCGGGGCAGGGCGACGCCATTCCGGCCGCCTGGCAAGCCTGGCTGACCACGCCGCAGCCCCTGCCCACGCTCGAGGGCGGCAGCACGGCCACATGGCAGGATGCGCTGGCTTGCACCGCCCCCGTGCCACCGCTGACGGTGGGGCCCCAGGACCTGAGCGTGTTGCCCTACACCAGCGGCACCACGGGCCTGCCCAAGGGCTGCATGCACACGCACCGCAGCATCATGCACAACGCCGTGGCCTCGGCGCTGTGGGGCCAGGGCAGCAGCGAGAACGTGACGCTGACCGTCATTCCCATGTTCCACATCACGGGCATGGTGTCGGTCATGCATGCCAGCATTTACCTGGGCGCCACCATGGTGCTCATGCCACGCTGGGACCGGGAGCTGGCCGGACAGCTGATCTCGCGCTACCAGGTGACGAACTGGACCAACATCCCGACGATGGTGATCGATCTGTTTGCCAGTCCGAACTTCCGCCAGTTCGACCTGCGCAGCCTGGCTTACATCGGCGGCGGTGGTGCGGCCATGCCGCAGGCCGTGGCGCAGCGCCTGCTTGAGGAATACGGCCTGACCTACCAGGAGGGCTACGGCCTGACCGAGACCGCCGCGCCCTCGCACAACAACCCGGCGCAGCACAGCAAGCAGCAGTGCCTGGGCATGCCGTTCATTGGCACCGAATCGTTCATCGCCAACCCCGACACGCTGGAGCCCATGCCCCAGGGCGAGCAGGGCGAGATCGTGGTGAGCGGACCGCAGGTGTTCTCGGGCTATTGGCGCAGCGAGGGGGCCACACGCGCAGCGTTCTTCGAGCGCGACGGCAAGCGCTTTTTCCGCACCGGTGACCTGGGCTGGATGGACGCCGAGGGCTACTTCTTCATCACCGACCGTCTCAAACGCATGATCAACGCCAGCGGCTTCAAGGTCTGGCCGGCTGAGGTCGAGGCGCTGATGTTCCGCCACCCCGGCATCCAGGAGGCCTGCGTCGTCTCCGCCAAGGATGCCTACCGCGGTGAAACCGTCAAGGCCGTCGTGGTGCTGCGCCCGTCGCACAAGGGCCAGGTGAGCGAGGAGGACGTCATCGCCTGGTGCCGCGAGAACATGGCGGCGTACAAGGCGCCCCGTATCGTCGAGTTCGTCGATGCGCTGCCCAAGAGCGGCAGTGGCAAGGTCATGTGGCGCCTGCTGCAGGACGCACAAAAATAGGGGCCAAAAAGGCTGCTAGCGCTTACCTGGCAAGCGCTGGCAGCTATCAAATCAGGAGTTTTCCCAGGGCGTGTCATCCATCAATGCCTGGTTGTGCCTTGAGGAAGCGCGCGTCGGGCTGCGTACTGCGAGCCAACAGCCGCAGTGCGTCAACCGTCTCGAACATTGCCTCGGGCGCAGCCCGCGCCAAGGCTTGCGGTGCACCGTACCCCCAACACACCGCACCGAATGCCACGCCCGCTGCCCTGGCTGCTTCGGCATCGGTCAATTGGTCTCCCACGTAGATTGCTCGGCACGGTGGAATGCCCAGCTTGTTCAGCAGTACTATTTGCCACCGAAGTGAAAGACATCAAACGAGAGGGATTTCTGTGGAAGAAAAAACGTTCTTCGAGCACGAGAATGTCAAGGTCACGAACGCGCGATTTCTTGTCGGTGAGCAGACGTTCGCGATGAGCAACATTACATCTGTATCCAGCTCACAGGATCGCCACAGCAGGGTTGGCCCAATCATCTTGCTAATAGTTGGCTTTGTGATGTGCTGCGCCTCTATCGTCGTTGCTGGACTAATCGTTATGGCGGTTGGCGTGCTGTGGTTGATGTTGCAGAAAACCAAATATCACGTAATGTTGAGAACCTCTGGTGGTGAAACCAAGGCGCTTACCTCTGAGCGAGAGGATCTCGTACGCAATGTAATAACTGCACTGAACGACGCCATAGTTCACCGCGGTTGATGCATTCGCGCATCAGCCTGTGCATTCACCGTCACAGCTGCCACCGATAGAACGGCCGTTTTATCCCGAGGGACTCAGTTGCATGTGTGATGGTCCCGCTTCGCCCTGCGGGGGGGGCAGCGCTTGAGGTGCGCCCTTCAGCCACAGGCAAAAACTGGGTGGGTGGGGTCGGCAGGCTCCCTGCAGCGCCATGCGCTGCCAGCGAAAGGGGGTTGACCATGGCAGTCGTTAACAAGCACTTGGATGAGGTATCCATCGGTACGTCCCTCAGAGATCAGTTGATGATCAACTGTGCCGTACAGGGGCGATCGCGGAAATGACCCAGGACGCCGAAGTCTTGACCTCACGCGACATTGGCGAACAGTCTCCTACGCAAAGCACTGTGCCAGGCGATGGGGCGAATGTCTGCCAGACACTTGAAATGAGTGGCAGCTCCCGGACTTGAAACGGTCAGCTACCACGATGCGCAGACAGGCAGTTCTTGGCCGGGACTGCCCGCGCGCATCTGTACCCAGAAGCGGCCTGTGAGCACCAGTGGGCTCGCCCGCAAAAAATCTGACGACGGGTGTCGCACCAGACAGCTCGCGAGCGCCTGCGGCCAGGTGTTCAGTCCTGTTCCTCGAACACCAGCGACGGCGAGGCCATTACGCGTGCGGTGTCTCCCAACTGGTGGATGAGCCGGTTGGCGAAGTAGCTGCTTTGCGTGTCGGGCTCCAGCGCCGCAACGACCAGGTTGGCCAGTGGCTGGTTCAGCGGCACGTAATAGCTGCCGGCGGGCACATCGATGGCGGCACGCGCGGCGCCGACCTCGACACGCACGATGTCACCACCGCCAGCCACGCTGCCGCGCACGTCCTCGCGCACACCCGTGCTGCTGCTGGTCTCGGTGTAGGTGTCGGCCAGCACGGAGCCGGCCTCGGCCACGCGCAGCACTTGCAGGCCCAGGAGCTGCAGGCGCTCCACGGCAGGGGCAGCACTGGCTGACAGCCAGTAGCCGCAGGGGCGCGCGCGGGTCTTGAGCGGGCGCAGCGTGAGGGAAGAGTTCCACTGCACCTGTACGCTGCGGTCGGCACCGGTGACGGGGTCGAGCATCAGCAGCTCATGCTGGCCGGGCGTCGGGCCGGCCTCGATGGTGAGCTCACCACGGCAGGCCTGGGCGCTGATGTCGCGCGCCACGAACGAGCGCACCTGCGCCAGGCTTTGGGCACGCTCGGCCGTGCTGCGCAGCGCGCTGGTCATGGCCGTGACCTGGGTGTGTACACGCCGCTGAATGTGCGCGCGGCCGATGCCTACGCCACGCGTCTCCACCAGCAGGCTCACCGTGTTCTTCAGGCCGTTGACGTTGCGCCCGGTATCAGGCTGCACGCCGCCCATGGAGACGCGCAGATCCTGCGGGTCGGTGCTGGTGGTGTAGTACCAGTCGCTGCTCAGCTTCTGGACGCGCAGGGCGTCGCTCATCGGTGTGTAGTACCACTCGTGCGCCGCCTTGGTGATGAATTCGGGCATGTTGGCCGTGGTCGCGTACTGCAGCAGCGCGTCGTAGCGCTGAATGGCATTGAACTTCTGCACAAAGCGGCCGGTAACCGTGTACTCGTGCGCGTCGATCACGGCCACGGGGCGGTAGTTGCGCACCAGCACCGCCAGCGCGCGCGCCTCGGGCGTGGTCAGCAGCAGGTGGTCACGGTTCATGTCGACGCCGTTGGCCGTGGTGCGTTGGCCACGCTCGGCGCCGTCGGGGTTGGCGCGCGGCACGAGGATGACGTTAATGCGTTCGAGCAGCGGCTCGAGCAGGCCGCCGGGCGCCAGCTCGCGGGCCAGGGCCAACAGCGCTTCGCTGCCGGCGGGCTCGTCGCCGTGCTGCTGGCCCACGAGCAGCACCGTTGGGTGGCCCTGGGCTTCCAGGCTGGCGGCATCCACCCCCTGGGCGCGCGTAGCGACCAGGCCAAGAATGGGTGTGCCCGCCTGCGACAGGCCCAGTTCCTGCACCGCCAGGCGCGTGCCACCTGGGGTGGCCGGGATTTCAAGCTGGCGCAGCCACTGCGCCAGCTCGGCATTCGTCGTGTAGGCGCTGCGGCCGTCTGCCAAGCCGGGCGTCTGGTAGCGCACCATCGGGTCGGGGAAACGTGCGGCCACGGCCTGCCCGTAGGGCATGGCCGCCAGCGGGGCAGGCTGGGCCGACGTTCCCAGCGGGTTGATGGTGACGCCGCCAGGGTTGGCCGGTGGCGCTGCCACCACGACGGCCGGTTGTGGCCGGGGCGCTTGCGGCGCAGGTCGCGGCGCACTGACCGTGCCCGGCGTACTCGGCCAAGGTGGCAGGGGGGTGCTGGTGCAGGCAGCCAGCAGGGCCGCGGCACACACCACGGTGAGGCGCGCTACGGCAGCCGGGGAGCGCAAGGGCGTGATGGGAGCGGAGGGCGAAGTCGTCATGGTCGCGGTATGCCTGGGGTACGAAGTCTCACCTCGGGACGGCCTGCGCGCTGCACCGGCAGGCGGGCTACGGCGGCGTCCCGGAGAGGGCCGGACTGCCCTCGCCGAAACATCCGATGTTAAGGCAACGCGGCCCCGGACTTGCCAGGGACACCCGCGCACGACCACAAGCGCCGCGCGCAGGGCTGGCGTGGCATGCCGCTGTGGTGAATATCAGCGGCCGTAGCCGCCGCGTCCACCGCGTCCGCCGCCGCCACCACCACCACCGAAGCCGCCACGGAAGCCACCACCACCGCTGCGTCCGCCGCGGTTGGCCATGCTGTCTACGCTGGTGCGCATCGGGTCGGGCTGGCTGCCGCCGGGCGTGGAGCGGCGCGCAGGCTTGGGATGGCCGAACTGGGTGCCCAGGTGGGCGTCGGCACGTGGCTGGCGGTGGTCGTCGAAGTCGTCTTCGCGCGGCGGGCGCTCGCCCTGGCTGCGTCCATTGCCACCACGGCCGCCACGTGCGCCGCCGCTGCGGCCACGGCCCTGGTTCTGGCCTCCCGGGCCTTGGGCATTGCTGCGTGGGCCGCCCTGTCCCTGGCGTGGACCTTGGCTGGTGCGTTCGCCGCGTTCACCACCCTCGCCACCGGCCTTGCCGCCGCGCTCTTTCTGGGCCGTCTTGGTGGTGCGGATGCGCTCCATCATTTCCTGGCGCGCCGCCTTGGCGGCGGCCTGCATGACGTCGCGGCTCGGCGGCTTGCCCGCGCCGCCCCAGATGGTCTGGCGCCCCATGGCGATGGGCTCGGCTTTTTCGCCCTCCTCAGGGCCGAAGCCTTCGAGAACCTGTACGGGAATCTCCTGCTTGGTGAAGCGCTCGATGTCCATCATGAAGCCCTCTTCATCCATGCACACCAGGCTCACGGCCTGGCCTTCCTTGCCGGCGCGGCCGGTGCGGCCGATGCGGTGCACGTAGTCCTCAGGGACATTGGGAATCTCGTAGTTCACGACATGCGGCAGGTCGTCGATGTCGATGCCGCGCGCGGCGATGTCGGTGGCCACCAGGGCGCGGATCTCGCCGCTCTTGAAGCCCGCCAGCGCCTGCGTGCGCGCGCTCTGGCTCTTGTTGCCGTGCAGCGCCATGGCGGTGACGCCGTTCTTGGTCAGGTAGTCGGCCACGTTGTTGGCGCCGAACTTGGTGCGCGTGAACACCAGCACCTGGCTCCAGTCGTGCTGCTGGATGATGTGCAGCAGCACCTGCTTTTTCTTGCCGCGGCCCACGGGGTGGATGACCTGGCTGATCCGCTGCACCGTGGTGTTGCGCGGGGTGACCTGAATGCTTTGTGGATCCTTGAGCAGGCTGCCCGCCAGCTCGCGGATTTCATCGCTGAACGTGGCCGAGAACAGCAGGCTCTGCTTGGTGCGCGGCAGCAGCGCCAGCACCTTCTTCACATCGTGGATGAAGCCCATGTCGAGCATGCGGTCGGCTTCGTCCAGCACCAGCACCTCAACGCTGGACAGGTCCATGAAACCCTGCTGCTGCAGATCCAGCAGGCGCCCGGGGGTGGCCACGAGCACGTCGACGCCGCGCTTGATGCGGTCAATCTGCGGGTTCATGCCCACGCCACCGAAGATCACGGTGGAGTTCAGGTCAAGGTACTTGCCGTATTCGCGCACGGATTCCTCAACCTGCGCCGCGAGTTCGCGTGTCGGCGTCAGCACCAGAGCGCGGATGGCCTTGCCACCGAACTGGCTGCGCGGGGCCTGGCCTTCGGCCAGACGGTGCAGCAGCGGCAGGGTAAAGGCGGCGGTTTTGCCGGTGCCGGTCTGTGCGCCGGCCAGCAGGTCGTGGCCTGCGAGCACGAGCGGAATGGCCTGGGCCTGGATCGGCGTCGGCTGGGCATAGCCCTGTTCTTGCACGGCCTTGAGAATGGCCGGAGCCAGCTTCAGTTCGTCGAATGTCATGAAATTTAGGAAGTGCGCCCATCCGGGGCGCTGGGTATCGGCCTTGCGCGGTGCCTTTGGTTGGCGCCACGCCAGTTATGCAGGCAGATGGGGTTCAAGGGTGGGAGCTTAGGAAAAAGGCTTTTCCGTCCTCCCCAGCTTTAGCGCTGTTGCCAGGGCAACTGGAACCCACGGCACGGGTATTGTCGCATGCGTCGATAATCTCGGGTTACGCGCCGAAATCCGGTGCTCCTTTTTTTGCAGTTTTTTTCATAACGAGCCATGGCCCAATACGTCTATTCGATGAACCGTGTCAGCAAGACCGTGCCCCCGAAGCGGCAGATCTTGAAAGACATTTCCCTGTCCTTCTTCCCCGGCGCCAAGATTGGCGTACTGGGTCTCAACGGCTCGGGCAAGTCTTCGCTGCTGAAGATCATGGCGGGCGTGGACAAGGAGATCGAGGGCGAAGCCATCCCCATGCCGGGGCTGAAGATCGGTTACCTGCCGCAGGAGCCGCAACTCAACCCCGAGCACACCGTGCGCGAGAGCGTGGAAGATGCCATGGGCGAAGTCTTCGCCGCGCGCGCCAAGCTGGAAGAGGTGTACGCCGCCTACGCCGATCCCGAGGCTGACTTCGACGCGCTGGCCGCCGAGCAGGCACGCCTGGAGGCCATTCTCTCCACCGCGGGCACGGACTCCGAGCACCAGCTCGAAATCGCCGCCGACGCGCTGCGCCTGCCGCCCTGGGATGCCAAGGTGGGCGTGCTCTCGGGTGGTGAAAAGCGCCGTATTGCGCTGTGCCGCCTGCTGCTGTCCAAGCCTGACATGCTGCTGCTCGACGAACCTACCAACCACCTGGACGCCGAGTCGGTCGAGTGGCTGGAGCAGTTCCTGCACCGGTTCCCTGGCACCGTGGTGGCCATCACCCACGACCGCTACTTCCTCGACAACGCCGCCGAGTGGATTCTTGAACTCGACCGCGGCCACGGCATTCCCTACAAGGGCAACTACTCCGAGTGGCTGCTGCAGAAGCAAAACCGCCTGGAGGCCGAACAAAAGGGCGAGGAGGCCCGCGCCAAGGCCCTGAAGAAGGAACTGGAATGGGTGCGCCAGAACGCCAAGGGCCGCCAGGCCAAGAGCAAGGCGCGTATCGCACGTTTCGAGGAGCTGAGCGACCACGAATACCAAAAGCGCAACGAGACGCAGGAAATCTTCATTCCTGTGGCAGAGCGCCTGGGCACGCAAGTGATCGAGTTCCACAACGTTACCAAGAGCTTTGGCGACCGCGTGCTGATCGACAACCTGAGCTTCACCATTCCCGCCGGGGCCATCGTCGGCATCATCGGGCCGAACGGCGCGGGTAAATCGACGCTGTTCAAGCTGATCGCCGGGCGCGAGCAGCCCGATGAGGGCACCGTGGTCATCGGCCAGACCGTGAAGATGGCCTACGTGGACCAGTCGCGCGATGCGCTGTCGGACGAGAAGACCGTGTGGGAAGACGTCTCGGGCGGTCTGGACATGCTGAACATCGGCAAATTCCAGATGGCCAGCCGCGCCTATTGCGGCCGCTTCAACTTCAACGGCCAGGACCAGCAGAAAAAGGTGGGCATGCTCTCGGGCGGTGAGCGCGGGCGCCTGCACCTGGCCAAGACGCTGATCCAGGGCGGCAACGTGCTGTTGCTCGACGAACCCTCGAACGACCTCGACGTGGAAACCCTGCGTGCACTGGAAGACGCGCTGCTCGAATACGCCGGCACGGTGCTGGTCATCAGCCACGACCGCTGGTTCCTCGACCGTATCGCCACGCACATCCTGGCCGCCGAGGGCGACAGCCAGTGGGTGTTCTTCGACGGTAACTACCAGGAATACGAGGCCGACAAGAAGAAGCGCCTGGGCGAGGAAGGCGCCAAGCCCAAGCGCATGCGCTACAAGGCGCTGAAGTAATCACGGCTTTAAAAAACATAGCACCTCGCGCACGATGGAAGCCACTTAGGGATGAAAACCCACCCTGAAATGGCTCCCAGTGCGCGCTGGCTGCTATCAACATTTGGCACGTACGCCAGCCAGCTGGCGCAAGGCGTGGCACCCCACGCAGCTGGGGGCTTGGGCGAAGAGGGCGCCCAGCCGTTAGGGGCGCCGCGCCACGCGCAAAGAATCCCTGGCAGGTAGTAGCATCGGGTAGTTTTCTTCGCTTTTTTGCATTCCCCCACCATGTCCCTTTCAGCGACCAGCGCCAGAACGGTTTTCCGCGCATGCGTCGTCAATGCCGTTCGCCGAGGGGAAGCGCTCATGGAGCAACTGCTCCAGGCCACGACGGCAGCGCTGACGGCAGACGAGGCAGCCACACGCGACGTGCACCAGCGCACGGAACTGGCCGATGCCCTGCGCCTGCTGCGTGAACATGCGCCCACGCTGGTCAAGGCCTATCCCATGGCCTTGCTGGAAGTCTTCGCCGAGGGGCCGGCCCCCGCCAAGTCGATGCCTGCGACGGCTACGGGCATGGATTTCGGTGAGCTCTCGCTGATGGACGATGCGCAGGTGCAGGCGCAGGTGGAGTTTTCGCGCGCCCAGCAGCTGGCGGTGCACGCCACTGACGCCACGCTGGCCGAACTCAACACCCTGGTCAGCGCGGCCCAAGGTCTGCGCAGCGTGCAGCCCGAGCGCAACCCGCTGCGCCCGGACAACTACATCCGCGCGCTGCAGCAGGTGGTGGGCGAGACGGGCGTATCCGGCGCGGTACGCCAAGTGTGGATGCGCTACCTGCGCGATCCGCTGGGGCGCTTGCTTACCGAGGAATACGAGCGTACTGCCAAAGCCCTGCGCGAGCAGGGGGTGCAACCCGTGGGCTATGCCGTGGCCATGGGGCCTGGCATGGCGCGCCACAGCCAGCAGGGCGGCGGCTATGCGGCCAGCCAGCAGGGCGGTGCCTACGGCACCGGGTACGGCCACAGCATGGCCGCGGACCTGGCAGCAACGGGCTACAGCCGCAGCGGCGCCATGACCGGCTGGGGCGCTGGCTATTCTCCCGCTGCCGAAGCCGAGGAGGCCTTGCTCACCGTGGGCATGCTGCGCCAGATGCTGTCGGCGCAGCCCATCAATCCGCACCGGGTCGCTGTCAGCGCACAAGGCGCTCTGGCGGGGGCGCCGAGCAGCCTTCAGGGCGGGGTCTATGCGCAGCAGGCCGTGGCGGCCGAGGCCATGGAAGATATTGCGGAGCTGGAGCGCATCGTGGGCCGCTTGGCCCAGGCGTTTCCGGCACAGGCCAGCCAGGCGGCGCCGCTGGCGGGGTGGCCGGCTGCGGCGGGCGTGCAGGCCGTGCCCGTGCTGGCCCCGGGGATGGTGTACGCGGTGCCCTCAAGCGCGCCGGCGGCCGACCCGGGCATGGCTGCGCAGGAGGTGGTCAGCCGCATGGTGGAGCACCTGGTGCAGGATGAGCGCCTGCTGCCCTCAGTGCAGCGCGCCGTGCGCAGCCTGGAGCCCGCCTTGCAGCAGCTCGTGCGCCACGACCCAGTTTTTTTCAACGACGAGACACACCCCGCACGGCGTCTGCTTGACGAAGTGACGGAGCGCAGCCGTGCCTTCGCATCTGAAGACGCCACGGGCTTCAGCCGCTTCATGCGCGTGGTCAATGAAGCGGTGGTGCATTTGTCGGGGCAGAGCATCCAGGACGCGTCGCCTTTCGCCTCGGTGCTCACGGCCCTTGAAACCGCCTGGGAGGCGCAGGCCAAGAAGGAGCGCGCCCAGCGCGAGGCCAAAGCACAGGCGCTGCGCCTGGTGGAGCAGCGCGCCAAGCTGGCGGCGCAGATCGCCCAGGGCATCGGTCAGCTCGCAGACGTCGGGCAGGTGCCTGCCGACATTGTGGATTTCGCCACCGGCCCCTGGGCCGAGGTGGCGGCATGGGCGCAGATTCATGCGCCGACCGAGGATGACCCCGGTGGCTATCTGGCGCTGGTGCCGCAGCTGTTCTGGAGCGTGCAGCCGGAACATGTCGGTGGCGATGCGCAGCGCCTGATGGCCGCGCTGCCTGGCATGCGGGAAACCCTGCGCCGCGGACTGCTGGGCATTGGCCGCTCCGAGGAGCATGTGCAATCTTTCCTGGCGCGGCTGCAAGAGCGCCATGACGAGGTCCTGGCCCAGGTCCAGGCCGCTGCTGCAGCCAGCAACGAGCCAGCGCCCGCGGCCGAGGCAGCGTCGCAGCAGCATGTGGATATCGACCTGGATCTGGACGCCAGCGCGCCCGCCCTGCCGCCAGCGCAGGCCGCTGCGGCGTTCAGTGTCGGTGACTGGTTCGAGCTGGTCAGCCAGCGCCGCGCCGTGCGCACGCAGCTGACTTGGGCCAGCCCGCAGCAGACGCTGTTTCTGTTCACCGCACCCGATGGCAGCACGCAGTCGATGACGCGGCGTATGTGCGACAAACTGATGGCCGAAGGCAGTCTGCGCGTTTTGCCCCCGCCGGGGCAATAACTCTCTTTTTGATAGCTGCCAGCGCTTGCTTAGTAAGCGCTGGCAGCCATTTTCTCTCCGATCAGCGTTTTTGGTAAATGGCCTCGATGGCTGCGCCGTAGCGGGCCATGAGGTTGTTGCGCTTGAGCTTGAGCGTGGGCGTCATCAGGCCGTTGTCGATCGTCCAGGCATCGCGCACCAGGTGCACTGCGCGTGGCACGGCATAGCGCGCAAAGCTGGACGTGCGCCGCTCGATGCGGTCGAGTACCGCGCGCTGCACGGTCGGGTCGGCCAGGCTGGCCGGGTCTTCGGGATCCAGCCCCAGGGCCTCGGCGAGCTGGCGCCATTCTTCCTTGCGCACCGTGGCAATGCAGGCGATGAACGGGCGTTGCTCGCCCACGACGAAAGCCTGCTCCAGCAGCGGGTCGGCCGTGATGGCGAGCTCCAGGTCGCCCGGGGGCACTTTTTCGCCGGTGGACGTGACAATGATCTCCTTGATCCGCCCCAGGATGCGGATGCGGCCACCTACGATTTCGGCCTGGTCGCCCGTGCCGAGCCAGCCCTCGGGGCTGATGGTGCGGGCAGTGTCCTCGGGACGGTTCCAGTAGCCTTTCATGACGATGGGGCCACGCACTTGCAGTTCGCGGTTCTCGCCGATGCGCACCTCCACACCCGGCAGGGCGCGGCCCACGGTGGCGGGGTCGTTGTCCTCCAGCGTGTTGGCGCTGACCACGGGCGTCGTCTCGGTCATGCCGTAGCCTTGCACCAGCGGCAAGCCCAGGCCCAGGAAGCAGCGAGCGATGGTGGGCGACAGTGGCGCACCGCCGCTCACGGCCACGCGCACGCGCCCGCCGAACTGCGCCAGCAGCGGCTGGGCCACGAGTGAGCGTAGCAACGGCCACGGCAGCAGGCGCAGCCAGCCGCCCTGGCCATCGTCCGCGGCCGCCGGCAGGCCCTGCTGGGCGCGAAAGCGCCGCCAGCCCACGGACTGCGCCGCCTCGAACAGCCGCATCTTGAGTGGCGAGTGCGACAGCGTCTCAAGCACCTTGGCGTGCACGCGCTCGTAAATGCGCGGCACCGAGACCAGCACTGTGGGCCGCACGGTCTTCAGGTCTTCGCCCAGCAGGGCCACCGAGCGCGCATAGGCCACGCAGCTGCCCGCTGCCATGGGCAGGTAGTAGCCGCCGGTGCGTTCGAAGGTGTGCGACAGCGGCAGGAAGGACAGGAACACATCCTCTGGCACGGGGGTGATGCGCGCCAGCACCGCCTTGACGTCCGCGATCACGTTGGCGTGGGTCAGCATCACCCCCTTGGGTTTGCCGGTGGTGCCGCTGGTGTAGACAATGGCCGCCAGATCTTCCGCCTTGGGCGCAGGGGGCAGTGCCTGCGTAGGCGCGGCCTGGGCCAGCCAGGTCGCCAGTCCCGTGATGGCCGGCCTTTGCACGGACGCCTGGGTGGAAAGGTCGGCAGCGGGCGCATGGGCCGGATCGGTTACCACCACCTGCTGCAGGTGCGGCAGTGGCGTGCCGACGTCGCGGATGCGTTCCCACTGCTGCGGCTCGGCGACGACGAGCAGCGCAACCTGTGCATCTTGCAAGATGTAGGCGATGCTGCCCGGGTTGTCGATGGCGTGCAGCGGCACCGGCACGCAGCCGGTGGCCAGCACGGCCTGGTCAATGCTCATCGCGTCCAGCCCATTCGGCAGCAGGATGGCGACACGCGCCCCCAGGGGCAGGTTCGACGCGGCCAGGGCGCGGCTCCAGCACGCCACCCGCTCCCGGGTCTGCGCCCAGCTCAGGCTGGTCCACTGACCGGCCACAGGATCGAAATGCCGGTAGGCCTCGGTTTCGGGGGTTTGGGCGGCACGCCAGGCCAGCAGTTCGGGCAGGGTGTGGATGGCACGCAGATCGGGGACGGAGGCAGTCATGCAGACAGACATATCAGGAGTGCGCCAGGCCGGGTTGGCCCGGGCGATCTCCAAATGATAGCGCTGCGGCCTTTTTTCACCGGCGCTGCAGCATGGCGCCGAGGCTGCATCGGCCTGCGGCTGGGGTGTTTGGGCGGCGTGAGGCGCCCTGCGGAGATGGCGGGAAAACCTACTGGCTATGCCGCTGCTGCCTGCAGCCCATTGCGGAAATGCGCCTGCATGGTCTGCGTAGCCGCCACCGCATCGCGTGCGCGCAGCGCCGCCATGATGGCGCCGTGCTCGGCGAGTGAGTCTTCGATACGCCCTTGCTTGAACAGCGAGTTGTGGCGGTTGAGCTTCATGACCTTGCGCAGGTCGGTCACCATCTGATCGCGCCAGCGGTTATCGGCCAGCGCCAGGAGCTGAAGGTGAAAGCGTTCATTCACCGCGAAGAACTTCTCGCGATCATCGATACAGGCGGCCAGCTCGTCGTGCAATGCCTGCAGCGTTTGCAGCTGGGCATCGGTGGCGTTGCGCGCCACCACGCCTGCGGCGTCGCTCTCGAGCAGCGACAGCAGGTGGTACACGTCACGCAGGTCTTTCTCGCTCATCTCCGTCACGTAGGCGCCGCGCCGTACCTTCATCGTCACCAGTCCCTCGGCCGCCAGCACCTTCAGCGCTTCGCGCAGCGGCGTGCGGCTGATGCCGAACTCCTCGGCGATCTTCAGCTCGTCGATCCAGCCGCCCGGCTCCAACTCGCGGCGGAAAATGCGCTGGCGCAACTGTTCCGCCACCTGTTCGTAGAGCGCGCGGGGGGTGAGGGTGACTGCAGACATGGCGGAACTGTAGTGCAAAAAACTAAGAATTAATAATTACAGATCGGGTAAACTTGCGCAATCGTGCGAACAGCAGCGAGCAAATCCGCCCCTTCTTGCCAAATTTGCGAAAGCATCACCGCCATGAGCAGCCCATCCGAACCTACTTTCCAGACTTCCAGCCTTGCTGACTGGGCCAAGGCCGCCGCCAAGTCGGCGCCGGGCGGTGACGTGAACGCCCTGAACTGGGTCACGCCCGACGGCATCACCGTCAAGCCGCTGTACACAGCCGAAGACACGCAGGCGCTGCCCTACGCCAACACGCTGCCCGGCTTTGAGCCCTACATGCGCGGCCCGCAGGCCACGATGTATGCCGTGCGCCCCTGGACCATCCGCCAGTACGCCGGTTTCTCGACCGCTGAAGAGTCCAATGCGTTCTACCGCAAGGCCCTGGCAGCAGGCGGGCAGGGCGTTTCGGTGGCGTTCGATCTGGCAACGCACCGCGGCTACGACAGTGACCATCCGCGCGTGACGGGTGACGTCGGCAAGGCGGGCGTCGCCATCGACAGCGTGGAGGACATGAAGATCCTGTTCGACGGCATTCCGCTCGACAAGGTGTCGGTCTCCATGACCATGAACGGTGCCGTACTGCCCGTGCTGGCTGGCTACGTCGTCGCGGCCGAGGAGCAGGGCGTTTCGCAGGACAAGCTGTCCGGGACCATCCAGAACGACATTCTCAAGGAGTTCATGGTCCGCAACACCTACATCTATCCGCCGAAGCCGTCGATGCGCATCATCGGCGACATCATCGAGTACACGAGCAAGAACATGCCCAAGTTCAACTCGATCTCGATCTCGGGCTACCACATGCAGGAAGCCGGCGCCAACCAGGCGCTGGAGCTGGCCTTCACCCTGGCCGACGGCAAAGAATATGTGAAGACGGCCATTGCCAAGGGCATGGACGTAGATGATTTCGCGGGCCGCCTGTCGTTCTTCTGGGCGATCGGCATGAACTTCTACCTGGAAATCGCCAAGATGCGCGCCGCGCGCCTGCTGTGGTGCCGCATCATGAAGGGGTTTGACGCCAAGAAGCCCAAGAGCCTGATGCTGCGCACGCACTGCCAGACCTCGGGCTGGTCGCTGACCGAGCAAGACCCGTACAACAACGTGGTGCGCACCACCATCGAGGCCATGGCGGCGGTGTTTGGCGGCACGCAAAGCCTGCACACCAATGCCCTGGACGAAGCCATTGCACTGCCGACTGAGTTCTCGGCCCGCATCGCGCGCAACACGCAGCTCATCATCCAGGAAGAGACCCACATCACCAACGTGATCGACCCCTGGGCCGGCTCCTACATGATGGAGAAGCTCACCCAGGACATGGCCGACGCCGCCTGGAAGATCATCGAGGAAGTCGAGGCCATGGGCGGCATGACGGCCGCCGTGGACAGCGGCTGGGCCAAGCTCAAGATCGAAGCCGCAGCTGCTGAGAAGCAGGCGCGCATCGACTCGGGCAAGGAAGTCATCGTCGGTGTGAACAAGTACAAGCTGGCCAAGGAAGACCCGGTCGACATCCTGGAGGTGGACAACATCAAGGTGCGCGACAGCCAGATTGCCCGCCTCAACGCCATCAAGGCAAAACGCGACCAAAAAGCCGTGGAGCAAGCGCTGGCTGCTCTCACTTCTGCAGCAGAAAGCGGCCAGGGCAACCTGCTTGACCTGTCGATCCAGGCCATCCGCCTGCGTGCCACGGTGGGCGAGGTGTCGGACGCGCTGGAGAAGGTTTTCGGGCGCCACCGCGCCGATACGCAAAAGGTGACCGGTGTGTACGCTGCTGCATACGACTCGGCCGAAGGCTGGGAAAAGCTCAAGGGCGAAATCAGCGCCTTCGCCGACGCACAGGGCCGCCGCCCGCGCGTGATGATCGCCAAGCTCGGCCAGGACGGCCACGACCGGGGCGCCAAGGTGGTGGCCACGGCCTTCGCTGACCTGGGCTTTGACGTGGACATGGGCCCGCTGTTCCAGACGCCAGAGGAGTGCGCACGCCAGGCCATCGAGAACGACGTGCACGCAGTCGGTGTCTCCACGCTGGCCGCAGGCCACAAGACGCTGGTGCCGGCCATCATTGCCGAGCTGAAGAAGCAAGGCGCGGACGACATCATCGTCTTCGTTGGCGGCGTGATTCCGCAGCAGGACTACGAGTACCTGTACAACGCTGGCGTGAAGGGCGTGTATGGCCCGGGCACGCCCATTCCGGCCAGCGCCAAGGACGTGCTGGAGCAGATCCGCAAGGCCGTAGCGGCTTGAACGGGCAGGCGCCCTGGCTGACCAGACTATGAGCGTAGAAGAGCGCGTTGGCGCGATTGTTCAGCGCACCCAGCCTGCGGTGCAGCGCCGTGCCATGGCCAAAGCCATCACGCTGCTGGAGTCCACGCGCCCTGACCACCGTGCCCAGGCCGATGAGATGCTCACCGCCTTGCTGCCGCACACCGGGCGCGCGTTCCGCCTGGGCATCAGCGGCGTGCCGGGCGTGGGCAAATCCACCTTCATCGAGGCGCTGGGCCTGCACCTGATCGCCCAGGGCCTGCGCGTGGCGGTGCTGGCCATCGACCCGTCCTCCACCGTGTCAGGCGGCTCCATTCTGGGCGACAAGACGCGCATGGAGCAGCTCTCGATGCAGGAAAGCGCCTACATCCGCCCCAGCCCAAGCAGCGGCACCTTGGGCGGCGTGGCCGAGAAGACGCGCGAGAGCCTGCTGGTCTGCGAGGCTGCGGGGTATGACGTGGTCATCGTCGAAACCGTGGGCGTGGGCCAGAGCGAAACGGCCGTGCAGGGCATGACCGACATGTTCTGCGTGCTGCAGCTGCCCAACGCGGGCGACGACCTGCAGGCCATCAAGAAGGGCGTGATGGAGCTGGCCGACCTGGTGGTCATCAACAAGGCTGACATCGACCCGCACGCGGCTACCCGCGCGCAGGCCCAGATCACCTCCAGCCTGCGCCTGCTGTCGATGCACGGCAACCCCGAGCATGCGCACCACGACGCCGCGCTGTGGCAGCCGCGCGTCATCACCCTGAGCGCACTCAAGAGCGAAGGCGTGGATGACTTCTGGGCCGCGGTAAGCGAATTCCGCCAGCTGCAAACGGCCAATGGCCGCCTGGCGGCGCGGCGCGAACGCCAGGCGCTGGCCTGGATGTGGGAGCGCATCGACTACGGCCTCAAGCAGGCCTTCCGCCAGCACCCTGGGGTGCGGGCGCTGCTGCCGCAGATGCAGGCCGACGTGGCCTCGGGCCGCATCGCGGCCAGTACTGCAGCAAGAAATCTGCTCGCAGCCCAGGCTGGGTAAGCGCGAGCAGCTCACGAATACATAGCACAACGGATTCATACGAAGGACGAACCATGCAAACCATCCTCGATCAACTGGAGAAAAAGCGCGAGCTTGCGCGCCTGGGCGGTGGCCAAAAGCGCATCGACGCGCAGCACAAGAAGGGCAAGCTGACGGCGCGCGAGCGTATCGAGCTGCTGCTCGATGACGGCACGTTCGAGGAATGGGACATGTTCGTCGAGCATCGCTGCACCGACTTCGGCATGGCCGACAACAAGATCCCGGGCGACGGCGTGGTCACCGGCTACGGCATGATCAACGGCCGCCTGGTGTTCGTGTTCAGCCAGGACTTCACCGTGTTCGGCGGCGCGCTGTCGGAAGCGCATGCCGAAAAGATCTGCAAGATCATGGACCAGGCCATGAAGGTCGGCGCGCCGGTGATCGGCCTGAACGACTCGGGCGGCGCGCGCATCCAAGAGGGCGTGGCTTCGCTCGGCGGCTACGCTGACGTGTTCCAGAAGAACGTGATGGCCAGCGGCGTGGTGCCGCAGATCAGCATGATCATGGGCCCCTGCGCCGGCGGCGCCGTGTACTCGCCCGCCATGACCGACTTCATCTTCATGGTCAAGGACAGCTCGTACATGTTCGTGACCGGCCCCGAAGTGGTCAAGACCGTGACGCACGAGGAAGTGACCGCCGAGGAACTGGGCGGCGCCATCACCCATTCCACCAAGAGCGGCGTGGCCGACCTGGCGTTCGAGAACGACGTGGAGGCGCTGATGATGCTGCGCCGCCTGTACAACTACCTGCCGCTGAACAACCGCGAAAAGCCGCCGGTGCGCAAGAGCCACGACCCGGCCGACCGCATGGACCTGAGCCTGGACACCCTGGTGCCGGCCAACCCCAACCAGCCCTACGACATGAAGGAGCTGATCGTCAAAACGGTGGACGACGGCGACTTCTTCGAGCTGCAGCCTGAGTACGCCAAGAACATCATCATTGGCTTCGCCCGCATGGAAGGCCAGACCGTGGGCATCGTGGCCAACCAGCCGCTGGTGCTGGCCGGCTGCCTGGACATCAAGAGCTCCATCAAGGCCGCGCGCTTCGTGCGCTTCTGCGATGCGTTCAACATCCCCGTGGTCACCTTCGTGGACGTGCCCGGCTTCATGCCCGGCACCAGCCAGGAATACGGCGGCATCATCAAGCACGGCGCCAAGCTGCTGTACGCGTACGCCGAGTGCACCGTGCCGAAGATCACCGTCATCACGCGCAAGGCCTACGGCGGTGCGTACGACGTGATGGCCTCCAAGCACCTGCGTGGTGACGTGAACCTGGCCTGGCCCAACGCTGAAATTGCAGTGATGGGCGCCAAGGGCGCGGTGGAGATCATCTTCCGCGAGGACAAGAACGACCCTGTGAAGCTCGCCGCGCGCGAAGCTGAATACAAGGAGCGCTTCGCCAACCCGTTCGTGGCCGGCGCACGCGGCTTCATCGACGACGTGATCCTGCCGCACGAGACGCGCAAGCGCATCTGCCGCTCGCTGGTCATGCTGCGCGAGAAGAAGCTTGAGAACCCGTGGCGCAAGCACGGGAACATCCCCCTGTAATCGGCCACGGAGAACAAGAACATGTTTACGAAAATCCTGATCGCCAACCGCGGCGAAATCGCCTGCCGCGTCATCGCCACCGCCCGCAAGATGGGCATCGCCACCGTGGCTGTGTATTCCGATGCCGACAAGGAAGCGCGTCATGTCAAGCTGGCCGATGAGGCCGTGCACATTGGCGCGGCACCATCGCGCGAGTCGTACCTGCTGGCCGACAAGATCATTGCCGCCGCCAAGCAAACGGGCGCACAGGCCATCCACCCCGGTTACGGCTTCCTCTCCGAGAACGAGGCTTTTGCCCAGCGTTGCGAAGACGAAGGCATTGCCTTCATCGGCCCCAAGGCGCACTCGATTGCAGCCATGGGCGACAAGATCGCATCGAAGAAGCTGGCCAACGAGGCCAAGGTCAACACCATCCCCGGCTACAACGACGCCATCAGCGGCCCCGAGCAGGCGGTGGAGATTGCCAAGGGCATCGGCTACCCCGTGATGATCAAGGCATCGGCGGGCGGCGGCGGCAAGGGCCTGCGTGTTGCCTACAACGACAAGGAAGCGTTCGAAGGCTTTGCCAGCTGCCAGAACGAAGCCCGCAACAGCTTTGGCGATGACCGCATCTTCATCGAGAAGTTTGTGCAGGAGCCGCGCCACATCGAGATCCAGATCCTGGGCGACAGCCACGGCAACGTGATCTACCTGAACGAGCGCGAGTGCTCCATCCAGCGCCGCCACCAGAAGGTGATCGAGGAAGCGCCTTCGCCCTTCATCAGCGACGCCACACGCAAGGCCATGGGCGAGCAGGCCGTGGCCCTGGCCAAGGCCGTGAAGTACCAGTCCGCTGGCACGGTGGAGTTCGTGGTCGGCAAGGACCAGGACTTCTACTTCCTGGAAATGAACACCCGCCTGCAGGTGGAGCACCCGGTGACCGAGTGCATCACCGGCCTGGATCTGGTGGAGCAGATGATCCGCGTGGCGGCTGGCGAGAAGCTGGCGATCACGCAGGCCGACGTCAAGCGCGACGGCTGGGCCATCGAGTGCCGTATCAACGCCGAAGACCCGTTCCGCAACTTCCTGCCCTCCACCGGCCGTCTGGTGCGTTTCCAGCCGCCGGAAGAGAGCATGTTCCAGTCCGACACCAGCAAAAAACTGGGCGTGCGCGTGGACACCGGCGTGTACGAGGGCGGCGAGATCCCGATGTACTACGACTCGATGATCGCCAAGCTCATCGTGCACGGCACCGACCGCAACGACGCCATCGCCAAGATGCGCGCAGCCCTCAACGGCTTCGTCATCCGCGGTATCAACAGCAACATTCCGTTCCAGGCCGCGCTGCTGGCGCACCCCAAGTTCGTCTCGGGCCAGTTCAATACCGGTTTCATTGCCGAGCACTACAGCAAGGGCTTTGCCGCTGAAGACGTGCCGCACGACGACCCCGACTTCCTGGTGGCCCTGGCAGCCTACATGCACCGCCGCTACCGTGCGCGCGCCTCGGGCATCACCGGCCAGTTGGCCGGCCATGAAGTGAAGGTGGGCGAGCAATTCGTGGTCGTCACCCTGGGCCAGGAAGGCAAGAACCAGCACACCGAGGTATCGGTGACCGACTTCGAGATGGACGGCAAGACCCGCTCCAGCGCCGTGTCGGTGAACGGCAAGAGCTACCAGATCAGCAGCGAAGCCACGCTGGGCCAAATTCGCGTGCAAGGCCAGTGCAACGGCATGGGCTTCACCGCCCAGGTGGAGCGCGGCGCGGGCAAGAACCCGCTGGCCCTGCGCATCCAGCACAACGGCACGCAGATCGAGACCATGGTGCTCTCGCCCCTGGGCGCACGCCTGCTGGCACTGATGCCCTACAAGGCGCCGCCAGACCTGTCCAAGTTCCTGCTCTCGCCCATGCCCGGCCTGCTGGTCGACGTGGCCGTGCAGCCGGGCCAGAAGGTGCAGGCCGGTGAAAAGCTGGCCGTGATCGAAGCCATGAAGATGGAAAACATCCTCTTTGCTGCGCAGGATGGCGTGGTGGGCAAGATCGTGGCCGGCAAGGGCGAGTCGCTGGCGGTGGACCAGGTCATCCTGGAATTTCAATGAAATATGCCTCCAGCGCTTTCCAGTAAAGCGCTGGCAGCTATCAGATGAGGAGCATCCAATGACCCGCCCCTTTAAAGTGCTGGGCATCCAGCAAGTCGCCATCGGCGGTACCGACAAGGGCCGCATGAAGAAGCTGTGGGTGGACATGCTGGGCCTGCAGCAGACCGGCACGTTCCAAAGCGAGCGCGAGAACGTCGATGAGGACATCCTGGCCATGGGGCAGGGCGCCTTCAAGGTCGAGGTGGACATCATGCAGCCGCTCGACATCGAGAAGAAGCCCGCCGTGCACACCACGCCGCTGAACCACATCGGCCTGTGGATCGACGACCTGCCCAAGGCCGTGGAATGGCTCACGGCCCAGGGCGTGCGCTTTGCGCCCGGCGGCATCCGCAAAGGTGCAGCCGGCTACGACATCACGTTCCTGCACCCCAAGAGCAATGACGAGTTCCCGATCGCGGGTGAGGGCGTGCTGATTGAGCTGGTGCAGGCGCCGCCGGAAGTGATTGCTGCACTCGGCTGACGCTCTTTTTGCCCTCTAGCGCCCATGCAATAAGCGCTAAAAGCTATTGAATAGATAGCGCTTTCAAGCGCCGTATCCCGTAAGGGGTCCGGCGCTTGTTGCGTTTGCACGCGCCGGGCATGCCTTGCGGACGCCACCGGCGCCGGCCCGCCATGGCAACTTGCATGAGGCGCGAGCCATGGCCCGGCAGCAGGGTTGCGCAGCATTTCGCAAGCAGGGAAAAAAACTGTGAGCAGCCGATATATTGGAGAACCCGACGACACGGAGACTCCCATGCGCCTGCTTCAGCCTCTGCACGTCCACCTCTCCACGCTGTTTTTCACGCTGACGTTGCTGGTTGGGTGTTTGATTGGCGGGCTTGGCTACTACATGAGCGCCAGCATGGTGCAAACCGCCGCCAGCGAGCAGTGGGAGCGCATGGGCCAGTCCGTGCAGCAGGAGCTGCGCAACACCCTGGAGCCTGCCGAAATGGCGCTGCAGTTTCTGCGCGTACACCGCATTACCTTGGCGGATTCGTTGCCGCAGCGGCTCGACAGCCTGAGCGTCATGTCCCAGGTGCTCAAGGGGGCCTCCGTCATCAGTGCCGTCTACGTGGGCTATCCGAACGGCGATTTCTTCCTGCTGCGGCGCCTGGATGAAAGCGACCACGCCTTGCTGGATGCGCCGCCGGCGGCACGGTTTGTGGTCCAGAGCATCGCCCACGGCATCGAGCCGGCCGGGTACTACATCTACCTGGGCGCGCAAGGTGAAATCATCCAGCGCACCGAGCGCCAGGGGTATGGCAATGCCTACGACCCGCGCACCCGCGGCTGGTGGCGGCAGGCCCAGTCTGCCAAAGGCGTGGTACAAACCCGCCCCTATGTGTTCTACACCACGCGCTCGGTGGGCATCACGCTCGCGGCTGCGGCGCAGGAAGGGGGCGCCGTGGTGGGTGCCGATATCAACCTGGCTACGTTGGGCGCCTTCCTAGCGCGCCACAAAGTCACGCCCAGTACCGAACTGGCCTTGGTGAATGGCGAGGGCGAACTGGTGGCCCATGAGCGCATTGCCGCGCTGCTGCATGCCGGTGAGCGCCGTGGCGCCATGCCGCAGCTGGCCGAATTGCGCAGTGCCCCCCTGGCACAGCTTTTCCAGCAGCCGCTGAGCCGCCAGGAACGTGCGCTGAGCCGGTATGTCGATGGCAGCGGCGCGGTGTGGCGCACGGCGGCCGTGCGCATGTTCATGGAGGAGTCGCAGGACTTGCGCTTGCTCATGGCCATTCCCGATGCCGAGCTGACCGCCGACGCCCGGCGCCAGCTGAAATGGTCTGCCCTGGCCACCTTGCTGATCATCGTGCTGTCGATCCCCCTGACCTGGGTGCTGGCACGCGCGATTTCTCAGCCCTTGCGCCGCCTGGTGCGCGATGTGGATGCCATCCGGCATTTCGATTTCCAGCAGCCCATCCAGGTCACGCCCCTGGTCAAGGAGACCCGCGACCTTGCCGTGACGCTGCAAGGCATGCAGGCCACCATCCGGAGGTTTCTCGATCTGAGCATGGCCGTCGCCTCCGAGGAGCAGTTCGACCGCCTCCTGCCGCGCTTGCTGCGCGAAACGGTGCTCACTGCCGGCGCTGCGACGGGGGTGCTGTACCTGGCCGATGGCCAGCGGCTGGTGCCTTCCAGCGCCTTGTGCCCCGATGGCACGGCACTCGATACCCAGGCGCTTGCGCAACTGGCGGCCCCCCAGATGCCCGGCCCGGCAGCGCCCGGCGCGGGCGAAGACGCGTCCACCGCCGGCCCTTTGATGGATACGGCCCTCTCCGAAGGGCGTGTGTGCAGCCGGCCCATCACCGCGGAGGACCTGGACGCATTGCGCCTGCAGGTCCCGGGGCTGGCCGAGGGACTGGCGCATGGCGTTGCGATTCCCTTGCTGAACCGGCGGCGCGAATGTGTGGGCGCCATGCTGCTACTGCTCAAGCGCCCGCCCGAGGGCGCACAGGTCTCTTTTGTGGCGGCCCTGTCCGGCACGGCCGCCGTCTCGCTGGAGGCCCGTGCACTGATCCAGGAGCAAAAGCAGCTGTTCGAGGCGTTCATTCAGTTGATAGCCGGGGCCATCGATGCCAAGAGTCCCTACACCGGCGGCCATTGCGCGCGCGTTCCTGAGCTGGCCAAGATGCTGGCCCAGGCCGCCTGTGCCCAGACCGAGGGGCCGTTTGCAGCCTTTCAGCTCAGCGCACAGGACTGGGAAGCGGTGCACATGGCCGCGTGGCTGCACGACTGCGGCAAAGTCACCACGCCGGAATACGTGGTGGACAAGGCGACGAAGCTGGAAACCATCTACGACCGCATCCACGAAGTACGCATGCGCTTCGAGGTGCTCAAGCGCGACGCGCAGATCGCCATGCACGAAGCCATGGCTGCGGGCGTGCCACCGGCCCAGGCGCGCGGAGATGGAGCAGGCATGCCGTGTGCTGGACGAAGAATTCGCCTTCGTCGCCGCCTGCAACCAGGGCGGGGAATACCTGTCACCTTTGCAGCAGCAGCGGTTGCTGGACATTGCCCAGCGCACCTGGACACGCACGCTGGACGATGCCCTGGGCATTTCCCAAGAAGCGGCCCAGCGGCGCGCCCATCTTCCCAAGCCCCCCCCCAGCCGGTGCAGGAGCAGCTGCTGTCGGACAAGCCCGCGCACCGCATCGAACGCGCCCCCCAAGACCGCATCGCCCCAGGCAATCCCTGGGGCTTTCGGATCGACGTGCCTGAGCTGCTTTACAACCGCGGCGAGCTGTACAACCTGCAGGTGTCGTGCGGCACGTTGTCCGCAGAGGAGCGCTACAAGATCAACGAGCACATGGTGCAAACCATCAAAATGCTCGCGCGCCTGCCATTTCCCAAACACCTGCGCGCCGTGCCCGAAATTGCCGGAGGGCACCACGAAAAAATGGACGGCACAGGCTACCCCAGGGGCTTGCGCCGGGAAGACATGAGTCCTATGGCACGGATGATGGCCGTCGCCGATATCTTCGAGGCGCTGACGGCGGCGGATCGCCCCTACAAGCCAGGCAAGCGCCTGTCCGAAGCCCTTCACATCATGGCGCGCATGTGCCGCGAGCAGCACATCGATGCTGACGTTTTCGCCCTGTTCCTGCGCGCGGGCGTCTACCAGGCCTATGCCGAGCGCTACATGCCGCCAGAACTCATCGATGCCGTGCAAATCGAGAACTACCTGCATTGATGCACGAGGATCGGCGCGAAATGCGGGTAAATGGAGGCATTTGTGCGCGTGATGGATGCGGCGATTTTTGTTGGCTGCAACCTGCTCTCAAAAGCCTTCAAAAATCGCCATTTGCATTCAATGCACATTGAGAAATGCGGCAAGTTGCTGCAACTTCTTTTGGGGTGTTTTTTATGCTCACGGGGCGTGCATTGGCCGCTGCTTTGCGCCGAGAATCCGCCGCATTGCTCTCAGCCTTTCAAGGAGTAAGCGCCTCATGTCTTCACTTGCCCCTGTCGCTTCCGAATCCCCGCGGGACATTCAGCCCGTGCAACTGCACCGCCGTGCCAGCACCGCCGCACCTGCCGGCCCGTGGTCGGTGGACGCCATCCAGGCCCTGCTCGACAAACCGCTCATGGATCTGCTCTTCGAGGCCCAGACCGTGCACCGCCAGCACTGGCCCGCAGGTGACATTGAGCTGGCCACGCTGCTGTCGGTGAAAACGGGCGGTTGCCCCGAGAACTGCGGCTACTGCCCGCAGTCCGCCGAGTTCGATACGGGCGTCAAGGCCGAGAAACTCATGGGCGTGCAGGAAGTCACCGCCGCCGCCCAAGCCGCCAAGGACGCGGGCGCCACGCGCTTTTGCATGGGCGCGGCCTGGCGCGCGCCCAAGGACCGCGACATCGAGAAAATGAGCGAACTCATCAGCGCCGTGAAGGGCCTGGGCCTGCAGACCTGCGCCACCCTGGGCATGCTGCAGCCGCACCAGGCGCAGGCCCTCAAGCAGGCCGGCCTGGACTACTACAACCACAACCTGGATACCGCCCCCGAGTACTACACCGACGTGGTCAGCACGCGCCAGTACCAGGACCGGCTCGACACGCTGGCCAGCGTGCGTGCAGCGGGCATCAGCGTGTGCTGCGGTGGCATCGTGGGCATGGGCGAGGCGCCGGTACACCGTGCAGGCCTGATCGCGCAGCTTGCCAACCTGAATCCGTACCCCGAGTCGGTGCCGATCAACAGCCTGGTGCGTGTGCCAGGCACCCCGCTGGCCGACAGTGCGCCCATCGACCCCTTCGACTTCGTGCGCGTGATCGCCGTGGCCCGCATCACCATGCCGCGCGCCCGCGTGCGCCTGTCTGCCGGGCGCCAGCAACTGGGTGACGCCGTGCAGGCGCTGTGCTTCATGGCGGGTGCCAATTCCATCTTCTATGGCGACAAGCTGCTGGTGACGGGCAACCCCGATGTGACGGCGGACGAGCAACTGCTCGCCAAGCTGGGCCTGCGCGGCCACCGCACCACGCAAACCGCTGCGCCTGGTGAGGGGCAGGAAGAGGGCGCTGGATGCTCCTGTAAAGATAGCTGCTAGCGCTTTATACCAAAGGGCTGGAGGGGTTTTTGACCAATATTCACGGCCATGGCACATGGTGCGTGGCACGCCTGAAATAAAACGGCGCCCCTTGCCGTCATGGCATGGAGCGCCGTCGCGAACCAACGGGCAGCCGCCTTGCGGCTGCGGCGTCAGTCCTTCTTCATCGGGCAGGTGCTGATACCCAGCAGCGGATACGCCGGGCAGAAACGGAAAATGCCCGTCAGCAGCGGCACTACGCCGATGTACCCCCACCAGCCCACGGTGCCAGTGGCAGCCAGGGCGATCAGCACCAGGCCGACGATGATGCGCAGAATGCGGTCGATGCCGCCAACGTTGAGTTTCATGGTGTGTTCCTCCTTGGGGTTGGGAAAGTCAATCAGCCGAATGTCGGCGTGCTCGGCGCAGCCACGGGCTTGCCCGCGGCGGCCCAGGCGTCAAAGCCGCCAGCGATGGAGCGCACGTTCAGGTAACCCATGTCGTGCAGCGCGCAGGCCGCCAAGGCGGCGCGGCCGCTGGTCTTGCAATACAGCACGATAGCCAGGTCGCGCGGCGCCATGGCGGGCTGGCCGCTCATCTGGAATTCGAGCAGGCCGCGCGGCATGTTCACGGCGCCGGGCACATGGCCCTGGCGGTATTCGTCGGGTTCGCGCACGTCGATGAGGACGTCCGCCTGGGCGATGGCGGCTTCAGCGGCGTCCACGGGCACTTCCTGGATGCGCGCCTTGGCGGCGGCCACAAGGTCGAGGGCAGTTTTCATGGGGTGGTCTCCTCGGGTGGGGATCAGCAGCCGGGCTTCACGCCCAGCTTGCGCAGAATGCTTTCCATCAGGCACCACTTGGTGAAGCCGCTTTGCAGCAGGTTGGCCCCGACGAAGGCGGTGAAGGCGAGCCACCATTGGCTCATGTAGAGCGGGCTGCCAGGCAGGCCCAGGGCCAGCGTGAGCAGGATGAAGGTGCCGGCGATGATGCGCACGATTTGCCAGGAGGTCATGGCGTGGTTCCTTTCATGAAAACAGGTGAGAACACGTTCTAAAGGGCTTGGCCCAGCCAGCGCACTACGTGCGCCGGGCCCTGGTGGCCGGGTCCTTCGTCGAGGGTGAGCGGGCCTTCCCAGCCCAGCGTCTCGTGCATCCGCCCGGCGAAGTCGCCGCGCAGCTGCTCCAGGGTGTAGAGCATGTCGGGGTCCTTGGGGCCGCCGCTGGTGTGCTGCAGTTGCAGGGGGTGAAAAGCTTCCAGCAGCAGCCAGCCTCCAGGGCGCAGGGCTTGCTGCAGGCGCTGGTGGATGGCGGCGCGCTGGGCCGAGGGAAAGTGCACGTAGGTCAGTACCACAGCGTCGTAGCTGCCGGGCGCTGGCGCCCACGCGGCCAGGTCGGCCTGCTCGGTGGCCAGGGGCACGCCCTGCTGCTGGGCCAGGGCGCGGGCCTTGGCCAGGCCCACCGCCGAGCCATCGACCGACAGCACGGTGTGGCCCTGCGTGGCCAGCCAGACGCCATTGCGGCCCTCGCCGTCACCCGGCACCAGCACCTGGCCGTGCGCGGGCAGGCGGTGTGCCTGCTCGCGCAGGAAAGCGTTGGGCTGCGTGCCGTACTTGTAGCCGGCGATGTCGAAGGCCTGGTCCCAGAATTTCATGAAAAATGCCAAAAACGTAGGTGGATAAAGCGCTAGCAGCTATTAATTCAGTAGCGGTCAAGGCGCAGCGTCATTTCTCCAGCCGCACGATGCCCAGGGCCTTGAGCACGTGTTTTTCGTACACGGGTTCGGCGGTGCCGTTCTTCATCTTGTACATGAAGTACTTTTCAAATGCCACCTTGGCCAGGTGCACCCATTTGCCCTTTTTGAACCAGTTGACGTTGCGCGGCGGAATCTGCGGCAGCGCCACGAAGGCGGCGCCGGTGTCGCCCATATCGGCCAGGCAGATGGCGTTCCAGGTGGCCTTGGCGTCGGCGCTCTGGCCTTGCAGTTCGGCGGCGATGTTGTGCACGATGGCCGAGACCATGGTCTCGATCATGTAGCCGGTCTTGGGCGCGCCCGTGGGCACGGGCGTGACCTCCACCGGCGGAATGGCCACGCACACGCCGGCCGAGAAGATGTTGCGGTACTTCTTGCTGCGCTGGTGCTCGTCGATCAGCACGAAGCCGCGCGGGTTGCACAGCCCTTCGACGGCGGCCACGGCGTCCACGCCCTTGAAGGCGGGCAGCATCATGCTGTACTTGAAGGGCAGTTCGTGCTCCTTCTTCGGCTGGCCGTTTTCGTCCATCTCGGTGACGAACATCTTGCCGGCCTCGACTTTTGTCACCTTGGCGTTGGTGATCCACTTGATGTCGTGGTTGCGGAACTCGCTCTCCAGCATGGATTTGGAGTCGCCCACGCCGCCCAGGCCCATGTGGCCAATGTAGGGCTCGCTGGTGACGAAGGTCAGCGGCACCTTATGGCGCAGCTTGCGGCGCTGCAGGTCTTTGTTGAAGATGAAGGCGAACTCGTACGCCGGGCCGAAGCACGACGCGCCGGGCATGGCGCCAATGATGGCCGGGCCGGGGTCTTGCAGGAAGGTCTGGTAGTCGGCCCAGGCCTTTTCGGCGTGGTCGATGGTGCAGATCGACTGCGTGTGGCCCTGCACCGGGCCGGCGCCTGGCACTTCGTCGAATGAGAGCTTGGGGCCGGTGGTAATCACCAAGTAGTCATAGGCCAGGCGCTGGCCGTCGGCCAGTTCCAGGGCATTGCCATCGGCGTCGATGCGATCCACGCGCTGGGCAATGAAATCGATGCCTTTTTTGGCCAGGCTCGGCGCGATGGGGAGCGTGGTTTCCTTGCGCTCGCGCCAACCCACGGCAACCCATGGGTTGGAGGGCACGAACTGGAAATAGTCCAGCGCGTTGACGACCGTGATGCGGTGTTCCTTGCCGATGGCGGAGCGCAGGTCATAGGCGGCGGGCATGCCGCCCGTGCCGGCGCCGAGAATCACGATATGGGCCATGGTTGTCTCCTTTGGTGTAGTGGTTGCCAAGGCATTCGCGTGCGCTCAGATCACTGCGCGGGTGCCAGAGCCTGGTTGACGGCGCGCAGCCGCGCCTCGTCGAGCTGCCCCGCCAGCAGGGCCAGGCGCAGGTGGTCGATGAGCAGGGCACTGCGCGCCTGGGCCAGCGCCAGGGCGGTGGCTGCGTCGTCGTTTTGGGCGTTCAGCAGGTCGAGCAGGGTGCGGTCGCCCACCTCGTGGCCGGTCTGCGTGGCATCCAGCCGGGCACGGCTGGCCACCTGGGCCTGCTCCAGCGCATGCACGCGCTGCGCGCCCATGCGCAGGCCCAGCCAGGCGGCCTGGACTTGCTGCGCCACCTGTTCGCGGGTGCTCAGGGTTTCGGCTTCGGCCTTGTCTTGCAGACGCAGGCTCTCTTCTTCCTTGGCGCTGCGCCAGCCGCCGGTGTACAGCGGCACCGTGAGCTGCACGCCCACCATGGCGCTCAGGTTCTTGTTTTGCGCCGTGCCGTAGGCACCACTGCCGTGCAGGCGCTCCTGCCCGGCTTGGGCAACGAGGTCCACGCTGGGCGCGGCACCCAGGCTGTGTTTGCGCGCCTCGGCGCGGGCCGCTTCGGCGGCCAGCGTCTGCAGGCGGATACCAGGATTGCCGTCCTCGGCCTGTTGCTGCCAGGCTTCCAGCGCCAGCGCGGTAGAGAGCAGTTCGCTCGCCGGGGCCGCAGGCAGGCGTGCCTGCAGCGTGGCGGTGGGCAGGCCGGTGGCGTCGGCCAGCAGGCGGCGCTTGACGTCCAGGTCCACCTGGGCTGCCACCTGGCTGGCGCGCAGCGCCGCCAGGCGTGCGCTCGCCTCGTGCGTGTCGGTAATGGGCGCGCTGCCAACACGGTAGCGCTCTTGCGCTTCTTCGGCCGCCTTCTGCACGGCCGCATGCTGCTGGTCGATGACGCGCAGCGCCTCCTGTGCCACGGCCACGTCCAGGTAGCGCTGTGCGGTGCGCAGCATGGCCTGCTGCTGCTGCGCCTGCCATTGCAGGTCGGCCATGTCGGCCTGCAAGCGCAGTTGCTCCTGCTGGGCGCGGCGTTGCGGGTTGTACAGCGGCTGGCTGGCTTGCAACTGCCAGCGCGTGGCCGTGCCGCCCGTGATGGAGGTGGCGACGTTGGCACCGTTCGTGGGCCCCATGCCGGGTGCCGAGAACTGCGCGCCGTGCATCTGCGTCTCGCCGTTGGCCACGCCGGCCGCCGCTGTCAGTGCCACGCCGGGGCGCCACAGCGCCGCAGCCTGGTCGCGCTGTGGCTGTGCGGCGGCATGCGCGGCACGTGCCACGGCCAGCGTGCGGTCGTGCTGCTGCGCGGCCTGCCAGGCCTGCAGCAGATCGGTGGCTGCGGCCAGGCCGGGGAGGGCGGCCAGGACGCACGCCAGGGCCAGAGGGCGAAGGTGGGCGCGCATATCAGGCGGTGGTTTTCTGGGCGGCTTGGGTGAACTCGTCGAAGGCGGCGCTGGTGCGCGCGGCGTACATCAGCGACGGGCCGCCCCCCATGTACACGGCCATGGCCAGCGTTTCGGCCAGCTCGGCGCGGGTGCAGCCGAGCTTGACCAGCGCCTGCGTGTGGTAGCCCACACAGGGGTCGCAGCGGGCGGCGACAGAGAGCGCGGTGGCGATCAGCTCCTTGGTCTTGGCGTCCAGCGCGCCCGGCTTGCTCGCCCCCTGGGCCATGGCGGAGAAGCCGCGCAGGGTGTCGGGAATCTCAGCGCGCAGCTTGGCGATCTCGGCGCTGGTGTCTTTGATGATGTCTTGGTAGCTGGGCAACATGGCAATGGCTCCTTGAAAGAGGGTGGATGACAGTTTTTGCTATGAACTCAATAGCTGCTAGCGCTTGCTGCGTATGCCTCAAGTGCCAATTTGGCTGATTTTTTCTGCACGCCGGTGGTAGGCCGCGTAGTACAGCGTGGGGATGACGACGAGCGTGAGCAGCGTGGAGACCAGGATGCCGAAGATCAGCGAGATCGCCAGGCCGTTGAAGATCGGGTCGTCGAGGATGAAGAAGGCGCCAATCATGGCCGCCACGCCCGTGAGCACGATGGGCTGGGCCCGCGTGGCCACGGCATGCACCACGGCCTGGGCCATGGGCACGCCCGCAGCCTGCTGCAGCCGCACGAAGTCCACCAGCAGGATGGAGTTGCGCACGATGATGCCGGCCAGCGCGATCATGCCGATCATGCTGGTGGCAGTGAACTGCGCACCCAGCAGGGCGTGGCCTGGCATCACGCCAATGATGGTGAGCGGAATCGGCGCCATGATGATGAGCGGCGCCAGATAAGAGCCGAACTGCGCCACCACCAGCAGGTAGATCAGCACCAGGCCCACGGCGTAGGCAGCGCCCATGTCGCGGAAGGTTTCGTAGGTGATGCGCCATTCGCCGTCCCAGCGCAGGGTGTAGTCGCGCAGCGCGTCCTCGGGCATGGCGACGAAGGTCTCCTTCAGTGCCGCGCCGCCGGGTGCCTGGATCTGGGCGATGGCACTGCGCATGGCGAACATGCCGTACAGCGGGCTGTCGACGCGCCCGGCCATGTCGCCCTGCACGTAGTCCACGGGCAGCAGATCCTTGTGGTACAGCGGCTGTTCGCGCTGCGTGTCGCTCACGGTGACCAGCTCGCGAATGGGCACTGCCTGGCCCGCCGTGCCGCGCACGGTGAGCTGCAGCAGCGCGTCCAGACTGCCGTGGCTGTCATCGGGTAATTGCAGCCACACGGGCACGGGCACCTTGCTCGCGTCGCGCAGGTAGGTCGCGGCGTCGCCCGCCAGCCCGGCACGCAGCGTGGCAACGATGGCCTGCTGCGACACGCCGGCCAGCGCGGCCTTGCGACGATCGACCAGCAGCAGCTTGCGCGGTGCGGCGGCAATGGTTGTCGAGTCCACATCCACCACGCCATCGGTCCGCTCGAACACGGCGCGCACGGCTTCAGTGACCTGGCGGCGGCCAGCGGGCTCGGGGCCGTAGACCTCGGCCACGATCGGGGCCATCACCGGCGGGCCGGGCGGTACCTCCACCACTTTCACGTTGGCATTCCAGCGCTTGCCGATCTCCTGCAGGGCAGGGCGCACGCGCATGGCAATGGCATGGCTCTGGTCTTTGCGGTGGGCCTTGTCCACCAAATTGACCTGGATGTCGCCCAGCTCGCTGGCGGCGCGCAGGTCGTACTGGCGCACCAGGCCGTTGAAGTTGATGGGCGCGGCGGTGCCGGCGTAGGCCTGGTAGTCACGCACCTCGGGCACGGTGGCCAGTTGGGCGCCCAGCTCGCGCAGCACGGCGGCGGTTTCTTCCAGCGGGGTGCCGGCGGGCATGTCGACCACCACCTGGAACTCGGACTTGTTGTCGAACGGCAGCATCTTGAGCTGCACCCAGCCCACCACCGGCAGCAGCACCGACAGGGCGATCAGCCCGGCCACGGCCAGGCCCAGCAGGGCCCGGTTGCGCGCGCCGCGCCGCGCATCGAGCAACGGGCCAAAAATGCGCTGCAGACGCGGCTCCAACTTGGCTGCCAGGCCTGCGTGGCCATCAGCCGCACCCTCGCCTGTGTGGGGCTTCATCCAGCGGCGTGCCAGCCAGGGCGTGACCACGAAGGCAATGGCCAGCGAAATCAGCATGCCCATGCTGGCGTTGATGGGGATGGGCGCCATGTAGGGCCCCATCAGGCCCGAGACGAAGGCCATGGGCAGCAGCGCGGCAATCACCGTGAAAGTGGCCAGGATGGTGGGGCCACCCACTTCGTCCACAGCCCTGGGAATGCTCTGCAGCAGGCTGACGCCTGGTTCGAGCTGCTGGTGGCGGTGGATGTTTTCCACCACCACGATGGCGTCGTCCACCAAGATGCCGATGGAGAAGATGAGCGCGAACAGCGACACCCGGTTGAGCGTGAACCCCCAGGCCCACGATGCGAACAGCGTGGCGGTTAGCGTGAGCACCACGGCGAGGCCGACGATGGCTGCCTCGCGCCGTCCCAGTGCGATGAACACCAGGGCCACCACGGAAGCGGTGGCAAACAGCAGTTTCTGGATGAGCTTTTGCGCCTTGTCGTTGGCGGTTTCGCCGTAGTTGCGCGTTTCCACCACCTGCACGTCGTCGGGGATGACGGTGTTGCGCAACTGCGCCATGCGCGCTGCCAGCGCATTGGCTACGTCGATGGCGTTCTCGCCCGGCTTCTTGGTGATCTGCAAGGTGACGGCGGGGAACTCTTCGGGGCCCTGCTTGCCGGGCTTGCCCAGCCACACCATGCGCTGGGCCGGCGGCGGGCCGTCGCGCACCTCCGCCACATCTTTCAGGAAGACGGGGCGTCCGCCACGCGTACCGACGACCAGATCGGCCACTTCGTCAGCCGAAGAGAGAAACGGCCCGGCCTCCAGGGCGATGGTTTTTTCTCCGGCCAGCAAGTCGCCCACGGGCAAGCCCAGGTTGGCCGACTGCAGCGCGGCGCGCAGCTCAGGCACCGTCATGCCGGTGCCCGCCATGCGTTCGGGCTGCAGGCGCACCAGGACGGCGCGCCCAGGGCCGCCGATGGAGCGCACCTCGCGCGTGCCGGGCACGCGCTGGAGTTCGGCCTCAACGCTGTGCGCCACGCGCTCCAGGTCGAATGCGCTGGCGTCTGCGTCCTTGCCGTGCAGCGTGAAGCTGACGATCGGCACATCGTCGATGCCCTTGGGGCGGATCAGCGGCTGCAGTACCCCCAGGCCCTCGGGCACGAAGTCGGCGTGGCTGCGCAACTGGTCATGCAGGCGCACCAATGCTTCGGTACGCGGCACGCCCACCTTGAACTGCACCGTGAGCACGGCCAGGCCCGGGCGCGAGACGGACATCACATGCTCCGTGCCCTCCATGCCCGAGAGCAGTTGTTCTGCTGGGGTGGCGACCATCTGTTCCACGTCGGCAACGCTGGCCCCGGGGAAGGGGATCAGCACGTTGGCCATGGTGACGTTGATCTGCGGCTCTTCCTCACGCGGCGTGACCAGCACGGCAAAGACGCCCAGCAAGAACGCCAGGAGCGCCAGCAGCGGCGTAATCTGCGCCTGCAGGAAGAGGGCGGCAATGCGGCCCGAAATGCCCATTTTTTTTGCGGTGGTGCTCATGTCAACGCACCTGTGCGGCGGCCTGGGGGTCGATCGCCACACGCTCGCCGTCGCGCAGGCCGCTCAGCACCTCGACTTGTGGCGCAGCGCCCTCTGCCGCGGGCAGCGTGCGGCCCAGGCGTACCTGGCGCAGGCGTGGGCGGTTCTGGGCATCGAGCACGTAGACACCCGTGACCTCGGCGCGGCGCACCACGGCACTGGCGGGAACAACGGGCAGCGCCGCCGCCGCTGCGCTGGCGCCTGGCAACCAAAGACGGGCAAACATGCCTGGCGCTACCCCCTCCAGCCCGGCGGGCAGGTCCGCGCGCAATTGCATGGTGTGCGTGGCGCTGTCTACCGTGGGCAGGCGCTGGATATGGCGCGCCTCGATGGCGATGCGCCCGGTGCCCGGCAGCTCAATGGCGGCCTGGCCGGCCGAACCCAGGTTCTGCGCCAGCGTCTGCGATGTGGTGGCCGTAATGCGCAAGGCACGTGGGTCGTACATGCGCACCAGGGGGCGGCCCGGCGCCGCCATGTCGCCCAGCGCCACGGGTACTTCGCTCACTACCCCGGCGTAGGGCGCGCGCACCACGTAAAAGCCCGATTGGGCCGAGGCCGCCTGGGCCTGTGCCTGGGCGGCTCGCACCTGGGCTTGCGCTGCGTCGTACTGCGCCTGCGCACGCTCCAGGCCGGCCTGGCTGATGTACTGCTTGGCAAACAACTGGCGTTGGCGTGCGAGCTCTTTCTCCGCGATCTGGGCATTGGTACGCGCTGCCTCGGCCTGAGCCACGCTGGCAGCGGTGTTCTGCTGCGCGGCCTGGGCATCCAGGTGCACCAGCGCCTGCCCTGCCTGTACGCGGTCGCCCACGCGCACCAGCAGTTGCACCACAGCCCCAGGAACCTGGGAGGCCACGGTGGTGTCGCGCACGGCTTCGACCACGGCGTCGGCGCTGGCCAATGCGGCATGGGCTGGCGCTTGCACGCGCACGGCGGCGATGTCGGCCGCGAAAGCCAAACTGGTACTGGCCAGCAAGGCCGTCGCCAGCGCCAGGCCAGTCCTGGAAAGGAAGCGGGGGAGGGTGTGAGCGTTGTGCATTGTGTGATTATTTAACTAATTGATTTAATAGTCAACAAACACTACAATCGAACCCGCCGATCAGGCCATTTCCGAAGGATTCCCTCTATGAAAGACTTGCCGCCCGAAGCACTGGAGCAGGTCGCGGCCTATTTCCAGGCCTTGTCCGAACCCACACGCCTACGCATCCTGAACCTGCTGCGCAACAGTGAGTACAACGTGAGCGAACTGGCACAGCAGTGCGGCTACACGGTGGCGAACGTGAGCAAGCACCTGTCTTTGCTTACCAAGCATGGCCTGGTCACCCGCGAAGGGCGCGGCACCAGCGTGTACTACCGTATCGAGGATGCGTCGGTCTACGCGCTGTGCGACCTGGTGTGTGGCAGCCTGGCGCGTCAGTTTGACCGCGAGGCCCAGCAGCGCGCCCTTTTTAGTCCCCCTGCGCCCGAAGCCTTGGAGCCTGCGCCGAAAGTTCAGCACTAAGCGAAAAGCCCGCCTTCGTCGAGCAGCGCGTACACGATGTCCGGGCGCTGCTCCATGCTCTTTTTGATGGCTGCGGGAATGGCTTGGCGGGTCTTGCGGCACAGCCCCGGCTGAGGGTGCACGAGGACAGTGATGCCCCGCAGCGTGCGCACTTCCGCTGCGCTGGCGTGAATGCTGATCCGAATGCCAAGCTGCTCGAACATCCGGCTTTGCATATGGCGCAGATCCTGTAAATCGCTCAGGTTCTCAAGGCGCTGCAGCAGGCGCTTTTCTTCCTCCCGCGTGAGCCACAGAACCCGAAGATCCGCATCTGGCGCGTGCACCAATGCTTCGCGCTCGCATACACATGCGCCTGGAGGGCACTCTGTACGGACAGGGAAAGACGTGGGCGGCATGACGTGGGTGAGTGCGTTGCATTGTAGGCAGGTGAATAGAAGGTCTGGCGGCTCCTCTTTGCGCTGCTTGCTGCCCTGGCGCTGCTCTGGCTCGCGTTCTCGTCCATCATGGGCAAGGGCAAAAAGGCCGAGGAAGCCCAGCCGGGCAAAGCCGCCCCGGCGCCCACTGCGGAACCCCCACGCGTTGATACCACCACCACGGAATACTTCCTAGCCCAGCGCAGGCGTAGCGAAGGGACCGGGTGAGGACGGCGGCGAAGCCCTTGCCCTTGATAAATTGATGGCACTGCGGTATCCGCGCAGCCGGCCTTTGCCATGTGGCAGTGCTTACCCGAATTTGAAGAACGGCGCATTCGCAGCACCTGAGTCAAGCATTTCCTCAAGCGCCTTGAGTTGTTCGCGCAATCGCGCGTTTTCCCGTGCCAGCGCCTGCGCGTGTGCTGCATGGGGTCTCCTCGTTTTCAGTGCAATAAGTGACGGTACGCAAAGCTAGCACTGGCGCGGGGGTGGTCTGGGTAGACCGTTGATTTCATTGACTTTCCTGTTCGCTTTGTAAACGGGTATGGTGGCCTCCCACTTTTGAGGTTCACGATGCAGGGTTGGCACACAACGTTTTTGGGGATGCGTGGGCTCCCCCGCGATATCAGCGACTTCGAGATGAAGGCATTTTTCACCTTCGATGGTGCCGAGCGCGACGCAATCAATGCACGCCGAGGTGATTCCCACAAGCTTGGTCTGGCGCTCCATATTGGTTTCCTGCGCATGAGTGGGCGTTTGCTCGGTGCCTTTCGGGTAATTCCAGTAGCCTTGTGGCGCCACCTTGGCAACGAGCTTGGCATTGCAGCACCAGAAGTCGCCTCGCTGAGAGCCATGTATGAACGCGGGCGCACGCTATTCGATCACCAACAAGTAGCCTGCACGGTCCTTGGATTCCAGTGGATGAGCGAGCACCAGCGCCGCTCACTGGTACGTGAACTGCGCGACGAAGTGGCGCGCTGCGCCGACCGCGATCAGCTACTCGTGCGGGCGCGTCAATGGCTGTACAAGAACAAGCTGGTGATCGTGCACGAGCGGGCAATTCGGACACTGATTGCGGCGGCACTTGCCCAGCTTGAAGTTGAAACAGGCACCGCCATCGCCGCCAGCGTTGATC
>NZ_CYIG01000013.1 GCF_001298675.1 Paenacidovorax caeni
CTCGCCCAGGGGGCCCTTGTCGCCTTCCAGGGCCAGCTTGGCCGAACCACGGATGATGGGGGTGTCGTCGCCAGGGAAGCTGTACTTGGACAGCAGCTCGCGCACTTCCATTTCGACGAGTTCCAGCAGTTCTTCGTCGTCCACCATGTCGCACTTGTTCAGGAACACGATGATGTAGGGCACGCCCACTTGGCGGGCCAGCAGGATGTGCTCACGGGTCTGGGGCATCGGGCCGTCAGCGGCCGAGCACACCAGGATAGCGCCGTCCATCTGGGCAGCGCCGGTGATCATGTTCTTCACGTAGTCAGCGTGGCCGGGGCAGTCCACGTGGGCGTAGTGGCGGTTGGCCGTTTCGTATTCGACGTGGGCGGTGTTGATGGTGATGCCGCGGGCCTTTTCTTCGGGCGCCGCATCGATTTCGTCGTACTTCTTGGCTTCGCCGCCGAACTTAGCGGACAGCACGGTGGCGATTGCCGCCGTCAGGGTGGTCTTGCCATGGTCCACGTGGCCGATAGTGCCAACGTTGACGTGCGGCTTGGTCCGCTCGAACTTACCTTTTGCCATTTTTTCGACTCCGAAAAAAACTACTAACCCAACTCGACAATATGGGCGCACTCCAACATGGAGTGCGCCCAAATTCTGGTGCCCTTGGCGGGAATCGGACCCGCGACCTCTCCCTTACCAAGGGAGTGCTCTACCACTGAGCCACAAGGGCATACCCAACCCACATATGCAGACTGGAAAATTTACTCAAGCAAACCTGGAGCGGGAGACGGGAATCGAACCCGCGTCATCAGCTTGGAAGGCTGGGGTTCTACCATTGAACTACTCCCGCACAGATTGTGCTCACCTCAAGAAAACCCTGAGAACTTCTCCACACCATTTCTGGTGGAGGGAGCTGGATTCGAACCAGCGTAGGCGTAAGCCAACAGATTTACAGTCTGCCCCCTTTAGCCACTCGGGCATCCCTCCGGAGAAACTCTGAGTATAGCAGGTTTTTTACCCTGCACAAGCTTGCAGCCTCTAGCAGGAACCACATGTGGCGCGGCTGGCGGGGATCGAACCCACGACCCTTGGCTTCGGAGGCCAATACTCTATCCACTGAGCTACAGCCGCAAACCCCAATATGGAGTAAACCGATCGATTATCGCATGGACCAAGGCGCCCAAGGATCAGTCCGCACCCAACTCAAAGCCCAGCCCCTTGAGGTAGGCATCCACCGTAGCCCGCCCCACCTCCAGCAGATTGAACCCGCCACGATTGAGCATCCAGCCCTGCAACAGCCCATCAAAAAGCGCCCAGAGCCCCATCGCAGCAACATCCGCAGACATAGGCAAAACCAAGCCTTGCGCCTTGACAGCCGAAACAACATCCTCACGAAGCTTCGCGCGAAACCCCTCACAAGCCATCACATGGCGATCACGCACCGCATCCAACTCCTGCACATACTCAACTTTATACATCGCGATCTCAAACACACGACGAACCCACTCATCCGTCGCCACCGCGTGCAGGGCCGCACGCATCGCCCCCCGCAAGCGCCACAGCGACGCCTCCTCCTCCGCACCCGCGCCGCGAAACCCACAAGCGAACTCCAACGGCAGCGTGACACGATCCATCATGGCGTTGAACAAGTCCGCCTTGTCCTTGAAGTGCCAGTAGATCGCCCCCCTGGTCGCACCAGCCGCCTGCGCAATATCACCAAGCGACGCACGGGAAACCCCCTTGTCATAAAAGACACGCTCCGCGGCATCCAGTAGGCTATTGCGCGTAGCCACCGCATCCTCCTTGGTTCTACGCACCATCAATCACCCCCTTGCCACACTTAGAACACACCACAAACCCCGAGCACCCTCGTATTATACATTCATGAATGTATGTATAATGCCAGACTTTTTTGCGGCACCATTTCTCGTCAGGCGAAGGCCGCATCTTGGCCCACCTGTCGACACCCCGCCTTATAGAAGGACCCTCTATGCACCGCACGCGCACCCCTTCAGACAAAGACATGACGCAAGCCCACCATCTGAGGCACACCCTTCTTGCGCTGGCGTGCACCATCGCCCTGGGGGCGTGTGGTGACAAGAGCGCCGCCCCCACGGGTGGGAGTGCGCCTAAGATGCCCCCCGTTCAGGTTGGCGTCGTCAAAGCCACGCCAGGTGATGTGGGATTGGTGACGGAACTGCCCGGCCGCGTCGAGGCCGTGCGGACAGCGCAAATCCGCGCAAGAAGCGCAGGCATCCTGCAAGAGCGCCTCTTTCGCGAGGGCAGCGAAGTCAAAGCGGGCCAGCTGCTGTTCAAGATAGATGGCGCCCCTTATGCCGCAGCGCTGGAAAGTGCTCGCGCTACCCTGGCACGTGCCGAGGCCAATTGGACCCAGGCCTCAGCCCAGCTCGAACGCCTGCGCCCTCTGGTAGCGGCGAATGCCGTCAGCAAACAAGATTTTGTCAACGCCGAAGCGTCGCAGAAAGCCGCCTTGGCCGACGTAGCGGCAGGCAAGGCGGCCGTGCGGCAAGCGGAGATCAATCTCAGCTACACCACAGTAACGTCCCCGATCAGCGGGCGCATTGGTCGCGCGATGGTGACGGAGGGTGCTTTGGTAGGACAGGGCGAAGCTACCCAGTTGGCGCTGGTGCAGCAGATCAACCCGGTATACGTGAATTTCACCCAGTCCTCCACCGACGTTTTGAACCTGCGGCGCGCCATGGAATCGGGACAGCTCAAGCGTGCCGCAGGCGCCCAGGCTGCCAGCGTGCGTGTGATGCTCGCCGACGGCAGCGAATACCCGCTGCCTGGCAAGCTGCTGTTCACCGACCTGTCCGTGGATCCGAGCACGGGCCAGGTGACGCTGCGCGCCGAGGTCCCCAACCCGAAGGGCGAATTGCTGCCTGGCTTGTATGTGCGTGTACGCGTTGAGCAAGCTCAGGCGTCGAATGCCATCACCTTGCCACAGCAGGCCGTGACACGCACGCAGCAAGGCGACAGCGTCAACGTGGTCGGCGACGACGGCAAAGTCACGCCACGCAAGGTGAAGGTCACCATGGCCCAAAACAACCGCTGGCTCGTCCAGGAAGGGCTGCAGGCTGGCGAGCAGGTGATGGTTGATGGTTTCCAGAAGCTGATGATGCTGCCACCAGGTACCCCGGTACAAGCCGTGCCTTGGCAGCCACCGGGCGCTGCCGCACCAGCCACTGCAGCATCCCCCGCCGCAGCCGCGTCGGCTGCAGCCCAATAAGCAGAGGCCCACTCCATGGCCAAGTTCTTTATTGACCGCCCCATCTTTGCATGGGTGATTGCATTGTTCGTCATCGTGCTCGGCGTTGTGTCCATCAAACAGCTGCCAATCGCACAGTACCCTCCAGTCGCCCCGCCAACCATCGTCGTCAGCGCCGCCTACCCGGGTGCTTCGGCCCAGACGCTGGAAGACAGCGTGCTGTCCGTCATTGAGCGCGAGATGAATGGCTCGCCCGGGCTCATTTACATGGAATCGGTCGCCCAGGCCGACGGCTCCGGCAGCATCACCTTGAGCTTCCAGCCCGGCACCAACGCCGACTTGGCGCAGGTGGATGTGCAGAACCGGCTCTCGCGGGCCACACCGCGCCTGCCGTCGGTGGTTACGCAGCAAGGGGTCCGCGTAGACAAGTCACGCTCGAACTTTCTGCTGTTTGCCATGTTGTCCTCGAAGGACCCGGCGTTTGATACCGTCGCACTGGGCGACTACGGTGCGCGCAACGTCGTGCCCGAGCTCCAGCGCTTGCCGGGCATCGGGCAAGCACAGCTGTTCGGCGCCGAACGTGCCATGCGCATCTGGATTGAGCCCACACGGCTGACGGGTTACCAGCTCACGCCAGCAGATGTCACGGCCGCCATCCGCGCTCAGAACGCGCAGGTCGCCAGCGGCACCATTGGCGATCTGCCCAACGTGGCGGGGCAAGGCATCTCCGCCACCGTGGTGGTCAATGGCCAACTCACCTCCGTGGAGCAGTTTGGTGACATCGTGCTGCGAGCCAACCCCGATGGCTCCACCGTCCGTCTGAAAGACGTGGCGCGCATCGAACTGGGTGGCCAGGCCTATGCCACATCGGCCCGCCTGAATGGCGAACCTGCCGTGGGTATTGGCGTCCAGCTCTCCCCTACCGGCAACGCTTTGCAAGCCGCGAAGGATGTGCGCGCCAAGATGAAAGAGCTGGAGCGCTATTTCCCCAAGGGCGTGGAATGGTCCATCCCCTACGACAGCTCCAACTTCGTTGACATCTCCATCACACAAGTGGTGCACACCCTGCTGGAAGCCGTGGTTTTGGTGTTCCTCGTGATGTTCCTCTTCCTGCAGAACTGGCGCTACACGGTCATTCCCACCATCGTCGTGCCGATTGCGCTGCTCGGAACCTTTGCTGTTCTGCTGGCACTCGGTTTCTCGATCAACGTGCTGACCATGTTTGGCATGGTGCTGGTAATCGGCATCGTCGTGGACGATGCCATTGTGGTGGTCGAAAACGTGGAACGGATCATGAGCGAGGAAGGCCTCCCTCCGCTGGAAGCCACACGCAAGGCCATGCGCCAGATCTCCGGTGCCATCGTCGGCGTGACCGTGGTGCTGATCTCCGTATTCGTTCCACTGGCCTTCTTCGCCGGCTCCACCGGCAACATTTACCGCCAGTTTTCGACGGTGATGGTGGCCTCCATCGGCTTCTCGGCGTTCATGGCGCTATCACTCACACCGGCGCTGTGCGCAACCCTGCTGAAGCCCGTAGAGGCAGGGCACCACCATGAGAAGAAAGGGTTTTTCGGCTGGTTCAACCGAGGCTTCAGCCGTACCGCAAAAACCTACGAGGGCATGGTCAGCCGCATCCTGCAAAAAGCCATGCGCTACCTCGTGATCTACGCTGCCATCGTGGGCGCGGTGGCTGTGGTGTACACGCGCCTGCCGACTTCGTTCCTGCCCAATGAAGACCAAGGCTACATCATCGTCAACGTGCAGCTGCCACCCGGCGCCACTCAGGAGCGCACGCTCGCCGTAATGCAGCAAGTCGAAGGCTTCATCCTCAAGCAGCCGGAAGTTAAGAGCATGGTGGGCGTGCTGGGCTTCAGTTTTTCTGGCCAAGGCCAGAATGCCGCCCTGGCATTCGTGACACTCAAGGACTGGGCCGACCGCAAAGGCCCCGGGCAATCGGCCGAAGCGGTGGCGGGCCGCGCCATGGGTGCCTTGATGGGGGTGCGGGATGCCTTCATCTTCGCGTTGAGCCCGCCTCCCATTCCGGAACTGGGCGCGGCTTCGGGCTTCACCTTCCGCCTGCAGGACCGCAGCGGTGCCGGACACGAGGCCTTGGTTAACGCGCGCAACCAGCTCCTTGGCATGGCCTCCCAGAGCAAGATCCTCGCCCAAGTCCGCCCGGATGGACTGGAGGACGCGCCGCAGCTGCAGATCGACGTCGACCGTGACAAAGCCAATGCCTTGGGCGTGCCTTTCGACTCCATCAATTCGGCGCTCTCCACGGCATTGGGTTCGAGCTACGTGAACGACTTCCCGAACCAGGGACGCCTGCAACGCGTCGTGGTACAGGCCGACGCCCCCGCACGCATGCAAGAGGGGGATCTGCTGCAGATCAACGTGCGCAACAGCCAAGGCCAGCTCGTACCGCTGTCCTCGTTCGCCAGCGTCCGCTGGATCAAGGGCGCGCAGCAGACCGTGCGCTACAACGGCTATCCGGCAATGCGCATTGCTGGCGCCCCCGCTCCCGGCTACAGCACCGGCGCCGCCATGGCGGAAATGGAAAAGCTGGCGTCCCAGCTCCCTGCCGGTTTTGGTTTCGAGTGGTCCGGGCAGTCGCGTGAGGAAAAGCTCGCCGGCGCGCAAGCACTGATTCTGTATGGTTTCGCCGTGCTCGCCGTATTCCTGTGCCTGGCAGCGCTCTACGAGAGCTGGTCGATTCCGCTCGCCGTGATCCTGGTCGTGCCCCTGGGCGTGCTCGGGGTGCTGCTGGCAACGCTGCTGCGTGGCTATTCGAACGACGTGTACTTCCAGGTGGGGCTGATCACCGTGATTGGTCTCTCCGCGAAGAACGCCATTCTGATCATTGAGTTCGCCAAAGATCTGCAAGCGCAAGGCAAGAGCGTCATCGCCTCGGCGCTCGAAGCGGCGCATTTGCGGTTCCGGCCCATCATCATGACCTCGCTGGCCTTCGGCCTGGGCGTGCTCCCGCTGGTGCTTGCCTCCGGCGCCGGCTCGGCAAGCCAGCGCGCGATCGGCACTGGGGTGCTGGGTGGCGTGTTCACGGGGACGGTGCTGGCCGTTGCTTTCGTGCCTGTGTTCTTCGTCGTCGTGCGCTCGCTCTTCAGGGGCAGCAAACGCCAGCAGGAACTGAACCGGCGTCATGCCGAAGAAGTGGGGATTTCCGCCCATGAATAAAACCGTCATTTCCCCGATCGCCTTGGCAGTTCTCCTGCTGGGTGGCTGCTCCTTTATTCCGACGTACGAACGCCCGGAAGCCCCGGTGCCGGCGTCCTACGCCCAGGGTGGCACGGCCAGCGCCGCTGCCGCCAGCGCGGATTGGCAGGACTACTTCACCGACCCGCGCCTGCAGCGGCTGATTGAAACCGCCTTGGCCAACAACCGCGACCTGCGCGTGGCCGCACTGGCCATTGAGCAGGCGCGCGCGCAGTTCCAGATTCAGCGGGCTGCGCAGTGGCCATCGGTGGGCGTGGGCGCCACGGCTTCCCGGGCGCCCAGTGCCAGCACAGGCTCGCTCACCAATACCTACAGCGTTGGAGGGGTCCTGTCGGCTTGGGAGCTGGACTTTTTCGGCCGCCTGGGCAGTCTCAAGGAGCAGGCCCTTGCGCAGTACCTCGCCAGCGAAGAGGGGCGCAAGGCCGTGCAGGTCAGCCTCGTCGCCGGGGTGGCAAATGGCTGGCTCACGCTGCAGGCAGACGAAGAACTGCTCGACATCTCGCGGCGCACGCTGGCGACACGCGAGGACTCCCTGGCGCTGGCCAAGATGCGCCGCGAAGTCGGTCTGGCCTCGGACCTCGACTACCGCCAGGCCGAGTCGTTGGCCGAAGCTGCGCGTGCCACGCTGGCGCAGCAGCAGCGGCAGCGCGCACTGGACGAAAACGCCCTGGCTCTGTTGCTGGGGCAGCCGTTGCCCGACGACATTCGTGCCAGCCTCGCTGGCAGCCGCCTGGCCTCCGTGCCCGCCATGGCCGACTTGCCTGCGGGCTTGCCGTCGGACTTGCTGACCCAGCGGCCAGACATCCGGCAGGCCGAGCAACAGTTGATCGCGGCCAATGCCAGCATCGGCGCAGCGCGCGCGGCCTTCTTCCCCAGCATCACACTCACCGCGCAAGCAGGCACGGCCAGTACTGAGCTATCGGATCTGTTCAAGAGCGGAAGCTGGGCGTTCACGCCGACGGTGTCGGCATTGCTTCCCGTGTTCAATGCCGGACGCAACCAAGCTGCACTGGATGCTGCGAAGGCGGGCCGCGCGATCGCGGTCGCCCAGTACGAAAAAGCGATCCAGAGCGCCTTCCGTGAAGTGTCCGATGCCTTGGCCAGTCAAAGCCTGCTGGCCGAGCAATCGCGCGCCCAGCAAGCCCAGGCCGCGGCCGAGGCAGAGCGGTTGCGCCTGTCGGACCTGCGCTACCAGAATGGCGTCGCCAGCTACCTCGATCTGCTTGATGCGCAGCGTTCTCTGTTCGCCCTGGAACAAGCCGTGGTTCAGGTCCGGCTGGCACAGCTGCAGAACCAAGTGCAACTCTACAAAGCCCTGGGGGGCGGCTGGCGCGAGGTCTCGCCCAGCGGTAAAGACGCGTCGTGATCCCACGCGGCCCCAGCGGGGCTGCGTGAGGCAAAGATATAATTTAAGGTTGTTACAAAACGCCCCCGATCACCAGAGTAAACCATGACAAACCCACAGCAAGAAGGTGCGCACACAGGCCCCATCAAGTCGCCACAACAAGTCCTGCTGGCAGGTTTCTTCTCTTTCGTGGTACCTATCTTCGTCATCATCGCCTTGGTGACGTTCGTCGTCTCCGGTGACAAGCCCGCGCCGAGCGGTGCAAATGCAGAAAAGGCCAAAGCAGAGCGCCTGCAAAAAGTCGGCATGGTAGAAATCCGCAACGCCAACCGGCCCCTGCGCACGGGCGAAGAAGTATTCAAGGGCCAGTGCGCCGCATGCCACGCAACTGGCGCAGCCGGTGCCCCGAAGTTTGGCGACGCCGCTGCCTGGGCACCGCGCATCGCCACCGGATTCGACGCGCTGGTGCACTCGGCGCTCAAGGGCAAGGGCGCCATGGCCCCTCAGGGTGGTGGTGACTTCAACGACACCGAAATTGCCCGGGGCGTAGCCTATATGGCGAACGCCGCAGGAGGCAACTTCACGGAGCCAGCCCCTCCCGCCGCGGGTGATGCGGCTGCGAAATAATCGCTGCCACGCGCGAAGAGCTCCCAAGCCGGCCAAGCGCCGGCTTTTTTACATTCGCTGTAACGCCTCGGGACTTAGCACAAAGCCGTAATGGCCCGGTAAATCTGCTGCATTCACATCAATGGGGTCTGGCCAGCGCCCTTGCTCCAGCGCCTGCGCGAAGACAGGTACGTCCAGGGAGTGCACCAAGCCGACCCCCAGTGGTGAAACCAGGTAGACCCGCCCTTCTTCATCCAGCAAACAGCGCTCTGACACCACCTCTTGGCCAGTCTGGGTACGCACCGCGCCGTCGCAACCGATGCGGTAGATAAAGGGGGTCGCCTCCAGCTCGACATACACGCGCTGCGGGCCGTTCTGAAAGAACCAGCAGCCGCGTCCATCGACTGCGTAGTTGCGTCCAATGAAAGCGATCAGTTTCTCATGCGCCAGCTTCTGGCCTTTGGCCTGGGCAAATGGGCCGCTGGCTTGGGTCGCTGTATCGCGCAAGTACCAATGCCCGCGCGCATCCAGTCCGAGCCAGCCATAGCAATCTGGCACATTCGGCCACTTGGCCAGCGCTTGTTTCACGATGTCATCCATGGATGCTATTGTGCACAAGGCTGCATTACGCTTCTCATTTGATAGCTGCTAGCGCTTGCCCACATTGGCTCAGAAGCTGATTTGGCATAAAAAAACCCAGCCTAGGCTGGGTTCCTTTTCTGACGACGGTGCACCTGCGCGGCGCAACAGCCGTTTCAGCGCTTCTGGCGGAATTTGCGCAGGGCAGCAATCTGGGCGGCCATGATCGCAAGCTCGGACTGGGCACGCGCCAGATCGATTTCGCTCTTGGCGTTCTTGAGTGCTTCCTCGGCTGCGGCCTTGGCTTCACGGGCTTTCTGGTCGTCCAGATCCTTGCCGCGGATGGCGGTGTCGGACAGCACGGTCACGCAGTCAGGCTGCACTTCCAGAATGCCACCGGCCACAAAGACGAATTCTTCGCTGCCGTCGGCCATCTCGATGCGCACCGAGCCGGGCTTGATGCGCGTGATCAGGGGCGTGTGCTTGGGCAAAATGCCCAACTCGCCAGCTTCACCCGGCAGGGCGACAAAGCGCGCCTGGCCGGAGAAGATGGACTCTTCCGCGCTGACCACATCGACGTGGAGGGTATTCATCGTTGCTCCTCAGAAAAAGCGGGGACTGGGTTCGATGCCAGCCGCCAGGAACCAACCCGGCGGCCTGCTGCATCAGGACGCCAGCTTCTTGGCCTTTTCGAAGGCTTCGTCGATGGTGCCGACCATGTAGAAGGCCTGCTCGGGCAGGTGGTCGCACTCGCCGTTGACGATCATCTTGAAGCCACGGATGGTTTCCGACAGCGGCACGTACTTGCCAGGCGAACCCGTAAACACTTCGGCCACGTGGAACGGCTGCGACAGGAAACGCTGGATCTTACGGGCGCGGGCCACCACGAGCTTGTCCTCAGGTGCCAGTTCGTCCATACCCAGAATGGCGATGATGTCGCGCAGTTCCTTGTAGCGCTGCAGCGTGCCTTGCACGTCGCGTGCCACCTTGTAGTGCTCTTCGCCAACGACTTGCGGGTCGAGCTGGCGGCTGGTGGAGTCCAGCGGGTCCACGGCGGGGTAGATACCCAGTGCAGCGATGTCACGCGACAGCACCACGGTGGAGTCCAAGTGGGCGAACGTCGTGGCTGGCGAGGGGTCGGTCAAGTCGTCCGCTGGCACGTACACGGCCTGGATGGAGGTGATCGAGCCCACCTTGGTGGAGGTAATACGCTCTTGCAGACGGCCCATTTCCTCGGCCAGCGTCGGCTGGTAGCCCACGGCGGAAGGCATACGGCCCAGCAGAGCGGACACTTCGGTACCGGCCAGCGTGTAACGGTAGATGTTGTCCACGAAGAACAGCACGTCACGGCCTTCGTCGCGGAACGACTCGGCGATGGTCAGGCCGGTCAGGGCCACGCGCAGACGGTTGCCCGGGGGCTCGTTCATCTGACCGTAGACCATGGACACCTTGGACTCGCCCAGGTTCTCCAGGTTCACCACGCCGGAATCGGCCATTTCGTGATAAAAGTCATTCCCTTCACGGGTACGCTCACCCACGCCAGCGAACACGGACAGACCCGAGTGCGCCTTGGCGATGTTGTTGATGAGTTCCATCATGTTCACGGTCTTGCCCACACCGGCGCCACCGAACAGACCCACCTTACCGCCCTTGGCGAACGGGCAGACCAAGTCAATCACCTTGATGCCGGTTTCGAGCAGCTCTTGCGAGGGCGACAGCTCGTCATAAGCGGGTGCCTTGCGGTGGATGGAAGCCGTGAGGGCCTGGTCCACGGGGCCGCGTTCATCGATAGGGTTGCCCAGCACGTCCATGATGCGGCCCAGGGTGGCCTTGCCCACGGGCACGGTGATGGGGTTAGCGGTGTTGGTCACCATCAGACCACGCTTCAAGCCGTCAGACGACCCCAGGGCGATGGTACGCACCACGCCGTCGCCGAGCTGCTGCTGCACTTCCAGCGTCAGGGCCGAGCCTTCGAGCTTGAGGGCGTCATACACCTTGGGCATCTGGTCGCGCGGGAACTCGACGTCCACCACGGCGCCGATACATTGAACAATCTTGCCTTGCACTTGAGCCATGTGATTTGCTCCAAAAATTTAAACCGAGACCGCGAGGCGGCCTAGACGGCTGCGGCACCCGCGACGATCTCCGAAAGTTCTTTCGTGATCGCGGCCTGGCGCGTCTTGTTGTAGACCAGCTTGAGCTCGTTGATGACGTTGCCAGCATTGTCGGTGGCAGCCTTCATGGCCACCATGCGGGCAGACTGCTCAGAGGCCATGTTCTCCGCCACTGCCTGGTAGATCAGTGACTCGACATAACGCACCAGCAACTCGTCGATCACGGCCTGCGCATCGGGCTCGTAGATGTAGTCCCAGCTCGGGCCAGACTTGTCGGCCTGCATCTGCTCGGAGGACAGCGGCAGCAGTTGCTCCACCACCGACTCCTGCTTCATGGTGTTGATGAACTTGGTGTAGCTCAGGTACACCGCGTTGATCTTGCCTTCAGCGTAAGCATCGAGCAGCACCTTGACAGGGCCGATGAGCTTTTCCAGATGCGGCGTATCGCCCAGGTTGGTGACGTGGGCCACCACCTTCGCGCCAACCCGGTTCAGGAAGCCCAGGCCCTTGTTGCCAATGGCAACGGCCTGCGTTTCGACGCCCTGGGACTGCAGTTCGCGCAGCTTGGTTGTCACCGCGCGCAGCACGTTGGTGTTCATGCCACCGCACAGCCCCTTGTCGGTCGTCACCACGATGACGCCCGCCACCTTGGCGTCGTTCGTCTTCATGAAGGGATGCACGTACTCGGGGTTGGCTTCACCGAGATGGGCGGCAATGTTGCGCACCTTCTCGGCAAAGGGACGAGCAGCGCGCATGCGGTCTTGCGCTTTGCGCATTTTGGACGCGGCCACCATTTCCATGGCCTTGGTGATCTTCTTGGTGTTTTCCACCGATTTGATCTTGCCGCGTATTTCCTTGCCTGCTGCCATGAGGGCTCCTCGTCCGGTTTAAGCGAACGTCTTCTTGAACGCCGTGATGGCTTGCGTCAGCTCGGCCTCGTCCTTGCCTTCCTTGTCGAAGGCGCGGTTGCTTTCCAGGCGCTCCAGCAGACCGGCATGGCTGGTCTTCAGGAACTGGTGCAGGCCGGATTCGAAGGCAAGCACCTTCTTCACGTCCACATCGTCCAGGAAGCCCTTGTTCACGGCGAACAGCGTGGCCCCCATCAGGCTGATGGGCAGCGGGCTGTACTGCGGCTGCTTGAGCAGTTCGGTCACGCGGGCACCACGGTCCAGCTGCTTGCGCGTCGCATCGTCCAGATCGGAAGCGAACTGCGCGAACGCAGCCAGCTCACGGTACTGCGCCAAGTCGGTACGGATACCGCCGGACAGGCCCTTGATCAGCTTGGTCTGTGCTGCACCACCAACGCGGGACACCGAGATACCGGCGTTGATAGCGGGGCGGATACCGGCATTGAACAGGCTGGTTTCCAGGAAGATCTGGCCGTCAGTGATCGAGATCACGTTGGTCGGCACGAATGCGGACACGTCGCCGGCCTGCGTTTCGATCACGGGCAGTGCGGTCAGCGAGCCGGTCTTGCCCTTGACTTCACCCTTGGTGAAGGCTTCCACGTAATCAGCGTTCACACGGGCAGCACGCTCCAGCAGACGGCTGTGGAGATAGAACACGTCGCCAGGGTAGGCTTCGCGGCCCGGGGGACGGCGCAGCAGCAGCGAAACCTGACGGTAGGCCACAGCCTGCTTGGACAGATCGTCATAAACAATCAGTGCGTCCTGGCCACGGTCACGGAAGTATTCGCCCATCGTGCAGCCGGAGTAAGCCGACACATACTGCATTGCGGCAGATTCCGATGCCGAAGCGGCGACGACGATGGTGTAGTCCATGGCACCTGCCTGCTCCAGGGCACGCACCACGTTCTTGATCGACGACGCCTTCTGGCCGATGGCGACGTAGATACACGTCACGCCCTGGCCCTTCTGGTTGATGATGGCGTCGATGGCCACGGCGGTCTTGCCGGTCTGGCGGTCACCGATGATCAGTTCGCGCTGACCGCGGCCGATCGGCACCATGGAGTCGATCGACTTCAAGCCAGTGGCCAGCGGCTGGTCCACGGACTGGCGCGCGATCACGCCAGGAGCGACCTTCTCGATCACGTCCGTCATCTTGGCGTTGATCGGGCCCTTGCCGTCGATCGGCTGACCCAGGGCGTTCACCACGCGGCCCACCAGTTCGGGGCCCACGGGCACTTCCAGAATACGGCCCGTGCACTTCACGGTGTCGCCTTCGGAGATGTGCTCGTACTCGCCCAAAATCACCGCACCCACGGAGTCGCGCTCCAGGTTCAGCGCCAGACCGAAGCTCGGCTGACCGTCGCTGCCGGCGGGGAATTCGAGCATTTCGCCCTGCATCACGTCCGACAGGCCATGCACGCGCACGATACCGTCCGTCACGGACACCACGGTGCCCTGGTTACGGATGTCGCTGCTGGCTGCCAGCCCTTCGATGCGGCTCTTGATGAGTTCAGAAATTTCTGCGGGATTGAGTTGCATGACTCTTTCCTTCTTTCTTTAATTAGCCCAGACCTCCAGCCGCTCAGGCCGTGAGGGCCGCTTTCATTTGTTCCAGACGGGCCTTGACCGAAGTGTCGAGCACCTCGTCGCCCACCACCACGCGGACACCGCCGATCAGCGCCTCATCCGTTTGAACAGTGAGGTTGAGCTTGCGGCCAAAACGCTTGTCCAGCGTGGCGCCCAGCTCGGCCAGGGCATTGGCATCCAGCGGGAAAGCGCTGTAGACCACGGCATCGGAACTGCCATTGCTCTGGTTCACCAGCGCGCGGAATTGGGCTGCGATTTCAGGCAGCGCCTGCACGCGGCCGTTGTCGACCACGGTGCGCAGGAAATTTTTGGCCATCTCCGGCAGAGCCGTGCGGGCCACGCCCGTGATGACACCGAGCACCTGCTCGGGAGTCACCTTGGGGTTGTCTGCCAGTTGGCGCAATTGAGGGTTGGCGGCAATCGCCGCCAGCTCGTCCACCCAGGCGGCGGCGCCGTTCAGGTCGGCACCGGCGGCGCCAGTGCAAGCCTTGTACAGCGCCTCGGCGTAAGGGCGTGCAATGGTGGCGAGTTCAGCCATGTTGCGTTCCTTACAGCTCGGTCTTGAGGCGGTTCAGCAGATCGGCGTGGACACCCGCGTTGATTTCCTTGCGGAGAATCTGCTCGGCGCCCTTGACAGCCAGCACCGCCACCTGCTCGCGCAGGGCTTCGCGGGCGGCAATCGCTTGCTGCTCAGCTTCGGCGCGGGCCGCGGCGACAATCTTGTTGCCTTCGTCGGTGGCGCGGGCCTTGGCCTCTTCGATGATGGCCTGTGCGCGGCGCTCGGCATCGGCCAGGCGCGTTGCGGTTTCGTTGCTGGCGGCCGCCAGTTCCTTCTTCACACGCTGGTCGGCAGCGGCGAGTTCGGACTTGGCCTTGTCGGCAGCAGCGAGACCATCGGCGATTTTCTGGGCTCGCTCATCCAGCGCCTTCGCGATCGGGGGCCACACGAAGCTCATCGTGAACCACACCAGGATCAGGAAAACGATGGCCTGAACGAACAGGGTCGCGTTGATACTCACGGCAACACCTTTCTATCGTTGGCGTTGATCGGAGTGCTTAGGCAGCCAGTTGGAAGGGGTTGGCAAACGCGAACAGCAGGGCGATGGCCACGCCGATCAGGAAAGCAGCGTCGATCAGACCGGCCAAGATGAACATCTTGGTTTGCAGTTCGTTGATCAGCTCGGGTTGGCGAGCAGAGGACTCGAGGAACTTGCCGCCCATCAGAGCGATACCGATCGAAGCGCCGATAGCGCCCAGACCCACGATCAGACCACAAGCCAGAGCGACGAGACCGAGAATGTTTTCCATGATGACTCCTAGGGATGAAAAGAAAGGTTGAAAAAAGGAAAGGAAGGATCAGTGAGCTTCATGCGCCTGGCCGAGGTAAATCAGCGCAAGCATCATGAAAATGAAGGCTTGGAGGGTGATCACCAGAATGTGGAAGATCGCCCAGATCGAGCCCGCAATGATGTGCCCCACAGGGAGCAACACACCGGAAAGCGACATGGCAGCCGCGCCACCCATCAGGGCGATCAGCATGAACACCAACTCACCAGCGTACATGTTGCCAAACAGTCGCATGCCATGCGATACGGTCTTGGCAACGTATTCAATGATCTGCATGAGCAGATTGACCACACCCAGAATCAGGGCGAAGACAGGATTCTTGCTGGTGCCGAACGGCGCGGTCACCAGTTCGTGCGCCCAGCCACCCACGCCCTTGATCTTCAGGCTGTAGTAGAAGCACAGAATCAGCACGGCAAAGGACAGGCCCAACGTGGTCGAAAGGTCGGCCGTGGGCACCACACGCAGGTAGGCGTGGTGGTCACCCTGCACGCCTTGCCACAGCACGGGCAGCAGATCGACGGGCAACATGTCCATGGCATTCATCAAAAAGATCCAGACGAACACCGTCAAAGCCAGGGGCGCAATGAACTTGCGGCTCTCGGCGTTGTGGATATTGGCCTTGGCCTGGTTGTCCACCATTTCGACGAGGATTTCGACGGCAGCCTGGAAGCGCCCCGGCACACCGGAAGTAGCGCTCTTGGCGGCACGCCAGAATACAAACAAGGCCAGCACACCAAGAATCAAGCCAACGACGATGGAGTCGTAATTAATGACCGAGAAATCCACGATGGACTTCTGCTTGATGTTCTGGAGGTGCTGCAAGTGGTGAACGATGTATTCACTGGCAGTCGGTCCGTGCGCTTCTGCGGCCATTGCTTACTCTTCTCTCAAAAAATCAATCGGTTTTTCGGACACCGGGCTGCACCTTCAATGCCACCCAGTAAGTTTTCATCGTCACGACCATGCCGACCAGCAAGGCCAGCCAACTCAAATCCTTCACCAGCCGGGCTGCCGCCGCCAGCATGGCGATGGTGAGCACGAGCTTGGCCAGCTCCCACACGAAGAACCTTGCCATGGCGCCCCCCGCGTTGGCGGAGCCGCTTGGGCGCGCAACACCACGCGCAAAAAGGGCAGCGGGAACCACCACCGAGAGTGCGCCATAGCCAGCGGACCATGCCACAGAAGGCTTGCCAGAGAACAACCACGCCAAGACGGCGACGACCATCCCCACCAGCGCCTGACCTGCAACGATGCGCCAAACGGAGACCGGCGGGTTGCGGCGGCGCCATTCCTGTGCCTCTTGGGCCGTCAGGGGCTTGAAGTCAGGTTCTTCGTCCTCAGCTTCAGTCTCATGGGCAAGGTTGTTCATCTTCTTGGTGCCCACGCTTGTATCAGACCGAAACGACAAAACCGCGCGATTATAAGTAAAAACCCGAGACGCTCGGCAAGGTTTTGCCTTCCCCGCACAACGCCGGTGCGCAGCTTGCCTGCGCATGAGGCCTGCGGAGCCTGCGACCGCACACCTGCGCAGTACCGCACCACATGCAGCCCAATCGCCTGTTAGCGCACAATCCACGGGCGCCAGCAGCTATTGATTTGAAAGCACGTATGACCTCCTCCACCTCCACCGCCAATGGCTCCACCCCCGATCCGCGCAAGGATTCGCTGATCGAATATCCCTCGCAGTTCCCGATCAAGGTGATGGGCCTAAAGCAGGACGGCTTCGTGCACGCCGTGACCGACATCGCCCACCGCTTCGATCCCGCGTTCGACGCCAGCCGCATTGAGCTGCGCCCCAGCAGCGGCGGCAAGTACCTGGGCGTCACCATCACGGTGACCGCCACCAGCCGCGAGCAGCTCGACGACCTGTACCGCGCGCTCACCGCGCATCCGCTGGTCAAGGTCGTCCTCTGACATGGACATCCGCATCCTGGGCCGCACCGACTACCGTGCCACGGTGCAGGCCATGCAAGACTTCACCGCGGAACGCACCGACAGCACGCCCGATGCGCTCTGGATTTGCGAGCACGCACCGCACTACACACAAGGCCTTGCCGGCAAAAGCGACCACATCCTGAACCCGGGCACCATTCCCGTCGTGCCCACCAACCGTGGCGGCCAGGTCACCTTCCACGGCCCGGGCCAGGTGGTGGCCTACCCACTCGTTGACCTGCGCCGTGCCGGCTACTACGTGAAGGAATACGTCTACCGCATCGAGGAAGCCGTGATTCGCACCCTGGCCGCCTACGGCGTCACCGGCCACCGCGTGGCGGGCGCACCTGGCATCTACGTGCGCCTGGACGACCCGGGCAGCCACGCCCTGCTGCCCCAGCGCCCGCAGCACAGGGATGCGGCTGGCGCGGCGCCGTCCCCCGACTTCACCGGCCTGGGCAAGATCGCCGCGCTGGGCATCAAGGTCAGCCAGCACTGCACTTACCACGGCGTGGCCCTGAACGTCGCCATGGACCTGGAGCCCTATGCCCGCATCAACCCTTGCGGCTACGCGGGTCTGGCGACGGTCGATCTTTCTACAATCGGCGTCCACACCACCTGGGATGAAGTCGCCGCACGGCTGGGCCACCAGCTCGCCACGCGCCTGTCCCCCTGAACCGCCAAGGCCATGAGCACCTCCGACGTCGTGCGCGAAGCGCAATCCACCGCTGACTACAACCCGCTGGCCAAGCAAAAAGCCGCCGCCAAGCTCTCACGCATTCCGATCAAAGTCGAACCCGGCGAGGTACTCAAGAAGCCCGAGTGGATCCGCGTCAAAGCCGGCTCGCCCACCACGCGCTTCTACGAGATCAAGGACATCCTGCGCGCCAACAAGCTGCACACCGTCTGCGAAGAAGCCTCGTGCCCCAACATTGGCGAATGTTTCGGCAGCGGCACCGCCACCTTCATGATCATGGGCGACAAGTGCACGCGCCGCTGCCCGTTCTGCGATGTGGGCCACGGCCGCCCTGACCCGCTGGACCAGGACGAGCCCGCCAACCTGGCGCGCACCATTGCCCAGATGCGGCTGAAGTACGCCGTCATTACCAGCGTGGACCGCGACGACCTGCGCGACGGCGGCGCAGGCCACTTTGCCGCCTGCATCCAGCAGATTCGTGAGCAATCGCCACGCACGCAGATCGAGGTGCTGGTGCCCGACTTCCGCGGCCGCGACGACCGCGCGCTGGCCATCCTCAAGGACACCCCGCCCGACGTGATGAACCACAACCTGGAAACCGTGCCGCGCCTGTACAAGGAAGCACGCCCGGGCGCCGACTACCAGTTCTCGCTCAGCCTGTTGCAGAAGTTCAAGGCCCTGGTGCCGCAGGTGCCGACCAAGAGCGGTTTGATGGTCGGCCTGGGCGAGACGGACGAAGAAATCCTGCAGGTGATGCGCGACATGCGCGCGCACGGCATCGAGATGCTGACCATCGGCCAGTACCTTGCGCCCAGCAACAGCCACCTGCCGGTGCGCCGCTACGTGCACCCCGACACCTTCAAGATGTTCGAGGCCGAGGCCCTGAAGATGGGCTTCTCGCACGCCGCCGTAGGCGCCATGGTGCGCTCCAGCTACCACGCTGACCAGCAGGCGCACGCCGCCGGGGTGTAACCGCCCCGGGGGCCGTTCCCTCAGCGCACCACAAAAAAGGCCGCATCAGCGGCCTTTTTTATGCCCCACGGCCAGCACACAAGCGGCTCAGCGCCCCATGCCCTGCAGCCACTGCGCCAACTCCTCGGCCGCCTGGTCGGCCGCTTCGGCCAGCGCGCGCACGCCTCCGGCCGCATCGGCGCTGGGCGCGGGGCGCTGCACCACGAACACGCGCTGGCCCAGCAGGCGCTCGCCCCCAGGCAGCGGTTCAGCCAGCGTGGCACGCAGGCGCAGCAGGCCGCTGCTGCGCTCGGGGCTGGCGAACACTTGGCTGAACTCCTCCAGGTCCAGGCGCAGCACCACCGGCGGCTTGTCCGAGCCCGGGGCCAGCGGGCGGTCCAGCGGCTGCACGATGGCGCGCTGCTCTCCCAGGCGCTCGCGCAGGCGCTGCAGCACCAGGGCAGTGGGCGGCTGGCTCCAGCGGGCCAGTTGGTAGGGGCGCAGTTGCTGCGCGTCGGCATAGGCCAGGCGGTACACCACCGCGGTGCCGCTGCCTGCACCGCCGGGCGCGTCCATGTCGGCCAGGGCCAGCGCCGGCAAGGCCGTGGCAGGCGCTGCGGCCGCCGTGGCGGGGCCAGGCCCCAGGTCATACAGCTGGGGCCGCGCCGGCGGCTGAGGCAGCGCACCACAACCCGTCACAAAAATGGCACAAAAAATGGCCGTAGCGCTTATGCAGCAAGCGCGAGCAGCTATCAAAAAATGAGTTTTCATGGAGCGACTCCTTCGATGTCAGTGTTCCACGGCGCAGGAAACTAGCGCGTCCCAGGCCAGGGTAGCCGCGCAAGGGCTGCCCCGCCGCGCGGGCTGCGGCGCCCACCCAGAGCGCGAAGCGCGTAGAGAGAGGGGGAAGGCACGAAGCGCCTCAGGGGGTGCTTCATTTCCAGCCGGGTTCACCCGGTCCCGGCTGCGGCGCGCCGGCGCCGTAGAGGAGGGATTGCGGGTTCTCGGCCATCCCCTCGGCCACGCGCCCGAACTGGCGCGCGGCACGCGCGGCCTCGTCGCTGGCACGGTTCACGCGCGGCAGCGTGGCGTCGCTGAACTTGTCGGCCGCGCGCGCCAGGGCGCGGGTACTTTGCTCGATCTGTTCGAGCGAACCGCCAGGGGCGTACAGGCGGCGCGTGGTCTGGCCCAGGCCGTCCGCCGCGGCCGATGCACTGTGGCCCGCTTGCTGCAGCACCTGCAGTGTGGCGCGCGCGTCCTGCGCCAGCGCCGGCACGGCGGCCAAGGCCGGATCCAGGCGCAGGCGCACAGTGGCATCCAGCCGTTGGCCAAGCTGCGCGATCTGCCCGGCGGCGCTGCCGATGTTGTCCAGCGCCAGGCTGAAGCGCTCCTGGTTCTCGTCACCAAGCAGGCGGTTGATGCGTTCGGCGGCAGCCTGCATCTGCGCCACCACGCCCAGCCCCTGCTCGGCCAGCTTGGTCAGCGATGAAGCCTGCAACGGCAGGCGTGGCACGCCGCTGGGGCCGGTGGGCTGCACCGGCAGGGGCTGCCCGGCATCGTCGAGCAGCACGTGGGCCAGGCCCGTCACGCCCTGGTAACCAAGCACGGCGAAGGTGGTCGGGCGGATGGGCGCGTCGGCGTTGACGGCGATGCGGATCAGCACATTGCCGTGCACCAGTGGATCGAACCCGATGTCCACCACCTTGCCGACGGCCACGCCCTTGTAGCGCACGCTGGCCTGGGGCTGCAGGCCGCTGACGCTTTCCTTGCTCGACAGCTCGTACAGGGTGTAGCGCGTGTTGTCGCGCGTGAGCCAGAGGGCGAGCGCAGCGAGCAGCGCCGTGACCACGATGAGAAAGATGCCTGCGGCCAGGGCATGGGCCTTGTTTTCCATGGTTCAAGCCTCCGGCGGCACGGCGCCATGCACGGGCGCCATGGCCCGGCGGCCGCGCTCGCCCTGGAAAAAATGGTGGATGAAGGGGTGGTCGAACTGCGCCACGTCCAGCGGTGCGCCATCGACGATAACGCGCTTGTCGGCCAGCACGGCCACGCGCGTGGACAGGGCGAACAGCGTGTCCAGGTCGTGCGTGACCATGACCACGGTGAGGCCGAGCTGCGCGTGCAGCTCGCGCAACAGCGCACAGAAGTCGTCGGAGCTGTTGGGGTCGAGCCCCGCCGTGGGCTCGTCAAGCAGCAGCAGCGGCGGGTCCATGATGAGCGCGCGCGCCAGTGCCACGCGCTTGACCATGCCGCCCGACAGGTCGGCCGGCATGCGTGTGGCGTGCTCGGGCTTGAGGCCCACGAGCTGCAATTTCGCCATGGCAGCGTCGCGCACCAGCGCGTCGGGCAGGGTGCCCAGCTCGCGCAGCGCGAAGGCGATGTTGTCGAGCACGTTGAAGGCCGAGAACAGCGCGCCGTGCTGGAACAGCATGCCCACGCGGGCGGCAGCGCCCTCGCCGCTCATCTCGGCCGCCGGGCGGCCCAGCACCGTGACGCTGCCACGCGAGGGCTGCAGCAGGCCCAGCATCTGGCGCAGCAGCACCGTCTTGCCAGTGCCCGAGCCGCCCACGAGCGAGAGCATTTCGCCGCGTTGCACCGTGAGCATCAGGTCCTGGTGTACGGCGAAGGCCGATTCACCTTGGCCAAAGACGGACCACAGGCCGTCGATACGCACCACGGGTTCGGAGGACGCCTGCATTCAGACCCCCACGTTCTTGAAAAGAATGGCGAACAGCGCATCGACCAGGATGACCACGGTGATGGCGTTGACCACCGAGGCCGTCGTGCCCTCGCCCAGGCTCTGCGTGTTGGGCTTGACGCGCAGCCCCCAGTGGCAGCCGATGAGGGCAATCATGACGCCGAACACGGCCGACTTGCCCAGCGCCAGGTACAGGTTGGACACCTGCACCGCACGTGGCAGCGCCTGGGCGAAGTAGGCCGGGGTAATGCCCATGGTCAGGTCGGCCGCCAGCATGCCGCCGGCCAGTGCGGCCAGCGTGGTCCACACGCTGATGAGCGGCATGGCCAGCATCAGCGCCAGCGCGCGCGGCAGCACCAGGCGAAAGCCCTGCGGGATGCCCATGACGCGCATGGCGTCCAGCTCCTCGGTCACGCGCATCACGCCGATCTGCGCCGTGATGGCAGAGCCCGAGCGCCCCGCCACCAGGATGGCCGCAAGCATAGGCCCCAGCTCGCGGATCAGCGAGATGCCCAGGATGTTGACGATGAACGATTCGGCACCGAACTGGCGCAGCTGCAGCGCCATGAGGTAGGCCAGCACCACACCGATGAGGAAGCCCACCAGCGCGGTGATGGGCAGCGCCGTCGTCCCCATGCGGTACAGGTGGCCCGAAAGATCGCGCCAGGGCCCACGCCGCGGCGCGCGCGCCAGGCGCAGCACGTCGAGCCCCAGCTGGCCGACGAGCTGCACGAAAAAGCGCACGTGCTCCATGGCGTGCAGTACCAGCTCGCCCAGGCGGTGCACCTGGTTCATCAGGCGCCAGGGCGGCGGCGGCGGCGCGGGGGCCACGCTCAGGCGCGCTACGCGCTCGAGCATGGTGCGGTGCGCGTCACCGGCCACCAGGCGCGCAGGCCAGGCACGGCCCCAGTGGTTCCACAGCAGTTGCGCGCCCACGTGGTCCAGCCACTGCAGGCCGCTCAAGTCCCAGGCCAGGTCGGGCGCGGGTGGCAACGCGGCCAGTTGGCGGCGCAGCACGCGCCACTGCGCACGCTGGCCCAGGTCGGCCGCACCCCAGCGCCCCCGCAGCACAGCGCACGGCCCGTCGGGCGTGTCGGTGCGCAGCAGTTGGGGGGGGGAAATACTCATGCCGGTCAGGGTTCCAAAGTTACGCAGGATAACGCCCCGGCCGCCAGGCTGGCAAGCAAGACAGTGCACGCCGGGCATGAAATTAATATCAAAAAGGGCTGTAGCGCTTACCAATAAAGCGCTAGCAGCTATGCAAACAATAGCATCCTGGGATTACCCGCTCGACAGTCGCACGCTGCTTTGCACAATGGTGCAGCACTTCCATTCCCCTTTGGCACCCCATGAGCGACACCCACTTCGACTACATCATCATCGGCGGCGGCACCGCCGGCGCCCTGCTGGCCAACCGGCTCAGCGCCGACGCGCGCAACCGCGTGCTGCTCATCGAAGCCGGGCGCAAGGACGACTACCACTGGATCCACATCCCCGTGGGCTACCTGTATTGCATTGGCAACCCGCGCACCGATTGGCTCTACCAGACCGAGCCCGACGCCGGCCTGAACGGGCGGCGCCTGCGCTACCCGCGCGGCAAGGTGCTGGGCGGCTGCAGCAGCATCAACGGCATGATCTACATGCGCGGCCAGGCGCGCGACTACGACCAGTGGGCCCAGCTCACCGGCGACGACACCTGGCGCTGGGACAACGTGCTGCCCGCTTTTCGCCGCCACGAGGACCACTGGCGCCTGGACCAGCCCGGCACGGCGGACGAGGCTTTCAAGCGCCTGCACGGCAACCGCGCGACCGGCAGCACGGGCGAGTGGCGCGTGGAGCGCCAGCGCCTGCGCTGGGACGTGCTCGACGCCTTCGCCCTGGCGGCGCAGCAGGCGGGCATTCCGGCCACCCCAGACTTCAACAGCGGCACCAACGAAGGCGTGGGCTACTTCGAAGTCAACCAGAAAAGCGGCTGGCGCTGGAACAGCGCCAAGGCCTTCCTGCGCCCCGCCTGCTACGGCCGCCCCAACTTCGAGATGTGGACCACGGCGCAGGCCACGCGCCTGGTGGTCGAGACGCAGGCCGACGGCAGCCGCCGCTGCACCGGCGTGCATGTCTGGACCGGGCAGGAACTGGTGCATGCGCGGGCCGCGCGCGAGGTCATCCTGAGCGCGGGCGCGGTGAACTCGCCGCAGCTGCTGCAGCTCTCGGGCATCGGTCCGGCGGCGCTGCTGCGCCAGCACGGCATCGACGTCGTGCACGACCTGCCCGGCGTGGGCGCCAACCTGCAGGACCACCTGCAGATTCGCTCGGTCTACAAGGTCAGCGGCGTGCCCACACTCAACACCATGGCCAATTCGCTCTGGGGCAAGGCGCGCATCGGGCTGCAGTACCTGCTCTCGCGCAGCGGGCCCATGAGCATGGCGCCCTCGCAGCTCGGCGCGTTCACGCGCTCCGACCCGAGCCAGCCCTACCCCAACATCGAGTACCACGTGCAGCCACTGTCGCTGGACGCCTTCGGCGAGCCGCTGCACAGCTTCCCGGCCTTCACGGCCAGCGTGTGCAACCTCAACCCGACAAGCCGCGGCACGGTTCAAGTGCGCAGCCCGCGCTTCGAGGACGCGCCGGCCATCGCACCGCAGTACCTCTCCACCGAAGAAGACCGCAAGGTGGCCGCCGACAGCCTGCGCGTGACGCGCCGCATCGTCGCGCAAGGCGCCATGGCCAAATACCAGCCGGAGGAATGGAAGCCCGGCGTGCAGTACCAGAGCGACGAGGACCTGGCACGCCTGGCGGGCGACATCGCCACCACCATCTTCCACCCCGTGGGCACCACCAAGATGGGGCGTGACGACGACCCCATGGCCGTGCTCGACAGCCGCCTGCGCGTGCGCGGCATCGCCGGCCTGCGCGTGGTGGACGCGGGCGCCATGCCCACCATCACCAGTGGCAACACCAATTCCCCCACGCTGATGCTGGCGGAAAAAGCCGCCGAGTGGATCCGCACCGACCAGCAGGCGGGCGCCTAGCCGCCAGTGCCTCGGCGCCTCAGCGAAGGCCGCCCACGTAGCGCACGCCCGGGGACTCGGGGCGCGCAGGCCGCGAAGCCAGCGCAGGCTGGGGCTGCGGCTGCGCTGGCGCGGCCCCTTCGCCCATGGCGTGGGCCAGCTTGTCGGCCCACTCGACCAGCTCTGGCGCGCCGTCCGTATGCCCGCGCTGGCGCGCAAAGCGCACGATGGCCTGCGCGTATTCAGCGTTCGCCGCCATCCACTCGATATCGGTCACGCGCGCCGTCTTGCGGCGCAGCAGCACGTGCAGGTGGGCCGCAATGGCCAGCCTGCCTTCGCCCGGTGCCTGGTTGTCCATGGCAATCTACCTCCTTCGCTCAACTACCCAGATGCTCGCGGTGCTCAGCGATGTCCAGCCCCTCCAGCTCGCTGGTTTCATCCACCCGCAGCGGCACCACCTTCCCGGTCAGCCACAGCAACACCGCCGTGCCCACCAGGCTGAAAATCATCACCGTCCCCACGCCCACGGCCTGGGTCAGCACGCTGCCGTCCACGCCCGACACGGTGCGGCTGGCGAACACGCCCGTGAGCAGCGAGCCCACCACGCCGCCAATGCCGTGCACGCCGAACACATCGAGCGAGTCGTCGGTGTGCAGCCAGCGCTTGAGGCCGGTCGCCCCCCAGTAGCACACCAGCCCGGCCACCACGCCAATGGCCAGCGCGGCGCGCGGCGTCACGTAGCCGGCACCGGGCGTGATGGCCACCAGCCCCGCCACCAGGCCAGAGCACAACCCCAGCAGCGAGGCCCGGCCGCGCACCACCCATTCACCGGCCATCCACCCCAGCGCCCCCGCAGCTGCGGCGATGTGCGTCACGGCCAGCGCCAGGCCCGCGCGCCCGTCAGCGGCCAGCGCCGACCCCGCGTTGAAGCCAAACCAGCCGACCCAGAGCAGCGCTGCGCCCACCATGGTCCAGCCCAGGTTGTAGGGTGCGAAAGCCTCCTTGCCATAGCCACGCCGCTTGCCCAGCAGCCACGCACAGGCCAGCCCCGCCATGCCCGCATTCACGTGCACCACGGCGCCACCGGCGAAGTCCAGCGCCCCCAGGCGCGCCAGCCAGCCCCCAGGCTCCCACACCCAGTGCGCGACGGGCGCGTAGATACATAGCGTCCACAGGCTGATGAAAACCAGCATCGCGGAAAAGCGCATGCGCTCCACAAAGGCACCCACCACCAGCGCCGCCGTGATGACCGCGAAGCAGAGCTGAAACATGGCGTACACCGCCTCCGGCACGTGCGGTGCGATGTGGCTTACGGCCACCAGGCCCGCGCCCAGGTCGTAGTCCAAACCCGCGAGCCCCATGCGCTCGATGCCGCCAATCCAGGCCGTGCCGGGAGTGAAGGCCCAGGAGTAGCCGGCCACGAACCACCACACGCTCACCACAGCCGCGATGGCCAGCACGCTGGCCATGGTGTTGAGCACATTCTTGCGCCGCACCATGCCGGCATAAAACAGCGCCACGCCTGGCAGCGTCATCAACAGCACCAGCACGGTGGCCGTCATGAGCCAGGCCGTGTCGGCAGCGCTGATCGCATCGAACGGCACCAGCGCGGGCGCCGTGGGCACGGCCTTGGCGCCCTGTGGCGTCTGCGCCCACCCCGGCGCTAACACGCCCAGCCACATAGCCCCTGCTGTCCCAATCCTGCATGGCACCTCCCGCATGGTGCGTTCTCCTGTTCTGGTTGCTGACAGACGGGATTCCGCAAGAGGCATGCCAGCCGTTTCCAAGGCCCAGCGCCCCCATCCGGGGGGCGGGAAACCCCCAATGCACCAAGCAAGTGCGAACCGTTACAGTCACGCCACTCGATAGCGCACTACGGTGCGCATGAGAGGAGCCCGAGGAGACATCTCGACAACCACAACCAATCCATAAAAACAGCATCCGTCACGAGATGCCTCTTTGTACAAGGCGCCGGCACCCCCGGCGCCTTTTTGTTGTGCCGTCTTGTCTGGCATTGAGGCGGGGTGTCCCAAGGTTTTCGCGCACAGGCGAGAATCGCGCCAATGGAATGGATGCTCGTCTCGCTGGCCTCGCTGCTGGCCGGTTTCGTGGATGCGATCGTGGGCGGAGGCGGGCTGATCCTGCTGCCCGCGCTGTTCGCCACCTTCGCCCACGCCCCGCCCGCTACCCTGCTGGGCACCAACAAGAGCGCCTCGGTCTGGGGTACGGCCATGGCCACCTGGCAGTTCAGCCGCCGCGTGCGCATTCCTTGGCGCACCATGCTGCCGGCGGCGGGCGCCGGGTTCGCCGGGGCCTTTTTCGGCGCCTGGGCGGTCACGCTGGCCTCGCCCGACTTCCTGCGCAAGCTGCTGCCACTGGTCATGGTGGCCGTGCTGGCCTACACGCTGCTCAAGAAAGACCTGGGGCTGCACCACCAGCCGCGCTGGCGCGGCCGCACCGAAGCACTGGCGGCCTGCGCGATTGGCGCGGTGATCGGCTTCTACGACGGCTTTTTCGGCCCCGGCACCGGCAGCTTTTTCGTTTTCGCCTTCGTGCGCCTGCTGGGCTACGATTTCCTCAACGCCTCGGTTTCGGCCAAGCTGCTGAACCTGGCGACCAACCTGGCCGCGCTGATCCTGTTTGCCGCCAAGGGGCACATCTGGTGGCACTTCACCCTGCCGCTGGCTGCGGCCAACGTGGTCGGCAGCGTGCTGGGCACCTACATGGCCCTGCGCCATGGCACGGGCTTCGTGCGCGCCATCTTTATCCTGGTCGTCAGCGTGCTCATCCTCAAGACGGGCTATGACGCCTTTCTGAAGTGACATGGCCCTTTGGCACCTCACGCTGCTGGGAGCCCCGACCGACGCCGGTGCGGGCGTGGCCGGGGCCCACCTGGGGCCGGACGCGCTGCGTGGCGCGGGCCTGGCCCGGGCGCTGCGTGGGCAAGGCCACGACGTGCAGGACCTGGGCAACCTCGCCGGCCCGCCAACGCCCGCGCATGAGGCCCGCCATGGCCCACACCACCTGGCCTGCGTAAGCGCCTGGAACCAGGCCGTGCACGACGCCGTGGCCAGCATCCTGGCCGCACAGCGCGTGCCCGTGCTGCTGGGCGGTGACCACAGCCTGGCGGTGGGCTCCATCAGCGCCGTGGCCCGGCACTGTCGCCAGGCCGGCAAGGCACTGTGCGTGCTCTGGCTCGACGCCCATGCCGACGCCAACACCCCCGCCACCAGCCCCAGCGGCAACCTGCACGGCATGCCCGTGGCCTGTCTGCTGGGTGATGGGCCCGCGGCGCTCACGGCACTGGCCGGCGGGCCACCCGCGCTGCAGCCGGCACAGTTGCGCCTGGTCGGCCTGCGCAGCGTGGATGCAGGCGAGCAGTGCTACCTGCGCCAGCGCGGCCTGCCCGTGTGGCGTATGCCCGAGGTACGGGCGCTGGGCATGGCGCAGACCATGGCGCAGGTGCTGCGCGGCATCCAGGCTGGCACCCACCACCTGCACGTCAGCCTCGACCTTGACTGTATGGATCCAGCCCTGGCTCCGGGCGTGAGCACGCCCGCGCCCGGTGGCATCGGCCACCACGCCATGCAGCAGTGCATGGACCTGCTGGCCGCCAGCGGCGCGGTGGGCTCGGTCGATCTGGTGGAGCTGAACCCCTTGCGCGACCGGCAGGGGCAGACGGCGCAGCTGGCCGTCGATCTCCTGCAGCGCCTGGCAGGATCAGCATGAAAAATGCCTCTAGCCCTTTATCAGCAAGCGCCAGAAGCTACTAAAAGAGGAGCGTAAGCGACTCAGTTGGCGTCAGGCCCGGGCCGGTCGCGCATGCGCAACGGCACATCGGCAGCCTGGCGCATCGTGCCGATCGGTGCGGCGGTCTGGCCCTTGCTCGTGGCGGCGATGTCTTCCTCGCTCGGATACAGGCCTTGCAACCAGTAGTCGAACACGCGCCGCGCGATGGGGGCGGCACTGGCCGCGCCGAAGCCGGCGTTCTCCACGATCAGCGCCACTGCGATGCGCGGGTTCTCAGCCGGCGCGAACGCGGCGAACAACGAGTGATCGCGCTTGTGCTCCTCCAGCGCCTTGGCGTTGTACTTGACGTTCTGGCCCAGGCTCACGGCCTGCGCTGTACCAGTTTTGCCGCCCGAGGTGTAGGCCGCCCCGGCGAACACGCGCCGCCCGGTGCCCGCCTCGTTCACCGCCACCAGGGCGCGGCGCACCACGTCAACGTTCTTGGGCAGGTAGCCCAGTTTCTCGCCCGGCGGCTGCGCCAATTCGGTGACGGCGCCGGTGACCGCGTCGCGCACCGCCTTGGCCACGTGCGGGCGGTAGCGCGTGCCGCCATTGGCCAGCGTGGCCTCGGCCAGTGCCAGCTGCAGCATGGTGAAGTTGTTGTAGCCCTGGCCGATGCCCAGCGACACAGTTTCGCCCGGGAACCAGCGCTTGGCCTCGGGGCGCTTGTTGACCTGGCGCTTCCACTGCGTGCTGGGCAGCACGCCGCGCAGCTCGCCGCCCAGGTCGATGCCGGTGATCTGGCCAAAGCCCAGCGGCGCCATGAAGTCGTGGATGGTGTCCACGCCCATCTCCACGCCCAGCGAGTAGAAATAGGTGTTGCTGGAGAACTGGATGGCACGCACCATGTCCACCCCACCCAGGCCGCCCTCGTGGCTGCGGAAGGTGCGCCCACCGAAGTTGTAGTAGCCCGGGTCGTTCACCACCAGGGTGGGCGAGCGCTTGTTCAACTGCAGCGCCGCCAGCGCCATGAAGGGCTTGTAGGTGGAGCCCGGCGGATAGGTGCCGCGCAGCGCGCGGTTGAGCAGCGGCTTGTTGATGGATTCGTTGAGCACCTGCCAGTTTTCCTGGTCGATGCCCTCGACAAACAGGTTCGGATCGAAGGTCGGCTTGGACACGAGCGCCAAAATTTCGCCGTTGCGCGGGTCGATGGCCACCAGCGCGCCGCGCCGCTCGCCGTACAGGTCTTCGACCAACTTCTGCAGCTTGATGTCGATCGACAGCATGACGCTGTGCCCCGGTGTGGCCGGGCGGCTGTGCAGCTTGCGCACCACGCGGCCGCCGGCCGAGGTCTCCATCAGCTCCACGCCGGTGGTGCCGTGCAGCTGCTGCTCGTAGGACTGTTCCACGCCAAGCTTGCCGATGTATTCGGTGCCACGGTAGTTGGCCGCGTCGTCGGAGTCGTCGATGCGCTCCTTCTCGCGCTGGTTGATACGGCCGATGTAGCCGATGGCGTGCCCCCCCACCTCGCCCAGCGGGTAGGTGCGAAACAGCCGCGCCTTGATGTCCACGCCCGGAAAGCGATAGCGCTGGGCCGCGAAGCGTGCCACCTCCTCGTCGGTCAGGCGCGTGCGGATGGGCAGCGACTCGAAGCTGCGCGCATCCTCCATCAGCCGCTTGAAGCGGCGCTTGTCGCGCGGCTGGATGTCCACCACCTTGGACAGCTCCTCGATGGTTTCGTCCAGGTCACCCAGCTTGGAGCGCGTGATCTCCAGCGTGTAGGCCGAATAGTTGGTGGCCAGTACCACGCCGTTGCGGTCAAGGATCTGCCCGCGGTTGGGCACGATCGGCACAACCGCCGTGCGGTTGCTCTCCGCCTGGTCGGCCAAGTCCTCATGGCGCTGCACCTGCAGCACCAGCAGGCGCGCCACGATCAGGGCGAAGGCCAGGAACACCACCAGCCCCATGGCCAGCACGCGCACACGAAAGCGCCAGGCGTCCCGCTCGCTGTTGCGCAGTTCGGTCATGGCTTCACAAGGGACGGTTCTCGTCGCGGTCAGGCGGGCGGCGCTGTGGCGCCAGCAGAATCCAGCTGGCCAGCGGCCACAGCAGTGTCTCGATCAGCGGCGCGGCCAGCAGCGCCAGCCCCGGAAAGATGCCGCCCGAGGCCATACGCACCAGCAGCTCCACAGCATGGGCCGCCGCCAGCAGCGGCAACATCTGCAGCGCTTGCTCCCACAGGCCCAGCCAAGGCAGGCGACGGTGAATCATGCTGGTGCCGAGCATGAGCGTGGCATAGGCCAGCGCATGCTGGCCCAGCAGGGCCGACTGGTGCACATCCATGCACAGCCCGAGCACGAAGGCGATGCCCATGCCCACACGCAGCGGCTGGTGCACACCCCAGAAGGCGAGCAGCAGCAACACCATGTCGGGCAGCCACACCACGCGCCCCAGCGGCAGCAGGTTGATGGCCAGCGCCACCACCAGGCTGACGACGATGAACGCCGGGTTGACCGGCTGCAGCAGCTCCTGGCCGCGCGGCATCATCATGCGGACCGCTCCTTCATGGCCTTCATTTGCGCGCGCCCTTGCGCGTGGGTGCCGGCGCTGGCGCGGGCTCGGGGCGCTCGGGCAGTTGCCCCGCCAGAGGCTGCAGCAGCAGCACGTGGCGCGCACCATGCACCTGTGCCACGGGGTCGCAATAGATGCGGGTGAATGCCGAGTCAGCGCGCCGTTCCACACGGCGCACGCGCGCCACGGGTAGCCCCGGCGGGTACACGCCATCGACGCCGCTGGTGGTGAGCAGATCGCCCTCCTGCACGTCGGCGTTGCTGGGCATGAAGCGCAGCTCCATGCTGCCGCCATGGCCCGCCACCGGGTCGCCATAGGCCACGCTGCGCGCGCCGGTGCGCGGGTTGAGCACGGGGATGGCCTGGTCGCGGTCCACCAGCAACGTGACCTCGCTCACGAAGGGCAGGACGCGCGTGACCTGGCCCAGCACACCGAGCTCGTCGAGCACCGGCGAACCCAGCTCGACGCCCGCCACCTGGCCCTTATCAACCACCACGCGGCGCGTGTACGGGTCGGTGGCGTCGTACAGCACCTGCGCGGCCTGCGAGGGCGGTGACAGGCGCTCGCGCAGCGCCAACAGCTGGCGCAGCTGGGTGTTCTCCTGCAGCAGATCCGCAGCCTGGTTGGCGCGCTGTGCCAGCTGCACCATGTGCTCACGCGCCTGCTGGGCCTCCTGCTGGGCACGCTGCAGCGCTTCGAAGTAGCCCGCGCCCTGGCCCAGCAGCTCCACGGGCTGCAGCATCAGCCACTGCACTGGATAGAGCACCGCACCAACGGCTTTGCGCAGCGGGTCGGTCAGGTGAAAGCGCGCATCCGCCACCATGAGGAACAACGCCAGCGCGCCGTACACGGCCCAGCGCGACAGCGCCGACGGGCCCTGCCTGAAGAACGAGGGCGCACTGCGCTCCAAGGTGCCAAGGGCCATGGGCGAACGCGCTCAGAGACTCAGTCGCTGGTGAAGATGCTGCCCTGGCGGTCCAGGCTGTCCAGCGCCATGCCGCAGCCGCGCACCACGCAGGTCAGCGGCTCCTCGGCCACCAGCACCGGCAGGCCGGTTTCCTCGGCCAGCAGGCGGTCCAGGTCGCGCAAGAGCGCGCCGCCGCCCGTGAGCATCATGCCGCGCTCGGCAATGTCGGCGCCCAGCTCGGGGGGGGTCTGCTCCAGCGCGTTCTTCACGGCGGAAACGATCTGGTTCAGCGGCTCGGTCAGCGCCTCCAGCACTTCGTTGCTGGAAATGGTGAAGCTGCGCGGCACGCCTTCGGACAGGTTGCGGCCCTTGACTTCCATCTCCTTGACCTCGGAGCCGGGAAAGGCCGAGCCGATGTTCTTCTTGATGGATTCGGCCGTGGGCTCGCCGATCAGCATGCCGTAGTTGCGGCGGATGTAATTGATGATGCTTTCGTCGAACTTGTCGCCGCCCACGCGCACGCTGCCCTTGTAGACCATGCCGCCCAGCGAGATCACGCCGACCTCGGTGGTGCCGCCGCCAATGTCCACCACCATCGAGCCCGAGGCCTCGCTCACTGGCAGGCCGGCACCGATGCCGGCGGCCATGGGTTCCTCGATCAGGTACACAGCGGTGGCGCCCGCGGCCTCGGCCGCGTCCTTGATGGCGCGGCGCTCGACCTGGGTGGAGCCGCAGGGCACGCAGATGATGATGCGCGGGCTGGGCGTGAGCAGCGAACGCGGGTGCACCATCTTGATGAACTGCTTGATCATCTGCTCGGTGATGACGAAGTCGGCGATCACGCCGTCCTTCATCGGGCGGATGGCCTCGATGTTGCCCGGCACCTTGCCAAGCATGGCTTTGGCCTCGTGGCCCACGGCCTGGATGACCTTCTTGCCGTGCGGGCCGCCCTCGTGGCGGATGGCGACGACCGATGGCTCGTCGAGCACGATGCCCTTGTCGCGGGCGAAGATCAGGGTGTTGGCGGTGCCAAGGTCAATGGCGAGGTCGGTAGAGAAGTACCGACGAAAGGAACCGAACATGCAAAAAGTCCTCTGGGGCACGGCTCGCGCACCGGCTGGCCGTCGCCGGGGTTAGGAATAGGGGGTGTTTTGGGGGCTTCTTCCGCGCAAATGCCGACGCATGCAGGGGCAATGCGGCAAAGCCGGGATAATACCGCATCCCCTGTGAATAACTCCCGCTCCCCCAGGCCGGAACACAGCTTTTACATCTAGACTTTCTCCCCCATTTCATCCTATGGCACTGACTCCCCAGGACATCGCGCGCATCGCCCACCTGGCGCGGCTGGAGCTGTCCGAGGCTGAAGGTGAGCGCATGCTCACGCAGCTCAACGGCTTTTTTGGCATCGTGGAAAAAATGCGGGCTGTCGACACCACCGGCATCAAGCCCCTGCCGCACCCCGTGGCGGCCATCGAGCCCGTGCAGCTGCGCCTGCGCGACGATGTGGCCAGCGAGCCCAACCAGCGCGAAGCCAACCAGCAAAGCGCCCCCGCCGTCGAGCGCGGGCTGTTCCTTGTGCCCAAGGTGATTGAATGAGCATGACATCTCCCGCATTGCATGACCTGGGCGTGGCCCAGCTCGCGGCCGCGCTGCGCGCCAAGCAGGTAAGCGCCGTCGAGGCCGCCCAGCACTTTCTGGCCCGCGCCCGCGACCACCAAAACCTTGGCGCTTATGTAGCTATTGACGAAGCCGCCACGCTGGCCCAGGCCCGCGCCCAAGACGAAAAAATTGCCGCGGGCAGCGCCGCGCCGCTGGCGGGCGTGCCGATTGCGCACAAAGACATCTTCGTCACGCGCGACTTTCCCACCACCGCCGCCAGCCGCATGTTGGCGGGCTACCGCTCGCCGTTTGACGCCACCGTGGTGAGCAAGCTGGCCGACGCGGGCTGCGTGACGCTGGGCAAGCTCAACTGCGACGAATTCGCCATGGGCGGCACCAACGAAAACTCCGCCATCCCCGCCGTGGGCTGCGACAGCGTGCAGCCCGTGCGCAACCCCTGGGACACCACGCGCGTGCCCGGCGGCTCCTCGGGCGGCTCGGCCGTGGCCGTGGCCGCGCGCCTGGCGCCCGCCGTCACCGGCACCGACACCGGCGGCTCCATCCGCCAGCCCGCCAGCTTCTGCGGCATCACCGGCATCAAGCCCACCTACGGGCGCGCCAGCCGCTACGGCATGATCGCCTTCGCCTCGTCGCTCGACCAGGCAGGCCCCATGGCGCGCAGCGCCGAAGACTGCGCGCTGCTGCTCTCGGCCATGTGCGGCCCCGACCCGGACCGCGACTCCACCAGCCTCGACCGCCCAGCCGAAGACTTCAGCCGCAACCTCACCGACAGCCTGGACGGCCTGCGCATTGGCGTGCCCGCTGAATTTTTTGGCGAGGGCCTGGCCGACGACGTGCGCGCCGCCGTTGATGCCGCGCTGAAGGAATACGAAAAGCTCGGCGCCACGCTGGTGCCGATTGCGCTGCCGCGCACCGAACTGTCGGTGCCGGTGTACTACATCCTGGCGCCTGCCGAGGCCTCGTCCAACCTGTCGCGCTTTGATGGCGTGCGCTACGGCCACCGCGCCCAGCAGTATTCCGACCTGCTCGACATGTACAAAAAGACCCGCGCCGAAGGCTTTGGCGACGAGGTCAAACGCCGCATCATGATCGGCACCTACGTGCTGAGCGAGGGCTACTACGACGCCTACTACCTGCAGGCGCAAAAAATCCGCCGCATGATTGCCGACGACTTCCAGGCCGCCTTCCAGCAATGCGACCTGATTGCCGGCCCCGTGGCCCCCACCACCGCCTGGCCACTGGGCAGCCAGACCGACCCGGTGAGCAGCTACCTGGCCGACATCTACACCCTGCCCGCCTCGCTCGCTGGCCTGCCCGGCATGAGCGTGCCCGTGGGCTTTGGCAACGGCAACCTGCCCGTGGGCCTGCAGCTGATTGGCAACTACTTCAGCGAAGCGCGGTTGCTCAATGCCGCCCACCGCCTGCAGCAAGCCACGGACTGGCACCAGCGCAGCCCGCTCTAAAACTTATAGCTGCTTGCGCTTGATGTGCAATGCTTTCAGCATCAAATCAAGCTGAAATCCTTTATTAGCAAGCGCAAGCAGCTCACAAATTGATAGTCAAGGACTGCCCCATGTCTGCGAAACTGATCCAGGGCTACGAAGTCGTCATCGGCTTTGAAACACACGCCCAGCTCGCCACCCAGAGCAAAATTTTCAGCCGCGCCAGCACCGCCTTTGGCGCCGAGCCCAACACCCAGGCCTGCGCCGTCGATCTGGCCCTGCCCGGCGCGCTGCCGGTGATGAACCGCGAGGCCGTGGCCTGCGCCATCAAGCTCGGACTGGCGCTGGGCAGCCACATTGCGCCCGAGAGCATCTTTGCGCGCAAAAACTACTTCTACCCCGACCTGCCCAAGGGTTACCAGATCAGCCAGTTTGAAATCCCCGTGGTGCAAGGCGGCGAAGTGTCGTTCTACCTGGGCGACGAGAAGAAAACCGTGCGCTTGGTGCGCGCCCACCTGGAAGAAGACGCGGGCAAAAGCCTGCACGACGAGTTCCACGGCATGAGCGGCATCGACCTGAACCGCGCGGGCACGCCGCTGCTGGAAATCGTCACCGAGCCCGACATCCGCTCCAGCGAAGAAGCCGTGGCCTACGCCAAGGCGCTGCACCAGATCGTCACCTGGATTGGCATTTGCGACGGCAACATGCAAGAGGGGTCATTTCGCTGCGACGCCAACGTCTCGGTGCGCAAGCCCGGCCAGCCGCTGGGCACGCGGCGCGAAATCAAGAACCTGAACTCGTTCAGGAACATGCAAATTGCCATCGACTACGAAATCCGCTGGCAAATCGAGCAAATTGAAGACGGCCACGCCATCCAGCAGGCCACCGTACTGTTCGACCCCGACACGGGCGAAACCCGCGCCATGCGTACCAAGGAAGACGCGGCCGACTACCGCTACTTCCCCGACCCCGACCTGCCGCCGCTGGTGATTGGCGCCGACTGGGTGGAACGCGTGAAAGCCGAGATGCCCGAGCTGCCGCGCGCCATGGCCGCGCGCTTCGTGGCGCAATACGGCCTGCCCGAGTACGACGCCACCACGCTGACGCAAAGCCAGGCCATGGCGGCCTACTTTGAAGACACCGCCAAAGCCTGCGGCCAGCCCAAACTGGCAAGCAACTGGGTGATGGGCGAAATCTCGCGCCGCCTGAACAACGAAGAAATCGGCATGGACGCCGTGAAGGTCAGCAGCCAGCAACTGGCCGCGCTGATTGGCCGAATCCAAGATGCCACCATCAGCAACAACGCCGCCAAGCAGGTGTTTGAGGCGCTGTGGACGGGCGAAGGCCAGGACGTGGACGCCGTAATTGAAGCCAAGGGCCTCAAGCAGATGAACGACACCGGCGCGCTGGAAAAAATCATCGACGAGGTGATTGCCGCCAACCCCGCCAACGTGGAGCAATACAAAGCCGGGAAAGACAAGGCGTTTAACGCGCTGGTCGGGCAGGTGATGAAGGCCTCTAAGGGCAAGGCCAATCCTGGCCAAGTCAACGAGCTGCTCAAGGCAAAACTGGGCTGATCGCTTTCCCCTCCAGCGCCAGCAGCTACGCATTCAATAGCAAACCCTCCCCCAAGCAAGGCCCCGGCGTGAACATCCTCTCGATTCAATCCCACGTGTCCTATGGACACGTCGGCAACTCGGCCGCCGTGTTTCCGCTGCAGCGCCTGGGGCACGAGGTGTGGCCGGTGCACACCGTCAACTTCTCCAACCACACGGGCTACGGCGCATGGGGCGGCTCCGCCATTGCAGCCAGCGAGGTGACGGCGATCATCGATGCTATGCAAGCGCGTGGCGCGCTGGCGCAGGTCGACGTGGTGCTCAGCGGCTACCAGGGCGGCACCGACATTGCTGGCGCCATCCTCGACGCGGTGGCGCGCGTCAAGGCGCTGAACCCGCGCGCCAGCTACACCTGCGACCCGGTGATGGGCAACGCCCGGTCCGGCTGCTTCGTCAACCCGGCCATTCCGGCGCTGCTGCGTGAGCGCGTGGTGCCCGCTGCCGACCTGGTGACGCCGAACCAGTTCGAGCTGGGCACCCTGGCCGGGTGCGAGGCCACCACACTCGCCTCCACCCTGCAGGCCGTGGATGCCGTGATGGCCATGGGCCCGCAGACCGTGCTGGTGACCAGTGTGGAGCGGCCAGAACGTGCGCCCGGCACGCTGGAGATGCTGGCGGCCGATGCCAACGGCGCCTGGCTGGTGGCCACGCCCCACCTGCCGTTCAAGGCCAATGGCTCGGGCGACGTGACGGCGGCGCTGTTCACCGCACACTACCGCAGCAGCGGCAGTGCCGCCGCGGCGCTGGCACGCACCACCGCCAGCGTGTTCGAGCTTCTACAGATGACGCTGCAGTCGGGCGCGCGCGAGCTGCAACTCGTTCAGGCGCAAGAGGCCTACGTACACCCGCGCCAAACCTTCGAGGTACGGCAGGTACGCTGAAAAATCCAGGGGTCAGGGCTTGCCGGTGCTGTCCGCCGACTCCGGCAGTGGCGCCGCGTGTGCCGCGCGCGCTGCCCACAGTTTGCGCAACTGCGCCAGCTCGGCGTCGAAGCGCTGGTGCACGTTGCGCTTCTCCTGCGCCTGCCCGGCCACGAAGCGCTGCTGCTCGGCCATGGCGTCGTCGTTCTCGGCGATGGCGCGGCGCAGGTGCATGGGCGCCTTGTTCGGCTCGCGCGCGTAGAACTCCATCTCGGTGTCAAACTTCTTGCGCTGCACCTGCAGCTCAACCATGCGCTTCTCGGCCACGGCCGTGAGCTGGTCCACCTGCTCCAGCGCGGCGGCACGCTCGGCATCGTGCGCGGCCTGGTTCGGGTAGCGCGCCACCAGGGCACGCTCGCGGCGGCGCTCCTCGTTCGCGCGGGCCTGTTCCTCGACCTCCTTGCGGCGCTGGGCCTCACGCGCGGCGCGCTCCTGGTCGGTCAGTACCGGTCCAAGGCGCTCACGCACCATGCCCGAGGGGCTGAGCACGCGCTGCTCGCGGTCGGCACACTCGGGAATCGGGCGATCCGCCGTAATGCGGCGGCCGCTGGCATCAATGCAGCTGTAAATGCTGGAAGGGCCCGCCGCTTTCTGCGCCTGCGCCCCCACGCCCAGGCTGGCCAGCCAGAGCCCCACTGCGATGATGCGCGCCGCTTGTGTCAAGTCATGTCCCTTCGTCTACTCCGTAGCGCTGGCGGTAGGCTAGCACACGCCCATGGTGGGCCTGCATGGCATCGCCCCCGCTGGCTTGCAAGTAAAGCAATAAATCAGCCAGCTTGGCAATCGCACAAACCTGCATGCCGAGCTGGCCGCGCACGTACTGCACTGCACTGTATGCCACGTCCTGGCCATTCTCGGTGGCCATCTCCTGGCGGTCCAGCGCGATGGCCACGGCATGCGGCGTGGCCCCTGCGGCGCGGATCAGCGCGATCGACTCGCGCGCTGCGGTGCCTGCGCTCATCACGTCGTCCACGATCAGCACACGTCCGCGCAGCGGTGCGCCCACCAGCGTGCCACCCTCCCCGTGGTCCTTGGCCTCCTTGCGGTTGTAGGCGAAAGGCACGTTGCGCCCCAGCCGCGCCAGTTCCACGGCCACCGTAGCGGCCAGCGGAATGCCCTTGTACGCCGGGCCGAAAACCATGTCGAACTCGATGCCACTGGCCACAATGGCTTGTGCATAGAATTGCGCCAAACGGCCCATCTTGGCGCCGTCGTCGAAGAGTCCTGCGTTAAAGAAGTACGGGCTCATACGCCCGGCCTTGGTCTTGAACTCCCCAAACCGCAGCACGCCGGACTCCACCGCGAACCGCACGAACTCCTGCGCCAGACGGGCCTGCTCCGGGCTCTGCGCACCAACATCCACCATGGGAAATTCCTTGTTCAAGTTAACCAGCCTCAATCTCAACGGCATCCGTTCCGCCACCAGCAAAGGCCTGCACGACTGGGTGGCTGCCGAGCGGCCCGATTGTATTTGCGTGCAGGAAATCAAGGCCCAGGCCGCCGACATGGCGGGCCGCTTCGAGGAGCTCGCGGGCATGCACGGGCACTTTCACTTTGCCGAAAAGAAAGGCTACTCCGGCGTCGGCATCTACACGCGCCACCAGCCCAGCGACGTCATCACCGGCTTCGGCCCCGCCGAATTCGACGCCGAGGGCCGCTACGTGGAGCTGCGCTTTGACACCCCCGCGCGCAAGCTCTCGCTCATCAGCGCTTACTTTCCCAGCGGCAGCTCAGGGGAGGAGCGCCAGCAGGCCAAGTACCGCTTCCTCGGCGCCATCCACCCGCACCTGATGCGCCTGAAGGCCGAGCGTGAGTTCATCCTGTGCGGCGACATCAACATCGCACACCAGGCCATCGACCTGAAAAACTGGCGCGGCAACCAGAAAAACAGCGGCTTCCTGCCCGAGGAGCGCGCCTGGATGACAAAGTTGTTAGACAACAATGCGCCCGACGGCGGCATGGTGGACGTCTACCGCCAGCTCCAGCCCACCGCGACCGACGCCTGCTACACATGGTGGAGCAACCGCGGCCAGGCCTATGTCAACAACGTGGGGTGGCGCCTGGACTACCACCTGGCCACCCCGGCACTGGCCCAGCTGGCGCGCACCGAGGCCATCTACAAAGGCCAGAAGTTCAGCGACCACGCACCCATCACCATCGGCTACGAGTTGGCGCTGTAGCGCCCAACGGACAAACGGGCCGCGCAGCAATCGCCCGTGGGCCCACCGATAGCCAAGCGTGGCCACGGCAAGCACAATGCAGCGCTGAGCCCCCCATAAGCCGCTGCCGCGCCCATGACCACCAACACCCCCCTGCCCATCGAACGCCCCACCAACCCGCAGGCGCTGTGGGATCTGGTGAGCGCCAACGACGCAGCGCCGCGCCATACGCTGCGCCACCTGGGCCAGGCGCTGGTGAGCCACGGGCTGGTGACGCAGGAACAATTGCAGGCCGCGCTGCAAACCCAGCAAGCGCAGGAGCAAAGTGGCCAGCGGCACTTGCTGGGGCGATTGCTGGTGGAATCCGGCGTGCTAAACGAGGAGCAGCTGCGCGGCGTCATCAGTGCGTGGCTGGGCCAGCATACGGTCGATCCGGCGCTGCTGCCCGCTGACTCGGGTGCGCTGGTGCTGGTGCCGCGCGCCACGGCAGAGCAGGCGCAGGTGCTGCCGCTGATGCTGCGCGACGATGCCGTGGTGGTGCTGATGAACGACCCCTGGGACAAGCGGGTGCTGGACCAGCTGCGCTTCATGACGCAGCGGCGCGTGATCCCGGCACTGGCGGCGCCGGGCACGCTGATGCCCGCCATCCAGCGCGCTTACCGGGCACTGCAAGGCAACGGCCAGGGCGGCCAGCGCGCCTCGGCACGCGATCTGGCCGTCGATCTGGGCAGCTCCAGCGACGCCCCGCAGGCCGAGCGCAACGACATCGTCAGCGAGTCCGACAACACGCTGGTGCGCCTGGTCAACTCGGTGATCGAGGAGGCCATTGCCCAGGGCGCATCGGACATCCACATCGAAACCGAACCCGCGCCGCGCAACGTGCGCATTCGCCTGCGCGTCGATGGCGACCTGCGCCCCTACCTGGATTTGCAGGCGCGCTTTCGCTTCGCACTGGTGGCGCGCATCAAGATCATGGCCGGGCTGGACATTTCGGAGCACCGCAAACCGCAGGACGGCAAGATCGACTTCAGCCGCTTCGGCGGCTCGAAGGTGGAGCTGCGCGTGGTCACCGTGCCCACGCACCAGGGGCTGGAAGACGTGGTGCTGCGCGTGCTGGCCAGCCACAAGCCGCTGCCGCTGGAGCAGATCGGGCTGAGCACGGACAACCTGGCCCAGTTGCGCGCGGCGGTGCACAAAAGCTACGGCCTGATCCTGGTCTGCGGCCCTACCGGCAGCGGCAAAACGACCACGCTGCACTCGGTGGTCCGTGAGATCAACACGCCCGAACGCAAGATCTGGACAGCGGAAAACCCCATCGAAATTACCCAGGAGGGCCTGCGCCAGGTGGAGGTGAACCCACGCATCGGCTGGACCTTCGCGGCGGCGATGCGCTCGTTCCTGCGTGCCGACCCCGACGTGGTCATGATCGGCGAGATGCGCGACGAAGAGACGGCTGGCATTGCCATCGAGGCCTCATTGACCGGCCACCTGGTGCTCTCCACGCTGCACACCAACTCCGCCCCCGAAAGCGTGGCGCGGCTGCTGGAGATCGGCATGGACCCGTTCACCTTCTCCGACGCGCTCGTCGCCATCCTGGCCCAGCGCCTGGTGCGCAAGCTGTGCACCCACTGCCGCGAGCGCGCGCCGCTGACCGCCGACGCCCTGAACCAACTGGCCGAGCAGTACCTGGAGAGCGGCACCACGGTCAGCGCCGAGGATGCCGCGCACGCCCGCGCGGCACTGGTCAGCACCTGGGTGCGCGGGCTGCAGGCGCAGGGCACGCCACCCGCGCTGTGGCGGCGCGTGGGCTGTGCGCAGTGCGACGGCACGGGCTACAAAGGGCGCATGGGCATCCATGAACTGATGTGCAGCGACGACGCCATCCGCGGCCATATCCGCCGGCGCGAGTCGGCCCACGACATTCGCCGCTCGGCGCTGCGCGCGGGCATGAAGACGCTGCGCCAGGACGGCATCGACAAGGTGCTGCAGGGCCTGACCGACATACAGGAAGTGCTCGCCGCGTCAAACCAGTGACGCGCGCCTTCGGCCCGCCCTGCGCTGGTGGGCCCACAATCGGGGGCCATGCTGCACTACCACACCATCCCCGTCACGGCCTTCCAGCAGAACTGCTCGCTCGTCTGGTGCGACCAGACCCTGGAGGCGGCCGTCATCGACCCGGGCGGCGACCTCGACCACATCCTGGCGCAGGCGCAGCACCTGGGCGTCACGCTCAAGGCCATCTGGCTCACCCACGCGCACATCGACCACGCGGGTGGCACGGGTGAACTGGCGCGCCGGCTCGATCTGCCCATCGTCGGCCCCCAAGAGGGCGACCAGTTCTGGATCGACGGCCTGCCGCAGCAAAGCACGATGTTCGGCTTTCCGCCCGCCCTGCCCTTCACGCCCACGCGCTGGCTGCAGGACGGCGACACGGTGACCATCGGCCAGGAGACCGTGCACGTGCGCCACTGCCCCGGGCACACGCCAGGCCACGTGGTGTTCCACGCGCCGCAGATCCAGCGCTGCTTCGTCGGCGACGTGCTGTTCGCGGGCAGCATCGGGCGCACCGACTTCCCGCAGGGCAACCACATGCAGCTGATCGACAGCATCACGCAGCGCCTGTGGCCCATGGGCGATGAGACCGTGTTCATCCCCGGCCACGGCCCGGAAAGCACCTTCGGGCGCGAGCGCCGCAGCAACCCCTACGTGGGCGGGACCTGAAACCCACCAAATTGCTGCATTATTTATAGCTGCCAGCGCTTACCCAGTAAGCGCTGGCAGCCCTTTTGATGCCTAACGCCCGAGTTCCTTGGCGCTGACCCCGGCGATCCCCCAGTTCTCCTTGGGCACCTCCTGAATCCACACGCGCACGTTGGCGATGGGCGCACCGGTGGCATCGACCAGGGCCTGGCTGACTTTTTCGATCACGGCCTTCTTCTGCTCTTCGGTGCGGCCTTCAATGAGGTAAATCTGTGCGAATGGCATGGCGCTTGGCTCCTTTCACGCCGGGGCATCGCGCCCGGGCGCCGCAGCCATTGGGAGCGGCTCAACACGCGCTTTCATGAAGCGCTGCTGTCCGGCCACGACTCGCCCTGGACGCTGCGCGTGCTGCGCCAGCTCTCGCGCCACACCGAGCGCTACCGCAGCTTCGCCATGGCACTGCCCGGCGCCGTGCGCGACGTGCACGCCGAGCACACCGAAATCTTCCACTACGCCCTGGCCGGGCAAGACGCGCGCGCCGCGCTGGCGCTGGAGGCGCACATCCGCACCACGCCCGACCTGCTCATCCAGGCGCTGCGCGCCGGGCGCGTGTCGCTACCCGGCAGCGGTGAACGGGCAAGCTCCTGAATCAATAGCTGTTAGCGCTTGACTGGAAAGGGCTAGCAGCCAATTTGGCGCTCAATGCCGCGACTGCTGGTACAGCCCCTGCACCTTGGGCACGTTCTGCTGCAGCTCGCGGATGCGCTCCGGCCCCGACGGGTGGGTGGACAAGAAGGCGATGCCACCGCTGCCCCCGGTGGCCTGGCCCATCTTCTGCCACAGGCGCACCGCGGCCTGCGGGTCGAAGCCGGCGCGCGCGGCCAGTTCCAGGCCGACGAGGTCGGCCTCGGTTTCATCGGATCGGCTGAACTTCAGCGACAGCAGCTGCGTACCCAGGTTGGCCGCCGTGTTCCCCAGCTCTCCCAGGCCCAGCAGCTTGGCCCCCAGCGACAGGCCGATGCCCGTGGCCTGTGTCTTGGCCAGGCGCTCGCGCGCGTGCTCGCGCAGCGCGTGGGCCATCTCGTGGCCCATGACCATGGCGGTTTCGTCATCGGTCAAGCGGAGCTGGTCCAGGATGCCGGTGAAGAACGCAATCTTGCCGCCAGGCATGCAGAAGGCATTGATCTGCTTGCTGCCAATCAGGTTGACCTCCCAGCGCCACGCGCGCGCACGCTCGTTCCACGGCGCAGCGAACGGAATGAGGCGCTTTGCAATGGCGCGTAACCGCGTCAGCTGTGGGTTGCCGTCGGCCGCCAGCGCCCCCTGGGCGCGCGCCTGCGCCAGCATCTGACCGTACTGCTGCACGGCAGAGCGCTCCAGCGACTCGGCCGGCACCAGGCGGCGCATACTGGAGGCGCTGCCCACCTCCACCTGCGCCAGCGCGGGGCCGGCCACGGCCGCGCCCGCGGCCAGCAGAAAGCCGCGCCGCGCGTTCCAGGGCGACGCCTTGGCCGCGCACAGCGCGCAGCCGCTATGGGAGGGAAAGGAGAGCTCGTGCATGGCAGGCCAGATGGGGGCAAAAGCGCATTCTTACAGGCCCCGCGCCGGCGCGCCCTGCAGGCGGCTCAGGCAGCGGCGCTTTCACGCGGCGCACGAAACGCCGTGGGCCGCAGCTCCGCGCGAATCACCCCCATCAGCCCCAGCATGACCAGGCCCAGGCCGCACCAGGCCACCAGCGGCTGCTGCTCACCCACGATCAACACCGCCAACACGAACGCCGCCACCGGCTCGATGAGGGTCAGCGTCACCCCGGTGGCGCCCGAGATGCTGCGCAGCCCATGCGAGAAAGCGACGTAGGCCAGCCCCGACACGACGATGCCCAGGTACACCACCACGGCCAGCGCCGCCGGGCTCCACTGCGGCGCCCCGGCCAGCGCCCACGCCAGCGGACAGGCCAGCAGCGCCGCCCCGGTGAACACGCGCTGGTTCACCTGGCCGGGTGCGTAGGCGGCCACCAGGCGCTTGTTCACCAGCGCGTAGCTGGCGTACCACAGCCCGGCGGCCAGGCACAGGGCCAGCCCGGTCCATGAAAGCGCCACGGCCGCGCCTTTGCTCAGCACCATGGCCACGCCCCCTGCCACGCTCACCGCCGTGCCCAGCCACCACAGGGGCGACGGCGCCGCACGCAGCAGCAGCGCCTGGATGAGCCCGGCCCAGATCGGGCTGCTGCCAATGGCCACGGCCGTGCCCACGCCCACGCCCGTCAGGCGCACCCCGGCATAGAACGTGATGCTGTAGCCCGCCACGCCCGCCGAGGCCAGCAGCCACAGCCCCGGCGGCACATGCGGCCGGGGCGTTGCGGCGGGCTGGGGCGCGGCCGCGCCGCGCGCCACGGCCTGCACCAGGGCGAAGAACAGGCTGGCCACGGCCAGCTGGGCCGCCCCGACCCAGAAGGGCGACAGGGCACCAGCGCCCAGGCTCTGGGCCGTGCCGGTGGTGCCCCACAAAATGGACGCGAGGGCCACCAGGGCCACGCCGCGACCGGAGTGCGATGCGAATGTCATGGCGCCCATGGTGCCTGCCAACGCGCGCAGAAATGTCGAGCAACGCGCAAAGTCATCGCCCGGATATTTGGTGTGGAAAATGCCTCTAGCGCTTATCCAGCAAGCGCTGGCAGCTCTCATAAAAGGAGCTACTCAGCGCGCTGTTTGCGCAGCGCCCGTGCGCCCACACCGCGCTCGCGCCTGAGCGCATAGGCCAGGGCGCTGGCGCTGGCGTAGCCGCACTGCAGCGCCGCGGTCTCCAGCGGCAGGCCGCGCGCCAGCAGGGCCTCGGCCCGGTCCAGGCGCAGGCCGCGCAACCATTCCTGGGGCGTGCGCCCGGCCAGCTCACGCAGCCGCGCGTGAAAGCGCTGCGGGCTCAGGTGGCATAGCGCTGCCAGCCGCGCCGTGGGCCAGTCCTCGTGCAGCGCTGCCTGCACCGCCTGTGCCAGCCGGGCCACGTCCACACCCCGGCGAGCAATCACCCCGGGGGCCTGCAGCACCTGGGCCACGCGCGCGGCGGCATCCGGCGCCAGCGCCGCGCCCGCACGCCAGCCCGGCGGCACGGCAAAGCGGCGCACCCGCGCCAGACCGGCCTGGTCGGGCGCGTCAATGACGAACAGGCGCGAGGCCGGGGCGGCCAGGTAGCCATGCGCGGCCCCGGCCGGAATGACGATGCCGCAGGCCGTGTCGACGAAGGCCGCGCGCCCGGCAATCTCCAGCTCCATGCGCCCGTGCAGCGCGTACAGGATCTGCGCATAGCCATGCGCGTGCGCGGCATGCTCGCCGCTGTAGCGGCGCACCGAGCAACTGGGCTCCAGGAGCGAACGAACCTCTGACATAGGCCAAATAGTAGTAGGAGTGGCCCGGGCCCGACGGGATAATGCCCCGGCCTTCTCTGCCCTGCCCCGCCCCATGCCCGAACAAGCCACCGCATCCCCTACACCGCGCCGCAGCTGGCTGGACACGCTGCGCGTCTACACCGAACCGGCCAGCCTGCGCATGCTGGCGCTGGGCTTTTCCGCCGGGCTGCCGCTGCTGCTGGTGCTGGGCACGCTGTCGTTCTGGCTGCGCGAGGCGGGCATTGACCGCACCACCATCGGCTACCTGAGCTGGGTGGGGCTGGCCTACGCCTTCAAGTGGGTGTGGTCCCCGCTGGTGGACCGCATGCCGCTGCCGCTGCTCACGCGCTGGCTGGGGCGGCGGCGCAGCTGGCTGCTGCTGGCGCAGGGCATGGTGGTGGCCGGGCTGGTGGGCATGGCCTTCAACGACCCGCAGCAGGCGCTGAGCCCGCTGGTGTGGTGCGCGCTGGCGGTGGCCTTTGGCTCGGCCACGCAGGACATTGCCCTCGACGCCTTCCGCATCGAGTCGGCCGACGCCGACCGCCAGGCGGCCCTGGCCGCCACCTACCAAACGGGCTACCGCCTGGCCATGATCTGGGCCGGCGCGGGCGTGCTGTGGCTGGCCGCGCGCTCCGAAGCCAGTGGCGTGACCGGCTACCAGGCCGGCGCCTGGCACATGGCCTACCTGGCCATGGCGGCATCGATGGCGGTGGGCGTGCTCACCGTGCTGCTCTCGCCCGAGCCCAAGGCGCGCCCGCTGCCGCCTGCACGCGGCCTGGCCGAGTGGCTGCGCGGCGCGCTGGTCGATCCGTTTGCCGACTTCATTGGCCGCTACCGCTGGCACGCGCTGCTGGTGCTGGGGCTGATCGCGGTGTACCGCATCGCCGACGTGGTGATGGGCATCATGGCCAACCCGTTCTACGTGGACATGGGCTTCACCAAGGACGAAGTGGCCGCCGTGACCAAGGTCTACGGCGTGGTGATGACGCTGGGCGGCGCCTTCGTGGGTGGTGCCATGGCCATGCGCTGGGGCGTGATGCGCGTGCTCATGCTCGGCGCACTGCTGTCGGCGGGCAGCAACCTGCTGTTCGCCTGGCTGGCCACACGCGGGCACGACCTGTACGGGCTGATCTTCGTCGTCAGCGCCGACAACCTGGCCGGCGGCATTGCCTCGGCGGCGTTCATCGCCTACCTGTCGAGCCTGACCAACGTGCAGTACTCGGCCACGCAGTACGCGCTGTTCAGCTCCATGATGCTGCTGTTTCCGAAATGGCTGGCGGGCTTTTCCGGGCGCTTCGTCGATGCGCACGGCTATGCCGACTTCTTCACGGCCACGGCCTTCCTGGGCCTGCCGGTGCTGGTGCTGGTGGCACTGGCATCACGGGTCAAAAGCACCTCTAGCCCTTGATGGACAAGCGCTAGCAGCTATCGAAACGAAAGCATCTTTACCCGCGCTTTACACCCGCTTCAACACCGCGAGATACCGACCTTGCAGGATGGCCGCATGAACACACACCTGTTGATGATCGAAGACGACCATCGCCTGGCGCAGATGGTTGCCGAATACCTGGGGCACAACGGGCTGCAGGTGGCGCACCAGGCCGATGGCACCAGCGGGCTGGCGCAACTGCAAAGCCCCGACACGGGCAGCCTGCCGGACCTGGTGATCCTCGACCTGATGCTGCCCGACATGGACGGACTGGAAGTGTGCCGCCGTATCCGCGCCCTGCCCGGCCCGGCGGCGCAGGTGCCGGTGCTGATGCTCACCGCCAAGGGCGACCCGATGGACCGCATCATCGGCCTGGAACTGGGCGCCGACGACTACCTGCCCAAGCCCTTCGAGCCGCGCGAGCTGCTGGCGCGCATCCGCGCCATCCTGCGCCGGCGCGGCGATGGCGGCACGCCGGCTGCGGGCCAGTCGCTGCGCTTCGGCTCGCTGGAGATCGACCGCGACGCGCGCACCGTCACCGTGGGCGGGCAGGTGGCCGACCTGACCTCGTACCAGTTCGACCTGCTCGTGACCCTGGCCGAACGCGCCGGCCGCGTGCTGACACGCGACCAGATCATGGAAGCCGTGCGCGGGCGCGAGCTGGAGGCGTTCGACCGCTCCATCGACGTGCACATGGGCCGCATCCGCGCGGCCATCGAGGCCGACCCGAAAAGCCCCAAACGCATCCTGACCGTGCGCGGCGTGGGCTACGTCTTCGCCAAGCAGCAAGAGTGAGCCCCGGCAGCAACATGTCGTTGTTCCGCGCCTTCTCCCAGCGCCTGTACCTGCGCATCTGGCTCGCCGTGGTGGGTGGCGTGGCCGTGCTCACGCTGCTCGTGGGCTGGGCCTGGCGCATCGCGGCGGAGCAGAACAGCCAGGCCATGGCGCCACCGCCGCGCGAGATCGTGCTGCGCAACGCCACCGGTGAGCCGCTGCTGGCGGGCCAGGCCATGCGCCTGCCCGGGCCGCCGGAAGAAGGCATCACCATGCGCATCGAGGCGGCGGACGGCAACGTCTACCACCTGCAGATGTCGCCGCGCCGCGAGCGCGGCGGCCCGGGCGGCCCGCACCGCAGCCCCGAGGCCGCTTTCTGGCTGCGCCCGCCGTTCGGGTTCCTGTGGATGCTCGGACTGGTGAGTCTGGCCGTGGTGGTGGGCGTGTTCCCCATCATCCGCCGCCTGCTGCAGCGCCTGGAAATGCTGCAGCGCAGCGTGCAGCGCTTTGGCGAGGGCGACCTCTCCGTGCGCGTGCCCGAGGGCGGGCAGGACGAAGTGGCCGACCTGGCGCGCCAGTTCAACGCCTCGGCCGCGCGCATCGAGGCGCTGATGACGGCCCACAAATCCCTGCTGGCCAACGCCTCGCACGAACTGCGCTCACCGCTCACGCGCATCCGCATGGGGCTGGAGCTGATGGGGGCGGGCAACGCCCCCTCGCCCGCATTCCGCGAGGAGATCGAGCGCAACATCACCGAGCTGGACCAGCTCATCGACGAAATCCTGCTCGCCAGCCGCCTGGACGCGCGCGAGGCCGACATGGGCACGCTCGAAGCCATCGACCTGGTCGGCCTGGCCGCCGAGGAATGCGCGCGCGTGGGCGCCGAGCTGGACATCGCCCCCGATGCCGTCACGCTGGAAGCGCGGGGCGTGGCCAAACTGCTGCGCCGCGCCGTGCGCAACCTGCTGGAGAACGCGCGCCGCTACAGCCAGGGCGCCATCGAACTGCAGCTGTCGCGCGAAGGCCAGGGCCCCGACGCACGCGCCGTGCTGCGCGTGTGCGACCACGGCCCCGGCGTGCCGCCAGCGCAGCGCGAACGCATCTTCGAGCCCTTCTACCGCCTGCCCGGCGCCAGCGAGCGCGAAGGCGGCGTGGGCCTGGGCCTGGCCCTGGTGCGCTCCATCGCCCAGCGCCACGGCGGCAGCGCGCACTGCACCCACCGGACGGACGGCCAGCCGGGGGCGTGCTTCGTGCTGGCGCTGCCGCTCACACTCTCAAAGTAGGAGCTGCTGGCGCTTTCCCAGCAAGCGATAAGGCCCGATTTGGCTACGTTTCAGCGCACGGGGCGCCAGCGCCAGACCATGAGCCCATACAGCACCGCCCCCAGCACCAAGGCCCCCGCCGCCACGCTCAGCGCCCAGTTAAAGCCCTGCGCCTGCGATGGCGCGCGCACCAGCAGCCAGGCCACCAGGGGCGGCCCCACGATCTGGCCGATGCCGTAGAGCGCGGTGAGCAGCCCGGTGAACCCGGCGCCGGCCTGCGGCCACTGGTGGCGCGCCTCTTGCAGCGCAAAGAAAGTGATGGCCGTGAACGGCAGGCCCAGCAGCAGGCTGCCCAGCGCAAACCCCGCGCGCCCCGGCCACAGCAGCCCCAGGGCAATCGCCGCAGCCTGCACAACATAGGCCCAGGCCAGCAGCACGCGCCGGTCGCGCGCCGGTGAGATGCGCGTGGACAACAGCGCCCCCAGGGCCACGCCCGCGCCAAAAATCGGCCAGAACAGATCCGGCCAGGCCGAGCCTGCGGGCAGCACAGCGCGGGCGATCACCGGCAGGAAAGTCGCCGTCACGATGTAGCCAAAGCCCGCCAGGCCATAGGCCACGGCCAGCAGTGCGCGCTCGGGTGCGCTGCGGGGCGGCGGCACCGCGGCCTGCGCAGCCACCGTCGGCCCCGCGCCGTGCAGCCCCGGCTGCGGTGAGAACGTGCGCCACACACCGGCGCAGAGCATGCACGCCAACAGCGCAAACACGGCCCACCCTTGCGCTGCGGTCCACTGCGCCGCCACCATGGCACTGGCCGACAGGCCGGTGAGCGCAATGCCCAGCCCGGGGCCACAGAACACCATCCCCCCGACGGCAGGTGCATGCAGCTGCGCCAGACGCGCCATGCACCAGTTGACGGTACCTAAAAACACCAGCGCGCTGGTGATGCCCGCCAGCAGCCGCAGCGCAGGCCAGCTGGCGGGCCAGGGCAGCGCCAGGCCCGCTGTGAGCAGCGCCGTGGCGACCAGGCCGGCACGCACCAGCCAGGCGTTCAACGTGGTGATATCGAGCCGGCTGCCCAAGCGACGCAGCAGCCACGGCAAGGCCATGTAGAGCAGCGCACCGGCCAGGTAGCCCGCGTAATTGGCCGTAGCCAGCCAACTGCCCTGGGGAATGTCCACCACGCCATCGTGCAGCATCATGGGCAGCAGCGGGGTGAAGGCAAAGCGGCCGATGCCCATGGCCGAGGCCAGGGCCGCCATGCCGGCGAATGCGATGGTCAGCGGCGTGACGCCGCGGGAAGAAGAAGGGGCGAAGGCCATTGAAAGGACGTGGCGCCGAGCTTGCCAGGCGGTATGGAGAGAGTTAGCATCTTAACAAGAGATTGAATTTCAAATATTCATATTTTAAAAAGATGAATTCCCTTCCGATGGACCTGACCGCGCTGGACATCTTCCGCACCGTGGCGGCCGAGGGCAGCGTCACACGGGCGGCCGAGCGGCTGCAGCGCGCGCAATCCAATGTGACGACGCGCGTGCGCCAGCTCGAAGCCGAGCTGGGCGTGGCGCTGTTCCTGCGCGAAGGCAAGCGCATGGCGCTGACCCCCGAGGGCCTGGTGCTGCTGGACTACGCCCAGCGCCTGCTGGCCTTGGCCGAAGAAGCACGCCAAGCACTGCACCCGGGCCAACCCGCAGGGCGACTGCGCCTGGGCTCGATGGAGAGCACAGCGGCCAGCCGCCTGCCCGCCCCCCTGGCGCGCCTGCATGGGCAGTGGCCTGACATTGCGCTGGAGCTGTGCACGGGCGCCAGCCAGGTGCTGCTGGACAAACTGCGCGCCCACGCACTCGACGCCGTCCTGGTGGCCTGGGCGCCCGGGCAGCCGCCCGATGCGGCGCTGGACAGCGTACCCGTCTTCACCGAAGAGTTGCTGCTGGTGCTACCGGCAGGCCACCCGCCAGTGCAGGGGCCGCAAGACGTGCAGCCCGGCACGCTCGCCGCCTTTGAGCCCGGCTGCACCTACCGGCGCATGGCCGAGGAATGGCTGGCCCCCCGCGCTCAGCCGCTGCGCTTGCTGGAGCTGGGTTCGTACCACGCCATCCTGGCATGCGTGGCGGCGGGCACCTGCGTGGGCGTGGTGCCGCGCTCGGTGCTGGCGCTCGCGCCGCTGCCGCAGCCCCTGGGCCAGCACCTGCTGGCACGTATCGACACGCTGCTGGTCTGGCGCCGCGGCTACCGTTCGGCGGCACTCGATGCACTGCGCCAAGCCCTTGTTTCCTGACCTTTCTTCTCCCCTGTAGGCCCTGCCATGTCTGAATCCTCTGTGCTCGCGGCGCGCGGTGTGCGCCTGCCCCTCGTCCAAGGCCCCATGGCGGGTGCCGACACGGCGCGCCTGGCCGCCGCTGTCTCCCAGGCTGGCGGCCTGGGCATGCTGGGCTGCGGCATGCGCTCGCCCAGCGCCATGCGCGAGGCGGCGGCCGAGGTGCGGCGCCTCACGGCGCAGCCGTTCGGCATCAACCTGTTCGTGCAGGAAACGCCCACGCCCGACCCGGCCACCGTGGCCCAGGCGCTGGAGCAGCTGGTACCGCTGTACGCGCAATGGGGACTGCAACCCAGCGTGCCTGCCCGCTGGTGTGAGGATTTCGGCGCGCAGTTCGAGACGCTGCTGGAACTGCGTCCGGCCTTCGCCAGCTTCACCTTCGGCATCCTGGATGCTGCGCAGGTGCAGCGCCTGCACTCGGCGGGCTGTACCGTGATCGGCACCGCCACCACGGTGCAGGAGGCCCTGGCCTGGGCCGAGGTGGGCGCCGATGCGGTGTGCGCCTCGGGCCTGGAGGCCGGCGGACACCGGGGCACCTTCCTGGGCGACTTCACGGCCGCGCAGGTGGGCACCCTGGCGCTGGTGCCGCAGTGCGTCGATGCACTGGCGCCCCAGGGCGTGGCGGTGATCGCGGCGGGCGGCATCATGGATGGGCGCGGCATGGCCGCCGCGCAGGCCCTGGGCGCCCAGGCGGTACAGATGGGCACGGCCTTCCTGGCCTGCCCCGAGTCGGGCATCGGCCCGGCCTACCGCGCCGCCCTGGCACGGGCCGACGCCACGCAAACACGCATCACCCGTTCCTTCTCGGGCCGCCCGGCGCGGGGCATCACCAACGCGATGATGGCGCGGCTGCAGCCGCTGGAGCACACCTGGCCCGCCTACCCAGTGCACAACGCGCTGATGGGCCCGGTGCGCCGCGCCGCCGCCGAAGCGGACGACAGTGATTACCTGGCCCTGTGGGCGGGCCAGGGCGTGGCAGCCGCACGCGCCCTGCCGGCAGCCGCGCTGGTGCAGGAACTGGTCCGCGAATGGCACGCGGCACGCAAGCAAATGCAGAGCTGAGACACACGAGGCACATGCGCAGGCCCTATAGTTGGCGCCCATGCTGCATGTGATAGCAAACACCCGCTTCTTTCTCACGGCCTTCGTGATGGAGCGCCTACGGGGCGTCGAGGGCGTGCGGGTGCTGCCGCATGGCAACCACGACCGGGGGCTGACCCATTCGCTGGCCAAGTTTGCCGAAGCCAGCCTGCCCTGGGTGGGGCTGGGCTCCCGCGCGTTCTCCGCGGGCTACCTGGCCCAGTTGCGCGCCATTGAGCCGTCGGACAGCGTGCTGGTCTTCGGCGTAGAGAACGTCAAGGAACTGCGCATCCTGCGCCGCCACATCCGGGCACAGCGGCGCACCCTGTTCACCTGGAACCCCGTGCGGGACTACCAGCAGAACCCGCTGCTGCGCCTGGTGCACATCCGCGCCTTGAAAGGGCTCGGCATGGAGGTCGTCACCTTCGACCCGGAGGACGCGCAGCGCCACGGGCTGCGCCTGGTGGATCAGGTGTACCGGGACGTTTCACCATACCTGGAGGGCGACGTGGCGCAGGATATCGACCTGTACTTCGTTGGCCAGGACAAGGGGCGCCTGCCCACGCTGGCGCGCCTGCACGCAGCAGCGCGCCAGGCCGGACTGCGGGTGCACTTTCATATCACGCCGGACCGGCACCGCGCCTACACAGCGCAGGAAAGGGCGCTGCTAACCCCGACACCGCTGCCCTACGCCGAGAACCTGGCGTGGGTGCGCCGCGCGCGCTGCCTGCTGGAGGTGGTGCAGCCCCACCAAAGCGGGCCCACGGTGCGCAGCCTGGAAGCCGCCTTTTTCGGCACGAAACTGCTGACCACCCGCGCCGCCGCGGTGCAGGACGACCTTTACACCCCTGGGCGCGTTTTCGTCGATGGCCATGATGCACCGGACAGCCTCGGCGCCTTCATACGCGCCCCGCACCCGCCCATCGACCCCGCGCTGCTGGCGCGGCATGACATGCTGCACTGGCACCGGCAGTTCATCTGAACCGCCATCAAGGGGCAGCCGCAGCGGGCTGTGCGGCGCGGCCGCCGAAGTACGCCTGCGCGCACAGCCACAGCAGCAGCATGGTGAAGAAATGGCTCTCGCGCCCACTGAACAAGGGGGAGTTGATCAGGCTGTCCACAGCGAAAATCAGGGAGAACGCCCACAGCAAGGGACGATCCTGCGCCGCAGCATGCGCACTGGCGCGCGCGGGCGCGCTCACCAGGAGCAGAAACAGCAGCACGGCCAGCACGCCGTTTTCCATCCAGAAAAACAGGTACTGGTTGTGCGGATGCCAGCCGCCGAACCAGCACCAGCCCTCTTGGGTGACACGCTGGCACCAGACGCTGTGGTAACTGCCTGTGCCCCAGCCCTGCAAGGGCTTCTCCTGGATCAGCAGCGCCGTGTGCTTCCAGAAGTTGACGCGCCCACCGATGCTGGTGATTTCCATGCTGCTGCTTTGCGCCGCCTCGGCCAGCCCCAGGGCGATGCGGTCGCGCACGGTTTGCGAAGTCGCCAGCACGCCGCCGATGGCCAGCGCCAGACTGCCCAGCACCACCCAGCGCGACAGACCCCGCAGCGCCAGAAAGACATAGCCCGCCACCGCCACGCAGAGCAGCAGGTAGCCCGTGCGCCCCTGGGAAAGCTGGGTGACCGCCACCGCTGCCAGCGCAGCCACCAGCCACCAGGCCCAGCGGTACCCACCCCGGGCCGCCTGCCCGCGCGCGAGAGCCGCCGTGGCGAAGAAGACCATCATGATGTTCTGTGTGATGTAGTCCCCCACCACGGTATGGTCCCCACCCCACCCCTGGTTTTGGGTCACCGACCAGGGCAGTTGCCAGAACACATTGGCGTAGACCGACGCCAGAATGAACCCCATGGCCGCCATGAAGGCGTTCAGGCACCGCGTGCGCCATACCGTCTGCGCCAGCAGGGGCAGCAAGGCGGGCAGCAGCAGGAGCTTGGCGTACTTGCTCAGGTGCATGCCAATATCCGCGCCGGGCGCCGGACTGTAGAGCGCGCCCACGAGCACCACCGCGTACAGGCCCAGCGCCCACCAGACCACGGGCATGCCGCGCACCGCCTGCCAGCGCGCGCGGTAGTCCCCCGCCGCCAGAGACAGCAGGAAAGCCAGCGCGATGGCCACGTTGCCGGGCGCGAAAGCCACGGGGAACAACAGGAACGCGGCGACCAGGCTCCATTGGGCCGCCAGCAGAAGGCGCGGCTGAATCCGCTTCAAGAACAAATCGATCCCCTTTTTCTGTCCATACAATGGCGCGCACCGCCACGGCCCACGCCCTTGTCCTTCGCTCCCGTCCCATGCACCCACTGCCCGTGATCCACACCATGTACTGGGACAACATCCCGGCGGATATTCTGGAACAGCAACGGGCGGTCTTCGCCCACCTGGATCTGCCGCTGCAGCAGGAGCGCGCGCACCAGCAGCCGCATGGCCGCTGGATGACCGAGGTGCTGGAGCGCCACAGCAGCGACGATGTGGTCATTTTCTGCGATATCGATGCCTTCCCCCTGCACCGCCAGGCCTGCCTCGGGGCCATTGCCCAGGCGCAGGCCGGCGCCCTGTTCGGGCTGGCGCAGTTTTCCAACCACAAGCCTGGCACCCAGGTCTACGCCGGTCCCATGTTCATGGCCTTGCGCAAGGGGCTGTGGGAAGCACTGGGCAAACCCGACCTGCAAACGAGCAAGCAGCATGACGCGGCCGAGGTGCTGAGCGCACTGGCGCGTGAGCGCGGCATTGCCCTGGCCATGCCGGCCCCCACGGCGACCCTGATACCCAAGTGGGCCCTGGGCCACGAAGGTGTGTTCGGCATCGGCACGTTCTATGGCCAGCGCGACTTTTTCCATCTGTTCGAGTCACGCAAGCCGGCCTACGGGGCCCTGCTCGCCGCCGTGGCGGCCGACGTGACGCAGGACCGCCCGCTGAACTTCGCACACTACCTCGCGCTGGCACAGCGCCTGGGCGACGATCCCCCCGCGCCCCGGCGCCGCTGGTGGAGGCTGTAAATGCTGCCCCTGGTTTTCATCAACCTCGACAAGGACAGCGAACGCCGCACCCGCATCGAGGCCCAGCTCGCCCACCTGGGCTTGCCGGGCGAGCGCCTGCCCGCCGTATGGTGGAAGCGCCTGCCACCCGCTGAACAGTCGTTGCTCTACAGCGCCGAGCGCAACCACAGCCAGTACTACCAGCCGCTGGTCGATGGCGAGAAAGGCTGCTACGCCAGCCACATCCAGGCCTGGCGCCAGCTGCTGGCCAGTGACGCCCCGGCCATGGTCGTGCTGGAGGACGACGTGGTGCTCGAAAATGCCTTTGCGCCGGTGATGCAGGCCATTGCGGCGCTGGGGGACGATTGGGACATGGTCAAACTCATGGGCCGCCCTGCAGGCGAGAAGATTCGCACCACCCGCCCCCTGACCGCCTCGCACCGCTTGATCCAGTACCGGCGCGTGCCGAGCTTCACCGCGGGCTACGTGGTCAGCCGCGCGGGCGCGCGCAAGCTGCTCGACAGCCGGGTGCCCTTTGGCCGCCCGATCGACATCGACCTGCGCTTCTGGTGGGAAAACGACTTGCGCATCCTCGGGGTGCAGCCCCCCGTGGTGCGCCTTGACGTGACCAGCCAGGACAGCACCATTGCCGGGCGCGGCACCCGCGCCAGCTGGACCACGCGCTGGCGCAAGCTAGCCATGAAGGCACGCCTGACCTGGGGCAACGCACGCCACCTGCGCACGCAAAAAGGCCTGTAGCCAAGGCTACAGGCCAAAATTGGCGCCAAGGCTTGTGCAGCAAGCGCTAGCAGCTATCAAAACAGGAATGGCCTGGATCCTATCCCCGGGCCATTTGCTGGGCCCTCAATGGCCGCCCTTGACCACCTCGCCCGCCTTGAGGCGGTACACGGTGCCACAGTACGGGCATTTGCCCTCGCCGTGGTGCGCCACGTCGATATAGACCTTCGGGTGGGTATTCCACAGCTTCATGTCGGCCTTGGGGCTGGGGCAATAGACACCGCCATTGCCGTTGAGGTCCTTGGCGAGCAATTCGACGACAGCTTGCGTCATGGTGGTCAAACCTTGGTGAGCCAATGGGCGTATTGGGGATTGCGTCCGTTGACGATGTCAAAGAACGCGTTCTGGATTTTCTCGGTGATCGGGCCACGGCTGCCCGCGCCGATTTCGATGCGATCCAGTTCGCGGATCGGCGTGACTTCAGCGGCCGTGCCGGTGAAGAAGGCCTCGTCAGCGATGTACACCTCGTCGCGCGTGATGCGCTTTTGCACGATCTCCAGACCCAGGTCCTTGGCGATGTGGAAGACGGTGTTGCGCGTGATGCCGTTGAGCGCACCGGCCGACAGGTCGGGCGTGTAGATGACGCCGTTCTTCACGACGAAGATGTTCTCGCCCGCGCCTTCGGAGACGAAGCCGGCGCTGTCGAGCAGCAGGGCCTCGTCGTAGCCGTCGTCGGTGGCTTCCATGTTGGCCAGGATGGAGTTGCTGTAGTTGCTCACCGCCTTGGCCTGCGTCATGGTGATGTTGACGTGGTGGCGCGTGTAGCTGCTGGTCTTGACGCGGATGCCGCGCTTCAGACCCTCTTCACCCAGGTACGCGCCCCAGGCCCAGGCTGCCACCATGGCGTGGATGGTGTTGCCCTTGGGCGAGACGCCCAGCTTCTTGTCGCCAATCCACACCAGCGGGCGCAGGTAGCAGCTCTCGAGCTTGTTGGCCTTGACCACGTCGATTTGCGCCTGGTTGAGCTGCTCGGCGGTAAAGGGCAGCTTCATGCGCAAAATCTTGGCGCTGTTCATCAGGCGCTCGGTGTGCTCTTGCAGGCGGAAAATGGCGGTGCCGTTGACGGTGTTGTACGCGCGCACGCCTTCGAAGGCGCCGCAGCCATAGTGCAGCGTATGGGTCAGCACATGGATCTTGGCATCGCGCCAATCGACCATCTGGCCATCCATCCAGATCTTGCCGTCACGATCGGCCATCGAGGGAACTACGGGGCTCATGGGAATCCTTTGAAGGGTTTGCGGCACGCTACCGCAAAGACAGCGATTTTAGAGCGCGCGCACGCACCTACGGGCGGTGCAGCTGCCAGCGCAGCAGCCGCCCATCCTGAAACTCGCACTCCACCCACGACTGGCCGGCATCGGTCCAGCGGTAGCGCTCGGGTTGTGCGTCGGGCGCGGTGCGCTGCTCGCCCAGAGCGCGCGCCAGCGCCAGCACGTGCAGCAGGCGCTGGCCGGTGCGCAACTGGGCATGCAGCATCACGGCACTGGCCACCGTGCCCACGGGCTGCTGCGCGGCGCGCTGCATCACCCGCATCACCTGGGTGATGTGCAGCAGCAGCCACATGACCACGCCGCCACCCACCGCCAGCACACCCGGCCAGCGCATGGACTGCCAGGCCAGCACGAACAGCACCGCGATACCCAGCGGCACGATGAATTTGCGCAATCTCATGCGGGCCATTTTCCTATGCGCTGGCCCGCGCCAGCCGCCGCGCCACGCCGTCCAGCGCGCTGCACAGCAGCCAGTACACGGCGCCGACGCACAGAAACACCTCAGCCGGGTGCACCATGACGCGCGCGTTCACCTGGGTGGCGAGGAACGACAGCTCTGGCACGCCCACGATGTACGCCAGCGACGAGTCCTTGACCAGCGTGACCCACTGGTTGATGAACGACGGCAGCATCATGCGCAGCGCCTGCGGCAGCACCACATGGCGCAGCGCACCCCAGCGCGTGAAGCCCAGCGCCATGGCTGCGGCCCACTGCCCCGCAGGCACCCCGCGAATGCCCGCCGCCACCCCATGCGCCAGGTAGGCGCCGCCCACCAGCGCCAGCGCCGCCATGACGGAGAACACGCCCGGCACCTCGATGCCGAAAAGCATGGGCAACAGGAAATAGGTCCAGAAGATCAGCATCAGCACCGGGATGGCACGCAGAAAGCCCAGCACCACCGACAGCACCGCCAGCGCCGGGCCCTGCAGCCACACCAGGAGCACGCCAAAGACCAGCCCCAGCCCTGCGGAAGCCAGCCCGGCGCCTGCCGACAGCAGCAGCGTGAGCAGCGCGCCGCCCGGCGGACCCTCGGGGAAGGTGCCCCACAGCAGGTAGTGCCAGTCGTCCGCCAGGAAGGAGAAATCCATCATGCCCCCGGCAGCATGTACGCCCGGCGCCGCTGCAGCCGCTGCGCCAGCAGCTCCAGCACGGCGATGGCGGCGATGTACAGCAGCGTGGCCACGGCATAGACCTGGAACGTCTTCCAGGTCTCGGCCTCGGCCTGGCGGGCGCGGTACGACAGCTCCAGCAGCCCCACGGCCATGCCCAGCGAGGTGTTCTTGAGGATGTTCATGTACTGCCCGAACAGCGGCGGCAGCGCGATGCGCAGCGCCTGCGGCAGCACCACGTGGCGCAGCGCCTGCGTAGGCGTGAGGCCCAAGGCCAGCGCGGCGGTGCGCTGGCTGGCGGGCACGCCGCGCAGGCCCGAGCGAATGTCCTCGCCCACGTAGGCGGTGGAATAGGCCACCAGGCCGACGAGCGCGGCCAGGAACTCAAACGACGGCCAGCGCACCAGCACCACGCCGCCCAGCGCCAGCGCGTGCACGCCGTTGAGCCATTGCACCCACGCCTCGGGCAGCAGGGCCGGGATGCCGAAGTACCAGAACAGCAGCTGCACCAGCAGCGGCGTGTTGCGGAACACCGAAAGATAGACACCGCTGGCGCGCACCAGCGCGGGCCGCGCGCTCTCGCGTGCGGCAGCGAAGGCGATGCCCAGCAGCGTCGAGGCGGCCACCACCAGCAGCGTGGCCCACAGCGTCATGCCCCAGCCCTGCAGCATCCAGCCGAGGTACTTGGGCGCCAGAAAGCCGTCAGGCAACAAAGAATGCAGAGTCAAGACAGCGGGGCGCGCGCCACGACAGGTGGCGCACGCGTACGGGGTTAGGTCTTGTCGCCGATCTTGAAGATGCGCTGCAGCGGTGTCTTCGACTTCGGGCCAAACCAGGTGTCGTAAATCTTCTGCGCCTGGCCGCTGGCCTCCAGCTCGCGCAGCGTGGTGTTGACGTAGTCGGTCAACGCCGCTTCATCCTTGGGGATGCCCACGCCGATGTAATCCTGCGAGATGGCGAACGGCGGGATCTCGTACTTGTCGCGGTCGGGCACGTTGGCCAGCAGGCCGATGAGTTTGGGGCCGTCCTGCGAGATGGCCTGCACCTGGCCGTTGCGCAGCGCGGTGAAGGCAAACGGCGTGTCGTCGTACGCCACCAGCGTGGCCGTGGGGTACTTCTCGCGCAGCTGGATTTCGTTGGTCGTGCCCTTGTCAACGCCAATGCGCAGGCTGGCGAGCTGCTCGGGCGCGGTCAGCGTGCCCTTCTTGGCGATGAACTGCGTGCCCGAAGAAAAGTAGGGAATGCTGAAGTTCACCACCTTGGCGCGCTCCTCGGTGATGGTGAAGTTGGCGAACACCAGGTCCACCTTGTTCGCGGTCAGCAGCGGAATGCGGTTGGCCGGGTTGGTGGGCACGATCTCCAGCCGGACGCCGAGCTTCTTGGCAAACGCCTGGGCGTAATCGACGTCGAGCCCGTGGATCTTGCGCGTCTTGGCATCGACGAAGCCGAACGGCGGGTTGGCGTCGAACGCGGCCACGCGCAGCACGCCGGCCTTCTTGATGTCGTCCAGCCGGTCCGCCCAGGTGGCGGACGAAGCCAGGGCCAGGGCCGCCAGCAGGGCAAAGTGGCGATAGCGTGGTGTCATGTAGTGATCTCCCTGAGGTGAATGAAAAGTGCTTTCATCCTAGGCAGGGAGGAATACCGCAGGAACGACGGAATTCGCGCTTGCTTATGCGCCCAAGCGCACACCTCAGCCCATGCCGCGCACCACGTTCATGGCCTCGTCCACGCGCTCCACGGCATGGATCGTGAGCCCCTCGATGGGCTTTTTCGGCGCGTTGGCCTTGGGCACCACGGCCACGGTGAAGCCCAGTTTGGCCGCTTCCTTCAAGCGCTCCTGCCCGCGCGGCGCGGGGCGCACCTCGCCCGCCAGGCCCACCTCGCCAAAGGCAATGAAGCCCTTGGGCAGGGCGCGCCCGCGCAGGCTGCTGGTGATGGCCAGCATCACCGCCAGGTCGGCCGCGGGCTCGCTGATGCGCACACCGCCCACAGCGTTGACGAACACGTCCTGGTCGGCGCAGGCCACACCGGCGTGGCGGTGCAGCACAGCCAGCAGCATGGCCAGGCGGTCGCGCTCCAGGCCCACCGACAGGCGGCGCGGGCTGGGCCCACCGCCATCGACCAGCGCCTGGATTTCCACCAGCAGCGGGCGTGTGCCCTCCAGCGTGACCAGCACGCAGGCGCCGGGCACGGGCTCGCTGTGCTGCGAGAGAAAGATGGCGCTCGGGTTGGAGACACCGCGCAGGCCGCGCTCGGTCATGGCGAACACACCGATCTCGTTCACCGCGCCAAAGCGGTTTTTGATGGCGCGCACCAGGCGGTAGCTGCTGTGCGTGTCGCCCTCGAAGTACAGCACCGTGTCCACCATGTGCTCCAGCACGCGCGGGCCGGCCAGTGCGCCCTCCTTGGTCACGTGGCCCACCAGGATGACGGCGATGCCCGTGGCCTTGGCCATGCGCGTGAGGTGCGCCGCGCACTCGCGCACCTGGGCCACGCTGCCGGGGGCGCTGGTGAGCTGGTCCGAATAGATGGTCTGAATCGAGTCGATCACGCACACCGCGGGCTGCGTGGCCTCGACGGTGGCGAGGATTTTCTCCAGCTGGATCTCGGCCAGTACGTTCACCTGGCTGGCCTCCAGCCCGAGGCGGCGCGAGCGCAGCGCCACCTGCGCGCCACTTTCTTCGCCCGTCACGTACAGCGTGGGCAGGCCCACGCGGTGCAGCGCGTCCATGGCCTGCAGCAGCAGCGTGGATTTGCCGATGCCCGGGTCGCCGCCGATGAGCACCACGCCGCCTTCCACCACGCCGCCGCCAAGCACGCGGTCGAGCTCCTCGATGCCACTGGGTGTGCGCGCCACGTCGGTGGCCTCGATGGCGGCCAGCGGCATCACCGCCTGGGCCTGCGCCAGCCCGGCGTACTGGCCGCCGGCGGCGCTCATGCGGTTCTTGCCGCCGCCGCTGGCCTCGGCCACGGTTTCCAGCAGCGTGTTCCAGGCGCCGCAGCCCGGGCATTTGCCCAGCCAGCGCGGGCTGGTGGCGCCGCATTCGGTGCAGGTGTAAAGGGTCTTGTCTTTGGCCATGGCGGCCGATCCTACCCGCTGCCAGGCGCTCATAAAAAAGGAGCTGCCAGCGCTTGCCTGGTGGGTATTTCAATACGAAATCGATTGAAACTCCGTACCAGACAAGCGCCAGCAGCTCTCATTCAAATAGCACCCCGGCGCCGGGGTGCGCCCTGAATCACTCGAAAGGCTGGGGCCGCTTGGTCTTGTCGCTCGAGGGCGGCAGGATGGGCAGCGTGAACTTGGGCTGGTCGCCCGTCAGCGTCTTCAGGAAGGCGACGATGTCGGCGTTCTCCTCGGGCGTGAACTTCTTGCCCAGCTGCAAGCGGCCCATGGTGTCCACGGCCTGGGTCAGCGTGTCGGCCGCGCCGTCGTGGAAGTAGGGGTAGGTCAGCTCGACGTTACGCAGCGTCGGCACCTTGAAGTTGAAGCGCTCGGCGTCGTTGCCAGTGACGGCGGAGCGGCCTTCGGCCGGGTTGTCCGTCTTGTAGGCCTCGACCAGGCCCATCTTCTGGAACGAGGTGCCGCCCAGGTTCGGGCCGTTGTGGCAGGCCACGCAGCCGCTGCTCTTGAACAGCTGGTAGCCGCGCAGTTCCTGCGCGTTGATGGCCTTCTTGTCGCCCTTGAGCCACTTGTCAAAGCGCGCGTTGGGCGTCACCAGCGTCTCTTCGAACGCGGCAATGGCCTGGGTCACTTCGTCAATCGTCAGCTTGTCGTGGCCGAACACCTTCTTGAACTCGGCCACGTACTGCGGAATCGAGGTCAGCAGATCGACAGCCAGATCGTGCGTGAAGGCCATTTCACCGGGGTTGGCGATCGGGCCGCCCGCCTGCTCCTTCAGGTCCTTGGCGCGGCCGTCCCAGAACTGGGCCACGTTGAGGCTGGAGTTGAGCACCGTGGGCGAGTTGATCGGGCCTTTTTGCCACTTGTCGCCGATGGAGGTCTTGAGGTTGTCCGAGCCGCCCATGCTCAGGTTGTGGCACGAGTTGCACGAGATGAAGCCGGATCGCGACAGGCGCGGGTCAAAGAACAGCTTCTTGCCCAACTCCACCTTGCCCGGGTTGGTGACCTTGGCAGCGGGGATGGGGGAAACGGGCTCGGCGTCCTTGGCCTGCACGGCGCCGGTGGCCAGCAGCGCAGCAACGCTGAGCGCACCCAGAACAAGGCGAGGAGCGGTGAAGCGGGACATCGTGGTTTCCTTTCTAGGTGGGAGAGATGTCCCATTGTTCTTGCCGCGCGTCAAAGGCCTCTTGAGATATCTCAAGCAAAGGGCACGAAGCAAGTAGGGGCATTCACACCGCGCGCGGCAGGCCGCCAGGCGGCCTGGCGTGTCAGTCGGCCACCACCACGTTCACGCGCGGCGCCACGGCGCACATCAGCTCGTAGCCCACGGTGCCTGCGGCCTGCGCCACCTCGTCGATGGACAGCTGCGCGCCGCTGCTGGCGCGGCCCCACAGCGTGACCTCGCTGCCCATACCCACGGGCAGCCCGGCCTGCACCACGGGCGTGAGGTCCACGGTCAGCATGTCCATGCTCACGCGCCCCACCAGGCGGGTGCGCACGCCGCTCACCAGCACCGGCGTGCCGGTATCGGCATGGCGCGGGTAGCCATCGGCGTAGCCGCAGGCTGCCACGCCGATCAGCATCGGGGCATCGGCACGAAAACGCGAGCCGTAGCCCACGGTGTCACCGGGCTGCAGCTGCTGGGTGGCGAGCAGACGGGTGGAAAGCGTCATGGCGGGCTGCAGCGCCCAGTCGCTGGCCTGGTGCTGCGGGTGGTCGGGCGCGCTGCCGTAGAGCATGATGCCGGCGCGCACCCAGTCACAGCGCACCTGCGCGTCACTGCCCTGGCGCAGCGTGGCAGCGCTGTTGCTGATGCTGCGCTCGCCCGGCAGGTCCTGCGTGGTGGCATGGAACACCGCGAGCTGGTGCCCGATGCCGCGCGGGCCGTCGGCGTCGGAGAAATGCGTCATGTGCGAGATTTCATCGACCTGCGGCAGCGCCGACAGCCGCGCCCAGGCGCCACGGTAGCGTGCGGGGGTGAAACCCAGCCGGTTCATGCCCGTGTTCATCTTGAGGAATACCCGGTGCGGCACCTGCGTCTTGTGCGCGGCCAGCCAGTCGATCTGCTCATCGCAATGCACGGCATGCCAGATGCCAAGGCGCGAGCACAGCTCCAGGTCGCGCGGCTCGAACACACCCTCCAGCAGCAGCAGCGGCCCGCGCCAGCCCAGGGCACGCAAACGCTCGGCCTCGGCCAGGTCGAGCATGGCGAAGCCGTCGGCGCCGCGCAGCCCCTCATACACGCGCTCAATGCCATGCCCGTAGGCGTTGGCCTTGACCACGGCCCAGACCTTGGCGTCGGGCGCCGCGGCGCGCGTGCGTGAAAGGTTGTGGTGCAAGGCCGGGGGGTGAATGGTGGCAAGAATCGGGCGCGGCATGGCTTAAGGGAGCGAAAACCGTGGCAACGGCGGAAGGCGCATTCTGGCACCGCGCCATGGCAGGCGTGCGCCGGGCGCGTGATATAACCGCCCATCTCCTGCCAGGGCCCCCTTTCACGCCGGGCATTAGCGCCGCTGATGCCCCTCCCACTCTCTCGATGAAGCGCGGTTTCTACACCATCATGTCGGCGCAGTTCTTCAGCTCGCTGGCCGACAATGCCCTCTTCGTCGCCGCCGTCGAACTGCTGCGCTCCAATGGTGCACCAGAGTGGGAGCGCGCCGCCCTGGTGCCCATGTTCGCGCTGTTCTATGTGCTGCTGGCGCCCTTTGTTGGCGCCTTTGCCGACGCCCTGCCCAAAGGGCGGGTGATGCTCATCAGCAACGCCATCAAGGTGCTGGGCTGTCTCATGATGCTGTGGGGTTCGCACCCGCTGCTGGCCTACGCCGTGGTGGGCCTGGGCGCAGCGGCGTATTCGCCGGCCAAGTACGGCATCCTCACCGAGCTGCTGCCGGCCTCGCAGCTGGTCAAGGCCAACGGCTGGATCGAAGGGCTGACCATCACCTCCATCATCCTCGGCGTGCTGCTGGGCGGGCAACTGGTGGCGCCGCACATTTCGGGCGTGCTGCTGGACTTCGACCTGCCCGGGGTCGATCTGGGCATCGGGCTGCCCGCAGAGGCCGCCATCCTGACGCTCATTCCGGTGTACGCGCTGGCTGCGGCGTTCAACCTGCGCATTCCGCACACCGGCGTGACCATGCGCCCCATGCCGCGCCACGTCGTGGCGCTGCTGCGCGACTTCTGGAGCTGCAACCAGCGCCTGTGGCGCGACAAGCTGGGCCAGATCTCGCTGGCCACCACCACGCTGTTCTGGGGTGTTTCGGGCAACCTGCGCTACATCGTGCTGGCCTGGGCCGCCGCCGCGCTGGGCTATGGCACGACGCAGGCCTCGGCGCTGGTCGGCGTGGTTGCCATTGGCACGGCAGCGGGGGCGGTATGGGCCTCGCTGCGCATGCGGCTGAACAAGGCCACGCGGGTGATTCCGCTGGGCATCGCCATGGGCATCCTGCTGGTGGGCATGATCTTCATCCACCAGCTGGCGCTGGCCGTGCCCTTTCTCATCCTGCTGGGCGGGCTGGGCGGCTTCCTGGTGGTGCCCATGAACGCGCTGCTGCAGCACCGTGGCCACAACCTCATGGGCGCCGGGCGCTCCATCGCGGTGCAGAACTTCAACGAACAGGCTGCCATCCTCGGCATGGGGGCGTTCTACAGCCTCTCCAGCAGCCTGGGGCTGTCGGCTTTTGGCGCCATCACCGCCTTTGGCCTGCTGGTGGCCGGCACCATGTGGCTCATTGGCCGCTGGATGGCCCACAACACGCGCTGCCACCGCAAGGAAATGGCGCGCCTGCTGGGCATCGCCCGGCGCGACGACCACTGAACTTCTTTTTTGATAGCTGCTAGCGCTTGCCTGGCAAGCGCTGGTGGCATTTTTCATGCCTTATTTACTGCCAATTCTCGCCCTCTTGTGCAATGCCTTCTTCTGGGGGGTGTCGTGGTGGCCGTTTCGCGCCATGCACGGCGCGGGGTTGCACCCGCTGTGGGCGACGGCACTGATGTACAGCCTGGTCTCAGCCGGCCTGCTGGCACTGCGCCCCGCCACGCTGGGCCAGTTGCTGCGCCACCCCGGGCTGTGGCTGCTGGCGCTGTGCTCGGGCGTGACCAACGTGGCCTTCAACTGGGCCGTGACCGTGGGCGACGTGGTGCGCGTGGTGCTGCTGTTCTACCTCATGCCCGCCTGGGCCGTGCTGCTGGCCTGGCGCGTGCTGGGCGAGCGCCCCACGCCGACCGCGCTGCTGCGGCTGGCACTGGCCTTTGCCGGGGTGCTGCTGGTGCTGTGGCCCGCCGAGGGCGGCGCACGCCGCCTGGCCTCGGGGCTGGGCCTGGCCGATGCCCTGGCACTGCTGGGGGGCTTCACCTTCGCGCTGACCAACGTGCAGCTGCGCCGCCTGCGCGAGGCGCCGGGCCCGGCGCGCATGCTCGCCATGTTCACCGGCTGCATGGCCATGGGCGTGGCCAGTGCGGCCGCAGGCCTCACCCTGGGCCTGGTGCCAGCGTTCCCGGCATGGCACCCGCTGTGGGCCGGCGTGGCGCTGGCGATGGCGGTGGTGCTCATGTTCGGCAACTGGGCGCTGCAGTACGGCGCGGCGCGCCTGCCCACCAGCACCACGTCGGTGGTGATGCAGTCGGAAGTGCTGTTCGCCAGCCTGTCGTCGTGGCTGCTGGCCTCGGCCGACCTGGCGCCGCGCACGCTGGCGGGCGGGGCACTGATCATGCTGGCTTCGCTGCTGGCGGCGCTGCGCCGTTGAGCCATCCGGCGTACCATGGGCGCCCCTTCCTGCCGCGATGCCATGACCCCCCTGTACGACTTCGAAGCCCAGCCCATGAGCGGCCCGCCCGTGCCCCTGTCGCAGTACCGCGGCAAGGTGCTGCTCATCGTCAACACCGCCAGCGCCTGCGGCTTCACGCCACAGTTCGCGGGGCTGGAGGAACTGCACCAACGGTACGCCGACCAAGGTCTGGCCGTGCTGGGCTTTCCGTGCAACCAGTTCGGCCGCCAGGACCCGGGCTCGAACGAGGAAATCGCCCGCTTCTGCCAGCGCAACTACGGCGTGAGCTTTCCGATGATGGCCAAGATCGACGTGAACGGCCCCGAGGCCACGCCGCTGTACCGCTGGCTCACGGCCGAAGCGCCGGGGCTGCTCGGCAGCAAGGCCATCAAATGGAATTTCACCAAGTTCCTCGTCGGGCGCGATGGGCAGGTGATCCGCCGCTACGCACCGCAGGACGCGCCGCAAAAGCTCGCCAGCGACATTGAGGCCGCGCTGGCCCGCTGACCGGCGCCCGCGCCGCACCCGGGACTGCGCCTACCGCGTCCCGGTTGGCCCGGCCCCACGCCGGGCGTGGCTTACACCACCTCAGGCGCCGCCGGCTGCACGGCGCTGGCGCGCACGCGCCAGCGTGTCGGCCGCCTGGCGCACGGGCAGTCCGTACATGTCGGCGAAGGCCGCCTCGGGCTGGCCACTGGCCTCAAAGGCGCGCAGCAGCGCCTCGTCGCGCGCCGCGCGGGCGGCAGCTTCGGCCAGCGCCTCGTCGAGCAAGGCGTTGGCCTTGTCGTCGCGGCCACGCACGCGCTCGGCGTACTCTTCGCGCGTCAAGCCCGACGCCTCGAACGCCTTCACGATGCGCTGGCGCAGCTTGGGCGTCAGGTCTTCCTGCACGCGCTGCTGGCGGCGGCGGAACACCTCAAGCAGCGCATGGTGCACATGCTCCGGTGCCAGCGCCTCCACGGGCACGCCTTGCAGATCATGGCGCTGCTGCCCGCCGGCAACCACCGTCAGGTAGCGTGTGGAGCGCGCATGCAGGGCCAGCGCCTGCTTGAGCTGGTCACGCTCCAGTGCCTCGGGATGCGCGGCGAGCAGATCCTCGAAGATGCCGCGCTTGAGCGGCAACGGCTCGGCGCCGAACAGGCGCGGATACCAGGCGGCCAGCTGCTCCAGCAGCGGATGCGTGCGCGGGCCTTTGACGGCGGCCAGGGCAGACGCTGGAGCGGCAGCGCCGGGCGCGCTGGCCTGCTGCGAACGGCGGCGTTGGCCGCCACGGCGGTTGCGGCCAGGGAGGGCCGGCTCCTGCGCAGCGGGCGCGGTAGCGGGAGTGGGGGTGGCGGGCGCAGAATCGGTTGTCATGGCAAATCGCAGGGAGCCGGCGGCAAGGCCTGACGGCTCGGCAAGGAGGGAAGCCCGCCATCATCCCAGATTTCGGCGCGCCCGCCCCATGTCAGTTCCGCGCGAAGGTCAGGCCTGAAAATCCCTACTGCTCATAATGTTGCAGCCAGACTCCCGAAAGCCCCGTCCATGGAACGTGCACGCGCATCTTCAACCCGAAGCAGCCGCTTCCTCCGCCTGCTGCAGCTCGCCCTGCTGGCGTGCGTGGGGCTGCTCGCGGGCTGCGGCCCGCACTACACACCGCCGCTCATGGTGGGCACAAACACCTGGATCGGCTACGAACCCCTGTACCTGGCACGCAGCCTGGGCTACCACGACAGGTTGCCGCTGCGCCTGGTAGAGCTGGGCTCGACCACGCAAGCCATGGACGCGCTGCGCGTGGGCAAGCTGGATCTCGCGGGCGTGACGCTCGACGAAGCCCTGACCCTGGTACAGGAGGGCTTGCCGCTGCGCATCATCTGGGTGATGAACGTCTCGGCGGGTGCCGACGCCATCATCGCGCGCCCGGGCATCAGGCGCCTGGCGGACTTGCGCGGGCAGCGCATCGGCGTGGAGCAAACCGCCGTCGGGGCCTACATGCTCCAGGCCGCACTGGAGCAAGCCGGCATGCAGGCCAGCGATGTCAGCGTGGTGCCGCTGCCGCTGGACGAGCACCTGAGCGCCTGGCACGGCCGCCGCGTGGACGCGGTGGTGACTTTCGACCCTGTACGCCAGACGCTGCTCAACGAGGGCGGCGTCACGGTCTTTGACAGCCGCGCGCTGCCTGGCGAGATTGTCGATGTGCTGGTGGCGCGCGACGAGGCCCTGCAGTGCTGCGCCCGGCGCATCGCCCAGTTGCTCGACGGCCAGCGGCGCGCCCTGGCCTACCTGGCCGAGCACCGTGACGATGCCCTGGCGCGCATGGCACAGCGCCCCGGCGTTGCCAGCGCCGACATGGCCGCCGCGCTCAACGGCATGGTGCTGCCCAATGCCACCGGCAACCGGGCCCTGCTCGACGGCGCATCCCCAGGCCTGGTGCGCACCGCGCAGCAGTTGGCGCAGACCATGCACCAGCACGGCCTGCTGGCGCGCATCCCTGACACCACAGGCCTGGTGGATGCTCGCTTCGTGCGGGAGATGCAACCATGACGCAACCCACCCTGCGCGCCTTCCGCCTGCGGCTGTGGCTGCCCCTGGTGCTGGTCGCGGCCAGCACGCTGATCTTCCTGATCCTGCTCGGGTTGGAGCAGCACAACCACACGCAGGCCCTGCAGCGTTTCGCTGACCAGACGGCCCACGAAGAGTTGTTGCGCACCCAGCGCAGCCTGGAGGCCGTGCTGCGGCGCGGTGACGGCAGCGGCCTCGACGGCACGCTGTCCGAGCTGGGGCTGAACCCCGCCATCACGCACGCCGCGCTGGTCGACGATGCCGGCGTGGTGCTGGCCGCCACGCGCTTCGCCTGGCGCGGGCAAGACGCGGCGGCCGTGCTGCCCGGCTATTCCGCCGAGGAAGCTGCGCAGATGCGCCAGGCACGGCGCGAGACCCTGCGCCTGGACACAAAGCAACACACGCTCTCTGCCATGGCGCCGGTGGCCCTGGCACTGCGCCCCGGGGAGATCCGCACCAGCCGCCAGGGCGTACTCGCCATCGACTACGACCTGCGGCCCATCGACGCCCGGGCCTGGGCGCGGGTGCGCCAGCAGGCCCTGGTGTTCGCCATCGTGGTGGCGCTGGCGGCGCTCGGGCTGATAGGGATGGCGCAATGGGGCATCCTGCGGCCCGTGGCAGCCCTGCGCGCGGGCATGGCCCGCATCGGCGCGGGCGACTTCTCGGCCCTGCCGCAATGGCGCGGGCGGGGCGAATTCGAGGAACTGGGCACCGCCCTGGCGCGCATGGCCCAAGAGCTGCAGGCCAGCACGCAGGCGCTGGGCGAGAGCGAAGCACGCTACCGCCAGCTCTCGGATGCGGCCTTCGAGGCCATCATCCTGCACGAGAACGGGCAGATTCTTGACGCCAACGCCGCCGCCGACCGGCTGATGGGCGTGGCGCCGGGCGGGCTGGTGGGCAGCACCATGCTGTCATGGGTCGCCCCGCATGCGCTGGAAATCACACGCCAGCGCACCGAGCGCGGTATCCAGGGCATCTGGGAAGTGGATCTGGTGAACGCGCAGGGCACGCAGATTCCCTGCGAGTGCAGCGTGCAACAGCGCAGCATGAACGGGCGCACGGTGCGCGCCGTGGCCGTACGCGACATCCGTGAACGCCTGGCGGCCGAGGCCGAGATCCGCCAGCTCGCGCACTTCGACGCGCTCACCGGCCTGTGCAACCGCCGCCTGCTGCTGGAGCAGGTGGCGCAGGAGCTGGCCGAGGTGGAGCGCCACCCGCGCCGCGCCGCGCTGGCGGCGCTGAACCTCAACGCCTTCCAGGCGGTGAATGACTCCCTGGGCATGGCTGCGGGCGATGCGGTGCTGCGCGCCATGGCACGGCGCCTGAGCGCGCTCCTGGAGCAGGGCCAGACGCTGGCGCGCGTGGATGGCGACACCTTCGCGCTGCTGCTCACGAACCTGGAGGGCAGCCTGGAAGCGGCCTCCACGCAGGCGGCGCGCAGCGTCGAGCGGCTGATTGCGGCCATCGGCGAGCCGGTCGAGGTCAGCGACCAGGTGCTGCACCTGAGCGCCGGCGCGGGCCTGGTGATGATTCCCAACGACAGCCGCGATCCGCCCGAGCTGCTGCGCGAAGCAGAAACCGCCATGCACCTGGCCAAGCAGGCAGGCGACAGCCGCGTGCGCTTCTTCGCCCACGCGCTGCAGGAGGCCGCCAGCGCCCGCCTGGGGCTGCGCAATGACCTGCGCCGCGCGCTGCAGACGCCGCGCGACGCGGCGCAGCAGCAACTGCTGCTGCACTACCAGCCGCAGGTGGATGCGCAGGGCCAGCTCCTGGGCGTGGAAGCACTGGTGCGCTGGCAGCACCCGGCACGCGGCCTGATACCGCCCGGCGCCTTCATCGCCGAGGCCGAGGCCAGCGGCCTGATCGTGCCGCTGGGCAACTGGGTGCTGGAAGAAGCCGCGAGCTGCCTGGAGCGCTGGCAGAGAGATCCCGCGCTGCAGCCCTGGGCCAGCACCCTGTCCATGGCCGTGAACGTCAGCCCGCGCCAATTCCGCGAGCCGGACTTCATCGCCCGCATCGAGGACGTGCTGGCGCGCACCGGCATCGACGCCCTGTCGCTGGAGCTGGAATTGACCGAAAGCGTGGTGGCCGACGACCTGGAGGCCACGCTGGAAAAAATGGAGCTGCTGCGCCGCCACGGCGTGCGCTTCGCGCTGGACGACTTTGGCACGGGCTACTCCAGCCTGGCCTACCTCAAGCGCCTGCCCATCGACACGCTGAAGATCGACCGCTCTTTCGTCATGGACATCGACGCACCCGATCAGTCGGGCCCCGGCAAGCGCCCGGCGGTGCTGATCGACGCCATCGTGGCCATGGCGCACCAGCTCGACCTGCGCGTGCTGGCCGAAGGGGTGGAGACCGAGACCCAGCTCACGCGCCTGGCGCACGCCGGCTGCGACATCTTCCAGGGCTACTACTTCAGCCGCCCGCTGCCCGAGGCCGCGCTGTGCGCCTGGGCCCAGGAAATTCAAGCCAAATAGGGCTCTAAGCCTTACGGGGAAAGCGCCAGCAGCTTCTTTTTACATAGCACTCAAACGGCCTGCAGCGCCTCGTCGAGCAGTTCGACCCAGTGGCGCACCGGCACCGGCGTGCCGCCCTGCAGGTGCGTGATGCAGCCGACGTTGGCGCTGGCGATCACAACGGGCGCAAGTGCGTCGAGGTGGCCGAGCTTGCGCGTGCGCAGCTGCTGCGACAGCGGCGCCTGCAGCACCGAGTAGGTGCCAGCCGAGCCACAGCACAGGTGCGACTCCTGCGGTAGCTGCACATCGAAGCCGAGCGCACGCAGGTGCTGCTCCACACCGCCGCGCAGCTTCTGGCCATGCTGCAGCGTGCACGGCGGGTGGTAGGCCACGGGGCCACGGGGCAGGTTCGCCAGGCGGCCACGCAGCGCGGGCACCAGCGCGGGCAGCAGCTCCGAGAGGTCGCGCGTGAGCGCGCTGATGCGTGCGGCCTTGGCGGCGTACGCGGCGTCGTGGCGCAACAGGTGGCCGTAGTCCTTGACCGTGGCACCGCAGCCCGAGGCGTTCATCACAAGGGCCTCGACCGCCCCCTCCTTCGCGCTGCCGTCGACCAGCGGCCACCAGGCGTCGATGTTGGCGCGCATTTGCGCCAGCCCACCCTCCTGGTCGTTCAGGTGAAAGCGCACCGCGCCGCAGCACCCGGCCTCGGGCGCCACCACGCCGGTTATGCCCGCAGCGTCCAGCACGCGCAGCGTGGCGTCGTGGATCTGGGGCGCCATCGATGGCTGCACGCAGCCGGCCAGCAGCAGCACCCGGCGCGCGTGCGCGCGCTGCGGCAGCGCGCGGCGTGGGCGCTGCGCAGGCACCTTGGCGCGCACGGCATCGGGCAAAGCACCGCGTACAGCCTGGCCCAGCCGCATGGCCGGAGCGAACAACGGGGAGTTGATGCCCTCCTGCAGCGCCCAGCGCGCGGCGCGCTCGCCGAGCGGGCGCGGCACCCGGGCATCCACGAGCTTGCGGCCGATGTCCACCAGATGGCCGTACTGCACGCCGCTGGGGCAGGTGCTCTCGCAGTTGCGGCAGGTCAGGCAGCGGTCCAGGTGCAGCTGCGTCTTGCGCGTGGGCGCCTGGCCCTCCAGCACCTGCTTGATGAGGTAAATGCGGCCGCGCGGCCCGTCCAGCTCGTCGCCCAGGAGCTGGTAGGTGGGGCAAGTGGCGGTGCAGAAGCCGCAGTGCACGCATTTGCGCAGGATGGCTTCGGCCTCCTGGCCCTCGGGCGTGTCGCGGTAGGCGGGGGCAAGTTGGGTTTGCATGGGGTCGTTCTCAGTCCAAGTGCGGGGGCAGGCGGGGCGGCATGTCGTTGCGACCATGGCGCTGGCGCCACTGCTGCCAGGCCAGGCGCAGGTGCTGGCGGTCGGACCACAGCGGCGGCAACGCCAGCAGCAGCAGCGCCAGCGCCAGCGGCACCACGCAGATAAAGCCCAGGTATTTGAAGCCAGCCGCGCCCAGCAGCCCGCCCGCCAGAAACATGCCCAGCAGCCCGGCGTGCAGCGCCAAGCGCTGGCGGTTGGCATGCACCTGGCGCTCGGGCGGGGCGCCGCTGCGGTTCCAGTACAGCGCCTTGCCCATCTCGATGCCCAGGTCGGTGACGGTGCCGGTCACGTGCGTCGTGCGTATTTGCGCCGACGACATCTTGGCCACCACGGCGTTCTGCAGCCCCATCAGGAAAGCCAGCAGCAGCACGGCCAGCGGCACGGCGAACGGCGTGGGCCAGCTCAGCGTGATGGCGCCCACCAGGCCGAACAGAAGCAGCAGCACGGCCTCGACCAGCAGCGGCAGCGCGTAGGTGCTGCGCAGGCGCCGGTGGCGCGCCCAGTTGACCATGATGGCGGTGGTACCCGCGCCCGACATGAAGGCCCACAGCGCCCCCAGGGCGCCGAGCACCAGCTTCATGTTGCCGAGCACGAAGTTGTCGGCCAGCATGGCGACGATGCCCGTCATGTGCGAGGTGTAGATGTGCACCACGAGAAAGCCCCCCGCATTCACCGCCCCGGCGTTGAAGGCCAGGAGCAGGCCCAGGGTGCGGTTGCTGGCCACCGTGCGGCGGGAGCCCATGAGATGGCGCAACAGGCGCATATCAGCAGAAGATGCCGTGCGGATCGAACGCCTGAAGCACCCGCGCCTGGACGGCGGCAGCGGCAGGATCTTGCGGATCAAAATGGCCACCAGCGCCCTTTTCATCAGCGCCAGAAGCTCTGAAAAGCATAGCACTGCCCCCCATGGCAACCGCCGCTGCATGCAGCGCCGGGCCGTACGCGGGCGGCGCCTGCACCCAGCGCAGCGCGCCGTGCCACTCGACCAGCGGCGCACCCACGCCCTCCGGCAGCGCCAGCACGCCGGCGGTATCGGGCACCGACAGGCGCCACAGCGCCTGGCCCGGGGCGCGCTGCGCGAACCAGGGCAGGCGCTGGTCGCGGCAGGCCTGCCAGTCGGCGGCGGCTGTGCCGTCCTGCCGCTCGCCGCCCAGGGTGCGGCAGGCGGCCTGCACCGCCGCCTGGGCGCCGCGCAGGCGCAGGTACAGCGTGCCCTGCCCGCCCTCCTCGACCCAGCAGCTGGCATTGAGCGGCAGCGGCTGGCCACACCAGGCGTTCAGGCGTGCCAGCGCCTCGGCCTGCGTGCAGGCAAAGCGCAGCGTGGCCTCGGCCGGCGCCACGGGCAGGACCTTGAGGCTGACCTCGGTCAGCACCCCGAGCCGCCCCCAGCTGCCGGCCATAAGGCGCGAAACGTCGTAGCCCGCCACGTTCTTCATAACTTGGCCGCCGAAGCGCAGCAGCTCCGCCCGGCCATTGATGAGCTCCACGCCCAGCACGTAGTCGCGCACGGCGCCCACGCTGGCGCGCGCCGGGCCCGACAGCCCCGCTGCCACCATGCCCCCCACAGTGGCGCCGCTGACGTAATGCGGCGGCTCGAAAGGCAGGCACTGGCCGTGGGCGGCCAGCAGGGCCTCCAGCTCGGCCAACGGCGTGCCCGCGCGCGCCGTGACGACCAGCTCGCTCGGCTCGTAAGCCACGATGCCGGTGAGCGCGCGGGTATCGAGCGGCTGCCCCGCCAGGGGGCGCGCGCCGTGAAAATGCTTGGTGTCGCCACCGCGCACGCGCAGCGGGGTTTGGTCGGCAAGGGCAGCGCGCACGCGCTCCTGGGTCTGTGCAAGGGCGGAATCCATGGGCAGGATCGTAGCGCCTGCGCAGCGCACCTAGGACCAGGAGGGGCAGACACGACAGCTTGCGCCACGTCAACCCCGGGGCAAGCCGGGTACGGGCCGCCGCAGCGGCCTCCCATAATGCGCCGCAGCGCTGATGGGGCAAGCGCGGACAGCCATCAAAACGACCACCCCTTGGAGACTGGAAACCAGTGGACGACACCCCGCCCGAGCAAGCCCCCGGCATGCGGCAGCTGCGATTTGCCGATGGGCTGGAGCACATGTTCCGGCGCTACCACGCCGATGCGTTCCTGGCGCGCATGCGCTGGTCGCTGCTGGTGGCGGCAGCGGTGTTCTTGCTTTTTGCACTGCTTGACGCCATCAGCCTGCCCGAGCCCGTGCGCACCCAGGTGCTGGCGCTGCGCCTGGGCTTGATCATGCCCACGCTGGCCCTGGCCGGATTCGCCACCTACCTGCCCCGGCTGCGCCCCTGGCTGCAGTGGACCGCCAGCGCGGCGTCGCTGGTTTGCGGGCTGGGGGTGGTCGGCATCATCGGGGTGGCGCGCGCACACGCCTTTCCCTTGCCCTACGAAGGCATCATCCTCGTCATCTTCGCGGTCTACTTCCTCACCGGCCTGCGCTTCATGCCGGCCATGCTCTGCGGCTGGGTCACGTTCGTAGCCTACCTGGGCATGGAGATGCTTGCCGGCACGCCTGGCCATGTGCTGCTGTACAACGCCTTCTTCGTGGGCTCGGCCAACCTCATCGGCACTGCGGGCTGCTACTTCCTGGAGTACGCCGTGCGCCAGCACTTCCTGTCGCAAAGGCGGCTGCAGGAGATGGCGGAGAAGGACTTCCTGACCGGACTGCTCAACCGCCGCGCCTTCAGCGCCCGGGCCGCAAGCACCTGGCGGCAGGCCCAGCGCGAAAAACATGCGGTGGGCGTGGCGATGATGGATGTCGATTACTTCAAGCGCTACAACGACCATTACGGCCACGCCGCGGGCGACGAAACGCTGCGCCAGGTGGCCCAGGTACTGGGCCAGCACGCACGCCGTCCGCTGGACATCGTGGCCCGCTATGGCGGCGAGGAGTTCGTGGGCCTGTGGTACGACCTGAGCGCGCAGGACATGCAAGCGCTCCTGGAACGGGTGCGCGCCGGCGTCGCGGCGCTGGATCTGCCACATGCGGCCTCGGATGCCTCGCCGCGCGTCAGCATCAGCATCGGGCTGGCCTACCTGCAGCCCCAGCCCGGCGAAGGCATCGAGGATGCGCTGCGACTGGCTGACATGGCGCTTTACCAGGCCAAGGAGCAAGGGCGCGACCGCGTGGTGTGCAAGCAGCCGCAGGGGCCAGGCTCCACGGGCTAGAAGAGCCCCCACGCTTGCCCCCACGCGCCTGGCCGCTGCCCCCAGAGGGGGCGTTATTGCCTGGGGGCGGCCCGGGGGCCATAAAAAAACGCGCCGGGATGGAAACCATCGCGGCGCGTTAACCGAGGAGCAACCGTGTCAGCGGGTGTAGGCCGTCTCGCCGTGCGAGGAGATATCCAGGCCCTCGCGCTCGGCCTCTTCGGAGACGCGCAGGCCCACGAGCAGGTCAGCCGCCTTGTAGGCAATGAATGCCACCACGCCCGACCAGACCACCGTGACCAGCACGCTCTTGACCTGCACCCAGACCTGCGCACCCATGGCGAAGGTGTCGGGCGTCAAGCCACCGGTGCCACCCAGGCTGGGGGCGGCGAACACGCCCGTCAGGATGGCGCCGACGATGCCGCCCACGCCATGCACGCCAAACACGTCGAACGCATCATCGGCACCCAGCATGCGCTTGAGTCCGCTCACGCCCCACAGGCACAGCGGGCCAACGACCAGGCCCATGACGATGGCGCCCATCGGGCCGACGAAGCCCGCAGCCGGTGTCACGGCCACCAGGCCCGCCACTGCGCCGGAAGCTGCGCCCAGCATCGAGGCCTTGCCCTTGTGCAGCACCTCACCCGCCAGCCACGACAGGGTGGCCGCCGCCGTGGCCAGCACGGTGTTGATGAAGGCCAGGCCAGCGGCGCCGTTGGCCGCGCCAGCGGAGCCGGCGTTGAAGCCGAACCAGCCCACCCACAGCAGCGATGCGCCCACCATGGTCAGCGTCAGGCTGTGCGGCGTCATGGCTTCCTTGCCGTAGCCGATGCGCTTGCCCACCATGTACGCGCCGACCAGGGCGGCGATACCGGCGTTGATGTGCACCACGGTGCCACCCGCGAAGTCGAGTGCACCATCCTTGCCCAGCAGGCCACCGCCCCACACCATGTGCGCCATGGGGATGTAGCTGAAGGCGAACCACAGCACCGAGAAGATCAGCACAGCGGAGAAGCGGATGCGCTCGGCGAACGCGCCCACAATCAGCGCCACGGTGATGGCCGCGAACGTGCCCTGGAAGGCCACGAACACGTACTCGGGAATCGTCGGCAGCACGGCTGAGAGCGTGTCTGGCGCAATGCCCTTGAGGAACAGCTTGTCGGCGCCACCGATGAACAGCCCCTCGCCGCCGAACGTGAAGCTGTAGCCGAACAGGGCCCACAGCACGCTGATGAGCGAGAAGACCACAAACACCTGCACCAGCACGGACAGCATGTTCTTGGAGCGCGCCAGGCCGCCGTAGAACAGTGCCAGGCCAGGAATGGTCATGAGAATGACCAGCAGCGTGGAGGTGAGCATCCAGGCGGTGTCGCCCGAGTCGAGCTTAGGCGCGGGCGCCGCAGCCGGTGCCGCCTCGGCGGGCACGGCATCGGCCGCCTGCAGGGGGGCTGCGGCAGGGGCGGGGGCGGCCGTTTCGGCCGGTGCGGCCACGGCGCTGGGCGCGGCGGCGGACTCAGGCGCCTGGGCCAGGGCCAGCGGCACCGAAGCCATCAGCCCAAGCCCCAGCAACAGGGAGGCAAGCAGTTTTTTCATGGCAAATCCTCGTGTTCTAGCGTTCTGGAATGGGCGGCGATCACAGCGCGTCCTGGCCGGTTTCGCCGGTGCGGATGCGGATGACCTGCTCCAGCGCGGAGACGAAAATCTTGCCGTCGCCGATCTTGCCGGTGCGCGCGGCGCCCTCGATGGCTTCGATGACGCGCTCGACCAGCGCGTCGTCCACCGCGGCCTCGACCTTCACCTTCGGCAGGAAATCGACCACGTACTCGGCGCCACGGTACAGCTCGGTGTGGCCCTTCTGGCGGCCGAAACCCTTGACCTCGGTCACCGTGATGCCCTGCACGCCGATGTCGGAGAGCGCTTCGCGCACTTCGTCGAGCTTGAAGGGCTTGATGATGGCAGTCACCATTTTCATGACGGGATCCTCCTTACAGGGTCTTGCTCAGGGTGACGATCAGGCGCGCCTTGTTGCCGTCACCGAAGAAGTCCTTCTTGGTGGCACCCGCCACCGCCGCGCCCAGCGACACGCCGTCGCCGAAGTCGTAGCCTACGCCCACGCTGTAGTCCACGTAGTTGGGCACGCCCTGGTCGCGGATGCCGCTGGCAAATCGCGTGTAGCCCACCGCCGCCTTCAGCGTGGTTTTGGGCAGCACCTCGTGGGCAAAGGCCAGGTTCAGGTAGCCCGTGTTGCGGCCCTTGGCGCCCGTGCCAGCCCAGCCGAAGTAATCCTCCGACACGGTGTGCGAATACTTGGCCGTGAACGGGCCGTAGGTGGCCGCGCCGTACAGCTCGGTGGTGTTGCCCGTGCTGTTGCCAGGGTAGACATAGGTGAGCGCGCCCAGATCGAGGTCGAAATCGCCGGCCTTGAATTTGTAGCCGCCGTAGAAATCCACCTCCAGCGAATTGCCGCTGAGCCAGTCGACGCTGGAGTTCCAGTTGCCCACGTACCAGCCCGAGTCGCCGAAGGCGTAGTCAAAGCCGCCCTGCAGCGCAGGCTTGACCGCCTTGGTGCGGCTGGCGTCCTGGTCCTGCCCACGAAACTTGTAGTTCGTCGTGAGGCTGACGTTGGCGCTCAGTTGTGCGCTGGCCAGCAGCGGGGCGGCAGCCACCAGGGCGACGCCCAGGGCCTTGAGGGATACGTGGTTCATGGTCACTCCTGTAGTAAAAACTTGTTGCGCAAGCTCTTCAGCACAGACCATGCCAAGCATGCTGAATGGAGCACGTTTTTGGCATTAAAGGCTTATGCAGAAAGCGCTGGCAGCTATCGTTTTTGCACTCCTGCAAGCACCAATTGGCGCCGGGCCCGTGCACCGCGCAAAATGCGAGGCACCAGGGCGCACCATGACGAACGGCCCCGCCCTGGCCCTACACTCCGACAACGCACCGCTTTGGTGCAGCCCTACAGGGAGAAGCCTTCATGAGTCTCGCTTTGGTGCAAAGCCGTGCCTTGCTGGGACTGGCCGCACCCGCGGTCACCGTCGAAGTGCACCTGGCCAACGGCCTGCCCAGCTTCACGCTGGTCGGCCTGGCCGAGGTCGAAGTGAAGGAGGCACGCGAGCGCGTGCGCTCGGCGCTGCTCAACGCCGGGCTGGAGTTCCCGTCGAACAAGAAAATCACCGTCAACCTCGCCCCTGCAGACCTGCCCAAGGACTCGGGCCGCTTCGATCTGCCGATCGCACTCGGCATCCTTGCGGCCAGCGGGCAGATCGATGCGGCCCGGCTCGAGGGCTGGGAGTTCGCGGGCGAGCTGTCGCTGTCCGGCCAGTTGCGCCCCGTGCGCGGTGCGCTGGCCACGGCCCTGGCGCTGCGCCGCCAGCAGGAAGGCGCCCGCCTGGTGCTGCCACCGCAAAGCGCGCAGGAGGCCGCGCTGGTGCCTGGCACAGCCATCTACGGCGCCGCGCACCTGCTGGACGTGGTGCGCCAGTTCCTGCCCCCAGGCAGCACGCCGCCCGACGCTGGTGAGAATGGCGGCTGGCAAGCCCAGCAGCCCGCCCCGCCGGCGCCCGAGGCCACAGGCCCCGACCTGGCCGACGTGAAGGGCCAGGCCGCCGCCCGGCGTGCGCTGGAAATCGCCGCCGCCGGCGGCCATGGGCTGCTGCTGGTGGGGCCACCCGGTGCGGGCAAGTCGATGCTGGCGCAGCGCTTTGCCGGGCTGCTGCCGCCCATGCAGGTGGAGCAGGCGCTGGAGAGTGCGGCCATCGCGAGTTTGGCGGGGCGCTTTACGCCGGCGCAGTGGATGCGGCGCATCACCGCCAGCCCGCACCACAGCTGCAGCGCCGTGGCCCTGGTCGGCGGGGGATCGCCCCCGCGGCCCGGCGAGATCTCGCTGGCACACGAAGGCGTTTTGTTTCTGGACGAGTTCCCTGAATTCGCCCGCAGCGCCCTGGAGGCCCTGCGCGAACCGCTGGAGAGCGGGCGCATCACCATCGCGCGCGCGGCGCAGCGCGCCGAGTTCCCCGCACGCTTCCAGCTCGTGGCTGCCATGAACCCCTGCCCCTGCGGCTTTGCGGGGTCCTCCCAGCGCGCCTGCCGCTGCACGCCCGACCAGATCGCGCGCTACCAGGGCAAGCTCAGCGGGCCGCTGCTGGACCGCATCGACCTGCATGTGGAAGTGCCCGCGCTGCCGCCCGAAGAACTGCTGGGCACCCCGCCCGGCGAGCCCAGCAGCGCCGTGCGCGAACGCGTAGCCCGCGCGCACGAGCGCGCGCAACGGCGCCAGGGCAAGGCCAACCAGGCGCTGCAAGGCCAGGAGCTGGAGCACATGGCCGCCCTGGATGACGCGGCCGCGCGCTTCCTGCAGGCGGCCGCGGCACGCCTGGCGTGGTCGGCGCGCAGCACGCACCGCGCCCTCAAGGTCGCCCGCACCATCGCCGATCTGTCAGGGAGCGAGACCGTGGGCGCAGCCCATGTGGCCGAGGCCGTGCAGTACCGGCGCGCACTGCGCAATGCGCCAGCGTGATGCCCGCCATCGCCCCTTTCCCCCTCTTGTCTGACTCCTTCCAGGAACCCTTATGAAAAACCTCAGCATCGGTACCCGCCTCGGTGGTGGCTTTGCCCTCGTCCTGCTGCTGATGGCCCTGATGACGGCCTTCGGCGTATGGCGCCTGCAGACGGTGGCGCTGGCCACCAACGACATGACGCAACAGCCTCTGGCGGTGGAGCGCATGATCAGCGACTGGTACCGCTACGTGTACAGCGCGGCGCGGCGCACCTCGGCCATCGTCAAGAGCACGGACCCGTCGCTCGGCCAGTTCTTCGCGGCGGACACGGCCACTTCCACGCGCGAGTCGGCCGAGCTGCAAAAGCGCATCGAGGCATTGCTCACCAGCGACGAGGAAAAGGCCCTGTGGGCCGACATCCAGAAGGCGCGCGTGACCTACCTGTCCTCGCGCGACCAGGCCGTGAAGGCCAAGGCCGCGGGCCAGGCGGAAGAAGCCGAGCGCCTGCTCACCCAGGTGTACCTGCCCGCCACGGACAAATACGTGGCGCTGATCCAGCAGCTGCTGGACATGCAGCGCGCCAGCATCGACGCCACGGCGCAAGGCATCAACGCCACCTACGTGCAAAGCCGGCTCTGGCTGATCGTGCTGGGCGTCCTCGGTGTCGCAGCGGGCACGCTCTGCGCCTGGTGGCTCACGCGCGGCATCACACAGCCGCTGGCGCAGGCCGTGCAGGTGGCGCGCGCCGTGGCCGCCAACGACCTGACCAGCCGCGTGCAGGTCGACACGCACGACGAGACCGGCCAGCTCCTGCAGGCGCTGCAGGAGATGAATGCCAGCCTGTCGCAGGTGGTGGCGCGCGTGCGCTCGGGCACCGACGGCATCGCCACGGCGTCCAGCCAGCTCGACGCAGGCAACCAGGACCTGTCTTCGCGCACCGAGCAGCAGGCCAGTTCGCTGCAGGAAACCGCCGCCTCGATGGAGCAACTGACCAGCACCGTGCGCCAGAACGCCGAGAACGCACGCCAGGCCAACCAGCTGGCCTCTTCCGCGGCGCAAACGGCCACGCAGGGCGGCCAGGTGGTGGCCGGCGTGGTGCAGACCATGGGCGCCATCAACGCCAGCAGCCACAAGATCGCCGACATCATCGGCGTGATCGACTCGATCGCTTTCCAGACCAACATCCTGGCGCTGAACGCGGCCGTGGAGGCGGCGCGCGCAGGCGAGCAAGGCCGGGGCTTTGCCGTGGTGGCTGGCGAAGTGCGCGCGCTGGCGCAGCGCAGCGCGGCCGCCGCCAAGGACATCAAGGGCCTGATCGGCGACTCGGTCGCCAAGGTGGCGGAAGGCTCGCACCAGGTCGAGGCAGCCGGCCGCACCATGGACGCCATCGTGCAGAGCGTGCAGCGCGTGAGCGACCTGGTGGCCGAGATCACCGCCGCCAGCCAGGAGCAGAGCGCGGGCATCGAGCAGGTGCACCAGGCCATCACGCAGATGGACCAGGTCACGCAGCAAAACGCCGCGCTGGTGGAGCAAGCCACTGCGGCCACAGGCTCGCTCAAGGCGCAGGCCGGCCAACTGGCCCAGGCGGTGAGCGTGTTCCGCATTGATGGCGTGCAGGCCACGTCCGCCGCCGCGCCCGCGCCCATGCGCCGGCCGGTACCGGCCGCAAAGGCCGCAGCGGCCAAGCCCCCAGCCGCCGCCGCAGCGCGCCCCCTGGCGGCACCCGCCCGGCGGCCACACCAGCGCCTACGGTGGCCCCGGCGACCGCACGCCGCGACGACGACGCCTGGGAAACCTTCTGAGCACCCGGCGCTGGCGGGCCTGCTCACCCCGCCCGATTTGCTGCGTTATTGATAGCTTGCAGCGCTTACTCAGCAAGGGCTGGCGCCCTAAATGCCGTTAAATAGCGGCGCGCGAGCCGCGCCGGACTGAACGCCCGGCCCGGCGCCCAGCGCCGTGCCCCCTGGGCCGCTACACGCCCAGGTACTGCCGCCGCGCCGCGGCGTCGCCCGCCAGCTGCGCCATGCCAGCGCTGTACACGATGCGACCCTGCTCCAGCACGCAGGCGCGGTCGGCCACGGCCTCGGCGAAGGGCAGGTTCTGCTCGCTCAGCAAGATGCCGATGCCCTGGGCCTTCAGCGCGCGGATGGTGCGCGCCATTTGCTGCACGATGACCGGCGCCACGCCCTCCGAGGGCTCGTCCAGCAGCACCAGCAGCGGCTGGCCCATGAGGGTGCGCGCCACGGTCAGCATCTGCTGCTCGCCGCCGCTCATGCGCCCGCCGGGGCGGTCGGGCATTTCACCCAGGTTGGGAAACAGCGTGAACAGCCGCTCGGGCGTCCACAGCGGCGCGGGCGTGCCGTCGGGCCAGTGGCGGGGCTTCTGGCGGCCGACCTCCAGGTTCTCCAGCACCGTGAGGTCGGTGAAGATGCGCCGGTCCTCGGGCACGTAGCCCAGGCCGCGCCGCGCGATGGCGTGCGGCGGCTGCCGGTCGATGCGCTGGCCCAGGAATTCGATGCGCCCGCTGCGCCGCTCCAGCAGGCCGGCAATGCCCTTGAGCGTGGTGGATTTGCCCGCGCCGTTGCGCCCCATCAGGGCCACCACTTCGCCGGGCCCCACGCTCAGCGATACGCCGTGCAGGATGTGGGCCGCGCCGTACCAGGCGTGCAGGTCCGTCACCTCCAGCAAGGGTGTTTTTTCTGCCAAAGCCTTGCTGGACAAGCGCAAGGCGCTATCGTTTTGATTCGTCATGCCGACTCCAGCGCCAGCCCCGTACCCAGGTAGGCGGCCTGCACCCGCGCGTCGTCCTGGATCTGCTGCGGCGTGCCCTCGGCCAGCAGCTGGCCGCGCACCAGCACGGCCACGCGGTCGGCCAGGCCGAAGACCACGTCCATGCTGTGCTCGGTGAACAGCACGCCCATGTGCCGTTCGCGCGCGATGCGCTGCACCAGCTGCATGAGCGCCAGGCGCTCGGCCGGTGCCATGCCGGCGGTGGGCTCGTCCATCAGCAGCAGCGCCGGGGCGTGCGCCAGCGCCATGGCCAGCTCCACGCGCTTGACGTCGCCGTAGGCCAGCGCGCTGCACGGGCGCTGCGCCTGGGCAGCCATGCCCACCTGCTCCAGCAGCGCCAGGGCATCCTGCGGGCGGTGCGCGTCGGCACGACGCCACCAGCGCCAGGCGTGCCGGTCGTGCGACAGCAGCGCCATCTGCACGTTCTGCAGCACGGTGAAGCTGGCAAAAGTCTGCGCGATCTGGAAGGTGCGCCCCACGCCGCGCCGCCAGACGGCGCGCGGCGCCAGGCCGGTGATGTCCTGCCCCTGCAGCAGCACGCGCCCCGCATCGGGCAGGATCTGCCCGCCCACCAGGTTGAAGGTGGTGCTCTTGCCCGCGCCGTTGGGGCCGATCAGCGCCAGCAACTCGCCGGCCTGCAGTGCGAACGACACGCCCTGCACGGCCTGCACGCCGCCGAAGGACTTGCGCAGCCCCTGGACCTGCAGCAGGCTCATGGCGCGCCCTCCTGCGCTTTGTTTTTGATAGCTACTCGCGCTTGCCACATCTGCGCAAACCCCGAAATTCCTTGAGGAAACAGCAGCACCAGCAGCAGCATGATGCCGCCCAGCAGCGCGCGCCAGTAGTCGGTACTGCGCGCCACGGTGTCGTGCAGCCAGGTGAACACGCCCGCACCCACCACCGGCCCGGCCAGCTGCTGCATGCCACCCAGCAGCACCATCACCAGCCCGTCCACCGAGCGCGACACGCCCAGGGCATCGGGCGCCACGCTGCCCTTGGAGAACACGTACAGCGCCCCCGCCAGACCGGCCAGCAGCCCCGCCACCACAAAGGCGGCCCACTGCACGCCGCGCACGTCGATGCCAATGGCGTCGGCCCGCAGCGCCGAGTCGCGCGCCGCGCGCAGCGCCCAGCCCAACGGCGCAAACAGCATGCGCCGCAGCAGGTAAATGCCCGCCACGGCCAGCGCCAGCACCAACCAATAGAAGCCCGCGCCCTGCGCGGCCCACTGCGGCGGCCATACGCCGGTGATGCCGTTGCTGCCGCCGGTGAACCCGTCCCACTGGTAGGCAATGGCCCAGGTGATCTGTGCGAACGCCAGCGTGAGCATGGTGAGCGACACGCCCGACAGGCGCACGCAGAACCAGCCGTACACCAGCGCGCCCGCCGCCGCCACCAGCGGCCCCAGCAGCAGCGCCGTGCCCATGGGCCAGTCCAGCCAACGCACCAGCAGCGCCGCGCCGTACGCGCCCATGCCGAAGTACGCCGCATGGCCAAACGAATGCAGCCCGCCCGGCCCCAGGATGCAATGCAGGCTGGCGGCGAACAGCGCGGCAATCGCGATGTCGGTCAGCAACACGGTGGCGTAGCTGCCCGGCTCCACCGCCAGCGGCAGCAGCGCCAGGGCCAGCACCAACGCGCACCAGGCGGCCGAGGCACCCTGCCCCGCCCGGCGCAGCGGCGCCTCGGGCGCGCCCACGCCGCGCGCCACGGCCTGCGGGCGGCCCATGAGGCCCCAGGGCCGCCAGATGAGCACGGCCGCCATCACCAGGAACTCCACCACCAGCGTGAGCCGGGGAAAGGCCACCTCCACCCCAGCGACCTCGACCACACCCAGCCAGATGCACACGGCCTTGAGCTCGGCAATCACCAGCGCCGCAACGAAGGCGCCGGGCAGCGAGCCCATGCCGCCCACCACCACCACCACGAAGGCGGCGCCGATGGTGAGCATGTCCAGCTCCAGGCTGGCAGGCTCGCGCGGCAGCTGCAGCGCGCCGCCCAGGCCTGCCAGCAGGGCCCCCAGCGCGAACACGCTGGTGAACAGCCAGGCCTGGTTCACACCCAGCGCACCGACCATCTCACGGTCCTGCGTGGCGGCGCGCACCAGCGTGCCCCAGCGCGTGCGCGTGAGCAGCAGCGTGAGCAGCACCAGCACCAGCGGCCCCACGGCGATGAGGAACAGGTCGTAGGCCGGAAAGCGCCGGCCCAGCAGGTCCACCGCGCCCTCCAGGCCCGGCGCGCGCGGGCCGAACAGCTCCTCCGGCCCCCAGAGCCACAGCGCCGCGTCCTTGATCACCAGCACCAAGGCGAAGGTGGCCAGCAGCTGCAGCAGTTCGGGTGCGCGGTAGATGCGGCGCAGCAGCAGCACCTCCACCGCCGCGCCCAGCAGGCCCACGGCCAGCGGCGCCAGCAGCAGCGCCGGCCAGAAG